>NYYT01000042.1 GCA_002686885.1 Pedosphaera sp.
AATTCACACTCTCGACAACGTTCATAAACACCACTAGGGTCCGGGGACCTGCCCAGCATATGCCATGGGCCTGTAGCTTAGTCAGGTAGAGCGCCGGGCTTTTAACCCGGTGGCCGGGGGTTCGAATCCCCTCAGGCCCGCCCGACTATGCTACGTTTCCGTGGCACTGCTCGGTAGATGGAGGCTTTGGTGTGGCAGTAAAGAGTTCGACTAAAAAGCGTCTGATTGAACTGGGCATCGCGGAGAATCACGCGATAGCCCTCGCAACAGATGCCAATCTCGACGCGATCAGGAGAATGACGAGGGACGAGATCGCCAAGCGAACGGAGCTCGTCGACGACGAGACCGAGCTCGACCGCGTCATGGGCATCATCGAGGAGCAGAGCAAGTCGAGGCGAAGGTCCTCAAGCTCCAGCGTCACGCTCACCCGCGCCGCGGCTCTCTTGGAGGACATACCGGAGGGCAACGACCGATTCAACGTCCTGAACCACATCCTGGTCCCGCACCACGAGCTGGTCGAGATCGACGACGAGTTCGAGGCACTCGCCCCCTGGAGCATGGTCAGGACAGACCAGGAGGGCAACGAGAGGCTCGCGAAGGAGCTCCTGCCCAAGATACTCATCACGGACCCCGCCGTCCAGGCGATAAAGGAGGCCACAGAGCTCGAGGTCGACGACCTTCCCGCGGGATGGCTGGCCAATCGAGTCCTACGAATCGTTCGACACAGCCCGAGTGCCGGCAGCAGTACTGCTTACAGGCTGATCGTGGAGAGCGCCTGAGGTGATTGAATGAAGGAGATAGTAGAGTCGTATTTCAAGCAGAGAAGCCTGGTAAACCACCAACTCGCATCCTACAATGACTGCATCCCGCTCGGCGACGGCTCGCTCAGCAGGATGGAGAAAATCGTCCGATCCATCAGGATCGGCGAGGACGAGCCCGTCGAGGACGACGAGGGCGGCATGATCAAGCTCGACGTCCTGGACAAGGAGATCATCGTCCGCATGAAGAACATAAGGCTCGGAAAGCCGACCGTCAGGGAGGCCAACGGCGCAGAGCACCCGGCGACTCCAATGGAGACCAGAATCAGGAAGCTCACCTACTTCTCCCCCGTCTANCTCGATTTCAAGATCGTGAGGGACGACAAGCCCCTCCCGGACGAGGAGGAGAGCGTGCACATCGGGAACCTCCCGATCATGGTGAGGTCCGCNCGCTGCAACCTGCACGCCAACAACGTNGATGAGAGGCCTCTCTCNCCCGCGACCTCCGACGAGGACGCGCAGTCATACAGGAAGCTCCTCGAGAAGGCAGGCGAGGACCCGCTCGACCCTGGCGGGTACTTCATCATCAACGGAACGGAGCGCGTCCTCATCTCGATGGAGGACCTAGCACCCAACAGAGTCACCGTCGAGAAGAACAAGAAATACGCTCACGAGACCGAGGTCGCCAAGATATTCTCCCAGAGAGACGGCGTGAGGAAGCCCCTCAACGTCGAGAAGAGGAGAGANGGCATGCTGATGGTCAAGATACCAAGCGCCGGAACGACCGCCATCCCCGTCGTGCTCCTCATGAGGGCACTAGGGATGGACAACGACAGGGACATCTTCGCAGCCATAGCAGGGCCCGTCGAGGCCATGAAGTACACAGTCGCCAACCTCAACGACGTCAAGGACAACGAGGAGTACGGCGTCGAGACCGAGGACGAGGCGCTCGCNTGGCTCGAGAAGAAATTCGCCGCCGGTCAGCAGAAGGAGTACAGGGAAACGAGAATCATGAACCTCCTGGACAAGGAGCTCCTCCCCCACCTGGGCCAGTCNATGGAGCATCGCAACAAGAAGGCGATATTCCTCGGGCGNATCGTCNGACAGGTNCTGGAGATGGCCATCAAGAACGAGGANCCAAACGACAAGGANCACTACGCAAACAAGCGCGTCAGGCTCGCAGGCGANCTCATAGAGGANCTGTTCAGAGTCAGCCTGCAGCAACTCGCCCGCGACCTGAAGTACCAGCTCGAGAGGCACCACAACAGGAAGAGGGAGCTCAGGATCAACGCNTGCCTGAGGCCAGACGTGCTCACCTCCAAGATAATGCACGCNCTNGCNACNGGCAACTGGGTCGGCGGAAGATCCGGNGTNAGCCAGCTGCTCGACAGGACAACGTATCTCGCGGCACTNTCCCACATGAGGAGGGTCACGAGCCCGCTCGTCAGGAGCCAGCCACACTTCGAGGCNAGGGACCTTCACCCGACACAGTGGGGAAGGCTCTGCCCCAACGAGACCCCCGAGGGTCAGAACTGCGGACTGGTCAAGAACGCAGCGCAGATGATCGACGTCTCGGAGGAGGTCCCNGAGGAGGANGTCAAGGCGCTACTCGCCGAGGCCGGAGTCAACTCCAATCCCGACGGATGGGCCGAGGGGTCCAGGATACACGTNAACGGGGACATCTTCGGGCTGCACAAGGACCCGAACAGACTCGTNACCCAATTCAAGCGCAGAAGGCGACAGGGCAAGATACGNCCGGAGGTCAGCCTCAGGCACGACTCCGCCAACCGCGACATATACATCAACACGGACAGAGGCAGGATGCTGAGGCCGCTCCTNATCCTCGATGGCGGCAACCTCACACTCACNGCNTCCGACCTAGACAGGCTGAAGTCCGGCGAGTGGACGTTCAACGACCTGGTGTCAAACGGCATNGTGGAATGGGTCGACGCAGAGGAAGAGGAAGACCTCCTCATCGCTGCCANGCCCTTCGACCTGCCNGANGTCTCTCCCGAGCANGGNAGGCCGATCAACCCCTCCAAGGTGGAGTGGGTGAACCTCGGCGAGCCAGACTCNNACGAGGCGCACCTGAAGGTCGAGGTCCTGATGCCAGACGGNTCAGCCGANATCGAGGAATTCAAACTCCCACTCAACTACCACCAGCCAGACATAGACTCGTTGAAGCGAAAGGAGAGGAAGGACAAGACCGTCCTCATATACACGCACGTGGAGATAGACCCGCAGCTCATCCTAGGGGTATGCGCCGCGCTCGTCCCGTATCCCGAGCANAACTCGACACCGAGGGTCACCGGNGGAACCGCGATGGTCAAGCAGAGCCTCGGGCTCCCGAGCGCCAACTACAGGATGCGNCCTGACACCCGCGCCCACATCATGCACTACCCCCAGCAGTCCATCGTCGGCACGCGCTCGATGAAGACGACCAAGTTCGAGAAGAGGCCCGGCGGGCAGAANTTCGTNGTGGCGATAATCAGCCATCACGGGTACAACATGCAGGATGCAGTCATAATGAACAAGNCATCAGTCGACCGATCCCTCGGGCGCTCCGCCTTCGTGCGCACGTACAACGCCGAGAACAAGAGATTCCCGGGAGGCCAGGAGGAGAGGATAGAGGTGCCCGGAACAGGCCTCGACGAGGTCAAGGGCCTGAAGGCATGGGAGTCGTACAAGCATCTCGAGAGAGACGGGTTACCGTCACCCGAGGTCGAGCTATCCGGAAGGGGAGACGACAGAGACGCGCTGCCCTCGGTGCTGGTCGGCAAGACCAGCCCGCCCAGATTCCTGGAAGAGAGCCAAGGCGCATTCCTTCAGGCTCAGGAGCGAAGAGAGTCCTCGATGGGCGTCAGGGTCGGCGAACACGGATGGGTCGATCACGTATTCGTGACGGAATCGCTCGATTCGGGCCTATTGGTCCGAGCCACCGTACGATCGCAGAAGACACCAGAGCTAGGGGACAAATTCGCATCCAGACACGGCCAGAAGGGAATCATCGGCAGGCTCGTGGATGAGCGAGACATGCCATTCACGGAGGAAGGGGTCATCCCCGATCTACTCGTGAACCCCCACGCTATCCCATCCAGAATGACAGTGGCACACGTCCTCGAGATGATCGGAGGAAAGGTCGGATCCATGGACGGTCGAAAGATCGACGGGACCGCTTTCGACGGCGAGAAGGAAGACTCCCTGCGAGCAGGGCTACTACGTCACGGGTTCAATCAAACAGGCAGGGAGATGATGATCAACGGCGAGACCGGAGAGGTGTTCCAGACGGAGATATTCACAGGGGTAATCTTCTACCAGAGGCTGCACCACCTCGTGAGCTCCAAGCTCCATGCCAGGAGCAGAGGCCGCGTACAGGTCCTTACCCGCCAGCCAACCGAGGGCCGCGCCCGGCAGGGCGGCCTCCGGTTCGGGGAGATGGAGAGGGACTGCCTGATTGCCCACGGCGCTTCGATGGTCATCAAGGACAGGCTCCTAGACGAGTCCGACGGATGGCCCCTGCACGTATGCAACAACCCCGGATGCGGGCACATCGCGTACTACGACTGGAAACGTCGGACGCCAGTCTGCCCGGTCTGCGGAGACAGGGCAGACGTCCACCAGGTACAGACTTCCTACGCGTTCAAGCTTCTGCTTGACGAGATGAAGAGTCTCGGCGTTGCAATGAGAATGGAACTGGAGGACCAGAGATGAGAAACAGAGGCCCAGCACAGATCCCGAAGAGGATCGACTCGATCAAGTTCAGCCTGATGAACCCCAAGGAGATTAGGAAGATGTCCTCCGTGGAGGTCAAGACCGCTGATACATACAAGGACGATGGCCATGCATACAAGCAGGGACTCATGGATCCCAAGATGGGAGTCATAGACCCTGGCGTCAGGTGCGACACCTGTGGCAACAAGTACGAGGAGTGCCCGAGCCACTTCGGCCACATCTCCCTCGAGCTCCCAGTCATGCACATAGGATTCACGCAGCTGATCAAGCTTTCATTGAAGGCCACATGCAACAGCTGCAGCAAGATCCTCCTGCACGACAAGCCCGGAACCCACCCCATCGACCCCGAGAAGTCCGAGCAGGACTTCTACCGCCAGAGGATCCACGATGTCATGATCAAGCACGGCGTCGGCTCGACCGAGTTCGCCAAGATGATCAAGGAGATAGAGAAGGTGACCACCAAGGCCACCAACGCGATATGCATGCACTGCGGGTCCGCTCAGGGCAAGATCCTGCTCGATAAGCCGACCACGTTCAAGGAGAAGAAGGACAAGGGAGAGCACAAGCTAAACCCAAGAGATATTCGCGAATGGCTCGAGAAGATTCCCGATGATCACCTCATATTCCTAGGCATGGACTACGCATCCAGCAGGCCAGAGTGGACGATCATGAAGGTCCTGCCCGTGCCGCCAATAACGGTCAGGCCGTCGATCACCCTCGACAGCGGGGACAGGTCCGAGGACGACTTGACGCACAAGCTCGTAGACGTCCTGAGGATCAACCAGAGACTCAGAGAGAACAGAGACGCAGGAGCGCCCCAACTCATCGTGGAGGACCTCTGGGAGCTCCTGCAGTACCACATCACGACATACTTCGACAACCAAACCAGCGGCATACCCCCTGCGAGGCATCGATCCGGCCGACCGCTCAAGACCCTCACGCAGCGCCTCAAGGGGAAGGAGGGACGATTCCGAAGCAACCTGTCAGGAAAGAGGGTTAACTTCTGCGCCAGGACGGTCATCAGCCCCGACCCGAACCTCGGCATCAACGAGGTCGGCGTACCGGTGGTCACCGCCAAGGAACTCACCGTTCCCATCAGGGTAACGAGCAGGAACCGCGAACAGCTACGCCAGATGATACTCAGAGGCCCAGACGTCCACCCGGGCGTCAACTACGTCATCAGGAACGACACCAGCCGAGTCAGGATAACAGACAGGACCAAGTTCATCTGGTCCGGATTCAGATGCCTGAATTCGCAATGCCACTCGGGAAGCGACGACGAACCTTACCCAGGGATGAGGCCAGATCTCAATTCCGTGCTGCCCGCGCCCAACTTCCTCCCCGGCCTAGAACTCAGCAAGAAGATGCGAAGGACGCATCTCGGGGACTTCGAGGAGGAATGGGTCGTCGACCTGGATCGAACTCTATCCAACCTCGGCGGCGAGGACGAGCGCGGCAGATCGCTGCCAGAAGACGACCCGAGAGCAGTCATACACCAGAGGTGGATATGGGAGCAGAACAACCCTGACGATTACCTGCCGGAGCATCTCGAGGTCCACTGCCCCCACTGTGGCAGCCCGGCGACAGAGGACGAGTATGGTGACTCATACAGAACCGAGGTCGAGGACAGGTTATCCACGTTCGACAGAGACGGCAATCCGAAGCCCGGCGTCGTCGTAGAGCGACATCTGATCGACGGCGACGTCGCGATCTTCAACAGACAGCCGTCGCTNCACAGGATGTCGATGATGGTCCACGAGGTCNGGGTCATGCCAGGAAAGACATTCAGATTCAACCTGGCCGACTGCACACCCTACAACGCAGANTTCGACGGGGACGAGATGAACCTCCACGTCATACAGAGCGAGGAAGCCCGTGCAGAGGCAAAGATCCTCATGAGGGTCCAGGAGCACATCATCACGCCNCGATACGGAGGTGCCGTCATAGGCGGCATACACGATCACATCTCGGGCGCCTACCTGCTCACTCAGGGCGANAGNATACTCCCNCGNAACCTAGCNCTGGAAATCCTCGGNTCAGTAGGCTGGGAAGGNGAACTCCCCGAACTCGTNGAGAGGGACGGAATCAGCGGATACCGCGGAGCNGACATCCTCAGCCTCATCGTGCCCGGCGACTTCACGCTCTCNTACCTCAGCAGGANCGGCGACCAGGTCAGCGTGGAGGCGGGGAACGTCACAGGCACAATCGACAAGAGAGGGATAGGCGCAGAGGACGGACGACTCCTGGATGCAGTCGTTCAGACACACGGCACAGAAATGGGCGCCGAGTTCCTCAACAGGATGACGAAGATGACCATCGCAATGTGCACATCACTGGGATTCACCACNGGAATCGANGANGAGGACCTCCCTCCNGAGGCCAAGGAAGAGATCGANGAGATCAACAGGGAGGCCAGTGAAGCGGTCGANACCGAGCTATCNAAGTACGGAAACGATGGAAGACGCTACGAGACNAGGCCAGGACGAACTCCNTTGGAAACGCTCGAGGAGAACATCCTGCAGATACTTGACTCCGGCAAAGCGAAGTCCGGNGACGTNGCAAAGAGATACCTCGGAGAGNCAAACGCAGCCGTCGTCATGGCNACATCGGGNGCTAGGGGGTCGATGGACAACCTCGCGATGATGGCGGGTTCAATCGGACAGCCAAAGGTCCGTGGAAAGAGGCTTGAGAGGGGATATCAGGACCGGGTCCTGTCCCACTTCCCGAGAGGCGTCAAGGGAGCCAAGGAGAAGGGATTCGTATCCTCCTCGTTCAAGAGGGGGCTCGAGCCCACCGAGTTCTTCATGCTCTCCGTCTCCGGTCGTGAGTCGCTCGTCGACACCGCAGTGAGGACAAGCAAGTCAGGATACATGCAGCGAAGGCTGATNAACGCAATGGACGATCTCAAGGTNAATGACGACCTGATGAGATCCGTCAGAAACACGGCCGACAGGATAATNCAGTTCGAGTACGGGGAGGACGGAGTCGACCCAGCGCGAAGCAGGAAGGGCTCTCCANTCCCGATCGATCAGGTTCTCGATGCAGCACTGGGAGGTGATTCCTGATGGTAGTCAAGAGCGCGACCAAGAAGAAGCTCACAGACCTCGGCGTCGATGAAGAGCACGCACATCTTCTAGCGGANGACCGCAAGTGGGACGATGTAAAGATACTGAACCCGCAGCAGATAGCAGAGATATGCCAGACTGACTCNGGAACGGCTGCCTCNATACACACCAAGATAACCACNCCAGTCAANTCNGGGAGGAGAGATTCGGGGACGACCACCAAGCGCGTGAGAATCCAGAAGCGCCGNGCGTCCAGGAAGAAAACAACNCTCCCNCTCCAGAACTACANNACTGATGAGAAGAGNCAGCAGATTCTNCGAGAGATCGATCTAGAAGACCCGCTCTACAAGGACCTNGAGGCCGCTGCTCAGAAGCAGGGAATGGTGCTNACNCCGAGANTCATATACGATCTTGCNCANGGNGTNCGCTCGAGAGGCGTNAGCAAGCTAACCGCGAAGCAGATCAAGNCCATTCTGAGCGAGACNGAGTCNAGGCTAGCAGAATCNAGGGTCGACCCGCATGAAGCNGTGGGAATCACGACCGCGCAGTCNATTGGAGAGCCCGGGACNCAGATGACCATGCGTACGTTCCACTATGCAGGTGTCGCAACNGTCAACGTGACACAGGGTCTNCCAAGNGTCATCGAGATAGTCGATGCNCGNAAAGCCCCCAATACCCCTACCATGATGATCTACCTCGANGAGAAGACNCTCGACGGNAAGAAGCCNCTCAGAACNAATGAGAAGCAGGTTCAGAAAATCGCTGCNGGCCTTGAGACCACAACGACTCGAGACATAGCCTCGATAGANGTCGACGTCGCNCAGAGGGTGCTCACGCTCGACCTCAAGAATCAGAACCTCAGACTGAAGAATATGAACGGCAGAGAGGTCATGGACAAGCTTTCCAGNGCCCTGAAGCTCTANGTCCAAGCCGACAACCCCGANCGCCCCAAGCAGCTGAAGTTGATACCAGGCGTTTCCAAGGAGGACGATCTCGCNAACCTCGCTNCAGACCCGCCAACCTACACCGCNCTTCTCCAGCTCGAGGACAAGGTCAAGAAGCTNAGGCTGAAGGGACTNCCNGGAATAACAAGGGCGAATGTGCAGGGNCCNGACAAGNACACAGGCGAGTACTACATCGCGACAATAGGGTCGAATCTCNCCAAGGTGAGCGAATTCGCCGGAGTGGACAGGTCCAGGACATACACCAACAATATCGTCGAGATATACCAGTACCTGGGCATCGAGGCAGCACGTCAGTCAATCATCTCNGAGCTTAGGGACACGCTCGAAGGAGCAGGTCTNGATGTCGATGTGAGGCACCTCATCACCGTGGCGGACGTCATGACCAGTGAAGGCGAGGTAAGGGCNATAGGANGGCACGGTGTCAGCGGAACGAAGCACAGCATCCTTGCAAGNTCCGCATTCGAGGTCACCGTCAATCACCTTCTNAGAGCNGGNATTATCGGNGAGAGGGANAAGCTGAAGGGAGTNACNGAGAACGTCATTGTCGGTCAGCCAGTAGCCCTCGGAACCGGTTCNGTCGAACTATTCTACGTGCCAAAGAACGACTAGGNGATGATTTAGATGGACGTTTCAAGACAAATCAAGCAGGGAATCAGCACCGGAGAGCTCGTCTTNGGACAGAGGGAAACCATCAGCGCATGCGCTCGAGGCGACGCCAGGCTCATTCTCGTGGCAGCGAANTGCCCGCAGGAGCACGTAGACGCCCTCGCTTC
Organism: Pedosphaera sp.; assembly: GCA_002686885.1. Taxonomy (GTDB): domain Bacteria; phylum Verrucomicrobiota; class Verrucomicrobiia; order Limisphaerales; family AAA164-E04; genus UBA7971. The sequence continues at coordinate 9,294 of NYYT01000042.1, forward strand.
CAATCATCCGAACATACCCGTNCACAGGCTCCAGATGGTGAACAGGGAACTTGGCTCCGCATGCGCCAAGCCATTCGCAATCAGCTCCATCTGCATAATCGACGCGGGTCAGTCNGAGCTGATGTCCNTAGATCACAANCTCTGAAACGACTGGTTGATGTNCTACACNCGCATGGGNAGGCATGGGCGACGCCGTACTNCGGGCACTCGAGTCGGAGGGAATCGTNCTCGACANGAGTGTNGANGCTGCAGCACCAGCCGGTTTCTCCTTTCTCGGGGAGTGTAAATCAATCCCAGGTGTTTCTCGNNAATCACTGTATGTNTGGCATGCNCCTCATACCCATCTNCCCCTCACNATGCAGGATGCGGAACGACTCATAATNCACTCNTCAGGCCGCTCNAGGTCNCTGCTGGCGAGTGAAAGNCCNGTCCCCTCGGCTGTCAGNGAACTCCTGNAAGNCAANGGATACGAGGTNTGGNGCCGNGAGGAGATAATACGCATNTTGGGCAAGGCGCAACTNTCTCNNGNGGANTCTNCGAATGAGNNGGGAGATNGCGATGAAGACAGCNCNCCNNTCTTNGAGTCAGACTCCGTACTGNNTCANAGAATAGAGATNAGAAACATCCTCGAAACACTTCGNATAGAGGGAATAACTAGNCCAATNCTNCTTGAGGCCANAGCTTGGTCAGCCTCTGCNANGTTGATTGCCNATCATGGCGAAACAATGGCAGGATCCGTNGTTGTGATNGAGAATCCTTGGACTGGGTCGTTCCACAGAATGNCTGAACANGGAAGGCCCAACATCCTAATGGAAAGAATTGAGTGGACTGGCGAATGGAGTGAAGAAGANANNATGAGGAATGAGGTAACTACGAGATTGGACANGAGGGCNTCNCCCTCTGAACGAGGAANCTCANGGGCNTCTCTGCTGCAATGGTATCGAACTGANCAGGATTCACTCAAGGTGAATAGATTCCGNGCATGGGTNCCTGGTTGGGTGCTGACAGCATCGGANACNGGCAAGACCTACATCATAGAAGCNCTCACTGGAAAAATAGTCAATCAGGNNTGANCTNAGCCNTTACGCTGTATCATCATCAGATCNTCAGTGGANATTGTTCCGCCNGACATGAGNTGCTCCATGATGTCAGAGACACCAGTTCGCTGTTCGTCCGGACTCTCGATTTCACNGCCGCTTTCTTTAGCCTTCATNGCGAATATCAGNTCGCTCATNGANTGCATNCATTTCAGGGACACGATATANCTCGAATGCATTTTGTCAGCCTCTCGCTTAGCCCTGACAAGTCCTGAATGGGACTTGTTCGCAGCTTCTCTGAGCTTGTCAACTTCGTCGGATATCCTGGACATCACGTCATGGGCCTGCTGAGCGGATTCAACAGCCTCCTCAACTTCCATGTGAGCCTTGTCCTGAAGCTGATCAGCCTTCCAAAGCTCTTCTTTGAGTTCACTTAATCCGCCGCCTTGAGCCTTAGCCTTCTTGGCCTCCTTGAGCTCACTACTCAACTCCTTCATCTTCTTCATGAAGGCCTTCTCCTTCATATTGAGCATATTTCGCTCGAATTTATGCTCGAGTTGGGTCATTTCGGCCCTGATCTTGGATACAGATCTCTTCTTCGTCCCTTTCTCGGTGTCCTCAGACTTTGAACTCGCCATTTTCTCCTTGGTAGCCTTCAGGGCCGCACGCTTCTCTCTAGCAATCTCTGTACGTTCAGCACGTACCTTCTTCAGATCCTTCACTTTCTGATTCGCCACATCTCGGACGGCCTTTTTGTTCTGGACTTCCGTTATCAGCTCCTGAACCTGGAGGTTGAATCCGTTTCGCTCCGCTATACGTTGCTTAACTTTCTCATTCCACTGGTCCCTCATTTCCTTGAACCTAGAGGCCTCCTCCTCAATCTCTGTAGGTTTAGATCCGAATAGATCCNATAGGTCGCTGGAGGTCAGTNCGCTCATCAGTGATCGTTTCCGGGTCNGGTGTTGTGCATATAAGCGAGACGTCCTTATCTNCCACGNTCATGGCGCAGACGAGTCTTTCTGGCACCTCTTCTCACGGGGGAAATGCGCCTCTTCTTCGNCTTTCCAGGCGAATCCTTCTCGAATTTACCNGCAGACTCACCCCCGGTGTCGGATAGGGATCCGAGATTGACACCCCTCTCCAATATCAACGCAACATCCTCGGCATCAAGAGACGATCCGCTCATCACTCGCTCCATCGCATCCGAGACCTTGCTCTCCGACTCCATCTTCTTGGCCTGCTTCCTCAGCATCTTCACTTCCTTGGAAATCTTATCCAGATCCTTGTCGATCTTNTCGATTCTCTTGGATATCTTGCGCACTTCCTTAAATTCAGAACTCTTCTGGCTCTTCTTCTCAACATCTAATTCTTCTTTGGGGTGATTGGAATCCAACTTTTCGATCGCCTCGATTTTGAGCTTGTTGTACTTGATGTAGCGACTATGGGCTTCTTCCCCCTTCTCCTTGACGGATATCGCAGAAATCAACTCGAAGAAGAGGCTGAATTCTCTTATCTCCCTTGCAAGCGTCGGCATTGTGGTAAGATCGTTGCTCATGCCTGTTAGCTTCGCCAGACTCTTGTCCGCCCAGCTCTTCAGAACCTCGACAGGAGGAGGGACTGACTTGTTGATCGAATCACGCTCCTTTTTCGCCTTTTCAGCAGCCTCTTTATTCTCATGGAATGAGGATAGCTGCTTCCTTCGTGAGTCCGATTTCTCTCGTGTTACGGAGACAGAGGCTCTCTTTTCCTTGGCCTGACCAACAAGACCTTCCCGCTCGCTTCGAAGACTTCTTCTGGTATCTTCTAGCAAATTGGCTCTTTGAATTAGGTCCTCGGCGGATTCAGGTGCTGGAACATCACTCATTCTTCTTCACCGCCCTTCCTGCTCCTAGAGCCCTTCTTCGGGGTCTTTCGACTCTTGGCCTTTGTTGCGAAGCTCGCAGCCCCACCTTCTTCGACACTTCTCGAATTCTGAAGAAGGTCATGACCAGCCCCTTTTTCAAAGCCATTTTTCACCACTTCTTCCCAGTACTTGACCGATGCAACTGATTGCAACTCAAGCTCCATCGCCCTATCCAGCTGCTTTCTGATTTCCTTATGTTCCTGCTCAAGAGTGACCCTCTTGGAATAGATCGGGCGACCTTTCTCGCTCAATTCTACCATCGCTGCATGTTTCCTGTCAGCCTTTTTGAACAGGTTCGACATTTCCTTACGCGTTGCGATGTACTCGACCACTGAAGGATTAGACTCTCTTCTGGTCTGAAGCCACATTTCATTCTCTTTTAGCAACTGGGAACGAGCGGCAATAAGCTCTCCCTCCGCCTTGTGGTCCAATGCCTGAGTCTCTATCTTGTTCTCAATATCAGTTATCTTCTCCTCAAGACGTTCCTTTGCCCATTTCGGCTCGAGAGTGATCATGCCGCCAGATTCGTCTATCGACGTTCGAAGCTGCTGGAGCCTTGCAAGCTTCGGACGCGCCTTATCCCGCAACTCATTCCGCTCCTTTTTCAGCCGTGCTACTTCTTTGTTCGACTTCTCGTTGCTTTCGACGGATCTGCGCAGTTTCGGGAGAATAGCCTCTTCCTCAGCCTGTAGGGTGCGTATCACCCCGGGCAAGGCATCTCGTAGCATAATGCGCCTCGCAAGTAGCGATTCTGCGAGTTGAAGCGGAGTTGGCACCCCGCCCTCTGCTTCGGACACGTTCGATTCCAGTACCTGCTCTGCTTAAACTGCACGTAAAGACTCCAATCAGCCGTTGAATTGAAACAGGTTGAATCAGGGTGGACCACGTGCGACCAGCGGATATTGCCCCTTCTCTGTTGGTTGTGGCACTATTCATCACCTCGGGGGCAGCCTTAGCCGAAACAGGCGAAGACTCAATTGTTGATTGGTCGCTATCGGTCTCAGAAGGAGTATCAGGAGAGCCTTCAGCCAATGGTTCATTGGTACTTTTGGGAGACATCGTTGATGTCCACTTCACCGTGGCCCCGGAATCATCCCAGGGGGATGAAAGATGGGAGCTTTGGATTAAGCACAACGAAATCTGGAACCTGCTCGCACAGGGAGATTTCGATGAAGAGAACTCAAATTTGGATGAAAGCGTCGAACTGGGTGCGAACTCTACTGGCCTACATGATCTACATCTGCGCCTCTTCCCGAGTGGTCGAACTCAATCCATAGAATTCCACGTCGATCCGAACCCGCTGGACTTAGTGCCTGCGGGGCAGATGGGCGTGGCAGTTAGAGGAGAGCCGCTCCATAGCGGCGATTATGCGAGAATATCGGCACTAGTTCACAACAGAGGGCCCGATACTGTATCGGCCCATCTCCGTCTAACGTCGGGCATGGATTCCTCCACCGGTTTAGATGTCTTCATACAGGCTGGTTCATCAAAGGAACTGGATTCTTCGATACAACTGTTCGAACCCGGCTTCCGAGAAATATCTTGGAGTGTAGAAGGGAACAACATAGGCGTCTCTCATCAATTGTCAGGAACAGTATCTGTGACTGTGATGCCCATGCAGACGATAGACATAGCATCCGTATCTCATGACCAGGAGTCCAGCACACTGGATATCACGGTCATGTTGAGCGAAGGACGTCAGAGAGACGTCGAGGTCACGGCGACGCCTGCATCGTCGGACGGCTCTGTCGAGGAGTCCAAATTGATCGTCTCCATACTCCCTGGGTCACAGACAATATCCCTACCGATTCAAGACTCATTCTCTGGTCAAATGGACGTAACAGTCGATTCAGTAAACTGGCCCGGTGAACAGACCCGCACCCAGGTTGGAATCGATGAATCCACATCATCTGCAAGCGTCATCGCTTCAGCATCCCAAATTTCTGCAGGCGATGAATCAGTCGAGATAGTCTACATGATACGAAACACTGGCACCACAAAACTCGATCCAGGATCCATCGAGGCAGTGTGGGTTTTCGATGGTAGGGTGCTCAATTCCAAGACCACTCCCCTCATTGGCGCATCAGAAGAGCACGAATCATCGCTAGATGTCCCTCTACCTTCTGACGCATCGTCAGGAGAAATTAAGATCAGATACTCCTCAACAGGAATCATTGCTTCAGGAACCGTCTCTGTGACGTTGACCGGAGATACCGCCTCAACATCGGAATTGCCATTCCCCTTGGAGGCTGCCGCTTTGGGCGCATTAGTAGGTCTGGTGGTAATCCTCCTGCTCGTACTCATCATGCGCACCTTCGAGAATGAGGTCAGCAGGACATCGGACGACGAATCGTCGCAAGTTGAATCCTCTGAGTCCACTGTGAAATGCTCTACTTGCGGATTAAGCCTAAGATACTCCCCGAATCAGGCAAGAATCACTTGTCCAGCATGTTCGACATCAATGGATAATCCTGATAGGAAGTCGGAAGCCGATTCAGGGCCAGCAGTGCATGAGAAACAGGACTCGATATCTGAGGTTTCGTCATCAACCGACATAATCGACTGCCCATCATGCGAACAGACCTTGAAGGTACCAATCAATCGGAGGCCCGTGGTTGCACGCTGCCCCGCATGCATGTCGACATTCCGCGCCTTAACGGAGGACTCCCATGAATAGTGATGTTTCAGAAGGGGAAGAGGCATACCTCAAGCGTGCCTTGGAGGCGTTCGAGGATAATCCCAGTGAGATCGTAAAGACGAGTGATTTAGCCGCTCGACTGAACGTCAGCTCCGCTTCAGTCACTGAGATGATCAAGAAGTTGGCAGCAAGAGATCTCGTTACGCATATTCCTTACAGGGGCTCGAGACTGACCTCCAAAGGTTTCATTCACGCTAGTCGGGTTAAACGAAGACAGATGCTCATCGAAATACTGCTTTCCGATGTATTTGGTCTCGAGGGAGATCTCTCAGAACTCACATCCAAGATGGAATCCGCTCTCGAAAGATCGCATGAGTTGGCCTTGGACAAGATGCTAGGATATCCGGAAGAAAGCTCTGATGGGAGAAAGATCCCATCCCTCGAAAGAGAATTTGACGAATCAACGACCATAATCCCAATGTCCGAGATGTCAGAGGGTCAGAATGGTATTGTGAAGGCGATAAAAATGAGCAATGACGATTCGAAGATCATGCTGAAAATCGATGTCGTAGCAGGAACCATGGTCGGAAGGAGCGAATACGGATTCACAGTCGATGATACGGAATACAGGGTAAATGAATCGACTCTTGATTCGATATTTGTGGAGATGGATGTGCGTTAGAATGAACGATGAAGATGCCTCTGAAGAAACCTCCTCAGATACCGAGGCAATTCCGGATGAGGGGAGAAGCGACCGTGAGCAGAATTTGCATCAGATAATCCTGAGGATTGAGCGCCTATTCATAACCGGGGGCCTTCGAATGGACTTCCTAACACCTGCCGTGCTCCTGATCGTGCTTGGATCCTCGGTTGCATATGCGGATTCAACGCCCACGTGGTGGGACGGAGGCCTCGAAGAACAGTTTGGGGTCGAACTCTCGGTCTTCCTGCTCTTAATATCAGGATTCATCATCATTGCAAACATATTCCTCATTTTCATTCTCTTCCTCAGCCTCAGGCTAAATATCTCCATGTTCGACGAGCATGAACGCGCAATGTCGGAACAGGGCATGACCATGACGAACTCTCAGGGCTATGCAGAGGTAAGGAGGATATTCGACGTAACCAAAAGAATCCTGCGAGGAAGAACTTTCGTACTGCTNATCAGCCTCGTTCTCGTCGCTTTGTCTCTGATTCCACTAATAGACGATTATAGGACCCCCCTCTCGATGCTGGCNCTCTCTTCCATACTAGCTTCCCTGGGCCTTCAGATAACAGCCCCTCTGAGATCATTCAACACATTGGAACCATGGGGCNTGCTTGACTCATATCAGCCAGCCGTCCACAAGACCCTCCTATCCGATCCATTNCTTGATCTGGTTAGGGCCCATGCAGACCCGCTCCTCCACACTCGTATGTCACTGCATCTCGGGGATATAGCAAGAAGGCTACCCAATCTCGACATGGTTTCCTTCCAAGAAAGGCTGTTGCACCTCCTGCACCTTAGAGCATCAACCGCCATAGATGATGGCGAAATGAGGAGGAGGCTCTCCAAGTACATAGACCAGGATATCATGGACGAGCTATTCGACCATCCCGAGTTGGGGGAGACGACCTGGGTCAGGCTGTTATCCCACTCAGCAATCGCATGCCCGCCCTTCTTCAGACTCTATGACCGGCTGAGACGTCAGCAAGTAGGAAACTCATTTGAGGACGTATGGTTCGATGTCGACATCGAGAATCTCGCGCGAGGTAGGACGAATCTGATGGCATTCATCCTTAACAGAGGAAAATCTGACATCGATCTCATTCTTAGGGTCCAGACTCCAGATTTCAGGCCCAAGGAGGGCGTCTACAGGCTAACTGTCCCCCCTGCAAAACTCTCAGCCAAGGACGACGTTGAATCCCAGATAGAAGCCATGGGAGAATCCATGATCGTTTGGCAAAGCCTGATTCCGAGTGTTTTCGGAGAGGCCACTGTCTCGATCAGGCTTGAAAACACAGAGGGAAGCCTCGTCAATGGCAGGGTTCTGAACGTGCAATCGAGGGCAGATTTGACAACCAGGTTTAGGAGAAGCCTCGGTTCTGCAATGATCGTAACTGCAATATTTACCGCGCTTATTCCTGCGATATCTGCAATCAGTGCAATCCTGCCATCGCTGTCTTGATGCAATCGATTCAAGAATGCAGTCCCCTGCGACAAGTCGTGGATGAGGGCGAGGGAGACCGCGAAGACGACGATCTTCGCAATAGACTTCATGCAATGGAAACCAAAGCAAAGCGACTTAGGAATCAGAGGAATTCCTTCAGCGATGACGCTAGATCAGCCGCTGAACAACGCGATGCAATACAGAATCAGGCAAAGGAAATCAGGGAATCGATAAATTCCCTGATGGAAGAACAGAAGAAGATCAGGGAAAGGGCCAAGGTCCACAGGACTAGAAGAGACGACATACAGACGAAGATTCGGGAACTAATCGGAAGATCAAAGGGACGCCGAGAAGACAACAAGAACTCGAGATCGGTAGTCGTTCAACTCGCTGAGACAGAATCCGAGATAAGCAATATCGAGGATCGGATAATGACTGACGGGACACTGAGCCTGGATAAGGAGAACAAACTGCTGAAGAAGCTGAAAACTCTCCGTATGAAGAGGAAGGAGCTCCTCCCCTCGGTCGAGGAGCACACAATGATAAAATTGGACCTCAAGAACTTGGATGGAAGCATCCTTGCCCTCAAGGCCGAAGCGGACGCCGAGCATCAGGCAATGATCGATGCGCATGAAGAGGCTGACAAGATATGGGAAGATATTCGACCTATGTTCGAGGAACGCGACTTCCTTCGATCAGAGGGAGACAGATTCCACGCCCTGTTTGTATCCAACAGGAAGTCGGCCGATGAAGTTCATGCAAGCCTGGTCGAACTATACTCAGAAGTTGACGAAATCAAGAATGAATTGAAGTCCCAAGCAGATGAGCAGAGACGACATATCGATGAGTACAACACAGCTGCAAAGGAGAAACTGACCACACCCGAGGACTCCGAAGAGATGGCCAACTCACTTGCAGATGAACTGATGTCATCCGGCTCGATAACCCTCGGCGGTACCGGCGTTGAACAGGCCAGCGTTAAAAATGAGAACAAGATAACTCGAAAGACATCAAGAAGAAACATTCGGGCTAGAAGGGGACGTTGAGTCACCAGCCTCGCTGGTCCATCCTTACCGGCAAATCCTCTATCTCAAGGCCGGGCATGGCCTCTCCTATCATGGCGGAGGCTTCTGCGACTACGGAAGGATCGTCGTATGAATGCGTGGCCATCACAATGGCCTCCGCAGTCCTTACTGGATCAGACGACTTGAATATGCCAGACCCCACAAAAACACCATCCATCCCCTGCCGCATCATCAGTGCGGCATCAGAAGGCGTGGAAATCCCCCCTGCTGAGAATGTAACGACCGGGAGTCTAGATATGCCTTTCACGTCTTCAACAACTGATCGCACTTCTGCTCGAACTTCCGCATGAGTGCCAAACGGAGTTTTCGAATCCCCCAGATTCATTGCCGATGCAGAGTTGATCCTCTTGAAGCCGGTCATTATATGGTCAACGACTTCTTCAATATCGCCATCGTTCTGGAGATATTCAATTTCCGAGGCAACAATTCTAGCATGCTGTACCGCACTGACAACGTTGCCTGTACCAGCCTCGCCTTTCGTACGGATCATCGCTGCCCCCTCGGCAATTCTTCTTACCGCCTCCCCGAGATTGGTACAGCCGCAAACAAAGGGAACATCGAAACCCTTCTTGTCTATGTGGTAGAATGGGTCTGCTGGGGTCAAGACCTCAGACTCATCGATCATATCGACCCCCAGCTCCTGTAGAACCCGCGCCTCGTCCTCATGCCCAATACGAGCCTTTGCCATCACGGGGATGCTAGTAGTCTCAATTATCCCCTTGATCATGTCAGGATGGCTCATTCGAGCAACTCCNCCCGCAGAACGAATNTCCGCNGGGACTCTTTCNAGGGCCATGACNGCGACTGCNCCNGCGTCTTCCGCAACGGCTGCCTGTNCNGCNTNCACTACGTCCATGATGACNCCNCCTTCTTGCATGGTCGCGAAACCCCTCTTCAGAAGCTCCTGACCGTACTTCATTGAGGCNAGATCNATAGAAGGCATGTCNGGACCTCCNTCAGTCATTAGCGAGTACNGGNGAGTCCCCTTCTGCTACTGGAAGGTCGGGNGCCTCTACTTCGTTCCTCTCTATCCAAGATTCCATGTCTTCGGGAACATCTGTGTCGGCAAATATCGCCTCTACGGGACATTCCGTTACACACGCAGCACAATCGATGCACTCATCGGGGTCTATGACGAGATAATCGTCNGCTTCCTTGAATGCTTCAACAGGACAGACNACNACGCAATCCTGGTATTTGTGNTTCACACAGGCCTCGGTTACTACNTGCGTCATGTTATCCCTACCNTNCTGACCGCGNCACTCGTTCTTGAAACCTCGTCTCAATCCNCNGTNTGTTNAGCATATCNATTCAGNAATGTNNTGGCTTCATCGATGATTTCCTGGCCCGGGTAGCATTCTATCTTGATTCGAAGNTTGACCGAGTGNCGGGACCTGCCTTTGCTAGCGAGAACATGCTCNCCTGCTACGAATTTCTGGAGATCGAGCCTGGCATGCAGGAATTTNGANTCNTCTANTCTNGATTCGACCCCCATNTNCAGNATCGAANTCCACAANTCNTTCTGCACNAATGACATGGAGTCNCGGATATCCTTCTTCCTCTTGAGACGCGANCTAAGCATCGTTTGACGTGCTCCGTGGTGCGATTTCACATTCTCCCATTCGATTTCTACACCTTCTGGGAGAACTGATTCCATGGCCAAGGCCATCATNTCAACATCATCGACCGCAGATGAGATGATTGTCCACTCTAGCGAATGTGCGCCCATGGCNTAGGGTGCGAGTCNATGCGAATATATGCGACCCCTTATTCTCCACTATCAGGCGGCCGTTTGAAATACTGGTCCCGGCTGGCCNGGCCTGCATACGGGGAAGCCCCCGAAAGACTGAGGCGTACCACATGGCCAAAAGCGCGAAATCCAGGTTAGCGGCACGTAAGCAGAGAGACAAGTGGAGGGCAAAGCGGTGGTACACTGTTAGNGCCCCTAGAAATCCATGGTCCTACAGGAATATCGGCGAGACAATCGCAGAAGAAGACTCGATGCTCGAAGGCCGCATATACGAAATGATGCAGAATGAGCTCGATGGCGATTTTTCCAAGATGCACGTCAAGGTGAAATTCAGAATCACGCATACCGTGGGTTCCGACGCNATCACCGAGTTCATTGGCCACGAGGTNGCCAAGGANCACATCAGAAGGCAAGTNCGCCGTGCGAGATCNAAGGTCGACGATACAGTCGATATTGTCACTGAGGANGGCTTCTACATACGATTGAAGCCACTGGTAATCACCCACAGGACTGCAAAGTCAAGCCAGAAGCAGGAGATAAGGTCNAGAGCCAAAGAAATNATNCTCAAGGNAGGNGCTACCTCCACATGGGTCGCNATTCAGAAAGCTATCATGGACGGCTCATTGGAGTCATCCATCAAAGATGCGGTTTCCGCGATTCACCCCGTTCGAACCGTTCTGCTCAGAAAGACCCAACTCATACAGGCAGGAGTTACTGTTGATGACGGCCCCACTCTCGAGGACATAAGGGCCGAAGAGGAATCCGACAAGAGCACCCCNGCTCANGATGAGCCTGAAGACGAACCCCAAGAGAACGANGATGACCAATCTCCTGAGGTCGAAGAATCAGAAGAAGAGGTAGCAGAGGAAGCAGAACCCGAGGAAGAGGGGNATGANGACGTTNCGGATTATGCCTCNATGAANGTGGCAGAACTCAAGGAACTCCTCAAAGCGGCTGGAAAGCCCGTCTCAGGGAAGAAGGCCGACNTAATTGCCCGATTAATGGAGTGAGCATGACCGAACGTCTGGCGATCATCGCCGGAACTGGCATGGACCGCCTCTCCAAGTCAATATCCGCCTCAGAGACATCTAGCGTCAGATCCGATACGCCTTGGGGGCAAGTCCCAATTACCATTCTGAACGTAGACGGGTGCGAGGTATTCCTCGTAGATCGACACCATTCAGATGAGNCCGGACTCAGGACGCCTCCTCATAGGATAGAGCATCGTGCTGTCGTCCACGCTATCAGGAGCGTAAACCCCGACCTCATAGTGAGTGTNAATTCNGTAGGCACNATGATCGAAAGCCTACCTCCAGGNCGAGTAGGCGTTGTAACCGATGTNCTCGANCTATCTNCGAAGGCAATCACNTTNCACCCGTCNGACGCAGTCCATGCAGANAGGACAAACTCATTCTCCGGNCGGCACATNTCGCTGCTCGNGAGTGCCGGCATAGACGGNCTNGTAATCCCNGCTAGGCTGGTATCCGCACAGTGTGTCGGGCCACAGTTCGAAACACCAGCAGAGATNCGTGCGCTTTCCATGATGGGTGCCGATGTTGTGGGNATGACCCTNGGCCCTGAATCTAGACTGATATCTGAGACCGGGATACCCCACGTCGCGATATGCTGCTCGTCNAATTGGGCTGCTGGAATGACTCCTGGAGANTCTTCTGCGCCAATAGACCATCATCAGGTGGAGGCTCTAGCGGACTCAATAAGGTCGATAGTTGCGAATTGTATTATGACNCTCATCAAGGGTTCAACGGACCCTCCAAATCCCTCCTGATCAAGCCCTTCCGCCTCTAAAGGAGACCGTAAGTTCATGCATCGAGCCACACGAATCACNCCATGAGGCCCAAAGAAGTAGANGAGTGGATGAGAATCGGAACTGACCTGNCATCAGTTCCGGACGGATTGTGGACGACTATGATGCGACGAGTCGCCGCTTTCCACCACAAGCACTCGTTTTCATCAAAAGAGAATAATGGCCACGATATGGGGTACAGGGTTGCACTTACCATCGAGGAGTTAGGNGAGCTTTCTGCNGCCATAACNAAGGGAAAGCCCCAACACGAGGCTGCAGAGGAACTCGCAGACCTCCTGATTNTAATNCTGGGACATTCCCTCGCAATGAAGGTNGATCTTGAGAGNGAGTTCCATAGGAAGATGGACAAAATAATGACTAGAAAAGCGAGAAAAGGAAACCTCGGAATACGTGTGACTGAGTACGGCCATGGNGAATGACGATTACAGCAATTTAACTATGCATCAANACACGNCCTAACCCGACTAAGTTACTNGCACGGGGGATTTACATTGGGTNCGGCTGTTGTTTGGCTCAGAGGTCTGCTGAGNCTGCACGACAACCCAATTCTNAGTTGGGCTAGCNACAATGACGAAGTCGACTCGATAATTCCNATATTCATCATNGAAGAAGANCAACTGGAGGGCTATGGTGCTGCTTCAGATAGCCGATTGAGATTTCTTTANGAGTCGTTATCNGACTTNGATAAGAGCCTCANGGAACGCTATGATGCCAATCTTNTGATATTTTCAGGGAACCCAAGGGACGTCATAGCNTCCATCGCCGAAGGGCTCGANTCTGGACTAAACTGGCTATTGACGGATTACAGGTCTGAGCCATGGAAGAGAAAGGAAATCCATGATATCGAGTTGCTTCTGAATGAAACCGATANCAAGACNATCGTCTTTCCNTCTGTAAACACNATTCTAAACATCGAAGAAGTCATCAGNTCNGATTCTTACAAGAATCCAAAGTCGTCAAAGGACATTCACGCCATATTTTCTGAAAATCTCGATTGCGATCCTAGNGGNTTCGTTGTCGANANGGCACTGCCTGTGCCAATCGGAATCAAAACGGATTNGAAGTTGATTCGAAGTTTGACCAANAGNGNNGNNATCTCAAAATTTCACNTAACCATGGACGAGGTTTCTCTCAGATCCTCCAAAATAAAAGGCACTCGTTATTTCATCGGTGGCGAGAGCGAGGCTTTGGAGAGNTTAAGAAACAAGATTGCCGAATCGCCTGAATACGTAAACAAGTTNAGGAAGCCGGAAACGGTTAGCACAAATGAAANCGGTAACCCTAGTGAGCCCACTACGACAGGCCTNTCGCCCTACATCAGTACCGGNTGTCTTTCTGTCAGGCTCGTTTGGAATGAGATTNCAAAGATCAACTCAGGCTCTGAACACACTAAGCCACCACAGTCNCTGATGGGGCAACTCATGTTCAGGGAGATGTTCTATCTGCTATCCAGATCGGTGGAAAATTGGGATGATGATGTCGGGAATNNGAACTGCAAGAGGATAGNGTGGGGAGACTACGACGAGNATCTNGTNAACGCTTGGGAGACCGGGACGACAGGATTCCCCTACATTGACGCCATGATGCGTCAATTGGAATCCACGGGGTGGATGCACCATCTCGGCAGACACGCCGTCTCCTGCTTTCTCACACGTGGCCAGTTGTGGCANAATTGGAAGATTGGCAGNGATATATTCGAGAGGAAGTTGTTGGACTCTGATTGGGCGATCAACAANGGCAACTGGCTATGGCTTGCAGGCGTCGCACCGTTCTCAATGCCNTACTACAGGGTGTACAACCCTTGTCCNGATGCCAGCTCTAGCTTGAATGTGGGCTCTGNCGATGCTAACTTCATTCGCCACTGGGTCCCTGAGCTTTCCTCCTANCCTTCCAGATATATCTACGAGCCCCATCTNGCTCCTNTTGAAGTACAACGNGCTTCAGGATGCATAATTGGAANTGATTACCCCTCGCCAATCGTGGATAGNAAAGAGGCAAGGAAGCGGAATATGGCCTNATTCAANGAAAGCATGNNCAAGGCAGACTACAATTGATGNCCCCNATCATTCCATGACNGATTATGATATCTACGAGTCTATGAGGTTCTTNNTCCTCGGAGTGTGAAGAGNNTCTNAGTATCTCGTCCTGAATCCAAGNGCNCTTACCACGCACCATCCGGCCTTGGCNTCGAAGATAGCGAAGGCNCCGCCANNGACCATGGCCAGTACACCGAGTGTNCCTATGGACTCNGGCACNGGTATTATGNCAAGCNTCAGGATGANGTAAGCNACGGCCCCACCNAGTATTGCGAGAATACCNGCTANCAGCCTCATTGCTCTNCCCTTGGAATCAATGTTNCACTCGAGTGCCATGGTATGNTNAGAANNCANTCAGATATGAACGGATGTTCANAGCCTGAGTCATATTCTTCGCCAAATACTGTAGGTTGACGCATATTCATCATGCTCAGATGCTGCATTTTCCTCAACGACATCTTCTGCCCACTGGGACNTATCCCAATCAGGGAACCTTGCATCCCCCTCCACNGAAGTATGCACGGTGGTAACGTGTATCTCTTCGCACCTTTGGATCATNAGNTCGTATATCTCGGCACCGCCGATTACCCACAACTCATCGCAACCCTCNGAGTAACCGATCTCCACCGCTCTACCGTCGTAAAGAGCGACTTCCGCTCCNTCTATTTGGAGGCCGGAGTCTCTGGACATAACGATATTCGTTCTNTCTGGTAACGGCCGNTATTNGNCCGGNAGAGAGTCCCATGTCTTCCTGCCCATNACCACTGCGTTGAAGCCNTCTCCCGAAGTGAGNTCTTTGAAACGCNTCAGATCNGAGGACANCCGCCANGGCAAAGACCCGTCTTTTCCGATGAAACCGGATTCATCCATTGCCACNATCATTGCAATTTTCATCGATTCACCTCAGACGCTGATAGGAGCTGGAATATGCTCGTGATGCTGATAGCCCAATATCTTGATATCTTCAAATGANAATCCATCAATCTCCCTAATCTGNGGGTTAAGCTCAATTTTAGGGAGCTCAAGGGGCTTTCTCTGGATTTGGATGCGAGCTTGGTCTGTGTGGTTGAGGTAAAGGTGGCAATCGCCACCTGTCCAAACAAATTCGCCAGGCGAGAGGTCACATACTTGGGCCATCATGCAAGTCAGTAGGGCATATGATGAGATGTTGAATGGGACACCGAGAAACGCATCNGCGCTCCTTTGNTAGAGTTGGCAGGACAGCTTCCCNTCTGCAACATAAAACTGGAAAAGAGCATGACAGGGCATCAGAGCCATCTCATCAAGCTCGCCTACGTTCCACGCGGAAACGATTATTCTGCGACTTTCAGGATTCTCTCGTATCGTCTCAACAGCTGATGAGAGTTGATCCAGCACCCTGCCGTCAGATGCAGTCCATCTCCTCCATTGCTTACCGTATACAGGTCCAAGATCCCCATTTTCATCTGCCCACTCGTTCCATATCCTCACTTTATTCTCTTTCAGATATGCGATATTCGTATCTCCGCTGATGAACCANAGGAGCTCGTGTATNACCGACGGCCAATGTACCCGCTTCGTTGTTATCGCTGGAAAGCCGCCTTCAAGGCTGAAGCGCATTTGGTGGCCGAAGACCGATATGGTGCCCGTACCGGTCCGGTCTTCCTTCCGAACTCCCTCATCGAGAATCCTGCGCAGCAGGTCGAGGTATGTCTCCACCTTCAACCCACGACAGCACAAGTCCTTGAACGATGTGNTCATGGAGCGCCCATNGATCTTATGCTGGACATCAGNTGATTTGTGAAATTCCGGTACATTTCACCCATTTTTGTNTGAATTTCCNCTGGTTCNCGCTCAAGGAGATTGAGTAATTCNCCCTCATCCATCGACCCCCCNTNNGGAGATTCAACCCATTCNGCGAATGAGATNGGNTTTCCGATTCTGACAGTAACGGGCGCAAATAGTCTGATNTTCATTTTNCCAGGTTGCATGAATTCNCTAGCCCCGATTATGGCGATAGGCACTATCTTCGCATGGGGNAACTTCGCNCCNAGNCGTGCGACACCTGTTTTTCCCTGTTGGAGGAACGGGGGCTCTTNACGTCTNGATCGNGTCCCCTCGGGAAATATTCCCATCCATCCGCCGCCTTTCAGAACATCAACCGCTTCAGCCAGAGCCCCNCCNCCTCCTGCTTCACGATTNGTCTTGATNTGNCCTGTTGTAANCATGACTAATTTCGTAANNCCTCCATCGAAATGCTCACTCTTAGCAAGATAACGAATNGGCTTCCTCGCACCCATAATCACNGCTATCGGNTCGATATGCGAGGTATGGTTNCCGGCTAGGATGACNGCACCATNCTTCGGTAAGTTGTGNAGNCCTTCGTATCTTACATTGGTNAGCGATCTGACCATAGGTGGAAATACCCTCATCAGGATTCTGTAGAAAAGTGGGGGAGATCGCTCTTCGCCAGTGCCACTGAGTCCTGTGNACTCTGCTAGACGCTCGAAGACGTCGGCCATCACCCTCCCGCGTTTGNCGACCGATTTCATGCTTTTTGTATCACAAGCCTTCATGACGCTCATCGATNCCNACGATACGTGAATACGAGAANGAGGCTACTCGCTGTCACANTGGCANTGATGCTNNCATCAGTGACNTCTTTGCCTGTACAGGCTGAATATAGGGATGATACTTGGCTTCGAAATGTAATNGGCCCCGAGCTCCTCACNCTNGGCGATGAGTTCGGATGCCAAGGCCTTGAGNATGTNAATCCANATGAGGATAGTGANTCAGTAAGCGCATGTCNCCAGTATCTGACATCNAGAATAAATGCCTCAAGATGGGGTCAGAACCCTATTTCATTNGGAACTCCTGAAGGCGAGATATCTGAGAATCTANCAGAAACTCTCGTTGAGGAGGGATTCAAAATCATNGGGGANATGTCNNATAGTGACGACCCAAGNTTGAGAGTNATCACCCGAAATGGNGGCTCGATAGAGTCCGGTCTAGCAGACAGNTCANTAATCGAAGATAGTGAGCCGGGGAAACTTGTNTCACTCTACTGGATTGCTAGAATCGATGATNTGAATATACGAAGGGANAGNGACGTNGTGGACTGGTTATCCGAGCAANCATATTGGTTTACAACATGGGGTGAATGGGTNACTCATGAGGAATCCTCGTTAAGAATAACCGTACNTTCCGTCAATGGAAGNACCGAGATAAGCAATCCTGAGAGCCTTGGATGGGCTACTCCAGGNACNGTCAAGATTACTGGANTGGNNGACANACCAGGCATGGATTGGTCCGATGGAGGATATGCTCCTNTGAATCNAGATGAAATCCGGCTTAGNGNGGGTTACAGGTATTCCAATGGCACGCTGATAATCACCATACCACAAGGNGAATCTGTGACTCTTGAAGGNATTCANGNNGATGATATCGAAGTTGAGNCCACTTTGTTCAACGATCTCGAGAANGGAATNGCNATCGCAGGCCANCATACGACAAATATGAGGGAGTGGAGCCAAGATTTCAGNGANACTCCTTTGAGGTTCACATGGCTCATCGAGCGTGCCGANGCTCCTGAGAAGACACTTTTCTTACCGCTACTCGCACTGAGCGTNCTGATTGCAACACCGCTTGCCATAAGGTGGGTTCTAATCAGGGACAAAGAAGACGANTCACACAATCGGCCCAGTAATCTCGACTCCNTGAGANNNCATCTCCCTGATGACTCTTGATAANACTTCATCGGACAAAACTTCGGGAGCATGCACCCCTGGAGGAAGCATTTNGGAATCCTCGATCCACGCTTCCGTACATATCGCAGTAACGAGCCCNGTCGTCCTCGCCATCGAATGCCCGTCGTCACCGCCATAGTCTTGAACAGTCCATTCCATGNTGGNNCCATCACTGCCTTCAGCCAAGACACGNAGCCACGTGAATTCGGGTACCTTGGGATCATATCTCCATTCTTCNATTAGTTGAAACTCATCCAGATCCCCGGNATCCCTGTGATCGATAAATTTCTGAATNTGCCCGGGCCATCTNACNGTGTATTCTGACATATTTTCACANGGNATCGAATTCAACAGGGACCTCAACCCGTCTGTCAGGAAGGCCTCCATTTCCCCCCTCTCATCAACATCCACNNTATGGCGATCNGACAAGGCTGGTAAGACGACNGATTCCCCGTCTCTNATGACTCGNGCAGGTCTGGTATATTCNTCTATCACATCTGAAGGTGAAAANGGAGCCATGTACTTCCATTCCCCCCATGGGCCNGTCGGNTTTCCGCCCACCCATANCTTCAGATCCCGCAATGGCCCCATTTTTCTGTATGCATGTGCTGAAAGCATGTTTGAGAGGCCGGGNGCNATACCAACGTCCCACAAAATGGTCGCACCATAGTCNCTCGCTTTCTGCTCGTCTCGGTCAGGCGTGAACTTGCTGAAACTCAGATCTACGAGCGCACAGGGCTGCTCAGCGAGCAGGGTAGTGCATACGTGCCCTATGGAACCTGGTAGCATGTTGATCACGAAAGAATCCGTGACTGACCCCNGAATCAACTCGTGGGGATATTCATCATGCTCNACGTAATGAACTTCAACACCGGGCACACCTTCCACTCTGTACGGCTGCTGATCATAGGCATGCACTTCATGCCCCTTNCCCGCCAGATATCGNATGACATANGATCCGACTAGNCCTGCGCCGAAGCAGTGTATCTTCGCCATGGCTTGNGGGANTAACGCGGTATTTTTGCCTCTATCGGTCNACTCAGTCAAAGGCTTGATTGCCATAATCGNGCAGCGAGCATCATGGCTGACATCGGAATTGACCCNTGGGGCTCNGATGACTCTACGGATTACGATGCCCTTTCAGAGAGGTTCGGACTCGAGAAAATAGATCTTTCAACCATCAATAANCCAAGCATGCTCCAGCGACGAGATNTGGTTTTCGCACACAGAGACCTCGATGTGCCATTATCTGCAGCTGAACGAGGAGATCCTTTCGGNGTNTTAACCGGNCTAATGCCTAGTGGTAAGATGCATCTCGGNCATACGATGGTCATAGAGCAAGCAAAATGGTTCCAAGAGATCGGTGCNGATGTTACAGTCGCAGTCGCAGACCTCGAATCGGTGGCTACCAGGGGGATGTCGCTCGAGCAGGGTCGAAAAGTCGCATTAGAAGAATACGTCTCGAATTATGCGGCGATGGGCCTCGATCCTGACAAGACCAGCGTTTACTTCCAGAGCAGTAGGCCAGAAGTACAGAGGCTCGCCTTTGTTCTTGGGAGACGAACCAATCTTTCTGAGCTGGGATCAATCTATGGCTTCGGAGGAGACACTAACCTCGCACACGTCCAGGCGCCACTCGTTCAAGTTGGAGACATACTTCACCCGATGCTCGATGATTTCGGAGGGCTACGCCCTATTGTAGTCCCAGTGGGCGTCGATCAAGATCCGCATATCAGACTCACACGAGATATTGTATCCAAGACACAGTGGTTCAACATAAGGCACGCGAAGCCCACAGGACTTCTCGTTTCGCTTAGTGTTCAGGATGACAACAAGACTGCATTCGGAATGTCGGAGAACGGTCGGATCGACAAATCAAGGAGGAACGATGTGGTGTCATCTGTCGTGCAAATATTACGGGACTTGGGTTTCGCTGACGTTACCTCCAACCCCTCTCACGGCACGATTACTATTCCAGCTGCTACTGGATCTGATGAACAGGGAATCAGGAGCAGACTACTGCAACTAGAACGTTCGATGGGCGGCCTCGGTCTAATGGCCCCTGCATCTAGCTACCACAGGTTCGCCATGGGGCTCACAGGCGGCAAGATGTCTTCATCCAAACCAGAAACTACGATCTTCCTCAATGATTCAATTGAGAGTATGAAAAAGAAGATCCGTAAAGCACATAGCGGCGGCCAGCCAACAGTAGAGGAGCACAGGCGTTTAGGCGGCAATACGGATAAGGACGTGGCGTATCAATATCTGCGATTCTTCTTCGAACCAGATGACTCCGAACTCGAACGAATCTCTGCCGAATATGCATCTGGTAGAATTCTAGCAGGCGAGATGAAGCAGATATGCATTGACAGAGCCGAAGAATGGCTATCCGAATTATCTGAGAAACGCTCTCAATGGTCGAACAGACTTGAAGAATTCCTCTTCTAACCGCGAACCACATAGTCATTCTAGGTCAGACATATCGAAAACAGGTATACTGGGGCCCGTGTAGAGAGTTTCGACTTCCTCGTCTGTTAAATCCCTGCTAGTTGCAGAATCATGCATTATCTTTGAATGTCCAAGAGGATCAAGGAGAACAAGAGAGACTGTTTGCCCCCCTCCTGTCTTCGCACTTGCGAGACGTCCAAGAAACGCCTCACATGAATCGACATCTCCTATGTCGCCTTCTGTTTGTGCCTGCCTCATGAGCATCCTAATCGCATCTTCGAAGCGAGATATGACGCCTTCAACGTTGGAAACATATCCATCAGCGGCTATGCCGGGTTCAACTTCTATGTCGAGCTCGGGTATTCTAACAGTGCATGATGACGACCTCACCACCCGGCCATCGAGAGTATCGGCATTAATCGGAATCGACCAAGCCACGGGCTCCCCGCCATCTCCTGCGATGAAATCTGTCTTTCTCCAACCGCACGACTTGCATGCCAGCGTCAACTCTGTTTGCTCTCCGAAGTAGGGTATTTCGTGAACATTGACCAACATGGAAACCGACGACTCTTCATGGCACATCGGACATGATTGCTCAATCACGGTCTCCACTTACGGACCCCCGGTTCCCCTGGCTTGATGCGTGGAAGGCAGTAGAAGAAGCCTCGAATGCCCGAAGTTCAGGAGTTGACCGCCTATCTGTTGTTCCACGAATATCATCAGGGGGTCTATCACCTCAGACAGTCTTTCCGGATAATCAATAATGGGCGATACGTCTACGATGACCATGTCTCCCTGAGAGACCCAGTCCATCAGCACCGGAAGACCGTCTGAACCGTCAATTACAGCATTCCTCAAGATTTGGCCCCCTTCTTCCGGTATCGGAGCATCGGGATACATCTTCCCAAGATCATGAAACACGGAGCCGTCAGCCAATCTAGACGTCTCTCCGCGGTCATCATGAGCTCCCCTCATGGTGTCTTGTCGACACCCTACCGCTTGAGCCCATCGGACGAAATAGTCTGAATGGCTTCATAAAGGGGGCCTGAGGTTCAGAATCAGCGGCGATTCGCCCGCTGGTGTTCAAATGCCTGTTGAGTCAGAGGTTATCAAAACTGGAACGAGTACTGTAGGCATCACCTTCGACGGAGGAGTTGTCGTCGGTGCAGACCATCGAGCGACCATGGGCAATTTCATCGCAAACAAGAATGTAAAGAAGCTGTTCCAGATATCCGGGAGAGTCGCTCTTACAACAGCAGGGCTTGTTGGCCATGCACAGTCTTTGGCTAGAATGCTATCCGCCGAGCTATCGTTGTATGAGTTGAAGAGAAACACCCCCATGACTGTCAGGGGCGCTGCTACGTTGACTGCCAATATCCTTGTTGGAAGGCCCCATTACGTGCAACTACTCATAGTGGGCGTCGATGAATCGGGTTCTAGCGTCTACAGCATAGACTCCGCCGGCGGCTCTATCCCGGATGCGTATTGCGCAACAGGCTCAGGAAGCCCCTTCATGTATGGCGTTCTCGAAGACCAGTTTTCACCTAACATGACCAAGGAGGAGGCGATTGCCCTCGCCGCAAAGGCCCTGCTGGCATCCGCTCAAAGGGACAGTGCCAGTGGAAACGGTATGGATTTAGCAGTAATTACCATGGAAGATGGCTACATACAGCTGTCCGAAGAAGAGATATCCTCCGCACTCGACTCACTTTGAGAGTATCAGATTCCCCGGGCATCAGCCCAGCACCCCTGTTGTGCAGAGCCTGTGGAGACGAGGTTTAGAAATGAGGCTCACCCTGAATGAGGTTAAGAAGAAAATCGCTGGTATGGTCCCTTCCGGACTGGAATACGATGTTGATGTAGAAGCAGGCTCAATAGCCATAATCACTAGCAATCCCCAGTCCTTCGGAAAGGGTGGCGGGGAGAGCCTCACGGTGAAGATTGCGAAATCGATCAAGAGAAGGGTTGTCGTAAGGCCTCACCCTAACCTCCTCCTCTCTGAAGACAAGGTCGAGCAAAGGGTGAAGGAACTCATTCCTGCCGAGGCAGAGGTCAGGAATGTCTTCATCGACCCAGCACTCTCCGAAGTCACCATCGAATGTGATGACCCCTCCGTAGCAGTCGGCCCGAAAGGATCAGTTATCCAAGCACTCAGAGATGACATAGGATGGCTCGTTAACGTTGCAAGAGCTCCAGCGTTTGAGAGTAGAACTCAACATGACATTAGAAGATACAGAAGAGAAATGGCCGATGAGAGAAGGGCGCTTCTGAGGAAATTCGGCACAAGGATATACCGTCCAAAGAGAAGAGGCCCTTCATGGGCCAGGCTTACTGCACTGGGCTCATATCGGGAAGTAGGCAGAGCGATGCATTTGGTAACCACTAACGAATCTCGCGTACTTGTCGATGTTGGGGCCAAGCCCACTACGAATAAGAATGAGATACAACCGTTCTTCACAGCGCCAGAATTGCTCCCTCTGGAGAATATCGATGCTGTAGTCATAACACATGCCCATGTAGATCACATAGCAATGCTGCCCGTACTATTCAGATATGGATACAGGGGACCAGTCTATTGCACCCCGCCCACAAGAGACCTGATGACGCTATTGCAGATAGATTACATCAAGGTAGCCAAGGCAGAGGGGGTGGAACCGCCTTACAGCAAGGCCGACATACAGGAGTGCATCAAGCATGTCGTCGACATCAGTCATGGCGATAAGACAGACATAGCCCCAGACATCAAGATATCACTCGAGAATGCAGGTCACATACTCGGTTCATCGTCTGTTTACATGCAGATAGGCGAGGCTAACAACGAACACCGTTTACTTTTCTCTGGCGATATAAAATATGAGAAATCCTGGCTATTCGATGCAGCGACCGTGAGATTTCCAAGAGCCGACACTCTTGTTATCGAGTCTACTTACGGCGGGCCACAAGACTTCCAACCGAATCGAGTAGACGCTACCCAAGAGATCCAGGATTTGATCAAACTCGCGGTATCGAGGAGTGGAAAGGTATTCTGTCCGGTATTCGCAGTCGGAAGATCCCAGGAAGTAATGCTGGCGATAGACCAGCTGTTTAAGTCCGGAGATGTATCTCCTGTCACTGTATGGCTTGATGGGATGATATCTGAGGCCACCGCAATTCACGCCAGCCACCCAGATTTCCTCAACAGGGATCTACGGAGACAGGTTCTCAAGGGAGGCGAAGAGAATCCATTCAACTCACCGTGGTTCAAGCAGGTCGACTCCAGAGAGCAGAGGGAGTCGATAATTAACGACCCGTCCCCCTGCATAGTATTGGCAACTTCTGGAATGATGACTGGTGGTCCGATTATGGAGTACTTCAAGAACTGGGCGCCGGAACTCAATAACACCCTCTGTTTCGTAGGATACCAGGCATCTGGGACATTGGGGCGAAGACTCCAATCAGGTCATCCCGAGGTCCCACTTGTTGACAGGGGTCAAACCCACATGATCCCGGTCGCCTGTAACGTGGTTACGATAGACGGCTTCAGCGGACATTCGGACAGGAGGCAGTTGATGGACTACGTCAAAGCACTAAATCCGACTCCAAGACGCATAATCTGTCATCATGGCGATCCACAAACATGCAATGCATTCAGGCAAGGCCTTCGTGATGCTTTCAGAGTACAGACTCATGCACCTGCGAATCTCGAAACGATAAGGCTGATGTGATCATAGGATTGGCAGATCATCAGGTTCGATTTCTCGATCTTCTACTGAGAAAATCCTGTCCTCGTAATCCGGAAGAGGATCAGCGTATTCCATCCCTGCCCCGGACCATGAACCACTTAATCCAATAGCCAGGAAGAGTGGAACAGTGAGCATCAGCGCCCACGCGGATGTGGTAAAAGATCCATTAGTGAATACGATGTACAAAGAAGATAGCGCGGCTCCCGATGCGATAAAGACACCGAAAAACCTCCTGATTCGCTCAGACCCCTCTTCCATATGACAACCGTCCCAGTCAACACTCATGAACCTCCTGTCTAAGTCAATATCACATGCCAACCACATACATTCTCGTTAGATGCTCCTGCGGTACTGCAACGGGAGCGATTCTCGGAAGGCGAGCATCTTGTTCAAGATGTGGCTCTAGAGACACGCTTTCTACCGAGTCCACCTTCAATTCACCATCTAAACTGGCAGAGGCGGTGATGCTGGCTAATACGCCTGTCGAACTAAGAAGTGAGATGGTAGATCGAATTAATTCGAGTCATAAAAATCAGATTAATCAATCTGAAACATCCGATGGCAGCAAAGTGCTTGAAATTCTGAGAAAGGCGATGAAGAATGATGGACATATCGAGCGCAGAGACATAGATGAGAAGGGCAGTGAAGCAGGATTCGATGAGTCTGTGATGAGTACGATCCTGTCTAAAGCAGAGGCGGAGGGAGTACTAGTCCGTACTGGCAAGGACGTCTGGAAATTGATCGAGCCCTAGGTTAGGTTCATGTCCTCCATGGTTCTGGGCGGGTCACTCACGGGCCTGTGGGTTAGTCTGGTCTATGCTAGATGCTTTGGGAGCATTTGACCCTGGTTCGAATCCAGGCAGGCCCACCATCATCCCACACACGCGAGTTTCATAGGTACAACCTACACGCCGGCGATGCATGACAGGCGGGGGGGGCGCCAATGGGAATTGGTTCACACAGGGCTTCAGCCTAGGAATCCTCGTCGCATGGTTCAAAGATGCGTCAATTATCGACTCATCCATAGTCTCGAATGCTCAGACCTCAGATATGGTGGTTTACGGAGCAGTATTTTCCCTTGCTTTCGGCTACATTGACCGATTCTTGAGGATAGTGATGGATCATCTTGAGTCAACAGAGTACGAGTCAGATTAACCGTCACCCACTAGTATCGCTATCGCGTCCCTATCGAAAACAGATATCGCTCTTGAAATCGCATCATCGGGTTCGAACCATCGAGCCTCCTCGATTTCATCATCTTTGGGAACTATCTCATCCTCCGCGCCATCGTAACTCGCCTTGTATGTGAATGAAATCCAGTCAATCCCCTCATCATTGAATATGGCCTCTCTAACTACGCTATTCTCTTTTTCCGATGTACTATCTCCGCATTCACCATTGTGGTCGGCAATTTCGATATCTATACCAAGCTCTTCTCGAGCTTCCCTGACAGCTCCATCCCGCGGATGCTCGCCGTAATCCACAAATCCACCTGGAAGTGTCCAGTGTCCAGNAAAGAAACCCCTCGTGACCTTTGCCATCAAAACCTGTCCTTTNGGATTGATAAGAACCACTTTACTGACAACCCTGTGAAGCGTTCTGTAGACAGACTCCCGTGCAACAGGATCAACAGCATCATCGGATATTATCGAATCTTTCCAAGCCCATTCAGATGGCCATGGTATGTCTGGAGTAGCTATCTCAATGCTTATTTTNCTATCACCNAGTGAAAAACAATTNACTCTTCTTGGGGACCATTCTATNCCCATCTCACGAGCTTCTTCAGGAGTTGGAAGNCGAAGCATTTCNTNCGCAGAGAAACCNCTTCTTCCTTGTACGGGCAGACANGGACCNTTNCCATTCAGGTCTACGAGGAGCAACCTGCCATCATGCTCGAGATGGGCATACCTCTCGAGCACCTAGCAATCACACCCCATAATTGAGTACATCAGTGAGCTGAGTTTTGTAAAACGAGCCAGATGCCTGTAGACTTTCAAGCTCNGANNCCTCAAGATCNAGCTCNACAATCCNNTCNACTCCATTCTTGCCGAGTACAACAGGAACACCGATGTAAACATCTTCCATNCCATATTCCCCATNCAGATACGCNGAGCAGGGGAGAAGNCGCTTTCGATCNTCTAGAACAGCCTCNGCCATGATGGCNGCCGCACTNCCNGGNGCATAGAATGCAGAGCCGCGCTCAAGNAANTTCACTATCTCGCCTCCTCCTCCAGCGGTCCTTTCNCCGATAGCCCGAATNGTGTCGGCNTCAAGNAGCTGAGTAATCGGTATNCCAGACACAGTGGTATACCTNGGNAGAGGAACCATGGTATCCCCNTGGCCGCCTAGAACCATTGCCTGGACATCTTCATTCGAGACGCCCAATNCTTCTGCNATGAAATGNGTCATTCNNGCNGAATCTAGTATGCCTGCNTGTCCGACTACTCTTTCAGCTGGAAATCCTGTGGTCTTCCACATGTGNTATGTCATTAGNTCNAGAGGATTGGTGACNACGATTACTATNGAGTCGGGAGCATGCTCCATNATNCCCTTCCCNACTTCTGAGATGATTCCCGCNTTTTTGGAAATCAAGTCCTCNCGAGTCATCCCTGGCTGTCGNGGNAATCCCGAAGTCACGACCACCACATCGGCCCCAGCNATGTCCTCNTAGGACGAAGTNCCNGAAATCACNCCATCGTAGTTGAGGATTTGNCCTGCTTGACTCATGTCAAGTGCCTTGCCCTTGGCNAACCCCTCGAAGATATCNAGCATCACGATGTTTCCGAGTTTACGTTCAGCNAACGCAAATGCNCATGTAGCGCCAACATTCCCTGCTCCAATCACTGCTATGGTCCGACGTCCAGCGGGCATGTTCCTACCGATGAAGCAAGGGGTACTTGGGCTTTGGCGAGGTAGTTNCCAATNGATCNCTNCTCCGACGTGTTCAAGAGTCGCCTTCGGAACCGAGCANCATCCCAAGGGAGCGGACTCCTGGAGTTGTAGACAATGCGTATCGGAGTCATCACTGAATCAGAAGGCGANTCCAGNGTNGCNATTGCCCCTTCNTCGATAAGAAAACTTTCNAAGGCCGGATATGAAGTGGCCATCCAGGAGGGNGCGGGAAATCTTTCCAANTACTCGGATCAGGACTATTCTNATGCAGGTGCAATAGTGGTAGATAGNGAAGAGGCCCTGAAGTCNCCNTTCCTCATATGCNTCAGNTTTCCNGAAGGAGTCGATTTCTTCGAAGGNCAGGTCATNGCCTGTATCGCTGATCCATTCAGGCACCCNGAAAGGATCAAATTTTGCAACTCAAGAAAAGCAACTCTGTTGAGCATGGACATGATTCCCAGGAGACTCTCAAGAGCACAATCNATGGATGTCAACTCCAGTCAAGACAATCTTGCAGGTTACAAGGCTGTCTTGCTTGGGGCTTCGATGGTCCCCAAGGGAATTCCCATGATGACGACTTCTGCAGGGACCGTNCGTCCNGCCAAGGTGGTCATNATGGGNTCNGGGGTNGCAGGTTTGCANGCAATAGCAACCGCAAAGCGACTCGGAGCAGTGGTATACGCCTCTGACGTACGAAAGTCCGCAGCTGANCAGATTGAATCNGTCGGNGGNAGATTCATCGAAGTNGAGGGCATGGATGACTTCGAGGATGAATCNGGATATGCNAAACCNCTCACNCCNGAGTTTATTCAGAAAGTCAANGANACAGTNTGCGACGTCGCTTCAGATGCNGATCTCGTGGTCACCACTGCTAGGATTTTCGGACGNCCNGCACCCATTACTGTCCCATCATCAGCTGTTTCCTCATTCAAACCCGGCTGCGTCATAGTCGATATGAATGCCGATGTGGGCGGCAATTGTGAGGAAACTGTTTGCGACGAAGTGCATCGAACAGATGGTGGGGTTATAGTGGTCGGGACTAGCAATCTCCCAGGCACCATACCAACAACTGCGAGTATGCTTTACTCCAACAATCTCACTACGTTTGCGGTTTCTCTGATGAATGAAGACGGCTTCACACTCTCCGAAGAAGATGACATCCTTGTCGGAGCACCTGAAGGCTCGGATTTCTTCGTCCAGGGCATGGGGGGCGTACTCGTGTGTTCGGGCGGGAAAATACACCAGAAACAATCTCGATTAGAGGGGGTAGTCTGATGGAACCAGCCACACTTATCGGAAGCCTGACCCTTTTCGCACTCGCCATATTCCTTGGCTTCGAGTTGATTACGAAAGTCCCCCCGACGCTGCATACCCCTTTGATGAGTGGTGCTAATGCGATATCCGGAATTAGCATAGTTGGTGCGATCTTGGGCGCAAATGTGCTGTACGACGCGGGCCATACAGAAATTTCCGGACTCATAGCGTTCCTAGCACTCATTCTTGCCACCATAAATGTGGTTGGGGGATTCGCAGTTACCAATAGGATGCTGCAGATGATTGCAGGAAGAAGGAAAAGAGGAGGTGATTAGGTGGACTCACAGTGGTATCAGATAGGATATCTCCTTTCAGCATCTTTCTTCATATTCGGTTTGAAGATGCTCGGTCATCCCCGCACCGCACCTCGCGGTAATCAACTAGGCGCGCTCGGGATGCTCACCGCTGTTGTGACAGTTCTTCTTGAGACGGATCTGGTCAACAATCCTCTGCTT
Source organism: Pedosphaera sp. (assembly GCA_002686885.1). GTDB lineage: Bacteria > Verrucomicrobiota > Verrucomicrobiia > Limisphaerales > AAA164-E04 > UBA7971. The sequence goes on from NYYT01000042.1 coordinate 38,274, forward strand.
ATAGTATCAGGAATCGCAATCGGGGCTGTCATCGGCGCATGGTTGGCTATACGGGTCGAGATGACTGGTATGCCAGAGTTGGTTGCGCTATTCAATGGATTCGGGGGCGCTGCCAGTGCGCTAGTCGCCCTTGCAGAGGCCTATGCTGCGATTGAATCAGAAAATATCCCCGATGGGTTAGAGTTGCATGTTGCATGGGTAGCCATCGGGCTTTCCGCTCTTGTCGGGTGGATGACCCTCACGGGATCCCTGGTCGCCTACGCCAAGTTGAAGGGAGGATTCATGATACTTGGGAAATGGAGGAAAACACCCACGTGGGGCCCCTCGTGGTTGAATCCAATCAAGGCATTATCGCTCATTGCCGCCTTTGCATTGATTCTGATGACAATACAAACACCATCGGATCTTGAATTAGTATGGATTCTCATTGCTCTTTCTTGCGTAATCGGAGTTATCCTGGTCCTGCCAATTGGCGGTGCCGATATGCCGGTCGTAGTCAGTCTGCTAAATTCACTATCCGGAATCGCCGCAGCCTTCACGGGATTCATAATTTCCAATTCCGTACTTATCATAGCAGGTTCACTTGTAGGTGCAAGCGGCTTAATCCTCACATTCATAATGTGCAAGGCTATGAATCGAAGACTGGTCGATGTACTGTTCAAATCCTTTGGAGGCACCGAGAAAGAGTCCGTAACTAGGACCAAAGTGGGTAGCGACCCCGACGAGGTTGCTATGATACTGGACGGCGCTCAGAAGGTCATCATAGTGCCCGGTTATGGGATGGCTGTCAGCCAATGTCAACATCAAGTGAAGGAGTTTGCAGACCTCCTCGAAGAGAAGTACGGGACTGAGGTGAAGTATGCAATACACCCTGTTGCGGGGAGAATGCCGGGCCACATGAACGTCCTCCTGGCAGAGGCCAATGTGCCCTATGAGCAACTAATTGAGATGGATGAGATAAACCCCGAGCTACCTGAGGCGGATGCTGCCATAGTGATAGGTGCCAACGACACATGCAACCCGGTTGCTAGATCAGGAGAGGGCCCGCTTGCTGGAATGCCCATAATCGATGCAGATTACGCCAGATCTGTTGTGATCATCAAAAGGAGCCTCTCTGTCGGTTATGCGGGAGTAGATAACGATCTATTCTACATGGACAAGACGATGATGTTGTTTGGCGACGGGAAGAAGATGATGACCGCGTTGAATACTGCCATCAAGGAGTCTTAGGCAAATGAAGACTAATCGGGGAACGGTTATGAGCGTCCAGATTGACCCAAGATACATGGGCGNAGCGACAATGCGCCGTGCGGCGGTCGCACTTCTTGTCATTGGTCTACTGTCACTGCCTGCTCTAGCCAATAGTGGCGGACCCCCGTATCTCAACAGCAATGGGGATCCAACTGCAGAGTATGGTTGCAACTGCCACAACAATGGACAAATTTCTGATAGGGCAGTAATAATGGTAACAGGAGTCCCAATCCAATACTCTCCTGGCGAGGAATATCCGCTAGTGATCAAGGTGGCAGACGCGCATGTTCTAGCAGGAGACGACGGCAATACACATGCGGGATTCCTCATGACTTCAGGAGGAGCCGGTTCTTTCACATGGGCAGACGATCAGCAAATACGCATCGCAGAGGACAGTGAAAACGATGTATCCCATTCAGATACTTCGGATGATGGAATNTGGGCTTTGACTTGGATTTCTCCTGCGGANGATGAAGGAGCCGTTTACTTCTGGCTAGCTGGAAATGCTGTNAATGGAGACGGGGCACCGGGNGANGACGATTACTGGAACATGTTATCCTTCACGGTGAATGCGCCTGGCACCCTCGCAGAAGATGACTCATCTGCGACTTTGGAAACAAGAACCGTTTCTGTTGGTGCATACGACGCTCTATTCNTGATCGAAGAGTCTCCCGAGAAGGAGGAAGAGGAGAGGCAGAAGAGAATCGCAGATGCTGTCTTCTCAAGCGGCAACCAACTCTACTGGGCATCGTTGGTCGCATTGATCNTAGGTGCGGTCTTNCAACGAGAAATATTGGAGCGAAGATATGACGAGGGCCCAGAACCCCTCGCCACTGAGCTCGCATACCCCCAGGGAATCCGCAGAGGCGNAGCGTCCCTCCTCGCCTTGGCAGTAGCAATAACATGGACCGCTGATGGCGTAAATTGGTTCTTGTCGGGTANGGCNTACTTCTGTGCTGCTTGGGCTGCATACGGCGTNTATCGGACAATTCTAGCCGCAAGGGCNCCCGTCAAGCCCAAGGATATGTTGTGAGGCTATTTCCACATGCCCAGGGAAATGGGTCTTCACGATCATTTGGCCGAATTNAGAAGGTCTCTNATTCCTCCGATNGNCCTTGCATCATTAATCGCGNTACTGTCNGCCACAAGNGACAACATNGTCTCATGGATNGNATGGTGGTTNGATCTNTATGGCGACAGTAGCGGCANNGGGCTCTCCGTCTATGCNCCGCACGACTGGTATGTGCTAAAATGGTCNGCAGCTATCNTACTTGGCATCACATNCACACATCCATTCCTATGCTTCAATTTATGGAAATTTGTNGAATCCGGATTAATCGAGNCNGAGAAAAAGGTCGTNTCAANCTTATTCNTNGGAGTCTCCTTCCTNCTTCCGGTTGCAGTGATAGCAATNGTATTCGCNTCTCCATCNATTGCTTCTGCAGCAGTTTCAGCNGATCAGATNNTAGANGTNGAGGCTGCGATANACTCGGTGGCGATCGCTTCAATGGCAGTCTCACTTTCTTGGATAGCAGTCGTACTGATACTGCTGACGGGGCTATTGTGCGTGGTGAGAGTGATAACCCCGCCTGGCGATGCAAGAGACTGGATACGAATACGGCTGCACGTAATCTTTGCAGGAATATTATTCCTCATTCTCTCAAGCGGTTTCGAAGGAATGAGAATNATAATCATAATTTTCATAGCAATCATCTCAGAGGCTNTCTCAAGGCTTGTACCNGNAAAATTCGAAGAGNTGTCATAGCCCCNATNCCGGTCTNTGAATNAGACANGATTACGNTGTGTTCAAGTTAAGCATAGTGCACGTCGNAACATGGATGTGGTTAGGAAGGTCGTTGCTGCCNCCATATTCCTCTTGATTTTCGCAATACAATTGAATCCCTCTTTAGTCAANAGCGTTGTTATGCCCGATAGGGGCGGAGACAGCGTAAATTCCGAATCCGACTTAATTTCGCTACAAGATGAAGAGCGCTGGCTGATAGTGCCAATTCATTTCCCNACCACACCATTTCCTGACTCAGAGATAACATCGTTAGTCGAAGGAGAGGACGGNGCNATCGAGTACATCAGCCAGGCAAGTGGNGGNAGAAGCTCACTGGAAGTCACCATATCGGATAGGCCCTATATCGCTCCTCAACACATAGGATATTGGGGCGAAGATGCGGATGGTTCGAGGGATGTTGATGTCCAAGAACTCGTTAGCATGGCTGTTTCATACTCACTCACCGGGACAGACCTGTCGCCTTGGGATCTCAATTCAGATGGCATTATCGATAGGATCCTGTTCATTCATGGCGAACAGCCACAGGAAATCGGCGGTGGCAGCCAATCCATCTGGAGCCATTTTTCAGCACTAGATAATTCAATCAGCATATCTTCATGGAGTATAGAGCACTATACGATTACTTCGACACAATCGGGGCTCGGCACAGTAATCCATGAGATGCTACATCAGATGGGCGCATTAGACCTCTACGATGTACATGGCGACCTGCCAACGCGTGAATGGAACGGAATAGGCGATTGGGGAATCATGGCTAGCGGTAACTGGAACGATGCGGGAAGCAGTCCAGCATTACCAACGGCATCAACAATCACACTCATAGATCCTGATAGGGATTATCTTGAGATTGATCCATCAATCGGGGGAATCTACGAGATCGAGCCATTCAGCAAAACCGGCCAGATTGCATCCATACGAGTNTCCGCGACCGAATATCTTTGGATGACTTACAGGGATGGATCTGGCTTTGACGCAGGCCTTCCAGGCGATGGCCTACTTGTAGAATATCAGGATTTAGCCAATGGAGATTCCGACGATAATATGCTGAACTCGGATCCGTTTTTCCCATGGAGCTACATCGTAGAGGCCGATGGTGATGATGCACTCTTCTTGAATGATGACTCAGGATCCCCAACAGATGCGTTTGCCCCGGGTTCAAGCTTCGGGGCTGAGGGGATACCGATACGCGACTCCTCCGGAACTCTAGTTAATTGGACCGTTAGCGTTTCCCAATCAACTGCCCAGGCACTCAACATAACAGTTCAACATCTGGAAAGCAGTATCAGAATATTAGCACCGAGGGCACCGTTGATACTTCTTCCCGAGGATGAGATGTACTTCACCATGATAGTGGAGGAACCGTGCAACGTAGCCATGTCATCTCGATGGTCGGCGTCCTCTCAAGATTCGATAACCACTGAAATTGGATACTCTCAGGGCACTTATTCTGTGAAAGTGATGGATATTGCGAATACTTCTAGGTTGAAAGGAACTTTACAGGCCACATTCAGTTGCGCTCAAGACGATGGCACCATTCAAGAAAATGATATCAATATCCTAGCTAAGTGGTACAAGGTCAATCACAAGATTGACCCGATATCCCAGAGCATGGATATCTCGTCATCTTCTACCTCATCAGTTGATTTGGAAGTAGGAATAAACGGAACTGGCCAGGTAATCTACGAGGTCATCATCGATGGCCCGGCTTCTCGGATAGCGACCACAGAAAGCCCGATCAGTCTTTCCGAGGGAGACGTAATCAGCCTCGATATAGATCCTTCAGGACTACTTTCCCCGGGCATGATTGCTAGAGGNGAGGTTGTTCTGCATGATGGCTTCGGAATCGAAACTAGAATTCCCTTCGTGCTTGAATCAGAAGGCCCCCTAGACGCGATCCCCGTGGTAGGATGGTTATCAGTGCCCTCAAACGGACTCTCCGTCGCTCTCGCTATGATCTTCTTCTCGTATGCAAGACCCCAGAAAGAAGAGTCTGCATACGACACTGGAGTTATTTCGGATAATTCCGATGAAGATCTATCGCCGTTATAGTCGTAACTTCTACTGCTACCGCCTAGTGGTAGAGCATCTCGCATTTGACGGGGGTATGAAACCCCCTTGATGGAGATGAAGAAATTTCAACCGCTGTTCGACGAATGGTCGAAGCTTATGGTGTGTAATTTTCAAGTTCAATCTTGAGTCCAAGATGGAATGAAGACATCTCTCCACCTCCAAGTCACAAGATATTCTTCCTCAGTAAAGAATGATCTTGCATAAATCGAAATAAAGTCGATTATTAGAACAACAATGTAGATGATTATCAAATATGCAAATACCTTGTCATATTGTAAAAATCTAAGATACAGATCGATGTAATATCCAATTCCTCCTGCACCGACAATACCTATTACAGTACCAGAACGGAAATTATATTCAAACATGAATATCGAGTGAGAAATTAGATCATTTGCGGCTTCTGGAATAACGACATTCACTGCAACTTCCCAACGNCTCAANCCTATTGCATTCGCCGCATCCAAAGGAGTTTTTGTCAGACCCTCNATTGATTCATACTGTAATTTNCCAAGATANCCNACGGTGTAAATAGTCATTGCGAGNACACCNGCTAAAGGACCTANNCCGACTAGAATAACCAAGAAAATNGCCCANATCAATGCNGGAAGNCTNCTNCATGCTGAGATAAGAAANCGGGTNGGGTAAGATANCCATCGNGGNCTTANATTTCTTGAAGCCATTATCGATAGCGGGAGAGTTAATACCATCCCAAAGACTGTTGCAACAAATGCGATTTTTAGGGTCTCAATTACTCCCTTCCAAGCAGTTGAGCAAGTGAAATCGAAAATTGGTTGGGCGGTACAAACAGGGTA
>NYYT01000043.1 GCA_002686885.1 Pedosphaera sp.
GAGGGTTTCCGACGGGTCCTTCGGGAAGGCGTCGTCCTCGTCGAGCACGCCGTCTGAGTCGTCATCTGTGTCGGCGTTGTCGCCTATCCCATCTGAATCGGTGTCGAGGGTTTCCGACGGGTCCTTCGGGAAGGCGTCGTCCTCGTCGAGCACGCCGTCGCCATCGTCGTCGGTGTCGGCGTTGTCGCCTAACCCGTCGCCGTCGAAGTCGGCCCACTCGGTGGCGTTCATGGGGAAGGCGTCGTTCTCGTCGAGCACGCCGTCGCCATCGTCGTCGGTGTCGGCATTGGAGCCAAGGCCGTCTCCGTCGAGATCGTTCCATTCCGCGTTGTTCGTGGGGAAGGCGTCGTCGTCGTCGAGCACGCCGTCGTCGTCGTCGTCTGTGTCGGCGTTGTCGCCTAACCCGTCGTCGTCGAAGTCGGCCCACTCGGTGGCGTTCATGGGGAAGGCGTCGTTCTCGTCGAGCACGCCATCGTCGTCGTCGTCCTCATCTGCGTTGTCCCCTATTCCGTCGGAATCAGTATCTACCCACTCACCAGCATCATGCGGGAATTCATCGAATTCGTCTGCATATCCGTCATTGTCGTCGTCTGGATCAATTGAGTCACATAATCCATCCCCGTCATTATCGCTGGGCATGGAAGTGGAATTCAATGGGTCAAAGCCGCATTGAGTCTCCATGATATCGAACCATCCATCTCCATCATCGTCTAAATCGGCGTTGTCCCCTATCCCATCACTATCAAAATCAGTGGTCTCTGACCCATCGAGAGGGAATGCGTCTGATAGGTCGTCGACTCCGTCTCCGTCATCATCATGGTCGCGATGTGTTCCGTAATCTGTTACTTCTGGATTCGTCATGAATAGGCCGGTTGGCAAATCGAGGTTGTCTATCCACGCTGCGTCTTGGCCATTGGACACGGACTGATCTTTGCTGTAGGTCCATTGTAGGGTGTGTGTACCTGCACTAAGGGGGAATGAATAGTTCAACCAGCCGGTATCACCGGACCATGACTCTACTTGTGCCCCGTCCACCGAGAATATCAGGAAGTCATAGTTACTTTCGGAGTCTATCTTGTATGCAAAGGATCCGTTTGCACTCTCTGTGGATAGCGTCAGCGAGATTGATGAGACTGCATTGTCGGATATACTGCCGGATCTAAGGGAAGCATTCCCACTGCTGGATGTGGAGTTGTCTAGACTCCAGGAGGGGGGCGAGCCTAGATCCCATGAGAATGTGGAATTCAACTGAGCGTCCTCGAATTCGTCTAGCGAGTAAGTACAACACACTAATTTGTAGGTTTCATCAGCTAAACCATCCCCATCTGTATCCTGCCAAGCCTGTCCGTCCAAGGGGAAGGCATCCATATTGTCTTCAACTCCATCATTATCGTCATCGATATCTACGCTGTCACAGAGCCCATCGGAGTCGGTATCTGCCGAGGGCAGACTGAGAGGGTCGTAGGCATCGGTCCCACAAGCCAATTCTGATACATTTGACCATCCATCTCCGTCGATGTCTTCGTCCATTGCATCACAGGTTCCATCTCCATCTACGTCGTCTGGAGTTGAGTTTGGATCATTTACCATTGAACCGCATAGATTCTCCTCTTCATTCGTCCAACCATCTCCGTCGGCGTCTGCCTCTGTTCCGTGGAAAACGAGTTGCCAGTCGTTCACAGTTCCCGTGGAACCCGTGGAGTCGACATCTAGCACATTTACAGTCCATGTTCCCGCGGAGAGTTCGCCATAATGGTGCATGCTTACCATGTCGTGGTAGCGCATGTTGCCATAATCAGCTGGATTTGTATCAGCGAGAATGGAAGTATACCCGCTTGGAGAGGTGAGTGTGATTATCAGATCTTCAGGATCTTGATGGTCGATGTCCATGAATAGTTCGACGCTCTCGATGTTTAGCAAGTCAGTCACAGTGTGGCTGAAAGAGAGTGGTGTTCCCGAGGAAGGTATGTTCACCGATGGGGTGTACAGTGGGGTGGAGATATTCACCTCTGGGCCCAAGAGTGTCCAATTTTCTGCTAGATTTACCGCAGCGGTCGCATCCACCATCCCGAATCCGTAGTAGTGGCTTACTGGCATTCCTGCTCCATTCACGCTCCAATTCTCATGATTGACATCATTTGGAGTGGAGGAATGTACCAATATTGCTTGCATGTCCCGCCAAGTGAGTGTGGGTTCCGCCTCAAGTATGAGTCCGGCTAGCCCCGCCACCTTAGGGCCCGAAGATGACGTACCTCCGAAGTCATCGGTGTAATTCGTGGAGCTGTATCCTACAGAGCCTGTTCTATCGGCGGTTGTTATGCCCAATGAGCCGCCATTCGAAGGGCCCACCACCAAAACCGGTGCGCCTATGCTTGAATACCAAGATTGTACCCCGCCGTATGTTATAGCTCCAATCGCAATTGTGTATCTTGATTTCTGGTATCCCTTCTGATTCACATTTTCATCCGATGTGTACTCATTTCCAGCTGAGAATGTGAAAATGCTTCCCAGAGAAGTCCTCCCGTCGTATACGCCTGATTCCAACATGGCAATTTGACTGGGGCCCAGGCCTTGGAAACCAGCACCGCCGTAGCCCCATGAATTATGATAGATGTCGATGTCTTGGTTGAAGTCCGATAGGGCTGGAATAGCGCTCCCAGCACCGCACAAGAACCGTGCATGATTGTGGGTAGCTCCCCAAGCTACACCTGCTATCCCGATTCCATTGTCCCCCATGCCCGCTGCGACGCCGGCGACTGCGGTTCCGTGATTGTCACCGGCCTCTACCGGGCTTGGATCCTCATCGTCATCACAATAATCGTATGAAGTGGATGCATCAAAATTAGGCTGGAGGTCTTCATGTATGATATCAAGGCCGTCGTCCACTATTCGTATCATCACGCCAGAGCCGTTGTACCGGTCCCATGCCCCAGTAACATTCAGATCCACGCCCACACTGTTGCCGTCTTGCCCTGTATTGATTAGATGCCATTGATCTGCAATGAGGGGGTCATCAGGAATGGTCATTGGAATGGGCTGTAAACTATCTTGGCTAGGAGCAAATAGCTCTATTTCCCCAGTTTCCTGTAAGAAAACAAGGGTTTCCAGACTTATTGAGGACCCTGGAACAGTGTAAACATGGTCCAAGAACCTGTCTTGGGCCATCTTGCCGTGTTTCATTTGTTCAGAGATCTTGGTGACTTGATCTGTGACTATAACCCATTCACTTGGTACCTCGGAATAGCCATTATCCTCCAATGGTGCCTGAAGCCTTGCGAATGACCATTGCAAATTTTCTGACATGGAATCGATTATTGGAGTATGTTGAGGAAATAGAGAATTGGGTTCTTCCACTTCGTTTTCGCTATCCCAGTCAGCTTGTATCAGTGGTGATTGCAAGCTTATCAGCATCAGCGAGATGAGGAGATAGCTAGGCGTTCTCTGGGTGTTCATGTGGGTATGTAGGACTTCGTTGATTTAACTGTCCTCTGGTCTCGTTAACTTAGAAGGCGATATCTCGGGTATGGGATAAATCGCATTTTCAATGGTTTGTGACTCGGAAATTATCCTCAAATTGACATGATGTGGTGCAGGCGGCAGGATTCGAACCTGCGAAGCACTATGCAGCGGATCTTGAGCCCGCCCCCTTTGACCACTCGGGTACACCTGCACCATCAGGAGTACGGTACCCCACTTGAGTTCAACGGAATCAGACCTGTTTGAGGAAGGGGGCCAGAGGAATGGTTCAAGGAGCGCTTACAGAACGTGGAGTCGGGGAAGTTGCGTGGATACNGATGAGCATGATACTCTCTCGGCGAGTGAGCTCGATCGGATNGAGAAGGCTATTTTCGAAGTTGCCCGGCAGCAGAGAGGNAAGAGAGTCCCAGTATCGCTCCCATTTCCTGACTTCTGGGATCGTGCAGTCCANCTNGTTATNCATCTTGAGCAGGAAGCCGACAGNATGCGGAGGGANGGTGTNGGTAGTGCCAGACTGTCAACAGGAGTTCGAAGAATGGCGAACATCAGAACGCANATTAGGAATCTTGCAAATCTNCGTCTAAACGCTCTNACCAGTCATGCAGTCATTGGCTCGCTNCTGGAAGAAGGAGGATCTCGNGGCAATGGGAATTCTATTGAGTGGTCCAGAATGGATCCGAAGGAACGGGCTTTCCACTCAGAGATNTCAAGNGGCGTTGATCGATTCCGCNCTCAGACGTCTTGGGATGTCCTGATGGGGATCGAGGAGTCTNGCGGGGAAGANGCGGTCGGNGTTCCTGATCTTAACCGATTTGAGGATGAAGAGAAATTGGATGGATTGGCTCCTTTTCCAGAGCCTTCTCCTGAGGAGGAAGTTGAATGGGATGATCCGGAAATGGATGAGGAAGATAGGATTAGGACTATCGATGACGGGTATCCTGAAGCGCCCTTGAATCCAGCCTCTCAGGATGTCAAGCATGATTTAGTCAAGATACGGATAATCGAAGATAGCGATGACCCGATAATCGACGAAGATGGGGATGAGATTCGTATTGTTGAGGGCGAGTTCCACCTTTGTTCCCAGACTATGAGTGAGACTCTAATTTCAATCGGGCTTGCTGAATTAGCAGAAGTGTAATTCAGGTAATGACCAAAGGCCTTGGGTTGGACTCTTCACAGCATGCCCGACAACGGTTCAGTGACAGACATCATGATTGAGAAGCTGAGGAAGGATTTCTCAGACGACCCTACTGCTAAAATCATACAGAATGCTGTTTCGAATGGGCATCTGATAGATGTGGCTCTTGATCGAGATCTAGTTCAGACAATGGATTCTAGTTTCAGTATCAAGCTCGATGATTGGTCAGTAACTAATCAGAAATCTAGTGGCAGGTGTTGGCTTTTCGCTGCATTGAATCTGTTCAGACCGGGAGCAATGAAGAAGATGAATATCAAGGAGTTTGAATTTAGTCAGGCTCATATCCATTTCTGGGATAAATTCGAACGAGCAAATTGCTTCCTTGAGTCAATCATTGATCTTGGGGAGAAGTCTGTGGATGACCGCACAGTGCATTTCCTTCTTAGCGACCCAATCGGTGATGGAGGTCAATGGAATATGGCCATGAACCTAATTCGAAAGCACGGCCTTGTTCCAAAGTCGGTATATCCAGAATCGTCATCGAGTAGTGCGACGAGATGGATGAACTCGAGTCTGAGAGATTTGCTAAGATCTTCTGCATCTGAATTGAGGAAGATGATCTCTGACGGTTCATCCCTCGGTGAAGTTAGGTCGAGGAAAGAGGAGCGTGTTGCTGATGTATGGAGACTCCTATGCATGCATCTTGGTACGCCGCCTGAGTCGTTTGATTGGCAATGGAGGGACAAAGATGGAGAATTCCACAGAAAGGGTGTAATGACGCCGAATGAATTCGTTTCAGAGTTCGTAGATATTAATTGGGATGATTTTGTTTGTCTTGTTCACGATCCCAGGAATGAAATGTACAAAACATACACTGTGGATAGGCTTCAGAATGTTGCAGGTGGTCCTCCTGTGATGTATCTTAACATCCCAATCGAGGAGATGAAGCGGATTACTATGGAGATGCTTGAGCAAGGTACTCCAGTTTGGATGGGTTGCGATGTGGGTAAGCAGATGCACAGGAAGCGCGGTCTTTGGGATGCTCGCCTGTACGATCTTCAGTCGCTATACGGGTTTGAATTTGGGATGGACAAAAAGAATAGGTTGGAACATGGACAGACAGTGATGACTCATGCGATGCTTTTCACGGGCGTGGATATCGTGGATGGGACGGCTCGAAGGTGGAGGGTGGAGAATTCCTGGGGTGCGAAAGATAGTGGCGAAAAAGGATTCTACACGATGAATGACAGTTGGTTCGATGATTACATGTTTGAAATAGCAGCTCCACGTGAGTTGCTAGATCAGAAGATGGTATCTGGTTTGAAGAGCGAACCTGTCATCCTTCCAGCATGGGACCCGATGGGTTCTCTCGCTCGGGTAGATTAGTCTTGACTAGAGATTAGAACCACGCATTTAGAAGGCTAATTGCTCTGGTATAGACTATGCGAAATCGACTGATTGGAGGATTCGTTGTCGTCGTGCTCATAGGGGCTGTGTTTTGGGCCTCTTTGGTGGTAAATTATGAGAGTGATCTTGGAACTGATAACGTTGTCGTTATAGAGTATTCAACCTCGTCTTCCGATAGCATCGACGATACTCTTGCCACACTTGAATTCGAAGATGGCGCAGAGCCGTTGCTTTGGGCATCCCTTGAGCTTGAGTTCACGGTGGATACTGCAGCATATGCATGTGGTTTTGCCAGTCAGTCCGTCCCTTCCGAGGAAGGCGCTCTTGTACATCCCCGGCTGGGAGCGGATGGGCTGACATTCACGACCGAGATTGATGCTACCAACGAAGAACGGTTTACACATCTCGATATCCCAACACAGGGATTGGGGAATGAGAGCGCGCATACTATGCGCTTCTCAAAAACCGATGTCTTTCTGGCAGATGGTGTCAGATGGCTCTTTTTGGAAGGTGCCGAACTTGCCGATGTTACAAGCGTTGATGTGTCTCAAACATCAAACAACACAGCAGATCGACTGGAGTGGTACGACTACGACCTTGCCGTACATCGAGTGAATCCAAAAGACGGTGTATACGTAATTGGGGACAATGAGGTTTGGTACAAACTGAAGTTCATGTCCTACTACAACGATAAAGACGAGAGTCGCCACCCCACCATTCAAATCGCTGCCTTGGACGCAACGCTTTTTCCCGCCTTGCAAGATTCTTCTCTTGTTTCCCCTTCACCTTGTTTAATCATCGCGGGTGATGGAGACCTCGTGGAATGGGCGGCGAATGAAACCATTACACTTGTTGAAAACGGATTTGATCTACGTTCAGGAAGCGAACACGTGGAACTAACCGTTCGATACGAAGGTCAAATGGTTCGAATCATTGAAACAAACGATTCGAGTTAGGTCTTGACTATTGCTCAAGCAAGGTTCCTGAGTGAGAGTTCAATCGTTACTGAGTCAGGAATTGGGATTCTCAGAACGTTTCTCAATGCAGTCTCATCTTTTGCAGTGTTGGTTACTAGCTCTAGGAGTCTCTTGTGTATTCGCATCTCCCAATGATCGTAAGTCTCTGATCCCTCTCCAGAAGGTGCTTTCCTGCACGGCACGACGAGTCTTCGGGTTGGAAGGGGAATTGGGCCCCTCAGCTTAACTCCGGACTCGTCCGATATTCTCTTTATCTGAGAACAGACTGTGTCTACATCTTCGTGGTTCTCTCCGGTCAGTTTGATTGTGGTGACTACTGGCATCCAGAGTACACCCCAAACCTACGGATCACGCCTTCTTCTCGATCTTGGCACAGACGCCTGCAGCCACTGTCTTACCCATGTCGCGAATTGCGAATCTGGAAAGTTCAGGGAAGGCATCCTGCTGCTCAAGGGCCATTGGCTTGGTAGGCTGGAAGCGTACTAGAGCTGCATCACCAGACTTCAGGAATGCCGGGGTCTCTCCGGTCTTGAGGTCCTTGACAAGTTCCACGAACCTGACAGCGACCTGGGCTGTGTGTGCGTGGAAGACTGGTGTGTATCCAACGCCGACGGCCTTTGGTATGTCCATTATCTGGATGTTGCCGAGGAAGGTCTCGTCGTGTCGGACGTACGTCGGCGGGTTATCCTGGTATCCTGCGATGTCTCCACGGCGGATATCAGTTACAGCGAGGCCTCGGACGTTGAATCCGACGTTGTCGCCGGGCTCGGCCTTGTCCACCATGGTGTGGTGCATCTCGATGCTCTTGACCTCGGCCGACTTCTGGCTTGGGTTGAACACGACTGTCTTTCCTGGATTGAGGACTCCGGTCTCGATCTTGCCGACGGGTACGGTTCCAATTCCGCCGATCTTGTAGACATCTTGGATAGGTAGCCTTAGTGGGCGGTCGGTTGGCTTTGGCGGCATTGTGATTGCATCGATGGCCTCGAACAGAGTTGGGCCGTTGTACCATGACATGTTGTCGCTCTTGTTGTAGATGTTCTCGCCCATCTGGGATGAGCCTGCGATGAAGTTGATGCCGTCTGGCTTGAATCCGGCCATCTTGAGTAGGTTCGAAACCTCGGCCTTAACCTCGTTGTACTTGGCTTCCTGGTAGTCTACACCGCTGATGTCCATTTTGTTGATGTTGACTATCAACTGCGTGACGCCGAGAACTCGAGCGAGGAATGCATGCTCCTTGGTCTGAGCGTTGACTCCGTCATTAGCGGCGACGACTAGCACAGCAGCATCAGCCTGACTGGTTCCGGTGATCATGTTCTTCACGAAATCACGGTGCCCGGGGGCATCGATGACAGTGAAGTAATAGTTGGGCGTGTAGAACTCCTTGTGAGCTACGTCGATTGTGATACCGCGCTCTCGCTCTTCCTTCAATCCATCCATGACGTATGCTAGACCGAATCCGGCCTTACCTGACTCGGAGGCCAGTTGTTCGTTCTTATCGATTATGTGCTGTTCGATGTGACCGCT
>NYYT01000107.1 GCA_002686885.1 Pedosphaera sp.
CATTGCTTAATATCGGCAGAAGATGCCTTGGATTCCATAAATAGGGCGGATGCTCGCATCAGCAGAAGTATTTATGATTCCATGATCGGGTGTGCCTTCATGTTATTCTTCCTATTGGCCACCCTGTGGAGATCACCATGGCTTGCTGGCACTGTGGTCGTCACCAATGGACTGTTCATACTGGTGGTCATCGGTTCAAGCACCTGGTTGGGCATTCCCATCAACAGCTTGAGCTGCTTTCTAGGAGCCGTCGCTTTTGGTATTGCTATTGATGATGGCATTCATCTCACGGGGTATTTCAGGCAGCTTCTTAAAGAGCAGGTTCCCTCTCAAACGGCCATTAAAAAGGCGGTTCAAGCGAAATGGAGACCGATGCTTTTTACAAGTTTGCTCCTTGCTGGAACCTTTCTATCCACGGCCTTGATTGCCTCAATCCCAGTGGTGCAAATTTTCGCATGGCTGGGTATGGCCTGTTTCCTGGCGGGCCTAGCGGTCAACCTATGGATGGTTCCTGCGCTCCTCTCAGAGTGGTGGGGCAGACAAAAAAAAGAGTCGACCTGACTTGGCCGACTCGCATCGTTCTTGCTTTGTTTCGTGAAAATCAACGACCCTCCATCATGTTGCTAGGAAGGCCACTCCCCCAGCCCCTTGGCTGATTCCACGGACGGGCAGAGGCATTCTCAGGATCGGGAGTCGAACAGGCTGAAAGAGCACTCATTAAAAGTAGGGCAGCGACAAAAGGTTTCAGCCAGTTCATGGGGCAAAACTTTGGAGATCAGTAGGCGACCGCATCCCCGACTTGAATGTCGGACTGAACCCAACCGGGAATCACATTGGCTATGGAACGGTTGTCTTCAACGGAAGAAATGAGAAGCTTGCCAATCAATTTACCTTCACGGCTGACGAGTAACTCACCGTTTTCCCTAGCGCCATCCTTTTCACCAACATTCACAATCACAAAACCCCAGTCCGAGTCGATGGCCTGCACACTGCCTTCAAGACCATCACGCATCACAACTTTCTGCGCAGGACCAACAAAACGCCCAAGTTCGTATCGCATTTGGTCCATCTGCCGCAGCAAAACGGTTTTTTCTTCAGTGATGGCAGCAATTTCATCGTGCGCATCGGCAATCCGTTGTTTCATCGTGTAGACGTATTGCTGGTCGACCCCAAGGGCTATCCAACTTTGCAACTCGCGCCTCGCATCAAGGAGTTGATCGGTCACTTCACTGAGTTGTGTATCCAGCTCATCACCTCGAGCCCGCTGCTGCCCCAATGCTGTCATGGCATTTTTCAGGGAATCTTTAGCGTTGGTGAGCTCTGCGAGGCGGGTTTCGGCCAAATCTTCGGCATCCCGTTGAGCTGCTTGCGCAGTTCTTTGCGCTGCTTCAGCCTGAGTTCTGGCCTCCTGTGCGGAGACCAGCTCATCTTGCAGGGAAGTGATGCTTGGCTTGGTCTTTCCCCAGAGAATGGCGATGATTAAGACACTCAAGATGATGACAATTATGTGACCCGCTTTTGACATGTTTTTTATGAAAGTTATTGAGAGAAGAGATTTAACGAAAAGTTATGGGCATGTCAACTGTCAGCCTTAGTTGGTTTCTACATAACCAAGGCATCAGCTCAAAATCCTCTTTCCTTCGCTCAAGAAAATACCTTGAAAGTTCATCTTGAGCGCATCTGCGTTGCTTGCCTTGGAGAGAGCCTCTTCTTCCGTGACTAGGCGATCCTGTACTAGTTTGAACAAAGCCTGATTGAAATTTTGCATGCCATCTTCCCCCCCGGTCTCAATACCAACGCCGAGTTTTTCGAGTCGGTTTTCCTCAATCAGTTTGCGCATGGTGGGAGTGTTGACCATGACCTCAATGGCAGGTATCACCCCTCCCCCAGCTCGGCCGACCATTCGCTGACAGACCACCGCTTTGAGTGTCCCAGCTAATTGTCGTCGGATTTGATCCCGCTCTTCAGATCTAAAAAAGTCCAGAATACGCGTCACGGACTGGGCAGCATTGGTTGTATGAAGAGTGGAAAGAACGAGATGCCCCGTATCTGCTGCACTCATGGCTGCGGAGAAACTAATGGCATCTCGCATCTCACCAATCATGATGACGTCGGGATCCTGCCTGAGGACATGCTTGAGGCCCGCAGCGAAACTTTTGGAATCCAATCCGATTTCACGCTGCTCGATGACCGATTTGTCATCAGAAAAAACAAATTCGATGGGATCTTCGAGGGTAACGATGTGCTTCCTGCTGGATTTATTGATGTGCTGGAGCATGGCAGCCAAGGTTGTCGATTTTCCGGATCCAGTGGTTCCGGAAACCAGCACGATACCACGAGGAGCTTCGGCGATGGTTTTGAGAACAGGAATCAAACCCAATTCCTCAAATTCAGGGATATCGGTCTTCACATACCGCATGGCCAGAGCGAAGGTCCCTCTCTGCTGGAAGCAGTTCGTGCGGAAACGCCCAACCCCTTCTAAATAATAGGAAAAATCAATCTCTCTTTCAGATTGAAGAACCTCCTTGAGATGCTCCGGAATGATATTTTGCAAAATGGTTTCTACCCATTCCACGGTCGGCAATGGAGACTCAATGTCGACAAGATTGCCGTCGATTCTGAAAACGACCGGATTTCCCACCTTGAGGTGCACGTCAGAGGCGCCACCTTCCACAGCAGTGCGCAGAATGCGCTTGAATAGTTCCATAGATAGCTAATTTGGAGGGCAAAGCCCCAGATTAAATGACAAGCCTCAGTTAAAGACTGAGGCGTTGAACTCTGGCAAGGGCTTCGACTTGAGACTGGGCCAGTGCGTCCAAACCAAGAAAAAGGATGGATACCACAAAACCCGAGTGCTTGCTACCATTCGAGCTCACAACAATGCCATTGCAATGAATGGACTGCTGATCGCTGGGGGAGGACAACTCTAGAGTGAGCTCAGACCACACAGGAAGAGGCTCTGGCGATAGAAATTCAACTCCATTAGATCGCACACTAACTGCCTCTGGAGGCAGGGAGAACTCAACTCCACCACTTCTCACCTTGAGAGGCTCGAAGACACCCGTTTGATCTAACTTCGTTGCTTTCATACGACAAAAGAAAACATAACATGAAAAGCGCTACCGTCAATGAGCGAACTTTGATTTCATGCCGGCCAGGTTGGACTCAGAAATCTCTGAATTTCAATCATATCACATTCGGCATGAATGTTTTACCACTCAATAACGGCTGCTCCCCAAGTCAATCCCGCCCCAAAAACAACCAAAAGCACCAAATCTCCGCGCTGGATCCGCCCTTGCTCAACAGCTTGATCCAGCGCAATAGCCACAGAAGCAGCAGATGTGTTGCCAAATTTGTCAACATTAGCAAAAATTTGATCCTCGGTAGCACCCAATCGGTCTGCGACAGCACTCATGATCCTCTGGTTCGCTTGGTGAGGGATCACGCATTTGATCTGGCTGATATCAATTTGACAGCGCTCCATGGCTTTCTTGGCTGCTCGATGCATGGCAGTGACAGCACTTTTGAAGGTCTCCTTGCCGTCCATTCTCAAAAAATGAAGACGATCATCGAGTGACTGCTGGGACGCAGGATGACGACTCCCCCCCCCCGGCATGGACAAGAGCGAGGCTTTACTTCCATCAGCTCCCATGCAGGCAGTCAGCAAACCGTGGGACTCTGCCCTATATTGTAAAACAGCAGCTCCAGCTCCATCCCCGAAGAGAACGCACGTGTTACGATCTTTCCAGTCCACGATGGAAGAAAGCTTTTCTGCGCCAATGACAAGCACCGTGTCATAGGTGCGAGACATGATGAACTGTTGTGCCACTTCCAGCGCATAAATAAACCCCGAGCAGGCAGCCTCTAAATCGAACGCTGCGGCATGTGTCGCCCCTATTTTTTGTTGCACCAAACAGGCAGTGCTCGGAAAAGGCATGTCCGGCGTGATCGTCGCCACAATGATCAAATCGATGGCTTCAGGATCAATATCCGCCTTTTCCAATGCTTTTTTGGCTGCTTCAGCGGCCAAGTCAGAGGTAAACTGATCGTCCGCGGCAAGACGTCTTTCCTTGATACCTGTTCGCGTCGTAATCCATTCATCGCTCGTATCCACAAGCTTTTCCAGCTCTGCATTGCTCAATCGACGTTCCGGAACATAAGAACCCACGGAAACAATGGAGCAGGTCCTTCCCCTGAAATCATGAGCCGCTCTCGGATTCACAAAAGGGACATTTTTTTCGGGCAATTCAGTCATGGTGATCAGTTTAGATTGGAAGTCATGTTATTTTGAGCGATTCATTGGCTCGTGCGATGGCCTCATGCATATGCTCGTTAATCTGATGTTCGAAAGCTCGCAATGTCATGCCAATGGCATTTTTCACAGCTTTTGCACTAGCCGAGCCATGAGCAATGAACACATTGTTGTTGAGACCCAGCAATGGAGCCCCGCCGTAGGCGTCAGGGTCCATCCGGCCTTTGATCGTGCGGAAAGCACCTTTGGCAAGCAGCGCTCCAAGTTGTCGTATCGGTGTCGCCGTCAATTCTTCCTTGAGCCAACCGAACATGGTCTGAGCCAGATTCTCACAGGATTTCAAGACCACATTGCCTACAAAACCATCACAAACCACCACATCGACTCGGTTGGCAAACAAGTCATGCCCTTCAACATTGCCGATAAAATTGCAATCGAGCTTTTTGCACAGTTCAAACGCTTCCAGGGTTAGATCATTGCCTTTGACATCTTCGGTCCCAACGCTCAGAAGGCCTACTCTTGGCTGGGTAATGCGCAGCACTTCCCTGGCGTAAACATTCCCCATGACCGCGTAATGCGCCAAATGTAGGGGTTTCGAATCCACATTCGCGCCAGCATCCAGCAACACGAAGTCATTCTTGGGGGCGGGCAACACGGTAGCGATACCGGCTCGCTCCAAACCCGTCAAGCGCCTCAACTTGACCGTGGCAGCCGTGACAACGCCACCCGTGTTACCGGGAGATAAAAAGGTATCGGCTTTTCCATGTTTGAGTAAGTCGACACCGACCGAAATGGAGCAGTCTTTTTTGCGGCGCACGGCATCTATCGCCTTGTCCTGCATGGACAAAACCTCCTGGGCATGGCACACGCTTACTCGGCCCGAAGAGGTTGATCGACCAGCAAGGGCGCCTTCTATTTCGGACTCACGTCCGACCAGAATGGCTGATTGGAGGGCCTGAAACTCTTCGAGTGCTTGTAGGACTCCATCTACAATAACACCGCAGCCATGGTCCCCTCCCATGACATCGACAGCGATGCGCATCGCTTAAAAAGGCAGAAGATTCAGTGAGGAACTCGCCAACCGGAGGCCTGAATCAACTGTATGATTCGATGTTGACGACCTGCTTGCCCTTGTATTGCCCGCAACTGGGACAGACGCGATGCGGGACGTAAGGAGCAGCGCATTCAGGGCAAACACTGAGTTGAGGCAAATGAAGGACACTATTGGAAGCCCTGCGTTTGCGTTGAGCGCTTCTGGAAGGTTTTCTCTTTGGTACACCCATGATTCAATCTTTATCGTTGTCTAAGTTCAAATGATCTAAGGCATCCCAAGCGGAATTCGCAGCAGAGGAAAGTTCATCTGGTGCGCTATGCCGAGGAGCCGACTTTGCATTTGCTGGATCCGCAAGACCAGGGCATTGGGGCCCACAGTGCGGATGCTGAGGCAAAGCAAGCAGAACATCTTCTCGGAGAATTTCAGTTAAGTCAATTAAATCGTTCACCACTTCAAGACTCTCCTCTCCCTCCAAAGCAGCGAAACCGGACCAAGCGTCGAGGAGAATCGGCAAGGTGAAAGACTGGAGACATCGAACGCACTCACAGACAAAGGATTGAGACAACTGCCCCTGAATCAGAAGGTTCTGCTCGTGTTTTTCAATTTCAAGAGAGTAGCCCAACCCTCCCTTGGCCTGGATGAGCTCGTCGTTCAAGTTCCAATCCACTTCATCGGGTTCCACGTCGCCATCGAAACGCAACGATTCTTTTTCGAGATCTCTTAGATGTATGGTAAATCGCATGAGTCAGGGGTCCTCTCACGAGTCGCTTTTGAAATTCGTGGCCGGGAATCTTTGATTCATGGCATGGAGCACAGGCTCAGGTACAAACGAGGAAATATCCCCCCCCAAGCTTGCCACTTCCTTGACCATGCCTGAGCTCAGGAAGGTGTATTTGTCCTTGGGCATCATGAAAATCGTTTCAATTTCATGATTCAAATGCCGATTCATGAGGGCCATCTGAAATTCGAACTCGTAGTCGGAGATCGCCCTGAGACCTCGTATGATGGCTTTTGCTGTTTGCTCGGCAGCGTAATCCACCAGCAGACCATCGAAAATATCCACTGAAACTCGATCCATTTCCTCGGTCGATGCCCTGACAAGCTCTGCACGCTCTTCTTTGCTGAATAAGGCCTTCTTGGCCTCATTTGTTGCAATCGCAACAATCACCGAATCGAACAAGTGGGTCGCCCTACGGATCACATCCACATGGCCGTAGGTCAGAGGATCAAAACTTCCAGGATAGATACCAATTTTGTTCATGCAGAGTTTCTAGATGATGTCATCGCTCAAGCAGTGTCCTGACCGCTGACGTCTCAAAAATCCAACTTTCCATCACGAGCCTCCCTTCGGGAGCCATCGGCGCCCAAAAAAGGCGTGCAGCCACAGGGGCTTGTGGCCCACACATGGAAATGGCGTACACGCCAAACGGGGACTCATCAGCTGGTGATAGTTAAATCCCAACCACAAGGGAATGGAAGTCCGTAATCCATGATCGCCGAATCTTCGAAATAATTCATCGAGCCACAACGAGATTCAAAGAAACCCGTAGATCGATTTTGTCTTGTCAAAGAGTGGGGCAGACCGTTGAATACGGCCCTTGCTGCAAGGCAGACGGTGGCTGGATAGCTCAGTTGGTAGAGCAGCGGACTGAAAATCCGCGTGTCCCCAGTTCGAACCTGGGTCCAGCCACCATTGCTTTCCTTCCTCGTTGACGGCGGACAACTTCGATCACTCGGCGGATAACCTCTCTACAGGCTAGGGTCTCTTCGTGCGGGCCAATTGGAACGAATGAGCGAGGATGGAGACATCATGGAGTCCCTTGAGCGAGATACCTCTTGATTTCGGCAAATCTTTGAGCATCTTGAGAGCAATTGACTTATATGCCCCCAAAATCACTCGTAACAGCAACCTACCGATCCAAAGCGAGCATGGTTTCACCTTGCAGTCGAAACCTGTTGGCTGGTTGGATCGGATGCCTCGGTTTACTGCTATTTAGCGGCTGCCAAAGAGAAGCGGATATAAGGGTTTATGGAGTTCCCAAGCAGGTTCCCTATTCCCTGCCAGATGGATGGGAACGAGTCGAAAACACCAGCGCGATGCGCTTGGCGACCTTTCGCATTCAAGGTGAAGACAGTCAAAGTGCCGAAGTGGCCATCCTCCCCATGCCTGACCTTCAGGTAGGCGATCATGAAATCGTCAATTTATGGAGACAGCAACTGCAACTGGACCCGATTAGCGAGAAGGATGTCGCGACTCAGAGTCAACCGGTGCAAATAGGCGACCTCCAAGGGCGCCAGTTTGATCTAGTAGCACCTGAGGCGGCTCCAGGAGAAATGGCCGGGATGCGTATCATCACGGCCTTTGTCCATGCGCCCAACGGAACTTGGTTTTTCAAACTCAGTGGAGAAAATGCCTTCCTGGAGGGGCAAAAAAAGACATTTACGGATTTCCTCTCGTCTGTCGACCTCAACAGCCTCAAAGAATCCATATCGATGGTTGAGACTGCTGCATCGCCACCTCCCGTGCGGCCCGCAGTAGCATCGGTCAACGAGTCAGAGGACCTCCCGAGGTGGGATCTCCCGAGCCACTGGGTGCCAACGGGTGCAAGGTCCATGATTCTTGCAAGTTTTGCCGCCGATGGTGATGAAGGAAAGGTCGACATTACGGTCTCGAGACTTGGAGGTGGGGCCGGTGGGCTCCTGCCCAACATCAATCGCTGGTGTCAACAAATCGGATTGGATGCCATCAGCGAAGAGGATCTTCCAATGAAAACCACTTCCATCAATGTCGATGGTAGCCCAGCAACCATGGTATTTCTGGCCGGGAAAGAAAAAGGCATTGCAGCAACCATTTGTCCGCGAAATGGCCAAACATGGTTTTTCAAGGCGATGGGAAACCAAGAAGCAGTCACGAGGGAAAAGTCTGCTTTCGAGGCGTTCTCACAGTCCATCCGTTTTTGAGATCATCATGAAGTGGATTTGGCAAACCATCACCTCTCTCAAGCTCACCGTCACGTGCTTGAGCTTTTCCATGTTGATTGTTTTTGTGGGGACCCTTGCTCAGGTCGATCAGGGTCTCTACCTGGTGCAGGACCGCTACTTCAAGAGTCTCTTTGTATTCTGGGGACCTGAAGGAAGTTCATGGCAGATACCCGTCATGCCCGGGGGCTACTTGGTGGGGATCCTGCTGATGGTAAATTTGATTGCAGCGTTCATGGCCAAATTCAAATGGACGCGCAAAAAAATCGGTATCTGCATCTCTCACTTGGGGCTGATACTGCTATTGCTCGGTCAATTGGCGACCGACCTTTTATCCAGGGAAAGCGCGATGGAAATCAAGGAGGGTGGCACCCGCTCCTTCTCCTCTGATTTTCGACTCAATGAGCTGGTTTTGATCAATGAGACCAGCCCCACAGAAGACACGGTTTACGCGGTTTCGGAAAGCCTGCTACAAAGCAAGGAAGGAGCCATTATTGACAGTGGGAAGTTGCCGTTCACCTTGAAGGTGGAATCCTTTTGGCCCAATGTCGCTCTGACAGGTTCGCTGGAGGACAGCCAAGGACAACTCAAGGAAGACCACGCCGACTATCAAAAGGTTGATGCGACGACCGGATTTTCGAACGTCTACCTCAAACCCATCCCGCCTGCAACCTCGATGGATGCCCGGGACACCCGAGCCGCTGTCATCGAGGTCATGGACGGAAACACCTCCATCGGCAAATGGTTTGTTGCCACGGTTCTAGACCCCCAAAGCTGGACCCACAACGGAAGCACCTACAGTATTGGCATGCGGGCCAAGAGGTATTACGAAAACTTCTCACTCACCTTGCTCAAGGCGACGCATGAAAATTACACTGGCACTAGCGAACCCAGAAATTTTGCAAGTCGCGTGCAGCTGCGAAACGCCTCCACCAAGGAGAACCGTGAANTGCTGATCTACATGAATCACCCACTGCGATATCAAGGTTTGACCTTCTATCAATACCAGATGACTGCAGGCGAAATGGTGCAGCGTCAGGGACTGGAGCCTTCTTCCACTTTTCAGGTCGTCAAAAATCCCACGTGGGTCACTCCCTACCTTGCATGCATCATGGTCGGCGCCGGATTGACCATTCAATTTTTGATCCACCTGGTTGGATTCGTCCGACGTCGCAGCCAAATGAAACCATCCNTTTGAACCTTGATCACTGATAGCTAGAATCTTGGGTTCCCATCTCACGTCAACTCGCATGAAATCGAAAACTCCATGGATCGTGACCCTGCTTTTTGGGCTGATGATCCTCTCTGGGCTCAGATCGCCAAAACCATCGGGATACATGAACGACGTGGACTTCGGTCGCATACCCGTGCTGCGTGAAGGGCGTCTTCAGCCCTTGGATACCGTCGCCATGAATGCCCTCATCCAAATTCGAGGGACAAGGAAAGTACCCACCGAAGGCCAAGATGCTGCCGGACAATGGGGTGACTTGATTCAATTGGCTCGCTCAGGAAATGGACAGCTCACGGAACGCAAATGGTATCAGTTTTCCAAACGCCCCNGCAAATTAAACGCCTCACAGTGGATCATGGAGGTCATGATGCATCCAGAGATTGCCGATCAGCGCTACATTTTTGCGATCAACCATCCCGAACTTCTAGATGAGCTCAACCTTGAGGGACAGGGATTNGAGCGTTCCGGGCTTTTTTATTTCACTTTTCAGGAAATGCGAGGGCATTACCCAACCATCATGCAACATGCGAGAAGTGCCTTTGATCAGGAGGANGCACTGCGCACNCCTTTCGAGAAAGCTGTNATCAAGGCTTATGTGGGGCTCAACACCTANCTGGAATTGAAAAACACCCTCGCCCCCGAAGANGCCCACGACATGGTTGCCGAACTTGAAACGTATATGGCTTCCATCGCCCCAGGCATCGAAGCGTGGAGGCTNCAAAGCCAGGGGCANGNNCATGACGAGGCCATGCTCAACCAATTCTCCGCCTACATGGACCGCTTTCAGATGCTCAGCGGAGCAAGGACTCTGATGGTCCCNCCNGAACGTTCGGCTGGCAGTTTGGATCAATGGAGTACGGTTGGCACCAACCTGATCACCGCTATTCAATCCAGGGAAATCAAACCCGCCATCCTGTCGTTTGCCAAAATGCAATCGGCCTTCCATCAGGACAATTCAGGCAACTTCAACCGNGCGCTGAGTGATTACATGAGCTCCCTTGATGCAGGGTATCAGCCTGAACTGAAAAGGACCGGTGTTGAATTTCGATACAATCGTTTTTCGCCCTTCTACCGTAGCACGGTCCTCTATCTGATTGCCTTCTTATTGGCTTGCTTGAGTTGGCTGAAAGACTCCCGAAACCTTCGTTTGACNGCGGCCTGGCTGATTGGCCTTTCTGCCATCGTGCATACGGCAGGTCTGATCACCCGNATGTATATTGAAGGAAGACCCCCCGTCACCAACCTCTACAGCTCAGCTGTATTTGTAGGATGGGGTGCGGTGCTGCTGGGTTTGGTCATCGAACGCGTTTACAAGGATGGNATTGGATCTGCCATTGCAAGCCTNGTAGGCATGCTTTCCCTCATCATTGCCCATAACTTATCCCTGACCGGTGATACCATGGGAGTCCTTCGTGCTGTGCTGGACACCAACTTCTGGCTCGCAACGCATGTGGTCATCATCACCTTGGGCTATGCATCCACCTTCGTTTCCGGATTTCTTGGGATCATTTACGTCATGCGAGGGTTCCTCGCTCAATCCCTGCCAGAAGCTACCGCCAAATCACTGGCAAAAATGGTTTACGGCGTGGTTTGCTTCTCAACGCTCTTTAGNTTTATCGGCACCGTNCTGGGNGGCATTTGGGCGGATCAATCATGGGGTCGATTCTGGGGNTGGGATCCCAAAGAAAATGGTGCACTGCTGATCGTGATNTGGAATGCCATCATCCTTCACGCTCGATGGGGTGGAATGATCAAGGAACGAGGNTTNATGAACCTGGCCATTTTCGGAAACATCGTCACCGCATTCTCATGGTTTGGTGTGAACATGCTGGGGGTTGGCCTTCACAGCTACGGATTCATGAGTGCCGCCTTCAAGTGGCTGATGATCTTTAACTTCAGCCAAATCAAGATCATCGCCATCGGGCTGATGCCTCAAGTCCTTTGGGCGCAACATCGATCCGCTGTCTGGTGGATTACCTTACTCAACACTCTTCAACTCCTCTGGATCCTGACCCAGGATTCCTGGCAAATGCTGCAGTGGCTGACCCTTCTCTTGCTNCTTGCTNCGGAAACAGCTCTCTTCTTTTACCTCCAAACTTCCACTGTTCGTGGCAACCGTTTGCGTCCGGCTTAAGTGACCATCCTCTGAGACGGTGCGATCAGGAAGCCTTTCTGAGCGCTTCAGATCGTATCGGAAATCGCTTTCCTCCTTGTTGGATCAGGGACCTTAAGCCTATGTTTAGGGCACCACCCGACGATACCCATGCCTTCAACCTATCGAGTTGCCGTGATTGGTAGCACTGGCCAAGGAAACTATGGTCATGGCTTGGATATGGTTTGGAAAAACCTTCCACAATGCGAAGTGGTGGCCGTTGCGGATGATCATCCGGACGGCCTGGCCAATGCCAAGATGCGTCTTGGAGTCCAACAGGGCTTTGAGAGCTACCACTCGATGCTGGAAGCCGTTCAACCAGATTTAGTCAGTGTGGCTCCGAGATGGACCCACCAGCATCGCGACATGGTCATCGCTGCAGCTCGTGCAGGCGTCAAGGGAATCTACCTCGAAAAGCCGGTTTGTCGCTCCCTTGAGGAGGCCGATGAAATGCTGGAAGAGTGCCGCAAGTCTCAGACCAAGGTGGCGGTTGCCCATCAAACACGCTACAGCCCCATCCTCAAAGTGGTTTACGGCATGATACATGATGGCACCCTGGGGGATTTATTGGAAATTCACGCCAGGGGAAAGGAAGACCACCGGGGGGGCGGAGAGGATTTGTGGGTTTTGGGAACTCACGTTCTCAACCTCATGCAGTTCCTGGGCGGCGGTCCGCAATGGTGTACTTCGATGATTCTACAGCAAGGCCAACTGGCGGGACCTGGGGATATTCACCCCGGAAATGAGGGACTCGGTCCCATCGCAGGAGATGCCATTCAGGCCCACTTTGCTCTTGAGAGTGGCGCCATTGGGCGATGGTCTTCCATCCGCGATGCGGCCGCCCAACCAAGCCGCTTCGGTATCACTTTGAAAGGAAGTCGAGGCCTGATTACCATGGGAACGGG
>NYYT01000044.1 GCA_002686885.1 Pedosphaera sp.
ATACTTGTTGGCGCATTAGGTGCATGGGGATCTCTGGCAATCGCAGCATTGATAGCAATTGTGGTGCTTGTAGATAATCGCGCAGCCGATGAAATGCATACCACTCGAGAAGACCCAGACGACAGGGATTTCTGGTAATGAACATCGTCAAACGCGACATCGATGACGGTTACGTCAAGGTTCACACCGTCCAGCGGGAGACCTTCTAGAACCTGGAAACCTTCCTGAGACTAGTTCGTGAGGACTGTAAGCTGGACCTGCCGCCCATCACCGCCTCCGACGATCTGCAGGAACATCTGCGTAACCAACGATTTGCCCGAGATTACAAAACGGACCATGTTTTGTAATTGATGCAATCCAACCAGGGGTTAGTGTCAGAGTTATGCTCATCATTTTAGCCGCCATCATTATGGGTAAAGTAGCATCTATGGAGGGCAGATCATCCATCGGATGGGGCATTACGGCTTTATTGATATGTGCCTTCATACCCATACCGTTATTTGGTATCCTTCTGGGGATGGCAATGACCTACGCACTCATGTTTGCCATGAACCTCATGCAAAAATGACCACCAAGCTGAGGTAGTTCCAACTTTCTTCAGATTTCTTGCCGCCAAGTAGTGGCTAGATGTCATACACCTCATCATTGGGTTGACAGTGACCGGGATGTTAGCCACAAAAACTCCGTCGAAAGACCTAACAAACCCGTAACAAACAAGACGAGACCTGGTAGTTCCCAGTGCGGCTGGTCGGAACCCAATACGCCCCAAAACGTTGAGGTTGTTGAGTTTTTCGTGGGAGATCATCCCGTGAAGCTTCGAATCCTTTTAGCCGCACCATCCTTCTAACGATATCTATCCTTGAACCCCGGGGAGTCTTTTTTCATGACGGGCAGGATATCCGACTCCCTGTATCGAGCCTGCTCATTTGCAGTAACTTGTCATGGGTTTCCTCTATCGCCAATCGGCGAAACTGGTTACAATAGACTTAATCAATCGTTCAAATCCTCCGATAGTCTGTAGCGGATGCGAGGTCCATTTCTTTCGCTTCGCCTCTGGCTCAACCATGCATCATCATCTATCCATCACCCTCATCGCATGCCTTCTGCTGGGGTGGCCTGCCTTCATCGAGGCTGCTGAGTCCGACAAGGGGCCGAACCTGGGAGAAGATGATGTCTCGGCCGAGGTGGAAGCGCTTTTGAGAGATGCACGTCATGGCAAGCCCGATGCGCAGACCAAGGTGGGTCATGCCTATCGGGATGGGGATGGGGTGCAACAGAACATTGAGGAAGCCATCAAATGGTATACTTCGGCCTCGGCGCAGCAGGAGCCGGAGGCACTCCATGCTCTGGGGCTCTTGCACTGCAACGGCAATGGAGTGCTGCAGGATTTCCCCAAATCCAAAACGTTTTTTAAAAGGGCTTCCGACCTTGGCTTTGCCGATGCCAGTGAGACCCTGGCTCTGCTCGCCGGGCATGGCATGGGAGAAATTCAGGATATCCCATTGAGCCATCAATGGACTCTCAAAGCAGCGGAACAGGGCAAGCCCAGCGCCATGCTCAGATGCGGGCGGCAGTATGAGAGGGGAGAGGGAGTCGAACCCGACCTCAAGGAGGCCTTTGGCTGGTATTTGAGAGCTGCCGAGTCTGGCCTTCCTGAGGCTCAGCACCTGGCAGGATTTTCTTACTACCTTGGTAAGGGTGTGGATCCTGATCCAGCGGCTTCCTTCGCCTGGTTGCACCTGGCGGCGGAGAAAAAGGCCAGTGGAGCTGCAGAAGCCCGGGATATGGTGGGATCGACACTGACCCAAAGCCAGGTGACTCGGGCTTGGGATTTGATGCAAGCATTCAGAAAGCAGGCCCTACCTGTCGAGGAGTCGGAGGACTCCGTCTCTGAACCCTCACCTTCGGAGCCCTAAGCTTGCCTGGGCTGGATTCAGGCCACCCTCTACTGTCGGTCCAGGGCTCTGGCTTCCAGCCACAGCCAGTCACTCATTCGGTTGAGGTAAACCATGATCACCCGATTGTCGATGGGGGANNTATGATGCAGGGCGCATATCTTCCTCTCAGCGCGGCGGCAGATGGTTCTCGCCCAATCCGCCAGCGAACCCAGTTCACTGTCTCCGGGTATACTCCATGTCGTGAAAGGGCCCAGTTGCGATTCTAGATCCCTGATGCGCGATTCGATGAACTCAAGGTCGCTTTCGGTGATGCACTGATAGCCCGACTCCTTGTATTTGGCCATCAACTCGGGTGGTGTGGACACTTCGCCCATCAAGCCAATGAGCTGCTTTTGGACCGTCAGGATGCGTTCTTTCAGATCCGGTGCGGTTTCTGGTTTGCCACGCAGCATGCCCATGGCGGTGCTCAGCTCGTCGACGGCTCCGTAGGCATCCACCCTGGGGTCCTCCTTGGGGACCTCTCGATTGAACATCAAACGGGTATTTCCCTGGTCGCCGACTTTCGTGACAATACTCATGCGCACACCATACCGTTGGATGAAGCCAAGACAAGGATTGGGCCACAAAAAAACCGGATGACCTGCAGAAGGTTCATCCGGTTCATGAGTGTTTGGGGCCTGCCTCAGTGCGTGTAGGTGATGGTCAGGGCATCCCCCTCAACGGAGACCGAGTCGATGGCAAAGCTTGCTGCCGAGGCTGGTGGCACCAGAATCTTGAAAAACTGCATGGCAGCGGTGGCTGGCACGGTGATTTTACCGGGTTCAAAAACGGCCCCTGTCACTTCCGTGTAATCACCGTTCACGGTGGCTGCCCCCGCAATGCTCAGGGTCTCTTCCGGTGGCGCTTCTTCCTCGGTGGCTGGCACAAAAAGAAGGTAATTCAAGGAGGTGGTGTTGTTGACTCGGTTGTCATCTTCCGTCCCAACGGACAGCCGCATGGTGTGTTTGCCATTCAGGTTGAGTTTGACGCGGCTTCCGTCCTCCCCCGTCAAAGCGACAAAGCGGTAGTTGGACTTGATGCCCATATTGGGCATGTGAAAAGTGCCCAGGCGGTCGGTCGATTGGTTGATGCCAGAGGTGTTGCCGCTGACCTGGTCCAGATAAATGGATTGGGTGGCTCTGGATGCGGCCCTGAGATACACGTGATATTCTCCATCCGGAAATTCTCGGGTGTAATTCATCCATTCTCCTCCACGGGTCCCGGTGACTTGATATTCGGGCAAGTCCACGTCAAGAGATGCCTTGCGTGTGGTGTCGTTGACTGCGGGGTCCTGTCCATCTGGCTGGGCGACATTGGCTGTTTCGGAGGATCCCGCCTGCGTGTTGACTGGATCCCAGGCCCGGTAAATGGCAAGGGCTTCTTCACCCGCTGTATCGCTGTAGTCAAAGAAATCCACATCGGGGATACCCTCTCGGTCCAGGTAGGCCTGGTCGCCACTGTTGACACTCTGTCCGGATTCCTTGAATCCTGATGGAACGGGGCGGTTGATATAAGAACCGCCATTGTAATTGTAATCCTCTGCCTCAATGACCATGACCTCATTGGAGGTCAGATAGCTTTGCTCGAAGGTGTCGAAAGTCCACTCGGTGCGGCCAACGTTCTGGTTGCCGGTTAATTCCAGCACCGCATCGTAAACACGGTTGGCTTCCAGACTGTCATAGGACACCTTGAGCTTGTTTCCATCGGTGGACTGGCTGATTTGTGCGGTGCGATCGATACCGTTGAGCGTCAAAGTGACCTCGGCTCCGCTGGTTCCCTCTGGCAGCAGAATGTCTGCATGCAGACCGTCGGTCGCCGACTGGTAGGCCGATCGGTTGGCCGGGCTCAAGGCAACAACGTAGGGTTCTCCTGAGAAACCATAGTAGGCTTCGTTGGCAATGGCAGGAGGGGTTTCTGCAGACGTGTAGTAATTGTCGAAGGTGGAGTCAGCGATTCCGATGTCGCTGTCGGTGGCCTCGCCGCCTCGATAATAGTTGAAGAGCCCTGCCATCCCCTCACTGTAGGTTTCGTCCACACCACTGTAGGTCACCACTGGCTGGCTCAGGTCGAGGTGGTCGTAAACTTTACCGGTAAATGTGTTTCCGGCGACTTCTACGACGATGCGGTAGTCGTGGCCGGTTTCCAGAGTGATGTCTGCAGCACCAATGGTTTCCACTGCTGCTTCATCCGTGACCGAATTGAAATGGATCTGGGCCCGGTTGCCGGAGGCTTGCTGAGGATCGTAGTTGAGCACATAACCGGTTGTCTGCCCCAGACCGATGTTGTCGACCCNNAGGATNANCCCGAAGGCTTGATCCACTTCGTTGACCCAGTCCAGAACATCCACNGCCGCGTAAAAGTCNGAATANACNGGCGTGCGGNAGGTGAAACTACGACCGGGGCCGGCATCNGGGACAGNAGGCGCCGGGCTGAATAGCCGGTAGCCTTTGTTGCCCTCTCCNACATCCGGAAAGGTGAACACCGAACTGGCTNCCACAATGTCCANGGGACTGAATNGCTCCCAGCCATCATCNTTGCCATCATTGAAGTCATCAAAAACGACTTGAGCTTGAGTCAGTGTAGTGAAGGTCAACAACACCGCCACTGCCCCACGACACAGGNAATGCCTAATTTGTTTCATAAGGTAACAGGACCATCGAAGCAGAATCTTATTCCCGCGCAAGGTAAAAACATTACTGGCATCGTCCCATGCCTGGCAGTAATTTGATCCCCATGGCAGCAAGCTGGATGAATTATCTCAAGCAGNATCACGAGCGTTTTCTGAATGAACTGGTGGATTATTTGCGTATCCCAAGCGTGTCTGCCCAGTCGGCCCACAAGAAGGATGTCGAGCGATGCGCTGATTGGCTGGTCAACCATTGCCGGAACATGGGGCTCAAGACACGCCTGGTCCGCACTCAGGGCCACCCGATCGTTCTCGCCCGCACGCCCCGCAAGAAGGGTTCGACCAAACCTCACTTCATGGTCTACGGCCATTATGACGTTCAGCCGCCTGAACCTTTTGATTTGTGGACCAGTCCTCCCTTCGAGCCGAGGATGGAAGGCGATCATCTCTTTGCGCGGGGTTCGACGGACAACAAGGGCCAGCATTTTGTGCATCTGAAGGCTGTGGAGGCCTATCTGAAGACGGGTCAGGAGTTGCCTTGCGACATTACTTTTCTCATCGAAGGTGAAGAGGAAGTGGGCAGCGAATCGCTCACTCCGGCCCTGAAAAAGCTCAAGCCTGAACTGGATGTGGCTGCCGTGGTGGTTTCCGACAATGGCATGCCCAGCTTGAAGCATCCCGCCCTGACCTACGGGTTGCGGGGGGTCACCGCCTGCGAAGTGACTTTGGTAGGTCCCAATCGGGATCTCCACTCCGGCATTTACGGCGGGGCCGTGGACAATCCGGCCATGGTGCTTTGCCAGATGTTGGCCCAGCTCAGAGACTCTCAAGGCAGGGTCAAAGTCCCGGGCTTCTACGATGACGTGCAAGCCCTTTCCCGCCTGGAGCGTTCACAGGCCAGGAAGTTCCCACTCAAGGATGAGGCGATGGCCCGGAGTCTAGGCGTACGCGCCCTGTTTGGGGAAAAGGGTTATTTGACGGTCGAGCGACGTGCGGCACGCCCCACCTTGGAAATCAATGGGCTGACTTCTGGATATCAGGGAGAAGGCAGCAAGACCATCATCCCATCCAAGGCTTCGGCGAAGATCACCTGTCGCCTGGTGCCCAGTCAGGATCCCAGAAAAATACTTCGCCTGCTCAAACGGCACCTGCAATCCATCTGTCCCAAGACCGTGCGCCTGCACTTCGAGGCGGGGCACAGCGGCAAGGCGTATGTGACGGCCCCAGATGGCCCCTATGCCAAGGCAGCGATGGATGCTCTTGAAGTGGCTTTCGGAAAGGATCCCATCCTGATGCGTGAGGGAGGTTCCATCCCCATCGTCACTGAATTCAAGGAAGTGCTGGGGGCGGANACTCTCCTNCTTGGGCTNGGGTTGCCTGATGACAACGCCCATTCGCCCAATGAAAAAATGAGTCTCACGGCCTTTACCAAAGGGATGCACATGAGTGCGGCACTCTGGCAAAACCTGGCTGCCCATTCATGAGTGAGGCCCCGACTCAAGAGGCATCGCTCCTGGTTCACGAAATTTACCTGAGCATCCAGGGTGAAAGCACGTATGCGGGCCTTCCCTGCATCTTCATTCGGCTCACGGGTTGTGACTTGCGTTGTTCCTATTGTGACACGGCCTATGCCTTCAAGGGGGGGAAGCGGATGAATGTCTCGCTCGTGCTGGAGGAGGTCAACGCAATGGCCGAGCGTTTCGCGCGTGATCCTGCGCACGATGGATGCCGGTTGCCTCTGGTCGAAATCACCGGAGGCGAACCCATGTTGCAGCGGTCCACACCGGCCTTGATGGCCCAGCTATGCGATGCGGGCTACCGGGTCTTGCTNGAAACCAGCGGGGCGCATGATGTTTCTTCGGTGGATGAGCGAGTCATCCGCATTGTGGATCTGAAATGTCCCAGCAGTGGGGAGTCTGAACGAATGGTCTGGGAGAATCTTGATCATCTGAGAGGGAAGGATGAATTGAAAATGGTGATTGCCACACACGAGGATTATCGTTGGTGTCGAGAGCAGATCCGTGATCGAAAACTGGCGGAGCTTTGCCCCATTCTTGTATCTTGGTGTGCGCCATTGAGTGAAGGTCAACAGGATGAGGCATTGAAACCCGGGCCGTCACCTCAAGAGCTCATTTCGCGCAAGGAACTGGTCGAACAGTTGGTCCACGATGCTCTGCCCGTGCGTTTTCAGGCCCAACTTCACAAGATCATCTGGCNTGCCGATCAGAAAGGTGTTTGAGCCCTTAAAAGGATGAAGTCAAAGCCATCCAGTGTGACCCTGCGTTCCCTTGGCCGACATGAGTCGCCCAACGTGACTTTCATGGACCCNGATAGCACCTGGCCCATCGTCTGGCAAAGGGCAAAGGGCATGCATGTCTGGGATGAAACCGGCCGGCGTTATCTGGATCTGACGGCAGCCTTCGGGGTGGCTGCCTGCGGTCATGCTCCCAAGCAAGTCGTTGAGGCCGGGCAAAAGCAACTGGCCTGCCTGATGCATGCGATGGGGGATGTGCATCCCCATGCCCTCAAGGCGCAACTGCTGACCGAACTGAGCCGATGGACCTACGAGCGTTGGTATCGAAGGGATGCTCGCGCCGGTGGCAGGAAACCGGAAAGGTCTGCTAAATTCGCCAAAAGCATCCTCTGCAATTCCGGGTTTGAAGCGGTGGAGGCTGCGCTCAAGACGGCTCATCTGGCCACGGGTCGTTCGGGTGTGGTCGCGTTTTCAGGCGCTTATCATGGCCTGGGCTACGGGGCTTTGACGGTGACCCATCGGTCTCATTTTCGTCGTCCATTCCAAAGCCAGCTCAAACCATTCAGCCACTTTCTCAAGTATCCATCGGATCGGCAGTCCATGAAGCAAAGTTTCGATCGGCTGGAGCGCCTGCTCAAAAAGGGAACGGTGGGGGCCATCCTTGTCGAGGCCATTCAATCGCGGGCAGGGCTGAGAATGCCCCCTGAAGGTTTTCTGCCAGGGTTGCGAGAGCGATGCCATGCCCATGGGGCTTTGCTGATTCTAGATGAAATCTACACCGGCTTTGGGCGCACGGGGCGTTGGTTTGCCTGCGAGCATGAGTCTGTCACTCCTGACCTGATCTGCGTGGGCAAGGCGCTCACCGGCGGGTTCCCGCTCTCGGCCTGTATCGGATCCAGCAAAGTCATGGAGGAGGCCTGGCCGCGTTCTACCGGAGAAGCCATGCATACCAGTACCTTCCTGGGCCATCCGGTGGGGTGCGCCATGGCATTGGCACAGCTGGACTTGCTCAAGAGCCGAGACTTGGCTCGGGCATCTCACCGCCAGGGAGCGGGGTGGTTGAAGGAGCTTCAGGAGAGGTTTGCTCCCATGGGCCATCGAGTCCAGGTGCGCGGTCGGGGCCTGATGATGGGTATTGAATTACTGGATGCAAGGGGGTTCCCCGATGGGGCACAGGTCGTTGCCTGGGCCAAGCGATTGCTCCAGGAGGGGATGGTCGTTCTGCCATCCGGTGAGAACGGGGAGGTCTTAAGTCTTTCGCCACCGCTGATCATTGGTGCGTCTCACATGCAAGAGGCCTCTCGTAAACTTCTGAAAACCTACCGACAACTTTCCTCGTTGTGACACTGAATGAGATCAAGTCCATGCTGATGCAGCAGGGGATCCTGTTGACCAAATCTTTGGGGCAGAACTTTCTTCATGATCAGAATCAGGTTCAGCGCATTGCCGATGCCGCTCAACTCACCTCAGGGGATCAGGTGCTGGAGATCGGTCCTGGCCTAGGTCCCTTGACGCGTGCCTTACTGCAGCAGGGCGCTCAAGTCACTGCTGTTGAAATCGATCGGCGTCTGCATGCTTCGCTGGAAGAAGCGTTTCAAGGAGAGAAGGCCTTGACTCTGATTCATGCCGATGCCCTCAAATGGTTGCGACAACACCCTCAAGACTGGTCGCGTTGGAAACTGGTCTCCAATTTACCTTATTCGGTGGGTTCGCCGATTGTGGTGGAACTGGCTCTGGCACCCAAAGGCCCATCGGACATGGTGGTGACTCTCCAGCAGGAAGTGATTGAGCGAATGATGGCTGCCCCGGGATCCAAGGCTTATGGGGTGATGAGCTTGCTGGTCCAGTTGAGCTATCAGATCGGCCAGCGCTTTCGCATTCCCGCCAGCTGCTTTTTCCCCGAGCCCGATGTGGAATCCTCCTGCCTGGCTCTGCATCGACGAAGTAAACCACTTCTTGATGAAGACCAGAGCAGGACCTTCGTCCAGCTGGTCAAATTGGGCTTTTCCCAACGCCGCAAAGTGATGTGGAAATTGCTCAAGCAACGCTGGAGTTCGGAATGGCTTGAGAACGCGCGCAATCAACTGGGGCTGGATCCGATGATTCGTGCGCAGGCCCTCGATCTGGATGCTTTCGTGGCTCTCACTCGGGTTCTACACGCTTCAGACAACCGGTCCTAGCGACTAGCCCATGATTGCGCGAGATCCACGCAATCGTTGCCTGTGGAGTCATGATCCCGGAACGACGTCGAGACGCGAGCAGGCGATCAAGCGGTCATTCTCTTGAACCCAAGGGGGAGAGGCTTGCTGACACACCTCACTTGCGTGAGGGCAGCGTGGATGAAAGCTGCAGCCGCTGGGAGGATTCATGGGTGAGGGTGGGTCCCCAGGAAGCAGCATGCGCTGGCGCTGGCGCTCCTTGGAAGGATCCGGGATGGGGACAGCGCTGACCAGGGCCTGTGTGTAAGGGTGGCGTGGTCGGTCAAAAAGGCGTTCTGCGGTTCCGAGTTCCACGATCTTGCCCAGATACATCACCGCTATTCGATCCGCAATGTGTTTGACGACCGACAAGTCATGCGAAATGAAAATCATGGTGAGATTCATCTCTCTGGACAGGCGGGCCAGCAGGTTGATGATTTGCGCCTGAATGGAAACATCGAGTGCCGAAACCGCTTCATCGGCCACCAGTAGTTTGGGCTCGACAACCAGCGCTCGCGCAATGGCGATACGTTGGCGCTGTCCTCCAGAAAATTCATGTGGGTATTTCTTGATGAAGCGTGGGGAAAGGCCGACTCGATTCATCCACTCGGCAACCCGCTGGGAGAGTTCGCTTTTGGGGATGGATTGATGGGAAAGGAGGGCTTCTGCCAGGGTGTCATAGACGGTCATCCTCGGGTTGAGGGAAGCATAGGGGTCCTGGAAGATCATCTGGAAATCCTTCCTTGCCTCGCGCAGGGCCGCTCCCTTGAGGTCCGTCAGGCAGCGGCCGTTGAGGTGCACACTGCCTTGGGTCGGTTCAATGAGCTGAAGGATGGTTCGTCCCAGAGTGGATTTGCCGCATCCAGACTCTCCGACCAATCCAAGAATTTCTCCGCGCTTCAGATCCAGATCGATGCCGTCGACGGCCTTGACGGTGGCTACGGTTTTGCGCACCAGAACACCTTTTTCGATCGGAAAATGTGTCTTCAGACCGCGGATTTTCAGGAAGGGATCAACGGGCGTGCTCATGGCGTCAAAGTGATTTCCTGATGTTGTACCCTCAGGCAGGCTGACCAGTGAGTCTCTCCGATACGTTCCAGGTGGGGGGCACTCTGGCCACAGGCATCGGTGGCATGGGTGCAGCGTGCTGCAAAGGCGCAGCCGTTCAAGGGGCGTGTCAGGTCAGGAGGTTGGCCTTCAATGGTGAAGAGCTCTTCTCCCTTGGTTTGCAACGCGGGGATCGACCGCTGCAGGGCCTGGTTGTAGGGGTGGCTGGGTTGGGCAAAGATGGCATCGGTGGCACCGGATTCGACGATTTGCCCGGAATACATGACATTGACGCGGTCACAAGAGCCAGCCACCACCCCGAGATCATGGGAAATAAAGATGACGGCCATGTTGAGTTGCTTCTGCATCTCCTTGATGAGTTCCAGAATCTGGGCCTGAACCGTGACATCCAGAGCCGTGGTTGGCTCATCGGCAATCAGTAAGTCGGGATCGGTGATCAGGGCCATGGCAATCATGACCCTCTGGCGCATGCCTCCGGAAAATTCATGAGGATACATACGGATGCGCCTGGAGGCCCCGGGGATCCCCACTTTTTCCAGCATCTCCAGGGCCTGCTTCCTGGCCGTGGCCTTGTCGGTCACCCCATGAAGCAACAAGGGTTCGATGAGCTGATCCTCAATGCGCAAGAAAGGATTCAAAGAGGTCATCGGGTCCTGGAAAATCATGGCGATGCGGCGGCCGCGAATGCGATTGAGTTGAGCCTCGGACATTTGCAACAGATCTTCCCCTTCAAAAAGGGCTTTGCCGGATTCAATCCTTCCGGGTGGTTTTGGAATCAAACCCATGAGGGAGTAGCAGGCGACTGATTTGCCCGAGCCCGATTCCCCAACGATGCCGAGGGTTTCCCCCTTTTCGACCGAAAAGGAAACGCCGTTGACCGCTCGAACCACTCCGGCCCGGGTGTGGAAAAAGGTCTTTAGATCGGTAACGTCGAGCAAGGCCATGATCAATCTTTTGAGGCACGCGGATCGAGGGCATCGCGCAGCCCATCACCCAGGAAGTTCAAGGAGAAAAGAGTCATGGCAAAGAGACTGCCCGGAAAGATCAGAAGCCATGGAGCTTCTTCCATGATTTCGGCCCCTTCCTTGATGAGGGATCCCCAGCTGCACATGGGTTCCTGGACCCCCAGGCCAAGAAAACTCAAGAAGGCTTCCAGCAGCATGACGGCCGGGATGGTGAGCGTGGAGTAGACAATCACCGGACCCAGCACGTTGGGGGCGAGATGGCGCAGGATGATGCGATGCAGCGGCAGGCCCAGGGCGATGCAGGCCTCGATGAATTCTTGTTTACGCAGGCTGAGTACCTGGCCACGAACGATACGGGCCATGGTTAGCCATTCGACTGCACCGATGGCCAGAAACATCAGGCGGATGTCTCGACCAAAAAAGACCATGAGCAGAATGACGAAAATCGTGAAAGGAAGAGCGTAGAGTATGTCTACCAGACGCATCATCACCGCATCGACCTTACCTCCGCAGAAACCCGCGAGTGTGCCATAAAGCACGCCGATGGTGAGGGAGACCGCGGTGGCGACCAAGCCCACGGTGAGGCTGATGCGGCCTCCGTAGAGCACNCGTGCCAATAGATCGCGCCCCAGTTTGTCCGTGCCCAGCCAATGTTCACTGCTGGGAGGCGATTCGCGCAGTTCCAGGTTTTGTTCCTGGTAGCCGTGGGTGACCATGGCAGGCCCGATCAATGACGCCAGCCCCATGATCAGAATAAAAACCCCACCCAGGACGGCCATGCGATTCTTGCGCAGTCGGTGCCAGGCATCCTGCCAGAGCGAATGACCTTTTTCGGCTTCCTGAAGGGAGTGCCCCGATGGAGGTAGGGCCGAAAGCGAGGGTGTTGCCGGCTCGGAAGGACTCATGAGAGTTTGAGTTTGGGATTGAGCCACACCTGAAGAATGTCCACCAGCGTGTTGAAGACGACAATCAAGGTCGCAAAGAAGAGCACCAGCCCCAGCACCATCGTGTAATCCCGATTGAAGGCACTGGTGACGAAATGCTTTCCAAGCCCGGGGACGTTGAAAATGGTTTCGATGACAAAAGAACCGGCCACCAGACCGGCAAAAGCAGGGCCCATGAAACTGACCACAGGTAGCAGACCCCCGCGCAGCGCGTGACGCAAGACAATCACCCGGGCAGAGGCCCCCTTNGCGCGTGCGGTACGAATGAAATCCTGCGTCAGGATTTCACGCATGCCACCGCGGGTGAGTCGGGCGATGTAAGCCGCATAATAGGCACCCAGTGTGAGCGAAGGGAGCACTTTGGTCGCAGGGGTATCCCATCCTGGGTAGGGGAACCACTGGAGCTTGAGAGCGAACACCAGCACCAGGAGNGGGCCCANAACAAAGGTGGGAAGGCAGATCCCCACCATGGCCATGCTCGATGGGAGGTAATCCAGAAGGGAGTTGGGTTTCAGGGAAGCCAGGATGCCAAGCGTCAGCCCCAGAGCCAGTGCGATGGACATGGAATAAAACCCCAGTTCCATGGAGTTGGGAAATGAATCACGAATGATTTCATTGACCGTGCGGCCGGGGTATTTGAAGGAAGGGCCNAAATCTCCCTTGAGCAGATTCAGCAGGTAATCCCCATATTGGGCCATCAGGGGCTTGTCCAACCCGTAGTGAGCCTGCAGGGTCCGCAGCACTTCCGGGCTGACTTGTCGTTCATCATCAAAGGGCCCTCCAGGCGCCAGTCGCAGCATGAAAAAGGTNATNGTNGCCACNGCCCACAGCACTGGGATGGTTTCGAGGATACGCNTGAAAATGAAACGGATCATTTGAAACGCAAAGGTCGAGCTTGCCCGTTCTTAGCTTGTCTGGNGGGTCTAGGGACCGGCTTCCAGATAAAGATGTTTGTAGGGATGGTGATCGAGAATGGTTGGGTTCCAACCTTTCACAGCCGTGCTCAGCAAATAGACCCGTGTGTAGATATAGATCGGAAGGATGGGCGCCTGGTCCATCAAGATCTCCTCTGCCTTCTGAAAGAGTTCCAGACGCTCTTGGCTATCATTGGTCANNCCAGCCTGACGGATGAACCCATCNTACTCAGGAGAGCTCCATCCGGTTTGATTTTGCTGGCTCCAGGAAGTCCACATGTCCAGGAAGCTGTTGGGGTCCACGTAATCACCGATCCAACCGGCACGACTGATGTTGTATTGAAGGTTGCGNTGGGCATCCAGGTAGACCTTCCATTCCTGATTGTTGAGCTCCACCTCAATGTTCAAATGTTTGCGCCACATTTCCTGAATGGCCGCGGCAATGGAGCGATGGTTTTCGGAGGTGTTGAAAATGATGGAGGCTTTGGGNAATCCTTCTCCATTGGGGTAACCGGCCTCGGCAAGCAAGGCNTTGGCGGCCTCGACGTCGGAAGGGATGCGAGCGCGCGTGGTGTAACCAGCCGTGCTGGGAGGGGTAAAGTAGTTGGCAGGGATNTGGCCGCCTCTGGAGACATTCTTGACAATGGACTCGCGGTCAATCGCCATGGCGAGTGCCCGACGAACGCGCACATCGTCAAAGGGCGGCTCAGTGGTGTTGTAGCGGTAGAAATAGGAACCTAGATAAGGGTCCTTTCGAAGGATTTCCGGGGAGTCGGTCTCATACTGTTCGATCTTGGCCGGGATCATTTCGTAGGTGTTGTGAAGCCTCCCGGCGCGGAAAGCCCGATCCTGCGTTTCGGCACTTTCCATGGGGTAAAAATGGATGGCCTGCAGTCGCACGGTGTCCGCGTCCCAGTAGTCTGGATTTTTTTCCACGGCAAGCACGTCGTTCAAGCGCCATTCTTTGAGCTTGAAGGGACCATTGCCTACGAAGTTGCCGGGTTTGGTCCACGGGTTGCTCCGATCATAAAGCCCGCCATGCTTTTCAATGGTTTTCAGATGAACGGGATACCAGGTGTAATGATTGAGAAGGGAAAGAAAATAGGGAGCGGCTGTCGAGAGNGTGATTTCCAGTTGTTTCTCGGCCAGTGCCTTGGCTCCTACTTGAGAGAAGTCCTTCAGGGATCCCTGATGGTAGGCTTCGGCATTTTTCATCAAAAAGAGCATATAGGCGTATTCACTGGCCAATTCAGGCGTCAGAATGCGCTGGAANGAATGAATGAAATCCTGCGCTGTCACCNGATCTCCATTGGTCCATCTCGCCTCTTGCCGNAGGGTGAAGGTGTAGACCGTGCCATCCTCACTGATCGTCCAGCTTTCTGCCATGCCAGGAACCGGATGCAGGTCGATCGGATCTTCGGTGACCAATCCTTCGGTCAGAGCGGTGATCACATTGTGTTCTGGAACCCCCGTAACAATGTGCGGATCAATGCTTTCAGGCTCCGTTCCATTGGCGAGGTGGAGGACCTGGGTTCGATTTCCCTCCTCGACCCTTGTCTCAGAAGGGCCACAGGCCGTCAGCCAGAGGGCCAGGCTTCCTGCGATGACGCCTCTCAAAGAGGACATCCAAGCTTCAGTGCAGCGTTCCATCATGCGTTTGTGAGTGATCTCCAGATTGATGCTTCAGAGTTGGTCAAAGCCATACAAATGTCAACCCGAGGTTCGGGAATCCATAAAACATATCATCATATCTGGATATGTTGATTTTATCATTGAACAAAGGTTAACATCGACTTAAACAGTCTTCCAATGGATTCACTGTCCGCCATTCAGGCTCGCATTCAGCGTCAGGAACAATCCCTCAGGGCCAAGCTCAAGGAACGCATCGTCTTTCTGGATGGTGCGATGGGCACCATGATCCAAATGCGCAAGCTGGAGGAGTCCGATTTCAGGGGAGAGCGCTTTGCTGATTGGTGTAAGGATCTCAAGGGCAACAACGACCTGTTGAATCTGACTCGCCCTGAGGTGATTCGTGACATTCATCTGGCCTACCTCGAAGCTGGGGCCGACATTATCGAAACCAACACCTTCAATGCTCAGGCCGTCTCCTTGGCTGACTATGACATGGTTTCGCTGGCTGCCGAGCTGGCTGAAGCGGGTGGCCGAGTGGCACGTGAGGCTGCCGATGCCTACATGGAACGCCATCCGGGGGCCAACGCATGGGTGGCCGGGGCCATCGGGCCCACGACCAAGACCGCTTCGGTAGCCACCGACAATCACAATCCGGCGGCTCGTGACATTACCTATGCCGAGTTGGTGGAGGCCTATTACGAGCAGGCCAAAGGATTGATCGAGGGGGGAGTGGATCTCCTCATCGTTGAAACCATTTTTGATACGCTCAATTCCAAGGCGGCTTTCTTTGCCATTGAAAAATTGATGGAGGACCTGGGCTTTTCCATCCCAGTCATGGCTTCGGTCACCTTCATTCAGGCGGGCAGCGATCGGGGCATGACAGGGCAGACGGTGGAGGCTTTCTGGAATTCCATTTCTCATGTCCCGCTTCTCAGCGTGGGAATGAACTGCGCTCTGGGCCCTGAGGAGATGCGGCCCCTCATCGAGGAGTTGGCCCGTTTGGCACCGGTGGCGGTCAGTGTGTATCCCAACGCTGGGTTGCCCGATCCTTTGCTGCCGACTGGGTTCCCGGAGACTCCCGTCAGTTTTGCTCCCAAAATCAAGGACTGGGCCGAATCGGGTTGGTTGAACCTCGTAGGGGGGTGCTGCGGCACCACCCCAGATCATATTCAAGCCTTGCGACAGGCCATTGAACCCGTCTCTCCACGTTCCATTCCTGCCATCGAGCCCCGAATGCGGCTCAGTGGTCTGGATGCACTCACCGTGAGTCGGGCCTCCAATTTTGTGAATATTGGGGAACGCACCAACGTGGCGGGTTCTCCTCGATTTGCCAAATTGATCCGCGAAGAAGCTTTTGAGGAGGCCCTTTCAGTGGCACGTCAGCAGGTGGAAAATGGGGCTCAAATCATCGATGTCAACATGGACGAGGGCATGCTTGATTCCGAGGCGTGCATGCGCACTTTTCTGAATTTGGTGGCGGCTGAGTCGGACATCGCTCGAGTGCCCATCATGATTGACAGCTCCAAATGGTCGGTGCTGGAGGCGGGCCTGCAGTGTGTTCAGGGCAAGGGAGTGGTCAACTCCATCAGTCTCAAGGAAGGAGAAGAGGCCTTTTTGGAACAGGCACGCCTGGTGCGGCGTTATGGTGCNGCGGTGGTGGTCATGGCATTCGATGAAAAGGGTCAGGCTGATTCACTGGAACGCAAGATTGAGGTCTGCGAGAGATCCTACCGCCTTCTCACCGAACAAATCGGTTTTCCTGCAGAGGATATCATTTTTGATCCGAATGTGCTGACGGTGGCAACCGGAATGGAAGAGCACAACGACTTTGCGGTGGCCTTCATTGAGGCCACGCGCTGGATCAAGGAGAACCTGCCGGGAGCCAAAGTCAGTGGAGGCATCAGCAACATCTCCTTTTCCTTCCGTGGGAACAATCCGGTGAGGGAGGCAATGCACGCCGCGTTTCTCTATCACGCGGTGAAGGCAGGTCTGGACATGGGGATTGTCAATGCTGGTCAGCTGGCCATTTATGAGGAAATCCCCAAGGATTTATTGGAGCAAGTGGAAGACGTACTACTGAATCGTCGACCTGATGCGACCGAGCGCCTCATTCAGTTTGCGCAGACGGTCAAGGGTGAGAAAAAAACCGAGGCGGAAAAAGCTAAATGGCGTGAGGGAAGTGTGGAGGAGCGTCTGGCTCATGGTCTGATCAAGGGGCTGGTGGATCATATCGAGGCAGACACTGCCGAGGCCCTGGTTCAGTATGAAAAACCCTTGGCAGTGATCGAAGGCCCCCTGATGGATGGCATGAACATCGTCGGGGATTTGTTTGGAGAGGGAAAGATGTTCTTGCCTCAGGTCGTCAAGAGCGCTCGCGTGATGAAGAAGGCCGTGGCTTACCTGCTGCCCTACCTGGAAGCTGAAAAAGCCAAAAGCCCGCAGAAGGAAGCGGGTCGTGTGCTCATGGCGACGGTCAAGGGAGACGTCCACGACATCGGCAAGAACATTGTTGGGGTGGTACTCAGTTGCAACGGCTACATCGTGGAAGACATGGGAGTGATGGTTCCAGCCGATCAGATTTTACAGAAGGCGGTTGAGTTTGGTGCTGACATGGTGGGTTTGAGTGGCCTCATCACGCCTTCGCTGGACGAAATGGTGCATGTCGCCAAGGAAATGGATCGTCGGGGCATGGATCTGCCCCTGTTGATCGGCGGAGCGACGACCAGCAAGGCTCATACGGCAGTCAAGATCGCCCCCCATTACAGTCACCCTGTCCTGCATGTACTGGACGCCTCCAGAGCTGTCACCGTGGTTCGAGACCTCATGGATGCCGAAAGACGCAAAGTCTATCTGAGCAAGGTGGAGGAAGAGCAGGCATCCCTCAGGGAAGCGCACGAACAGCGTGGCACCAAAAAACTCCTCGCCCTCAATGAGGCAAGGGCCAATGCCACTCCGATCGATTGGTCGCATTATACGCCACCGGTACCAGCGTTCATCGGGCAAAGAACCCTGGACCCCTTTCCTCTGAAGGATTTGGTGGATTACATCGATTGGTCCCCTTTCTTTCATGCCTGGGAAATGCGAGG
This sequence comes from Pedosphaera sp., assembly GCA_002686885.1. GTDB lineage: Bacteria > Verrucomicrobiota > Verrucomicrobiia > Limisphaerales > AAA164-E04 > UBA7971. The sequence continues at coordinate 17,625 of NYYT01000044.1, forward strand.
GCGCTATCCTGCCATTCTCGAGGACACCGTGGTAGGTGCCAAGGCGAAGGAACTTTTCGCCGATGCGCAGGCCCACTTGAGAAGCATGATCGACGGAGAGAAGCTGACGGCGCGGGCGGTGTATGGATTCTTTCCTGCGGCCTCCAGAGGGGACGATATTTTGATTTACAAGGATGACGCTCGCTCGGAGGTTCTCAAGACCCTGCCGACGCTTCGGCAGCAAATTCTCAAACCATCTGGGCAGCACCACCATGCCCTAGCAGATTATGTGGCACCGGAGGACTCCGGCTTGAAGGATTATGTAGGGTTTTTTGCAGTGACCACCGGGCATGGTTGTGACGAATGGGCTGCGACTTTTGAGGCGGATCACGATGATTATGGATCGATCATGACCAAGGCCCTCGCCGATCGCCTGGCCGAGGCCTTTGCCGAATGCCTGCACCAAACGGCTCGAAAGGAGTGGCAGTATGGCAGGGATGAATCACTGAATAACGAAGATCTGATTCGAGAGCGCTATCGCGGGATTCGGCCCGCACCAGGGTATCCTGCCTGTCCAGACCATACTCAGAAACCGATGATCTGGGATTTGCTGGATGTGGAAGCGCAGACGGGGATCCGGTTGACCGAAAGTTGTGCCATGTGGCCAGCGGCCAGCGTGAGTGGTGTTTATTTCTCCCATCCCGAAGCCAAATATTTTTCCGTGGGAAAACTGGGCAACGATCAGGTGGAGGATTACGCCCAGCGCAAAGGTCAGACAGTGGAATCGGCCCGTCAATGGCTGGCTCCGTGGCTCAACGAATCGTAAAAGAAGGACTCGCTGCGGATCCCCATCCAAGCTCAGCCTTGCCAAGCCGGGAGATCCGCGCTTAATCTTAACTCCACGTGCGCGAGTGGCGGAATTGGCAGACGCGCCAGATTTAGGTTCTGGTGTCCTAGGACGTGGAGGTTCAAGTCCTCTCTCGCGTACCACTTTTTCTTATTCTTTTTCCTCCGTTCAGTAAGAGTGCCCGGGGTTTCATGATGCTCCGTATCATCCGAGTCGATGGAGCGCATCTCGGTGAAGGCTTGCCAGAATGCCGTTGCCTGTGAATGATTCGGAGGCGCTACCAAGTCATGCAGCCGATGAAACAGACATGGATGAAGACTGTTCCCTGGGTTCTTTTACTCTTGGTGCTACTGTCTCTGGACAGGATGTCGGGACAGTCGTCTCCCAACGTCGTATTGGTCTACATCGATGACCTCGGCTATGGAGAATTGGCAGCTTATGGGGGGCGTGATATTCCCACTCCTCATCTGGATCGACTGGCCAAGCAGGGGGTTTGTTTTTCTGCCTCCTACATTCCCAATCCTCCCTGTTGCCCCAGCCGCTGCAGTTTGATGATGGGGCAATATGCCCAGCGATTTGGTAAGTATGGCATGTCACGAGGCATGCCCGTTCCCAGTACTCGCCCCACTTTGGCGCAGGTCATGCAAACGCGTGGTTATGTGACCGGGCAGATCGGAAAGTGGGACATCGGATCTGCGAACCAGGGTCCAGCTGAGATGGGCTTTCAAGAGGTCGCCCGAGTAGCGCCCAAGAAGCGCTATACTTCGCAGGAGATGGCACAGATGCCTCCTGCGCTGGCCAAGAAGTTTTCTTCCCTGAAAGGGGGCTCCAAATATTTTTGTGTGGATGGTGCGGGAGAGACCCGTTGGCTGACGGACTACGATGGGGATCAGATGGTGGACTTCATCGAGCGGCATCACACAAAACCTTTCTTTCTTTATTGGTCCCCTGAAGCGGTGCATTCACCCAGTATCGAAGTGCCCAAGTCTTTGATGGCTCGTACTCAGGCAAAAGGCAAGAGGCGTTCTCTGGCCGGAGCCATTGTTTCGGTCGATGATCAGATAGGCAAGCTGCTGACAACCCTGGATAAGTATGGTTTGCGTGAAAACACACTGGTAATTTTTTCGAGTGACAACGGTGCCAATGGTGGGGAAGGAGGTTCTTCTGCACCCTATGCAGGCGGTAAGGGCAGCGGCACTCAGAAGGAAGGATGGGTTCGGGTGCCGACCATCTTTTCCATGCCTGGAACCCTTCCGGAGGATGCCTGGTATCATGGCATGATCGCCAATTTCGATTTCTACGCCACAGCAGCTTCACTCTCAGGTGCCTCGATTCCGTCCCATTGCGATGGAGTGGATCTGCTTCCTTATTTGAACGGTAAGAAGGCGAAGGACCCTCACCAGGCCCTGTTCTGGCTGAACAATGAACCCGGAGATGCGGTTCGCAGGCACATGATGGCTGTGCGATGGAAAGACTGGCGACTTTATCGCAAGTATGACAAAGATCCGTGGCAATTGTTTGATCTCAAGTCCGACCCACGGGAAGCAATTGATCGGGCAGCCTCAAACCCTCAGATCGTGGCAGATTTGTCTGCCCGCCATGCCCAATGGGCTGCGACGCTCGAGCCGCAGGCGCCGATCCCGGGCAAGGGGGAGAGTGGGGGACAGCGACCCAAGGGTCACGGTTGGGAGACCGTATTCCTTCGTTAATGAAGGGGTATACTTTTTTTCGATAGCCTTTCTGCCAGGGCAAAAGGCTTGCTCGAAGAGCACCTTCCAGTTAATGTTTTCTCATGTTCCCTTTATGGCCGCGCACCGGCAAAATGGTGCTTCTCTGTAGCCTCCTCACCCCAGCAAGGTTGTCACTCGGCAAGGCTCAGGTGTTGAATTTTGATGTCAAAGCTGAAGGACCCGGGTCGGTTTAGTAAAGGAATAAGTATTCGAGTGGTTTGGGAATTGACAATTTTAACAAAGAGGAGAGATGCACACAGTTATACCTCAAACATATAAACTATTACATATCCACTGGCTGAAATGCTGTAAGTTTTAGATAGAACCCTTAACTTTGAGACCACTGAAATATTTTTACTGCATTTCATTACGTCTTATGCCCATATTTACTGATTCCCATGTTATTATGAAAATTATGAACTCTAAATATACTCTAAGCCGTTGGGTTTTAACCTTATTTAAATTGTCTATATTGATAGGGTTAATAAGTTATAGCCATAAGATTAAAGCGCAAGAAATTGTCTCATTAAGTGGGGTGCCAGATGTAGGGAGTGGCCTTGATGGTCGCTATTGGCAGGCAGGAATTAAGTCAATAGACAATTTGGACGACAAAGGCGGTGAGAAAGATGTAGGGCTCAAGATTATCCGAGGAGCCCACCCGACCGGTATCTTCAAAGCAACTGGCCTGACATATCAAGGTGGTAATGATCTCACGGAAATTCGAGACTGGTTGCAAAGTGACGGTGAATCTTATGACGGCATGGACGGCAATATGGATGATGGTTTGCTTAGCCTCACCGGGTTTATTCGTATCGACATTCCAGGCGATTATGACATTCGATCAGAATCCGATGATGGTTCGATTATTTGGATAGCTGGTGAACGTGTAGTTGATAATGACGGTAGTCATGGATCTCCAGGCCCTTCACCAGATGGATTTTATAACTTCAAAACCGCTGGACTCTACCCAATTGAAGTTGCTTGGTTTAATGGTGATTGGACCAACGATTCAGGGGAGCACGGCGGAGCTAATTTAAATGTTCTTTTGGACGGGGATCCCGTACCTGCCGAAATTCTTTATGGGGCAAGTGACGTTGGTGGGATTGCTGTTTCAGTTTCTGCTGTTTCAGCCGAAAAGGGAGCTATTGGCTTAGCCGGTCAGTATTGGGCAAGTGACCCAAAAGGGTTTGAATTTGGTGAGGGCTCGCAGGGTCCTGTTTTTCAAACTACACCAGAGGATAATCACGGCATTTACACAATCAATTCAGAACCGCAAGGCACTTTCGTCTCAACCAACGTTGAATATTCCGGCAACGATCTTACGCCTATAGTGGAATGGCTAGGGGCCGACGCAGATTCTTTCGAAGGACAGGAAGGCAACCTTAATGATGGCATGGTCCAACTCAGAGGCCTAATAGATATCTCCGCACCAGGTTGGCACGATTTTAGGAGTGCTTCAGACGATGGTTCCGTTGTCCGAATCGGTAATCAAGTGGTTGTGAATAATGATGGTGGACATGGGGCTCCGGGCCCAGCACCTGATGGTTCGGCATTCTTTACCAAATCTGGATTGTATCCAATTGAAGTCAATTGGTTCAATGGGAATTGGACCAACGACGCCGGAGACCATGGTGGCGCTAATATTACCCTTACTATGGACGAATGGTCTCTGGATGGGATTATTTTCCATTCTCTTGAAGATGCCATAACACTCCCCAGTTTGGTGAAGCCAGAACCTAATACCGAGGGAGATTCAGGGGGCGGCTTCGTAATTGATTCAACCAAGACCCAGATGGCCTTACCGCTGCCACAGGCCCCTGTCATTGACGGAGTGCTGGATAGCGACGAGGGCTGGGCCTTTGCCGGTGGCGCTGCCCAGAACTTCTGGAGCGTCCGCTACGACGAGGCCTTGGATGATTTATTGAGAGGTGGTGGTTTTGGGGATGGCAATCCTGATGAAATCTGGGATGAGACCGATATCCAATTCAACATGTATGCCGGTGTGTTCGAGAACGACCTCTATGTTGCAGTGGAAGTGACCGACGACTGGATAGTCAATGACAATGCCGATCCTAATTCTGAAGATGGATCGACCTGGGAAGATGACAGTGTGGAAATCTTCATTGATGGAGACAACAGCAATTTTGAAGAGCGCAACACCGCAGGGATTCCCGAGGTCGTTGATACGGGGGGTCAGTTCGTCATCACCGCCAACAATGCTCGTCGCGACAAGGAGGCGGGCGATCCCTCCTTTGGAGAGAATGCTGACTGGTATGCCAAGACCGATCTCACCGACACCGGATACGTGGCCGAATTCCGCATTTCCCTCGATGCTATTGGCAATCCTGAACCGGGGCAGGTCATCGGTTTTACCGTGGGCGTCAATGACGACGATGAGGTCTCCAGGCGACAGATTACCTGGGTGGGTTCTCCTCACACCGAATCGACCTACGGTAACTTGTTCATTGGAGAGCGCAGCTACACCGCACCCAAGACGGCCAGTCCAACGCTCGATGGGGTGGTCAACGCCGCGGAATACGAGGGGGCCCTGCCCATCGTGCTCAACTCACACACGGGTTCCTACCATGTTGGCGTGGGTAATGATGAGTGGGAAGAAGGGGACCATAGCCTGACTGGGTGGGTAGTCCATGATGAGGATGCGATCTATGTGGCAGTGATTGCCGAGGATGATGTCATCTCGACCGACACGGCCGAGGCGGGTTCGGAGGATGGATCCACCTGGGTGGATGACAGCATTGAAGTGTTTTTCGACGCCGATGACAGCAACGATGCTGGGCGTGACAACACCGCCCAGTTTGAAGGTCAGTTCGTGCTGACGCCCAATGGAGCCAGACGCGATAACGAGGCCAACAATCCGACCTGGGGTGAGAATGCCGACTGGTTTGCCGCGACCACCGAGGCCGACGGGGGTTACCAGATGGAATTCAAGTTCAGCAAGGCCGCCTTGCTGGGTGTTTCCGAAGGCGATCGTCTGGGTTTCAACATTGCCATCAATGATGACGACGGAAGCGGGCGCAAGTCTCAGCTCAACTGGGCAGGTGCTCCGCACCTGGAGTTTTCCTATGGATCCCTCTTGCTGGGAGGGGCGGCCACCGGCGGTGGTGGAGGCGGTCCGGCCAACGTGAGCCTGACACGTTCGGGCACTGGCATCGTTCTCGAGTGGGAGGGAGGCGGTAGCCTGCAGACCGCTCCTGCGGTCACCGGGCCATGGAGTGAGGTCAGCGGTGCTTCCAGTGGGGTGCAGATCGAGGCCTCGGGAAGGGAGGCCTACTACCGCGTGCGATAGCGATCGACTGCGGTTCATGGGTTTCAAACAGCGCCCCCTGCCCATCTCGGGTCAGGGGGCGTTTTCTTGTCTTAGTGAATCCTTGGTCTGCCACAGAAACTGCCTTCACAAGCTCCCCACTTGACGTGGCGGGTGGAGCGTTCTTCAATGGTCTGATGCATCCCCGCCCCCCTTGGTCTGTGTGTCTCTCGGGATTCCTGTTCATTGCCCTGAGTCTGTGGATCAAGCCCATCCTCCACGCTGGCTTCAGAGCAGGGGCCAGTGCAGTGGATATTGCTCCTCAATCGTGGCCCGTCAGGGTGAATGCCATGTTCACCGAACGAAACGCCGATCATGTTGTGGATGCCCTTTGGGCCAAGTCACTGAGCCTAGGGCAAGGGGATGAGACGATCATTCTTTGTGTGGTGGACACGTGCATGATGCCTCGCGATCTGATCGATCAGGCCAAGCAGCAAGTGCAGGTGATGACTGGGGTTTCCACTGATCGCATGATGGTATCCGCCACGCATACTCATTCCGCACCTTCTGCGATGGGGTGTCTGGGTAGTCGGGTGGATCCTACTTATGCCCGACTCCTGCCCTCTCTGCTGGCCCAATCGATGATCGAGGCCTTTCAACGCATGGAGCCCTCTCGCCTCGCATGGGCCCAAAAGGACGACTGGGATCATACGTTCAACCGGCGATGGATCCGTCGGCCTGATCGGGTGTTTGCGGATCCATTCGGAGAGGTCAACGTACGGGCTCACATGCATCCGGGCCACGAAAGTCTCGATGCCATTGCTCCCAGTGGCCCGGTAGATCCTGAATTGAGTGTCCTGGGTGTGCAGTCCATGGAAGGGAAGTGGCTGGCTCTCCTGGCCAATTATTCCATGCACTATTTCGGCTCTCCCTTGCTTTCGGCTGATTACTACGGTCGTTTTGCCGATCACCTCGCCGACTTACTGGATGCTGGCGATGGCTTTGTGGCCATCATGTCGCAAGGCACCAGTGGTGACCTGATGTGGATGGACTATTCGGCGCCACGACAGAACATGGACTTTGATGCCTACGGAAAGGACATGGCAAAAGGGGTTGCGGCTCTGTGTGAAAGCTTGCACTGGATGGAGGACGGGCCCATGGCCATGGCACAGAAAACCCTCAATCTCGCATACCGGGTGCCAGGCCCAGATCGACTGGAGTGGGCGAGGGAGCGGGCCAAGGCTCTTGGGGATCGTCTGCCTCAGTCACAGGCCGACATCTACGCCCTGGAGGCCCTTCATCTGGATGCGATGCAGCAAACCGAGTTGATCCTTCAGGCCTGTCGGGTGGGTGATTTGGCATGGACGGCGATTCCCAACGAAGTCTTTGCCCTGACGGGTTTGAAAATCAAACATCAGAGCCCGTTCGCGCACACCTTCAACATCGAATTGGCCAATGGGGCTGAGGGGTATATTCCGCCACCTGAGCAGCATGCACTGGGAGGCTACACCACCTGGCCGGCTCGCACAGCAGGGCTGGAGCAGCAGGCGGAGCCTCGAATGACGGAGGCGGTTCTGGCATTGCTGGAGGAAGTCACTGGCCAATCAAGACGGTCTCCATACCCCGAATTGGGTGCTTATGCGGAGGCCGTTCTCAAGAAGGCTCCTATGGCTTACTGGCGCATGGAAGACATGCATGCCCCCACGCTACGCGATGAAACTGGCCACCATCCAGCAAGGGCAGAGAAGGGTGTGGCCTTTTACTTGCCGGGGGTCGATGATCGAACGGGACACCGGCCACCAGCGCTTGACTCGCAGAATGCGTTCAACAAGGAGGGTATCCATCGCAGTGTTCATTTTGCTGGAGGCCGCATGCGAACACCTTTGGTATTGGGCGATACCTATACCATTGAGACATGGCTTTGGAACGGCCTAGCTCCCAATGCCCGTGCGGTGACGGGTTACCTCTATTCACGAGGAAAGGATGGGGAGAGCGAAGCGAGGGGCGAACATCTGGGTATCGGGGGAACCGCCCTTCCTGAACTGGCTGGGAGGTTGTTCCTCTATAACGGAAATCATCATGAGGACGTCCTGGGTGGCCATACCACCCTGACACAGAAAGCCTGGCACCATGTCGTCCTGGTGCGCGAGGGGAAGTCCGTACGCGTCCATTTGGATGGCAATCAGGATCCTGAAATGGAGGGTGAATGGCATTTTGATTCAGGGGACGGTGGTCATCAGGTTTTCTTTGGAGGGCGCTCGGACGGGCTTTTCAATCTCGAGGGCCGCCTGGATGAGGTGGCGGTCTATCCGCGGGCATTGACTCCCGAAACGATTCATCGCCACTACCTGATCTCCGGCCAGAAGGCACCGAACCAGGTGACGGCTATTGGGCCCGTTTCACAGCCAGTGAGTCCTGAAGCTGCGCTGGAGAGCCTGGAGCTTCGAAAGGGATTTCGTGCGGAATTGGTGGTGAGCGAGCCCCTCGTCAAGGATCCGGTGGCAATTGATTGGGATGAGAAGGGCCGTCTTTGGGTGGTAGAGATGGCTGATTATCCGCTGGGGATGGATGGTGCCGAAAGGCCCGGAGGTCGCGTGCGTGTGATTCGCGACACTGATGGGGATCAGGTTTATGACCAGCAAACCCTTTTTGCCGATCAACTCAGTTTTCCTACCGGCATCCTGACCTGGCGTGGAGGTGTGCTGGTGACGGCGGCTCCGGAGATTCTCTTTCTTCAGGATACCAATGGCGATGGCGTCGCCGATCGACGTGAGGTCCTTGTGCGAGGCTTGACCACCGGCAATCAGCAACTTCGGGCCAATGGGCTTCGCTGGGGATTGGATGGGTGGGTCTATTGCGCTGCCGGCGGTCACCACGGGCGTTATGGACTCGGGAATCATCTGGAGACTGCCCTTGGCTCGTTTTTGGTGGGCGCAAGGGATTTTCGGTTTCGGCCCGATACTGGAGAACTGGAGCCACTGACAGGACCTTCCCAGAACGGGCGAAACCGCGATGACTGGGGCCGCTGGTATGGGACGCAGAACAGTCGTGCTCTTTGGCACGTGGTGCTCCCTGACCGATATCTGCGACGCCATTCCATGGGGGTCTACCCCACACCCACGCAGTTGGTCGTAACGCCTCTGAATCCTCGTGTCTTTCCGGCCAGTCCTCAGGAAAAGCGTTTTCATAGTTACGAGCAAGCGGGCCACTTTACTTCGGCCTGTGGTGGCATGGTGTATCAGGACCGTTTGCTTTTTCCCGATGCCGAGGGTCCCATGCATGCCTTTACCTGTGAGCCCTTTCACAATCTGGTGCAGCATAATTTGGTCGTGGATCAGGGAGTGTCTTTTGCAGCCGCACGCGACGTGGAAGGTGCAGAACTTGATTTTTTCGCCAGTCGGGATCCCTGGTGTCGGCCAGTGATGACGCGAACCGGGCCTGAGGGTGCCCTGTGGGTGGTGGACATGTATCGTTACATGATCGAACATCCCCAATGGTTGCCCGAGGCCGGCAAGCAGGAACTTCTGCCGAATTACCGTCTTGGAGAGGATCGCGGACGTATTTATCGCATCCTGCCGGAACACCAGCCTGCCAAGCCTTTACGGCGTTTGAGTGAGTGGTCCAACAAGGCATTGGTCGATGGGCTGGTGACCGATCATGGATGGGTGCGCGACAAGATTCACATGATGCTTGTCTGGAAGAAGGACCCCGAGATCCCTGCGCTTCTGGAGGGATTGCTGGAGAAGACGCCCCATGTCAAGGCGCGCTTGCATGCCATGTGGATCCTCAAAACCAAAGGCCATCTCGCACCCAGGTGGATCTACCAGGCATGGACCTCAAAGGATGCTGGAATGCGCTGTAATGGTCTGATCCTGGCGGAGGATCTCATGGGTCAGCTGGATATGAAAGCGGCCCTGAGACTGGTTGATGATCCCGATCCCAAGGTGAGACTGCAGCTGGCCCTTTCTCTCGGAGAGGGAGAAGGCGTGGGAGTCGCTGAGGCGCTGGCTCGATTGGCATCCAAGGATGGCACCCATGCTTTTTTTCAGGCTGCCATCCTCAGTTCTCTCAGCGAGCATCTGGAACCTTTTACGCATCGTGCGATGGATGATGGGATGAGGTTGGATCCTGAGATCCTCAAGGCCTGCATGGAAATGGCCATGAGCAAGGGCAAGCGAGCGGTCCTGGAGCGGCTCATGCGAAGGATGCTTGTTGTCGATGGAAGACCTTCGGCGAGCACGCTTGCTTCCTGGTCGGACTTCTTTGTCATGGCCGCTCAGCGCCGTTTCGATGTCTCTCTGTTGGGCAATCAAGAGGATGGACTGGCTCAATTCTGGAGGCGCTCTACCGGTTCAGGAGAAAACTCTATTTTTACCCATGCAGCTCGAATCTTGGAGGATCGCCTTGCACCCCAGGAAGATCGTATTGCCGCCATAGGTCTGCTTTTGCAGCCCTTCCATGCCAATGAAAAGGTCACGAATCTGCTGCGCCGTTGGCTAGATGCGCGCGAGGACCCTCTGTTGCAGGAAGCGGCGATCCAGGCCAGTCAGCGCCTTCGGATGCTTGCGGTAGCGGAGGTGATCCTGGATCGGTGGGAAGGGCTTTCACCCTCGCTGCGTCAGAAGGCTATGGACACGCTCATGACGCGCGATGACTGGATCCAGGTGCTGCTGGATCGACAGGAAGCGGGGACGAGTTTGAGTCTGGATGCCATTCAACGAGACCGGCTTCTGAGGCATGGCGAACCCTCCATTCGTCAGCGGGCCAAGCTTGCGTTTGAAGCTCCAAAGAGTCGATCAGCTGTTCTTGAGGCCTTTCAGCCGGTTGTTTCCATGAAAGGTCAGCCCGACAAAGGCCAAGAGCACTTTCAACAACGTTGTGCGGCATGCCATTTGCTCGATGGGTTAGGCCAGGAAATAGGCCCCAGCTTGATTTCCGTGTCCCAACATCCTGTCCCCAAGTTGCTACGCAGTATCCTGGATCCCAGCTGGGACGTGCAGCCTGGCTATCAGTCCTATCTCTGCAAATTGAAGGATGGCACAGAACTTTATGGCATGGTGGTCACCGAGACAGGATCCAGCATTACCCTGAAGTCCGTCGATGGGCGTCTTCATGGTATCGCAAGAGAAAGGATTGACTCGCTGCGCGGTAGTGAGCAATCCCTGATGCCGGAAGGTCTGGAAGAAGGGATGTCCCTCAAGGACATGGCAGACCTGATTGCCTTTCTGACTCAAAAACGCCAAGGGAGACAACCGTGAGCCCGAGCTCGATGCGCTCCACGCCAGAGCCGTCGGAGGGTGATCCCAAGTCGCATCCAACGTCGTTGAAGTCCAGTCGTCTGATGGCCAGACGTCCTTTTCTGAAGTGTCTCGGATGGACGGGGGGCGCTGGCCTGATCGCCGGAGCCTATGCCTGGAAGGTTGAGCCGCACTGGGTGCAATGGGTGCGCAGGCCCCTTCCTCTGATCGGATTGCCGCAAGGCCTGGTGGGAGAAAAAGTGGTGCAGCTCAGCGATCTCCACGTGGGACCTCAAGTGGAACTTTCCTATTTGGCGAACGTGCTTCGAAAAGTTGCCAGCCTTCGCCCCCGATGGGTGCTCCTGAGTGGTGATTTTATCACATACGATGGACTGTGGGTGGTGGAAAGTCTGGATCGTCTGCTTGGCATGGTATCGCCCCTGGGAGCCAGGGTCTTTGCCTGTCTTGGAAATCATGACTATGGAGAGAACTGGTCGCAAAGGCATGTAGGGGATGCTGTGGGGGCAATCCTCGCCCGTCACTCCATTGAAGTGCTTCGCAATCAAAGTGTGGTTTCCGACGGTCTTCAACTGATCGGCCTGGATGACTATTGGGGGCCTGACTTTGATCCCGGAAAGGCCCTGCCTCAGCGAGACCCATCTCTTCCTTGTATTTGCCTTTGTCATAATCCCGATGCGGTGGATGAACAGGTCTTTGTAGACTTCCGGGGATGGGTCTTTTCCGGCCACACCCATGGGGGGCAGTGCCGCCCTCCATTTCTTCCCCCGCCCATGCTGCCCGTCAAAAACCGACAGTATGTCGCGGGCGAGGTATCTCTTGGACCCGGTAAAAGCTTGTACATCAACCGAGGGCTGGGGCACCTCATCCAGGCGCGCTTCAATGTGCGGCCTGAAGTGACCGTCTGGAATTTGGTGCAGGCTGGGAAGGCATGAGGTCGGTTTTGTGCCGAGGTAGATCATCTCTTGTGGACTTCGATTTGAATCGCCCTCAGAGTCTGCTAGCTTTCCATCAGAATGGCATTCGATTCATACAGGGATTTCATTGAGAAATTGGACGCGATGGGGGAATTGATCCGCATCTCCGAGCCGGTGGCGACCGAGCTTGAGATCACGGAATGGGCGGATCGTGAAATGAAAAAACCTGGTGGAGGCAAAGCCTTGTTGTTTGAAAAGCCTACCGTGGGTGGACGCATCTCTCCTTTCCCAGTGGCGATCAATACGATGGGTTCCGATCGTCGGATGGCCTTGTCGATGGGGGCCGAGTCGGTCGAATCGGTGGCTCGGGATCTCGAGACCCTCATGAAGGCCAAGCCCCCCACCAGCTTGCGAGAAACCATGAAGTTGCTCGGGACGGCCATGGATCTGCGTCATGCGCGTCCCAAGAAAGTTCGATCGGGGCCTTGCAAGGAGGTGATTCACCGATTGAATGCCCCAGAAAGCCGCTCTACTGCCTGGCCTGAGGCTCCCTCTGTCGAGCGGGATGCCAGTCAGGAACCGCCGCCGCCCACGCTGTTGGATCTACCTGTGTTGAAATGCTGGCCATTGGATGGTGGAAGATTCATGACCTTGCCCTGTGTGGTGACTCAAGATCCGGATACGGGAGAGGGCAACCTGGGCATGTATCGCATTCAGATATACGACCGGGCTACCACCGGAGTGCACTGGCAGTTACAGAAAGTGGCAGCGCGTCATGGGCGGCGCTATTACGAAACCGGCGAACGCATGCCCGTCAGTATTTTTCTGGGAGGAGATCCGGTGTTCCCTTTCTCGGCAACTGCCCCTCTGCCGGATGGTCTGGACGAATTTCTGTTGGCTGGTTATCTGCGCAAGAAGAGTATTGAAATGGTGACCTGTGAGACCAATTCACTGAAGGTGCCAGCCAATGCGGACATCGTGATCGAAGGATATGTCGATCCCACCGAACCGCTGCGCATGGAAGGACCTTTTGGGGATCATACGGGTTATTACACCCTGCCTGAGCCCTATCCCGTGTTCCACGTCACTGCGATCACCCATCGCAAGGATGCTATTTATCCGGCAACCATTGTGGGCATCCCTCCGATGGAGGACTTCTACATGGGCAAGGCGAGTGTCCAGCTCTTCCTGCCGGTGTTTCGCATGAATTTTCCAGAAATTGTGGATATTGCCCTGCCAGCCGAAGGCGTCTTCCACAATCTGGTATGTGTCAGTATCCGCAAGACCTATCCCATGCAGGCCTACAAGATCATGCATGGTCTGTGGGGGATGGGGCAAATGATGTTCACCAAATACCTTGTGGTCGTCGATGAGGATGTGGATGTGCACAATCTGAGCGAAGTCATGTTTCGACTGTGCTCGAATACCGAGCCACGACGGGATGCGGTGTTCACCAAGGGACCGGCAGATGTGCTGGATCATGCAACCGACGTTGTGGGCGCCGGAAGCAAGCTAGGTTTTGATGCGACCCGCAAGTTGCCCGGCGAGGGTTTCAACCGACCCTGGCCGCCATTGATTCAAATGGATCCAGAGGTCAAGGAGCGCTGCGACCACCTCATGCGCCAAGCAGAGATCGCTGGCCGAAACCAAAAGCCCTAAAGAATGACTTCAAAACCCTCGAAACGAGGGTGGCTTAAGTGCATGCCCTCGGGCGAACGAGCCTGACTGTGGGCCTTGCGGAAGGCCTCCGAATCTGTCCATGCAACGAACGCTTCGCGAGATGCCCACTGGGAGTGCGAAACGTAGGGCGTATGGTCTTCTTGTGATTCCCCTTTAAGCAAATGAAAGGTTTGAAAACCTGGGACTTGATCGAGATAAGACTCCCGTTCGCGCCACATGGTCTCGAAGGCCTCTTCAAAGCCGGGGGCAATCATGAATCGGTTCATGGCAAAATACATGGACTATCCATGGCAAAGCGAATCAAACCTGACAAGTCGCTCTTTTTATGTCAGTCTTTGAGGCTCTTCTCCCAGGATCGACACCATCATGACAGCATCCCTTTCTCACACGCCTTCCCGACGTGCTTTCCTGCGCCAAGTGGCAGCAGGTAGTTTGCTCACGCAAGTGCCTTTGACGCTTCAAAGTCAGGCGCCCAGACCTCCGAAGCCCATTCGGGCAGCTCAAATTGGAACGGGCCACGCTCATGCTGCCGGAAAATGGAAGACCCTCCTTCGATCGGAAGATTTTCAAATGGTGGGTCTGACTGAGCCAGACCCTGCATGGCAGTTCCATCTCGGCAAGGGCGATTATGCGGGTGCCAAAGCCCTGGAGATGGAAGCCATCCTGAAGGATAGCACGATCCAAATGGTGGCCGTGGAAAGTCGTGTGGAGCATTTGCTCGATCATGCGGAAGCTTGTTTGGAGGCCGGAAAACATATCCATCTCGATAAGCCTGCGGGTGCCGACTGGGATCATTTCAAACGCGTGGTGACCCTGGCGCGTCAACAGAACAGGCGACTTCAGATGGGATACATGTTTCGATACAATCCGGCCTTCGAACTTTGTTTTCGTGCGGTCAGGGAAGGATGGCTGGGCAAGATCTTTGCTGTGGAAGCGGTCATGGGAAAGAAATCCGGAGACTCCACCCGTCAGGACTTGGCCCGATTCGAGGGGGGAACCATGTTCGAGCTGGGGTGTCATGTCATAGATGCGGTTGTGTATCTCCTGGGGGCTCCCGACAAAGTCCATGCCTTTCAACGCCAGACGCGATCGGATGATGGGCTGGCCGACAATCAGTTGGCTGTCCTCGAGTATCCTGATGCGCTTGCGACGGTCCGAAGTGCCCTGATGGACGTGGATGGTTTTTCACGCCGTCAGTTGGTCGTTTGCGGGGAGTTTGGCAGACTGGAAATCCGCCCTCTTGAACCGCCCAAGGTGCGATTGACGCTTGAAAAGGCTGCGGGAGGTTTTGACCCGGGGGTGCATGACATCGAAGTGGAGAATACGCCTCGTTACGTCAAAGATTTTCAGGACCTCGCTCAATCGATTCGAACCGGGAAGCCATTGGATTTCGGGTATGATCATGATCTGGTCGTTCAGGAGACGGTGTTGCGTGCCAGTGGCATGTGGTAGGCACCAGGCTGTCCCGAGCTCCTCCTGGCTCAAACCCCAAGCATCGTGATATAAACTGAGAGCTTGCCTTGCGGGAGAAGGCGATGATTTAATCCCACCCATTATACACATCTCAAGGCACCAAGAGCTTGTATATCCAATATCATTATGGCGACAGCAAACGATTTACGAAAAGGAATGGCCATCAACCACAAGGGCGATGTGGCAGTGATTCTCGACATGCAGCATCGAACCCCTGGCAATCTGCGAGCTTTTGTTCAGGTCATCATGCGCAGTATCAAAACGGGTAAATCATCGGATGTCCGTTTCAGCAGTACTGAGAAAGTAGAGATCGTTCCCTTGTTTTCCAAAAAAATGGAATTCAGTTACATGGATAAAGGTGACTTTGTTTTCTGCGATCCGGAAACCTATGAAATGGTCAACGTCGATCCAGATATCGTGGGCGATGCCAAAAATTTTCTCGTGGAAAATGGCAGAGCTACGGTGACTACCATTGAAGAACGGGTGGTCATGGTCGAAATTCCTGCAAGTGTCACTCTGACGGTCTCCGATGCCCCGGAAGGGATCAAGGGAGATTCTGCCAACAACGTTCAAAAAACCGTTACCCTTGAAACAGGCATATCCATCCAGGCTCCTCTCTTCATTAAGACTGGTGAAAAAATCAAGGTGGATACCCGCACCGGTAAATACATGGAACGTGCCTGATCGGGCTTTCCTTGCGGGAAACCCGTACGTCCGAAAGCTTTTTGAACTCTCGGAACTTCCCAGTTCGAGGCTCGTGGTTTGATACCTTTGAAGGCGCCCCTCAGTGGGGCGCTTTTTCATGTCAAAGCCTTGCGAGGTGGATACCGTTTCGGAAGCTCCAGGCAATCCTGCAGCGATTGGATGCCACCTGTGCAGGTGGGGTGCGAGAGGGAAGAGGCGGCCGCACAGACGCCTGCTTTGAGGCACTGTTGAATGTCCCAGCCCTGGTGCAAGCCCATGAGGACTCCGGCGCAAAAAGCATCTCCTGCACCCGCTGATCCGGCGATGTATTTCTGGGGTAGCTTCAACGAAGATTGCCAAAAATCCCTGCCATCCAGAGTGCGGGCAAACGCCCCTTCTGGAAAATGAATCACCACTAGTTCACGGATGCCACACTCGATGAGAGCTCCAGCTGCGTGTCGCAAAGCGGTGGTATCCAGATCTCCAGATGAGGTGCGTATTTCAAAGCCGGTGGTTCGCCCGGCCTCAAATTCGTTGAGGATGCAATAATCGGTATACTTGAGTGCCGGGCGAACGATCCTGGCAAAGCGATCGCTATCTTCACTGACCACATCGACTGAGGTCTTGAGCCCGGCTTTCTGTGCTGCAGCCAACAGTTTGGCTGCCTTGGTGCCGTATCGCTTGTCGGGTGCGTCCATGGCGTCGAGGAGCAGCAGATAGCCGATATGGAAGAAACGAGCTGAGGTTTTTTGCCAATCCAATTCATGGCCATCCCAGAGGGCGTTGGTTCCTCGATAGTGAAAAAACGTCCTACGGCCTGTCTGAGTTTCGGTCATCACATCGGTGTAGGAGGTGTCAGCCTTCAGGGTCGTTTTGAGATGACGGGTTTGGATGCCGTGATGCTTGCAGTCATCCACAATGGTTTTGCCCAAAGCATCCTTCCCGACCAATCCTGCGGCCTGCAGGGGAAAGGTGGCCCCGAGTTTGGCGAGATCCACGAGAATATTGTAAGGCGAGCCACCGGTTCCCTGCGATTGGGCTGCGATGTTTGCCAATGAATCTCGCTGTGGGTAGACATCGATCATCTTGACCAGATCAATGATCCAGTTGCCTCCCGCCAAAATGCCTTTGCGTGTTTTTTTTCTCTCAGCCATGTGCGCGATGGAATGTCGTTTGGGTGGTCCGCTATCAGGTGGGCATGGGTGCTTGCCTCAACAGATGGCAGGACTGGCAAAACATTAAGAATTTGGTGGAGTCACCACCAGCCTAAAGAAGCTTTTGGGGGTGGTTTGTCAGGAGCGCCTGTGAGCCTTTCAAGAGGATTTCCTGCTTTCTTGAGACTACGGATGCCTCTAGGATATTGTCATATGCCGATATACGAGTACGAGCTCGAAGAGGGACAGGATTGCAGCGTGTGTGGAGGAAATTTCACCCTGCGCCGCCCGCTCTCAGCGAAGCCCTTGACGCAATGTCCGTTGTGCAAGAAGGCGGTTAAAAAGCTCATTTCAGGCTTCAGTACCCCAAGCATCACCAAGCCACTTTCCATTTCCGATGCGAAGAAAGCCGGCTTCACGGTGTTGAAAAAAACAAGCAAAGGCGAATACGAGCGCCAATAAATGGCTGATTCTGATCCTGAAGGTTTCCCACGCGCTGAATGCTTTGGCTGGAGTCCTTAAAGCCGCATTCAAGTTGTGGGTTGGGTCGGAAAGCACGGTGCCCTGCGGTGCATGCCACGAGTCAAATACATGGTGGATCCAAGAGCCACCACCAGCCCGATGGAACCGATGAGCAGTGCGTGATCCTGGCTTTTGAGCACGACATACAGGTATCCATAGAGCCCGCAGAGAACGCCACTGATGGTCCACGCCTTGGGCAGGCTTTTCAAAACCGACCAGGTATACAACCCTACCATCAGCGTGATACACATGCTGGCTGCCGCATAGGCGATGAAAAACCCCACGTGTTCGGCCAGCGATAGTTCAAGCAGGTAGAAGAGGCATATCCCGGCTCCGATCAAGAGGTATTGAATCGGATGAATCCGAGTCGGATGGAGCACTTCCATGAGCCAGAATACCAGATAGGAAAGGCTTATGAACAAGAGGGCGTATTTGACGCTTCGCAGGCCCATTCGGTAAGGATCGATGGGGGGAAGAAATGTCATGCCGTAGGATATCGAGTGGATCGCCTCCAGCATGGCCGACTCTTGAGCCCATTGCTGCGCCAGGTTGCGACTGAGGTAGGGGATGGTCCAGCTGGCCTGGAAACCCTCTTCAGTACCTTCATAATGCACCGGTAGCCATCCTCCTTGAAAACTCGGATCCGGCCAGTTGGAACGCAATTCCAGCTGAGTGTCCTTGCCCATGGGGGAAAAGGTGAGTGCCTGGCTTCCTCGAAGATGAAGCACCATGGAGAAGGTATAGGTTGGTTCCTGAAGTGGGTTCTCCAGTTTTGCATGGATTCCGGATACCCCTGATGGGTGCGATGCCAGCCCCGGAATAAAGGGAAGGGTTTCATCCTGCCAGCGTATGCTGGTTTGCTGGACAATACCTTTGGCATCGCTGAGCCCCAGGGAAAGGGTGGCCTCGTCCCAATGAATGTCTTCCGGAGAGACACCCCACTGGCCAAGGTCTGGTTTGTTAAAGCTTCCAGAAACCCTGAAAGTCCCCGTGTAGAGGGGTACTTGATAGATTCCACGCTTCCGGATCTCATTGTTCACATCGCCATCGGTGTGCAGTGACTCGGGTAAGAAGGTGGCCCATCTTTTTTCTTCTCGACTCAGTGTTTCGGTTTGGCCACCTCGCTGAAAGGTTTCCAGCCAACGGTGAGTGTAGGGGATGGAGATCCAGGGCCCCCTGAGATGTTGTTGCCCCCCCCCAGCTGGATGTGACGTCGTTCTGGGCCTCGCTGCGCGTTGCCTGCCTTTGCCGGATGACGCCATCAATCATTTGAATGGGAATCATCAGAATCAAGGTCAGAAGCGCCATCATGAATGCGCGGAGGCAGACAGAATTTGCGATGGCATCCATGCCGTCATAAAGCCATTTTTCAAGAGGTTGTTTCATTTTCTGTGGAATGCGAGGGTTTCGGTGAAAGAGGAGGTAGATGGGGGAACTGGTAAGAGTGGGGGAGTCGCCTGCCATGGCGAATGCGGATCAGCAAGGCATGCAAGCACCCGAGAAATACCAAAGATGGAAGCCAGCCAAGAAAGAGTCCCGCGGCTGCATCGGTATCTGAAAAGGCTTCATCCGGCGGGTTGGGCAGGCTTTGCCAGATGGAGTAGCCTCTTTCGACACCCATGAAATAGCCCCCCCACATCAAGAGGATGCCGACGCCCAGAAAGAGGCCTCGAGTCACCTGGCTCTTGAACCCACTGCCCACGAAAATGCAGAGACAAGCGGGTATCCAGCCCAGTAGGAAGGGGAACCAACCGTAGGTCCATAAAACCCAGAGATGCTCGTCGACAAGGGGGTTACCGGGAGACATGAGCTTGATGGACGGAAGAGGTCCGAATGAGATTTCCCGGGTGTTCCCAGCCTTGGAGTTTTTGCATGACGGCTTGAATGGTTTCTGACGGTGTGGAGGTGCCCGCCGTAATCCCCACGGTATCGTGTGGGCCGAACCATTGGGCCTGGAGTTCATCGGCGCGTTCAATCTGATGGACCCGGGGTTGAATGCGGGCGATCGATGCTGTCAGCTGACGGGTGTTGTTGCTCTTGCTTCCTCCGATGACCACGACGACATCCGAAGTGGATGCTAATTTCACGGCTGCCAGTTGTCGCCTTTTGGTAGGCTGGCAGACCGTATCCTTGAAGACCACCTCGCTCTCTGGGTAGCGGGCTCGAATGGCATCGACGAGATGCTGGACTCGATCCATGGGTTGGGTGGTTTGCGCCACGATACCGATACGGGGAACCCGGGGTATGGAATCGATGTCGGATATCTCGAGAACGACCGAACAGGATGCCAGATCCCGAGTCAGACCTTGAACCTCGATATGATTGTGGCGTCCTATGATGACGGGGAAATAGCCCTGATCCACCAGTTGTGCCAAGTGACGATGCGCAAAGTGAACCAACGGGCAGGTGGCATCTTTCAGGGCAAGCCCTGTTTCTCTTGCCTGTTTACGGACACTCTCGGGCATGCCATGAGCTGTGATGAGGATTGTCCCTTCATCGGCTTGATCGGGACGATCTATGAACTGGATGCCGGCTTGATGGAGCCGATCCTGAATTACTGGATTGTGTGCCAAGGGTCCAAGAATGTGCAATTTTCCTTCCTTGGCTGAAGCGATTGCCATGTCCACGGCATCTTGAACGCCAAAGCAAAGGCCCATGTGAGAAGCGGTTTGAATGATCATAGTGTCATAAATAACTTTGCAAAACAAAGTTAAAGGTCAGAGATGTTTTGATAAGTGATGGTTTCCGGGTCGTTTCAAAAAAGTCTCAATCCTGATTCCACTCCACGATCTGGGCCAGAAGCTCAATATAGGCCTTGAAGGCGGATTGTCCCTCGCGGGTCAGGCGATAACTGGTGTGCGGACGATTGGCGAGGAAGGATTTGGATACAGCCACATAGCCAGCTTGTTGGAGCGTTCGAATGTGCACACTGAGGTTCCCGTCGGTCATTTGGAGCAAGGTCTTGAGTTCCTTGAAAGAAAGATCTGGGTTGGATGAAAGAGAGGACATGATGGCCATACGTCCTTTCTCGTGGATCACCTTGTCAAGCTGACTGAAGGTTTCGGTTTTCATGATTCGAGTGTTGAGGTGTTTTCAGTCATGAACAGATAGATGCCGTAGGCGAAGTGCATGAAGCCAAAAGAGCATCCCATGATGATGTGTGCATGTGCCATGGAGGGCAGCACTCCGTCGACCGATCCCAAAACAGCCCTGCTGAGCAGGAGCAGCCCTGTCATTACGAAGAGACTGCCAAAAAGTTTGATGCCACGTGGCATGAAAAACCCAGCTGAGAAAAGTGCACATCCATAAAAAAGCATCCACAGCGGGGGCAGGCCCCAATAAAAAATCTCGGGCAGGTTTTCCTGCGTGACGGCGAGCATTCCCAACCCCCCTCCGCAGCAGAGTGCTGGCAACATGGCCATGGCCACTCTTCGAGTCGGTGGGGACCAAAAGGATTCCTCAGCGACCCATGCCTGTCGGCGAACCATCAGTCCGGCAAGGATCAAGCAGCAAAGACTGGTTGCCATCCAGAACAAACAGAAGGGGCGGCCTTCTCTAATGGGCATGGACCAACCCAACCAGGCAGCGGCCATGCCCATGCAGCCCGTCAATGTGGTGGTCGGTGCAAGGGCGCGTCGATAGAGCGTGGATCGCTCCATGAGTGTCTGGATTTCTCCCAGTCGTTGAGCTGCCCATTCTGAATTCACGATAAAAACAACTTTGCAACACAAAGTAAAGATGTCAACCCTTTTTACTGTTGGGTCAGCGACCCCATGGAGCTCGGGATCCCAGCCCTAGCAACAACAGGAATCGGAGGAGTTGTCCGAGCAGCTGCCTGACATCGTTTGCTTGAGTTCCTTGGGTTCCCTGATCTGCATGGGAGAGCCATGAAAGGCAGAGGCCTTCTCCGCAAGGACGGGGTCTGAGGGTTCGATGCGTTCGAAGAGGTTTCGGTAGGGCTTCAGCCCCATTCTTTCGAAGGTTTGATGGCAAACAGCCATGGGCTGACCTCTCAGATAGGTGTGGCCACCGTCATCGGTCACCGATGCAAAAGGCCCTTTGTAGATCACTGCCTGATGTCGTTCCAAACGGGGCCCTTGCCTGCTCTTGAAGGCCTCGACAGTCACGCTTCTGAACTCAATGCCTTCCACGGTTTGCCAGGGCTGATCATCTCTCTTGAGCAGCGTCATGCCATGAAAACCAGCCTCACGAAATCCCTCCAGAAACTCGGTTTGAGAGAGTGCGCCACTGATGCAGCCACTCCAGAGGTGCGCATCCTGACGAAGGGCTTCAGGAACAGGCTCATCCGAAACAATATCCGAAATCACAGCTCTCCCACCCTGACGAATGACTCGATGGATTTCACGGAAAAGGGATTTTTTTTGATCGGATTCCACCAGATTCAGGACACAGTTGGAAACTACCACGTCGACACTATCGCTGGCGATCATCGGTTGCTCACGGCGGAGGGTGTCGGCATGTTTCAGGGCCTCCAGGAATGCTTCAGAGGACTGGATGGGCTGGTTGGACAGGTGGGCATTCCAGAACTCCAAATCAAGGGAAAGATCCTGAATGCGACCTTTTTTGAATACCACATTTTGATAACCGATGCGCTCGGCGACGGTCGGAGCGTGGCGACGCGCCACTTCAAGCATGTCATCGGTCATGTCCACGCCGATGACCTTTCCATGCGGCCCCACTTTCTGAGCTGCCATGAAACAAATCTTTCCCGTGCCACTGCCCAGATCCAAAACAGTTTCACCTTCGCGGAGATACTGCGAGGGGTCTCCACAACCGTAATCCTTTTCGATCACTTCGGCAGGAATGACCTCCAGGAGACTTT
Organism: Pedosphaera sp.; assembly: GCA_002686885.1. Taxonomy (GTDB): domain Bacteria; phylum Verrucomicrobiota; class Verrucomicrobiia; order Limisphaerales; family AAA164-E04; genus UBA7971. The sequence goes on from NYYT01000044.1 coordinate 39,974, forward strand.
TGTCGTATTGCACCGGACAGCACAGGGCAGCCTCGGTCTGGTGGGCTGCTGAGGCGTAACGTTCCTTAACTTTGGTTTCAAGATGAGATGCCATGATGAGAGGTTCGAACAGATGGAAAAGCATGCGGGCGATCAGGGTAGGATTCAATCCTTGATCGCGGGAATGAAATCCCCGGTGGAAGGTTCTTTCGGTTTGCAATGCCCTTTCCCGCCGATAGGCTGGGCATCAGCTTTGAGAGTACGTTGTAAAATATGCGGGATCACCTCCCTGGAGGACGCGATTTCTGCCGTGTCGTGTGGCGCCGATGCCCTGGGCTTCATGTTTGTGGAAGCCAGTGTGCGCCACATTGGTTTGAGCGATGCCTCGGCGATTGCGTCTGAACTTCCGCCCATGATCAGCCGAGTGGGGGTTTTTGTGAATGCCCCTCGGCAGACCATTCTTGAGGCCGTTCAGTCCTGCGGTCTTCATGCCATCCAATTGCATGGAGAGGAGACGCCCGAAGATTGTCAGGGCTATCCGGTGCCGGTCATCAAGGCGTTCCGAGTCCGGGACAAAGCCAGCGTTGCAAACATTTCTGCTTACGCAGGACAGACCTGGTTGGTCGACAGCTACCAAAAAGGATCGCGAGGCGGAACGGGACATCGATTTGAGTGGGATTTGCTTGATGAGATCCGGCCCTTTGCCAGACCCTTGCTCCTGGCAGGTGGGCTTCAGCCCGGTAATATCAGGGAAGCAGTCGAGAAAGTGCGTCCTTATGGAGTGGACGTTTCCTCGGGTGTGGAGTCCGAGCCGGGAAAAANGTGCCCCCTCAAAATGAAGGCCTTCACCCGAGAACTGGGGCTGNTGGGGGTCTAGGAGGCTTTTTGCCCGCCCTTCAGAGAAAAAAACAAATCATTATTGACTCCATTTTCTCTTTTGTTAGTGTCCTGCCTCTTGTTTTTGGATTTTTAATGAAAACATTTCTACCAAAGATTGATGTGGATCAGCGGCAATGGCACGTTGTCGATGCGGAAGGTGTTGTCCTTGGGCAACTTGCTACCAAGGTCGCAGACGTGCTCCGCGGGAAGAANAAGCCTACTTTTACGCCACATCTTGATGCTGGTGATTTTGTGGTAGTGATTAATGCTGAGAAGGTTAAATTGACCGGTAAAAAAGAGGACCAGAAAACNTACATGAGTTATTCTGGCTATTTCGGTGGGGAACGCTATCGCTCGGTGCCCGAATTGCGCCAATCGCATCCGGATCGACTCATCCTTCATGCCGTCAAAGGTATGCTGCCCAAAAACCGACTCGGTCGCAAATTGCTCACCAAACTGAAGGTTTACCGCGGAACCGAGCATCCTCACAGTGCACAGCAGCCTCAGGAGCTCAGCGTCGGGGCCTAATTTTGTTTGATACCTATGTCTGAAACCAATGATTCTCTAGGAACAGGCCGCAGGAAAACATCTGTGGCACGTGTTCGATTGGCCAGTGGAACCGGGAAGGTCACCATCAACGGTCGCTCTCTCGAAAATTACTTTCCCCTCGAAACCCAGCGCAACGATGTGCTGCTCCCTCTCAACCTCACCGATATGTTCGGTAAGTTGGATGTGCGCGTCAACGTTTGCGGTGGAGGTTCCACGGGACAGGCTGGAGCGGTGCGGCATGGCATTTCACGTGCCTTACTAAATGTGGATGCCAACCTTCGACCGATTCTGAAGTCAGCTGGTTTGCTGACTCGTGACCCGCGTATGAAGGAACGTAAGAAATACGGTCAGCCAGGTGCTCGCCGTCGCTTCCAATACAGCAAGCGCTAAGCCAANGACTCAGAGCTATTTCAAGGCCGCCCATCAGGGCGGCCTTTTTCGTGAAGTGAAAAGGAACAGCAGTCAGAGTTTTTTTGCTCTATCCAGTTGCCATCACCCATTGATTGTCCCAACTTACTNAAATGCTCGCNTGGGNCCAAAGTCGATCGCGAAGGTGGTTGGAGTCGCTTCTGACCACGGCGTTCCTTTGGTCCATAATGTTGCATTTTCTGGTTTTGGGATCCTTTGAACTGGCCTACCTGATGGGGTGGACGCGCAGTAGCCTGGCCAGATCGGTCCTCACCTCGGCCTACCCTGAGTGGCAACAAGAACCTCCCACCAGAGAGGTAGAAATCATTTTGGAAGAGGACNCGACTCCAGAGACGTTCTTTGATGCAGATCCTTCCATGGAGGATGAGAAGCCCGAGCAGGCTGATTACTATGCTGTGGTGGACGCGCTTGCCGGAGATCCGGATCCAGCAGATGAGCAAGATCAACCGACATTGGAGGGAGATCAGGAGAAAGTGCCGAAAGCTGCGAGCACCTTGCAGCCTGCCCCCGCGGAGGATGTTTCTCAAGCGCTGGCTCCTGAAGAGCCGTCTCAAGAAACGACCCAGAGCTCATTCGATTCACAGACAGGGCAAGAGGTGGTTTCATCGCCTGAAAACTCGGAATCTAGCGAGCAAAAGCCCGCTGATGCGATGGTGGAGGAGGAAGTCCCATTGCCGATGGAGCCTGAAAGCATCTTGCCGGCAGATCATCTGGTTCGATCCAAGATTGTGATTCCCGAGACCCCAAAACCCAACAAGGTTCGTCCTCGGCCCAAATCTCTTGCTGAGGCCAGGAAACGCAACGGAATGCTGGCGGGTGATGCCATGAAGCAGGAAGGCGGTATGGATCGCTTTCGCATGGAGGCATCCCCAGATTTGATGTCGACGCCCTTCGGAGCCTACGATGCTGCCATCATTCAGGCGATACAACAGCGTTGGTTTGCCTTGCTCGATGGCAGGCCTTCCGCGCGGAGCGCCTCAGGCAAGGTGCTTTTGAATTTTGATCTGATGGCCGATGGCAGCATCACCAACATGTCGGTTGTTGAAGATACCGTTGGAGCGATTCAAGCCTTGATTTGCCAGAGGGCCGTTCTGGATCCCCAACCCTACGGTAAGTGGCCTTCTGACATGCGGCGTATGATCGGAGAAGATCGGAGAAAGATTCGCTTTACTTTTTATTACAATTGAAATGCCCGTCATGGGTGCACAGACTGACCGTCAGGCACTCTTTTTGTCGAATGGGGAAAGATCATTATCATTATGTTTGAGTTCTTGCAGGCCGGAGGCCCTTTCATGTGGCTTCTTCTCATCATGTCCATTACCTCGGTGACCTACATCATTGAGCGTTCATTGTCTCTGCGTTGGAGCCAGATCATTCCTCAACCTATCTCAGATGCCCTGGACCATTGCCGTGACGAAGGCGATGTCGAGGAGTTGTATGCCCTGTGCCAACAACATGACTCACCCATCGGTCGTTTGCTGATACAGGCGATGAAGCATTTCTCCTACTCTCGGGCTGAAAATGTNGAGATGCTGCAGACTAGGGCCCGAAAAGAGATTGCAGGTTTGGAACAGGGGCTGGTCATCATCGAGGTCATCGTTGGTTCCGCTCCTTTGCTGGGGCTGGTAGGAACACTGCATGGATTGATCACACTTTTTGGGGATTTTGGTTCCGCCAGTATGGCTGATCACTCCGCACTGGCCAAAGGTATCTCCATTGCGCTGAATACCACCCTNACCGGTTTGCTCATTGCCATTCCTTCCCTCATTGCCTGGAGCTACTTCAACAAGAAGGTGGAAAACCTCTCCATCGAGATGGAAAGCATGTGTGAAGCTTTCCTGCAACGCTTTTACCCACCGATTGCGGATCCAACCGTCGAACCTTCAGCGACTGACGGCAAAACAGCTCGTGCGCGTAAAGCACGCCGAAAAAGTGATTGAAGCCATGGACTTCAGGGAGCATCGAGTATGAAATTCATGGCCAGAAGAAGGCAAAAGCCGCCCACGATTATTATCATATCGCTGATCGATATTCTGATTGTACTTCTGATCTTCATGATGGTGACCACTACCTTCAAGCAAAAGACCATCCTTAATCTGAGTTTACCCCAATCGCGTTCTGAGAGCTCCACGCAGGTTGAAAATCAAAGTGTGGTGGTGAGCATTGCTGCACAGTCTCCTCACATCTATCTGGGTGAACAACCATTGAGTGAGGAGGAACTGCTTGCTGCACTAAGCAAGATGGCCGATCTTGACGCCACCACCACCGTGATCGTCAAGCCCGACGAGAGCGCTCCCATTAAGGAGTTGGTCAAGGTGATGGATACGGCAAAGGCTTCCGGGCTCAAGAACATCAAACTCCGCACCAAGCCGCTGGAGGCTCCCTCCGCACCATAGCCATACCTCTTCCTAAGGAAACGGGGGGACCTGCACCATCGGACCTCAGAGTTGCTCAGGGTCGCTCAGGGTCGCTCACGGTCGGGTTCGAGTAGCGACTAATTTGGGCTGACCACGACGTCGTCGATATAAAAGCCTGCCCCTTGACCGATTGCATCGGTGACCAGACGGAATTCAAGGCGAATAGGCCTTCCGGCATTGGGGCCCGCCAGACGGACCGATCTGGAAGTCCATCCCTGAGTCGCTCCAGCCTGCACAAACACTTGAGAGATAAGATCACCGGAATTCGCATCCAGCACGCTGACGCTGACATTATGGAAATCAATCTCCGTATCCACTTGATGGAATTCAACGAATGTCAGGTTGGCAATCGGTACATCAGTCAGGTCAATGACCGGTGATTGCAGCCAGGCATCGGTGTTGGCTTCAAAATTACCGTCCAGGTCGGTGCCGTAGACATTGGATCCGGAGCTGGCCGCTCCCGGACCGGTGGTTGGGGTTCCCAGTTCCCATTCATTCTGACTGCCACCATGAGTCCATCCTTCAGCTCCTGATTCAAAGTCATCCGAAAACACGGGTGGAGGAGGGAGGGAAACCACTTGATAGAAGCCCTGTGGATCAGCTGCAGAAACCGTGGTACGGTAGCGGCCCTCTCCCAGGTCGACAAGATTCACTCCCTCGACAGCCATCCACGCTTGCCCTAAGTCACTCTTTGATTCTAATGAATGGGTTCGAGTGGAGAAAGGGGTGAAAAAAGTGATGGTCAGGTTCTTGCCTTCGGCGTTGATGGATTCGATCGATATGGGGTCCATTTCCTCTGAGAGAGGTTTGCCATTCAGTCCATTGGCATAGATGGACAGAATGTCATTTGAAGAAAGGGCTCTCTGCCAGATGCCCAGGTCATCTATGCCCCCCTGGTAAGGGCGATTGATCCAATTGTCATCCTCCACCTCATAGTTGCCGAGGACCAGCGGCATGGTGTTGAGCTCACCCAATTGACCCGCGAGTGCATTGCCGACGGGTTCCCCATTGCGATACCATTGNATCGTACCGTTGCGGGCGACGTACGCAAAATGCTGCCACATTTCCGCTTCCACTGTTCCTCCGGGTGAAGAATACGGTGTCTTGCCGATGCCGTGCACCCGAGCCACGCCTCCATTGATCAGTACGAAGTCATAATTGACGTCCTTTCGAATGACACGATCAAAATCAGAGCCACCGCTGAAGAGAACGGGACGGAGCCACACTGAAACCGTCGCCTCGGTTGAAAGATTCAAAGCCTCATCATGGGCCACTTCACCGAAGTCATTGTCGCCATCGAAGAAGAGTGCCCCACCAATCATGCCTTCCTGGTAGGCACCTTGTTCAAAGTTGTATAGATTGGCCTGTAGATGGTTGTCACTGGAATCGCTCAGAGTCGTCCCNGATGTCTCGTCAAAGGTGAAATGAGCTGCCAGCCCGCTGGTGATGGAACCTAGCTCTTGAATCGTGAGGACGGCAGGGTCGCTGGTTTTTTCCCCCTTTGCGTTGACGATTTTCACCGTGTAAATACCTCCATCGGAGGGCAGAAGTCTTTGAAGGGTCAGCTCTCTCCCAGTGGCTCCTTCAATCTCCTGTCCCTTGTGATACCACTGATANGTCACAGGGCGCAGGCCGGTGGCGACGACGCTGAAGGTGACCGTGGTGCCTTCCAGTTTCTTTTGCGCTGAAGGCTGAACCTCAATGGAAGGTGCTCCTGCAATGTCCTTGCCGGCAAGTTCCAGGATTTCTGCTTCTGAAAGAGGACGTTGCCAAAGGGCCAATTCATCCAGCGTGCCATTCAAATATCGCAGCGCCGTATCGACGTCATCATAAGCTCCGATGGTCAGGGGCAGGTCGTTGATTTCACCCAATTTCCCCGGAGCAGGTGCGGACATCGGGATCCCGTCGCGATACAGCGCAATGGTGTTGTTTCGGTAGACAATGGCCATATGATGCCAGGTATCCAGAAGGATCGACCCCTGTGGTGCATTGATCTCCCATCCTCCCTTGGCAGCACCGCCACCATCGGCCCCGATGCCCGAGCGAATGGTCAAGGTGCGCGTGACAGTTCCCGGGTCATTGATGACTTTGATACCAAGATGATCCCCCTTTCTCAGGACATAGCTTGATTCGCGGGTGTAGGAGCCAGCGCTTTCTTCCTCGCCGTAGCTGCGCAATCTCATCCAGAAAGCGATGGATGCTTCATGGGAAAGGCCATTGAGAGAGGCGCTGTCCTCCACGACCACCATGGATCCGGCTCCATCCAGATCCAGTGCCTTGCCGACCTTGCCATCCACAAAAGCCCCGCCGCCAAAGCTTATCAGTTCTCCATCGTTGCCAGACCCCGATCCATCGCTTGCCGTGGTACCGGAATTGTCATGAAAGTCCCAATAGGCCACCTGGCCCGTAGAGATACTGGTGATGGGGGTGATCGTGACACTGGCCGGGGTGGTTTTGACCTCTCCCGCATCATTGCTGACCACCACGCTGTAATCTCCGGCATCGGAGGTCTGTGCATACTCGATGATCAATGTGTTGGAGGTTTGCGATCGTAGAATCGTTTCACCCCGAAACCACTGGTAGTGCAGTGGGGGAGCGCCATTGGCCTTCACCGAAAGGTTCAAGGTGCCTCCTTCAAAGACCGTGTCACCGACGGGTGCGTTGACAATCTCCGGTGGTCCGTCGGGTTCACTCGCCTGAAGGATGGAAATGATTTCGGCATCGCTCAAGGCGCGGTTGAAAATAAGAAGCTGGTCCATCAGGCCGTTGAAATGATTCCCAGAATCATCGGACCCTATGTAGAGAGTCATCTGAGCATCATCCACAGGACCATTGAGATTGATCATATTTTTGGGCTCACCATTGAGGTAGACTCTGGCTTGACCATTGTCCACCACGCCTGTGATGTGATACCACTGGTCAGCCTCTAGGGATTCTCCAATCGTTGCGGTGCGGTTGGCCCCTCCATCCTTGACTAGAAAATTCATGCCTCCGCTCCCGACTCCTTGGAGAAAGAAATAACTGTTCCCTTTTTCCAGCATGCGGTTACCAGCGCCCCCTGCATCGAGGGCCACATTGGATTTGAACCACGCCATGATGGTCATCGCTGATTGGATATNTCCCCCAATGGAGGGATCATCCGCTACTTCAATGTGGTTGCTTCCATTAAAGGAAATGGCCCCTCCGACCCGGCCGGGAACCCAATGGCTGGCTTCATCACCAAAATTGATGAGATCCCCATGAAGATCTCCCTGACTGTCCCTGGCAACTTGGCCCGTGGTTTCGTCAAAATCCCATTGGGCGACCAAACCCTCCTGAACGGGAATTTCGGCGCTATCAACCAGGTCATATGTGAACGTTAGCATGGCCAAATAAAGGCAGAAATAGGGTGTGACTCTCATAATGGAATAGGGGGATTATTTTGGGAACTGTATGCATTCAAGCTGTTTGTGCATTCGAAGGTCAAGAGCCAAATGACATGGCCAAAGCCATAAGGCTTTGTGGATACCCCTGATGCGCATTTTGGCTACGAGTGGTTGGGTTCGGTTTCCAGGTCTTTGGATGGATCGTCACTTAGGTGTTTGCGATGCTTATCGTAAGCATGGCAGCCGGAGCTGATTTGACTTGAGCCGAGGGCTGGATTCGGGCATCTAGACCCTTTGGCTGGAGTCCTCCAGCAGAGGTCACGGGGTCCATGAACACCAGTAAGATCAAGGTTTTTGAAGAAGAGTCGGGACATCCATTCGAGCATTGGGATGGAGGGGNTGCACCTGTTGGGACNGTTGCCTCTACGGGAAGGAATATCCGCGATGCGGCTTCCTTCATGCGCTTCATTCATACGGACTGTCTAAAGCTACTGCGTGAGCATGAGCTGCCTGCCATATTGGCAGGGCTTGATGCTGCCCGACGCAATGCTTCTGCCGAAATCCTTGAACTTGATCAATGGATCAAGCGAAAAAACATCGCTCGGTCATGGGCGCGTCCCAGCCGATTGCTGGCCATGAGACAGCTCAACCGATTGCGGACCTTGAGAGATGTCAGATGTCTTGGACGTTACCGTGAAGCGATGGATCAGGGTTCGGCGCATGGTTGGCACACCCTTGTCTACGGTATGGTGTTGCACACTTTTTCCATTCCTTCCCGATACGGCTTGGCCCGATATCAGAGGGAAGTGATGCTTGGCTTTGGTCGGGCGGCAGCCAAGGCATCGGGATGGCCTGAACCGCAATGGAGGTCCGTCTCGCGCCAACTGGATGACATTCCGCTGATTCGCCTGGAAGAGGTAAGCNCCATACCTNTGAACCCGACTCCCTGACTGAANATTCCGACCGATGAGTCCGACCGAAGATTTCTTTGCATGATTCAGGCCAGCACGGCTTGTTCACACTTTGCCATCAGGTTCTCTGAGGAATCTCAGGAAGAGCTCGCGCCCCTTACGTTTTCTTTCAACGCATCTGAGTCGGTAGGCATCGGAGAGTTGAGTGAAGCCCACACCATCGGCAATCGTTGCGTGATGCCTGCCTCCATAGATCAAGGGGCATAGAGTCAGAAACAATTCATCGACCAATCCTTCTCGAAACATGGCATCATTGAGGTGACCTCCTCCCTCAACGACCAAGCGCCGGACTTGCCAATGCTTTTGCAGCCAGCGTATGCATTGTTTCAGGTTGATTTTTTCTTCTCCGAAAGCTTCCACTCGAATCCAATCATAAGCCCGGGTGGAGGCTCGAGCCGATGCCAAGCCTGATTGCGTGGTGGCAATCAGCAGTGGTGAAGAGTTGTTCTGGTAGATGAGGCAGTGGGGCTGAATGCGCCCTGAAGCAGAAACCACGATACGCTTGTTACAAGCCTCCCGTCCATGTCGACATCTCTCTCGCTGCCAATGCTTGGACCCCGGCCCCAAGTCGATGGCATCTGACTCCACGGTTGCCCTGCCACTCATGACGGCGTCGGTCGTCGCACGGATTTGCAGCAGTCGCCGGTGGTCGGCCTTGCTGGAAAAGCGGGACATGGAGGGCGTTCTGGGAAATCCGTTCGCTTCTTTAGGACCACTGGTTTTTCCATCAGCGGTCATGGCCATGTTCATCATGACCCAGGGTGTGGAGGTTTTGTCTTTCATACATGGCATGCCGGATTTCAGAGGATCATCATGGCATCCCCGAAACTGAAAAANCGATAGCGTTCCTTGACGGCNTCTGCGTAGAGGTCCTTGAGAATCTGGATGCCCTCCAGGCTTCCAGGAGAGCTGAATGCTGAAACCAGCATCATGAGGCTGCTCTGAGGTAAGTGAAAGTTGGTGATTAATCCATCGGTCAGTCCGAATCGATAGGGTGGGTAGATAAAAATATCGGTNTTCTGCTTGATCGGCCGAGCCGGCTGATCTGTCGACCAGATGGAAGCGACCGATTCCAGGACCCGAAGAGAGGTGGTGCCTACTGCAATGACTCTTCTTCCTGCTTTTTTGGCAGCCTGTATGGCCCGCATGGTGTCCTCGGATATTTCATAGCGTTCTTCATGCATTCGATGATCCGTGGCCCATTCGGTCTTGATGGGGTTGAAGGTTCCAAGCCCGACATGAAGAGTCACCCATGACAGTTGAACCCCATGCTTGCGTAGGGTTTCCAGTAGTTCAGGTGTGTAATGCAATCCAGCGGTAGGGGCAGCGACTGAGCCATTTTTGTCGGCATAGACGGTTTGGTAACGTTCCTGGTCCTCCTTGCTTGGCTTTCCGGTCCGCTGGATGTAGGGAGGCAAGGGGATTTCTCCGATATCCTCAAGCTGCTCATCCACTCTTTTCGATCCATGAAAGGTGACACAGTAATGCCCATCGGTAGTCTTTGAGATGACTTCACACATGAGTGGCTGGGTTCTTTCTGCAGCGGTTTGAATCTCGATCAAGGTGCCCGGCCGTGTCCTTTTCCCAGGTTTGAGCATTACAAGCCACTGATTATGGGTGATTTCCTCGAGGAGAAATATCTCGAACTTTCCACCCGAGCCAGCCTTCCTCCCTCTCAATCTAGCCGGAATGACCTTCGAGTTGTTCATGATCAGCAAGTCCCCAGGTTGGAGCCATGCGGCATGATCACGAAATTGAGAGTGTTTCAACTGATGGGACTTTCTCTCGTAAACCAGCAAGCGGGATCGATCTCTGGGACCATCGATGGGTTTTTGGGCGATCAGTTCGCCCGGAAGGTGGAAATCGAATTGGTCGGTTCTTAATGAGGAGGTCAACTGCTGCCCTGACACCATGGTTCAACCTTTCCAAGAAACCCTCCAGAATGGCAACTCGCAAATCCCGGCTCCTGTCCGGAAAAGTGAAAAATTTCAGCGCATCTCCTGCGTGCATACCGGTTTTGGAGCATGGGGTGGGGGACTGGCCCGTGAGCTACTCGCTCGGATCCGTATCTAGTGACTTCCCATTTTAGCCTCACAAGCAATCAAAAAACCGAGAATTAACGTTAAATAATTCGTTTATGGGCGATGGGTGTTTTTCTTCCCGTTTCCCATCCCATTATTTTCATACCTTTTTTGTTGACTAAGTGGGGCAATTGACCAAAAAATGTCGCAATCGCCCAGATTGTGGTTTTAAAGGGCGCTGTCGTGTATGCAAAGCCGTGTCTGAAGATATGACCATGTTTTTGGGGTCTCAGGACCTCAGCTTGGATGTCAAAAGAAGGGTTCAGATCCCTTCTTCTTGGCGCTCGGCCTGTGGTTCGTCGAAGTTCGCCCTTGTGAAGTGGCGTCCGGACTTGTCGCAAAAGCCCTGTGTCATGGGGATGATGCCATCCCTGCTCTTTGATTTGGTCAGAAAGATGAACGAGAGGCCTTTCTCGGATCCTGAGGCAGAACGTGTCAGGCGCTCCCTTTCCAGGGAAGCGGCACTGGTCGAGCTGGATGCTTCCGGGAGATTGACCCTGCCGGTCAATTTAATGAAGGCCTCGGGCTTGGAGCCCCGAAGTAAGATTGTAGTCGTCGGTATGTTCGACCGTTTCCAGATATGGAATCAGGAGGATTATCACGCAGTGAGTGAAGAGGATGATGATGCCTATCCAGAGGCCATCAAACTCTTTTAGGCAACCCTTACGATGAACTTAAAAAAATATCTCTCCGTCGGCCATGTGGTCGAAGATATGAACCATCTACATGGTCGTTACCATCATTCTCGGCCAGGAATGATTCCTCGATTTGAGGCCCGAGCCATGGGATCTGTTCGCTCCACGGGCGGGGCCAGAGGGTCCCGACACATCATTTTCAGTTCCAAGGCAAGTGGGGCTCATGAAGTGGTCTCATTCACTGAGGAGAGGCAGGTTTCTCGAACCCAAAACGTCGCACAGCGTTCTGGGGATTCGTCATCAGGGGAACACCTCGCAACACCCCGTGCATCGCATAGGTCACGGGGTGTTCGAGGTGTATTCAAGCGCAACCACTCATCACAGGCGACAGTCGGCATGGAGGAGGGCGCACAACAGGATTTATTTGAGAAAATCATTCCTATCGGCGCGGTGGATCAACGTCACCACCGGTTTACGGTGGGAATTCAGAAGGCAGTGCGCCTACCGGCTGCGGGATCCGAACTGCCTCAACGGGGACAGTCCTCCTGGTGGCTACGACTCAAGCAACGGCTGTCGGCTTGGTTGCGCAAGGGTTGATCATGAATGACTCAGGGCTTTCACCATATTCCCGTCCTTTATGAGGAGACCCTTCGAGCGCTAAATCCGCAAGAGGGAGATGTTTTTCTGGATATGACCCTTGGGGGTGGGGGGCACGCAGGGGGAGTGCTGCAAGCCATCGGTTCCAATGGTCGTCTTTATGCGACCGATCGGGATCCGCAGGCGATTGCTGCTGCGAAGAGGCATCTTGCGCAGTATGCGGATCGCCTGGAAGTCAGACAGGGTTGCTTTGCGGAGGTGGACTCATGGTTGCCCGGGCAGTCCTGTGATGGCGTTTGTATGGATTTGGGAATCAGCAGTCCGCAAGTGGATCATGCGGATCGTGGATTTAGTTTTTTGAAAGAAGGGCCGCTTGACATGCGGATGGGCCCAGCTCAGCACCTCAAGGCAAGCGATCTTGTCAACGAGTGGGATGAGGAGGACNTGGCGAGGCTNTTCCGNTCTTTGGGNGAAGAGCCGAGGGCTCGAAAAATTGCACAAGCCATTTCGCANTCCCGGCGAGTTGCAAAATTCGAGACAACCTCTCAGCTGGCCCNGTGTGTGGAGCAGGCGGTTGGAGGAAGGTCGAGCAAGCATCATCCTGCAACGCGTGTCTTCCAGGCACTGCGCATGGAGATCAATGATGAACTTGGTCAGCTGAAGCATGGACTGGTGAGTGCCTGGAGGGTGCTCAAGCAGGGGGGGCGTCTTGCGACGATCTCGTTTCACTCCCTGGAGGCCCGCCTGGTTAAGCGTTTTGGCCATTTCTGGGGGGCTTCCTATGAGGCGGGAGATGAAGCGGATACTCCGGCCTTGCGTGTTCCCAGGGAGCCGTTTGCACGTTGGTCGCCCAGGAAGTCCATCAAGGCTTCGCGGCAGGAAATTTTAAAGAACCCTCGGTCAAGGAGTGCTCAGTTGAGGGTCATGGAAAAAATTCAGGACCTCCCTGAAGGCAGGGAATGGGCCTGGACAGGAAATTGATTGGCTTGGTCTAAGGGCCGTGAGTTTAGAGCGTTCATTGAGTCAAGCAGATCGCGAGTAAGGTCTGAAGGAGTAAACAAATAAGCGTCGTTGGAGTGTCATGAATACGTATCATCAACATACGGAAAAAGCGATCAGTGTGGGCTGGTTGATTCGGTGTGCGACCGCCTTTTTGGTCGTGGGGGCAGCCTGTGTGGGCTATCTCCACCAAAAGGAGTCGTTGCATCGAAAAGCAGAGGAAGTCGAAAAATTGGAACGAGAACTTCGATTGGTCAAAAGAGAGAATGAGCTCAAGCATCAGGCTTATGCGGCTGTGGTTTCGCCCAAGTATCTGGAGGCGGAAGTGAGGCGACGAGCGCTCGATNTGGTGGCTCCNGCGCCAGAAGACATCCTCAGCCTACCGCTGCCAGAGCCTGAGTCAGTGCGATCCCATGCTCCGTCCTCTGCGGAAGCGAACNTCGATGAAAATGCGCTGCGCCGCNCAAGCGGCCTGGTCATGGAAAGAGTCCATCGCACTTACATGCCTTGAGTCAACCATCATGAAAACCACTCCCACAGCGGACAAATGCCGAACAGTGCATGCGATGCAATTGCGAAGGATGCTCACGTTCGCCGTGATGTTGCTGTTGGGTTTCGTGGTGATCGTGGGACGGCTGATCTACATTCAGGTTTTCCAGCATGAGGACCTGCTTTCCAAAGCGCAGGAAAAAACACGCCGCACCTATCTTCGGGAAACCGAGCGCGGCGAAATTCTGGACCGGCAGGGGGTGCTCTTGGCCTCCAATCAGAGAGTGCGCATACTTTGCGCCAATCTTGCCTACATCGATCGATACAATGAGCCCATGGCAAAGGCGATTGCCGAATGTCTGGGCGTGGACGAAGTTTCTCTTCGTGAGCGCCTTGAGCTACANTACGTCAAAGTCAAAGGTCGTGAAGTGCTCGACCCTCATGTGCGCCTGAAGGTGAAAGTGACTCATGAGGAGTTCTCCCGGTTGCAGGACTACATTGCGGCCTACCCATTCGACCCGAATCACGATCAGCTCCACCCCTCCGAGCAAGCTTTCATCGAAAAAATGCGTCGCCATGCGGTATTCGTGGAACCCGTCGACGATTTCAAGCGCATATACCCCAACGGAATGCTCGCCGCCCATACCCTGGGTTACACGCGCTCGCAGGAGGCGCTCCACGGAGGGCATACCGTCTTCATGACTCAGGGTGTGGCAGGTATCGAAAAAACCTGCGATGACATGCTCAAAGGTGTTGTTGGTTGGACAGAAACAGAGCGGGCCCCGCGAAAGAGGGAGTTGAGGGAATACCGTTATCGCGATCTTTCCCCGCGTGCGGGAATGAATGTCGTGCTCACCTTGGATGCCGGTCTTCAGGCCATTGTTGAGGAGGAGTTGGTCAAGGGGGTTGAAACTTCCCGGCCGCGAAGCGCCTCCATCGTTCTGGTGCGACCTCAAACAGGTGAAATTCTGGCAATGGCCAGTTACCCCACTTTCAACCCCAATGCCCCGGCAACGGCGAAAGGGGCGGAGTCGGCTGACAAGAATCGAGCCATCAGTGATCAATTTGAACCAGGAAGCACGTTCAAGATTGTTTCCATTGCCTCGGCCTTGAGCGAAGGAACTTCGGGTTTAAATGACAAGGTTTTCTGCGAAAATGGTCGTTTTTCCAATGGTCGGTGGAGCCTGTCCGATGACCACGGCTATGGTTCGTTGTCGGTCATGGAGGTCCTTGCCAAATCCAGCAATATCGGAACCTACAAAATCATACGAGGAGTCGGGCCGAGGCGTTTCCATCAATACATCAATAACTTTGGTTTTGGTGAAAAAACTGGCATTCAACTTCCTGGAGAATTATCTGGAACCGTTCATCACGTGAAGCACTGGCGCGATGTGACCATGTCGCGGGTGGCCATTGGGTACACCATCTCCGTGACACCGCTTCAAATCACGATGGCCATGGCTGCCATTGCCAACGGTGGAAAACTCATGCAGCCCATGATTATTGANCGTATTGAATATCCAGATGGTCGGGTGATGTCGCAATACGATCCTCACGTCGTGCGNCAGGTTCTGACAACATCCTCAACGCGTGCACTGACCCAAGCACTGACTCGCGTGGCCAGTGAGCATGGTACCGCCCGCCGGGCTCAACTTGAAGATTACACGGTAGCCGGTAAAACCGGCACGGCGCGCAAGATTGTGGATGGCCATTATTCCTATTCCAAGCACCTCGCCTCTTTTGTTGGGTTTTTGCCTGCAGAATCTCCTGAAATTTGTATCTCGGTTCTTTTCAACGAGCCCGAAGGGACGGGTTATGGAGGCATTCACTCCGCCCCGGTATTCAAGTCGATTGCCCAAAGAGCCGCCAATTATCTGAACCTCAAGCCCAGCGAGTGGTACCTCCCTGCGGACCAAATGCCGGAAGAGCTGGTCGTCCAAAGTCGCGCCGTCAACTTTTAGTGGGATGATGCCATTACGAGCCCACCAGTTGATTGTTTTTTATGTCTCGGGCGTTGTTCACTCCAGCCTCCTGGGAGGGTGTGGTTTTTTTCAAAGGTTTCTCGCGCTTCCCAGGGTTGCCATGGAGAAAACAGGAGACCCTCAGAAAGGCTGCGTGCTATGAAGATGTCTCCTTTTTCCTGTGAGGAAGTCGCTCAAGCCGTCGGCGGCCGCTTGAGATCGCCTGCGAAGAAGCAAGTGCTCACAGGTGTCAGCACCGACTCCAGGAATCTTGGCAGACAAGATCTTTTCGTGGCTCTTCGGGGGCCACTTCATGATGCCCACCGCTTCATCCGTCNTGAGATGCAGCCTTTGCCAGGGGGNGTGGTGGTCGAGGAANGTCGGATACCTCCATCGATGTCCTTGCCCATGATTGAGGTCGAGGACACACGTCGCGCTTTGGGGGATTTGGCCCAATGGTACCGGTCTCTTTTCCAGATCCCGATCATCGGTATCACAGGTTCCAATGGCAAAACATCCACCAAGGCCTTTCTGCATGCGGCACTTTCGCATCACGGTGTCACTGAATCGAGCCCAGCGAGTTTCAATAACGATATTGGTGTGCCGCTGACTTTGTGCCGGNTGAACTCCAAGTGCGAGTATCTGGTCGTGGAGATTGGGACCAATCATCCCGGCGAAATCGCCCACCTGTCGCATATGGCCCGGCCCACCCATGGAATAGTTACTTCCATAGGCGGTTCCCACTTAGGNCATTTTGGCAGTCTGGATGCCATCGAAAGGGAGAAGGGTGCCTTGGCTGAATCGCTCTCCGAGAGCGGGTGGCTCTTTCTCAATGGGGATTGNCCCAAAACTTCCCGACTCGNCNCNCGCACCAAGGCACGGGTCGTGAGCGTCGGTACGCNCCCGGGAATGACCTTTCAAATNGATGCTATTTCAGTGGATGCCAAGGGAACTTCCTTTGCCGTATATGCAGCGGGCTTTGATGTCTCAGAACAAGTGCGTCTTCCGGTGCCTGGTCGACATCAGGCCATCAATGCAGGATTGGCTTTTGCGGCGGGTGTCTGCCTTGGGGCTGATCCGAAGATGCTTTCTCGTGGTTTGGAAGAAGCATCCCTTCCTGGCATGCGCATGGCGCACACCACGGTGGGCTCCTTATCCATTTGGAATGATGCCTACAACGCCAATGAAGACTCGAGCATTGCGGCTATGGAGACCTTCGAACAAGTCAGTGAGTCGCATCGTAGAAAGGTTTGTGTGCTGGGGGAGCTTATGGAGTTGGGGGACCATGCAGAAGGCGTTTATCAGCGTTTGGGAATGGAGGCAGTCAAACGCTCCTTTGATTGTTGCGTGGCTATCGGGCAAGGGACGTATCCATGGTTTGAAACCATTCATGAAAGTTCCTCACAAATAGAGACGCACTTTTTCGAATCCACCTCCCAAGCGGTGTCTGATTTTTCCCAATGGGTGCGCCCGGATGACCAATGGTTGATGAAGGCTTCCAGAGGTGCACATCTGGAAGAGCTTTTACCTGCCTTGAAAAGCCATTCAACAGTCACCGATCAAGAAACCCAACCCAGGCTTCCCCTCTCCTCATGATTTATTATTTGCACGAATGGATTTTGCAGTGGAGTCAGGGAACCACGTGGGAGGATGCCCTTTCTCCGATACGCGTCTTCCGTTACATATCCGTGAGGAGTATTGGTGCGGTCATTACGGCCATGGCTTTCAGTTTGATCCTGGGGCCTCGCATCATTGCCTGGCTCAAGGATTTGAAGTTCCGCCAATTTTACGCAGATAAATCTGAGCAGGCGGGAGGCATGGTTCGCGTGACGGATAAAAAAGGAACTCCGACCATGGGGGGGGTCATGATCGTGTGTGCCATGGATTTCGCGGTCCTTCTCTGGGCGCAATGGAACGCCATGATTCTTCTTTGCCTGCTCTCCCTTATCGTGCTTTCGGCCCTCGGGTTCTACGATGACTACTTGAAGGTGACGCGACAGGATGCCGATGGCATCCAATCAAAGGTTAAATTATGGGTGCAGTTGATTTTGGGGGCTTCGGTAGCCATCTATCTCTTCCTGGTCCCATCCACTCGTCCCCTGATTGATGAAATCATGGTTCCTTTCTTCAAGGAACCGATGCTGGTCAATGCGCCCTTGGTCGGCATGGGGCTGACATTGTTGGCCATCATGGGTAGTTCCAACGCCGTGAATTTGACCGATGGCTTGGATGGTTTGGCCATTGGTTGCACCTTGATTGTGACGGGCGTCTTCATTGCCTTGACCTACATAGCAGGCAACGTTAACTGGTCAGATTATTTGCAGGTTCCCTACGTGTCGGGTGCTTCGGAACTGACCGTTTTCTGCTCTGCCATGATGGGCGCTTGTGTGGGGTTTCTTTGGTTCAACTGCCATCCGGCTCAGGTGTTCATGGGGGATACCGGATCTCTTGCGTTGGGGGGGGTACTCGGAATTATTGCNGTACTCATTCACCAACCGCTGATTCTGATGATCGCCGGGGGAGTGTTCGTGCTCGAAGCCCTCTCTGTCATGCTGCAGGTCAGTTNTTTCAAATATCACAAGCGCAAGACAGGAGTGGGCAAGCGTATTTTCTTGCGAGCTCCCCTGCATCATCATTTTGAACAGCTTGGCTGGCATGAAAATCAGGTCGTTATGCGATTTTACATCCTTGCTGGTCTATTCGCGAGCTTGGCTCTGCTGACCTTGAAGATACGCTAAACCCTTATTAGACCACCCAATGATGGACTGGAAACAACGAAAGATCCTGGTGCTTGGTGCTCGCTCACGAGGCCTGGCAACGGCCCGCTATTTGTTGGATAGCGGGGCCGAGGTCTACCTNTCGGATCCTGGCATTCAGCCGGAAGAGGTGTCCGGCCTGCCGCAATTGAAAGAAGTCGCCAAGGCCCAATGGTTGCCATGGGGCAAGCCAATAGAAACTTCTGTAGAAATAATGATTCAAGATCCCTCGGTTCAAGGGGACCCTGGATGCTCGCGGATGGTGCCAGAGGAGGAGGTGGCTGCGATGGGGGAACTCGAGTTCGGTTATCGGGAGAGTCAATGTCTCAACATTGCCATCGCAGGATCCAATGGCAAATCCAGCGCGGCAGCCTGCTTGAAGGCCATCATGGAATCCGGGCAGCGAGAAACCATGGTCGCCGGCCCCGAGGATGCACCGATTGCTGGAGTGATTACTCAAACAAGACAGTTGGATTTNCTGACACTCAAGCTGTCCCCTGAACAGTTGCAACAGACGACCTTTTTTCGGCCTTCGATCGCCCTGCTTCTCAATCTTGCCCCGCACCCGGACATGGTGGGGGATTCATTGGATGATGTATGCCGTCAAATGGCTCGATTGTTTGCCAATCAGCAGGCGCACGATTGGCTGATCATCCAAAGTGAGGCATTAGCCCGACTCCAAAGTTTGGGAATCCATATTCCGGGTAAGGTGATCAGTTTTTCGTCTCAGAATCGCCGCGCCGATGTGTTCATGGACCGTGGGCTTCTGATCAGCCGCATCAATGGTTGGTCGGGACCTTTGTTCAATATGGCAGAATGCCCATTGCAGGGAGAGCATCATGCTGAAAACGTGATGGCTGCCATGCTGGTGGGGCATATTTTGAAGATCTCCGTTGAGTCGATGAAGCTGGCCTTGAAACAACTGCATCCCTTGCCGTCGCGCGGGGAGCGGCTGCGGGAACTCGATGGCGTGACCTACATCAACGACGCCAGTGCGTCCAATCCTCTGGCGCTGGACTGCTCTTTGAGGGCACTCAAGCCGCCCAAACCCAACGAACCCCATGTGTGGTTGATTGCGGGAGGAGATATCAGCTCGTTGGACTATCATCAGTTGGGTCCTCTGATTTCGCATCGTGTGAAGGGGGTTTTTCTGATTGGACCGGCCGGCAAGCATCTTCGGGCTGCCTGGAGTCTATTTGCGCCTTGTCAGATCAGTGAAGATTTATTACAAGCNTGTGAAGCAGTTAGCCGTAAAGCCTTACCCCACGACGTCGTTCTGTTGTCACCTGCTTGTTCCACTCTGGAATCCTTCCAGTCAGTGGATCGTCTTGGCGAGTTGTTCCGTAAAGTTGTATCCCAATTGAGTTCTAGTCGGGCACCCGATGATGCGCTACATGCGCACCGTCAAGGTGCAGTTTTCCATTCAAAGGAAGAGGATCGAATCTAAATGAAATTTGGATGGAGGCTTGGTGGGGAAACCACTTATGCGAAGTATTTTTCGAAAAAAATCAAAATAATGCTAAATTAGACTTTCATGAAACCGCGCAATCCGCAGAAGCCATCGGGCTCCCAACTGGAGCAGTTGCAACGCCGTAAAACGAAGGTGTTGTCCACGGTGTTCGTCATCGTGGCGGCCCATGTGCTCCCCATTACCGGATTGTTGCTCATGCAGGGTTGCAAGCCCGATGCTCAATCGATGGCTTCCAACACTGCCACCTCCGGCACGTCGGATCCACAGGATGCCTCATCCTCTGCATCCAACCAGAATCCGCAAGAGGAGATTTACAATGAATTTGTGGAGAAGGAGCAGGAAGTGACCATGCCCATCGCAGGCAATCCATCGGGCAACACAGCTCCCATTGCACCCGATCCGTCCACGGCCATTCAACCCGCTGAGGCGCCGGATCTTCAATCCGCTCCACCTAGCCAATGGGCCATCAAGCCTGCCGAGAAAAAAGCGGTTCCTGTTGAAGATCAAGCCAGCGATGAGGGTGCTAGCCCGTCCGATCCGTCCAGCGGCACTCCATCCTCTGTCGAGCGCAAACTCGTGGAACATGTGGTGCGTTCCGGAGAGGTGCTTGGGCGCATCGCACCGACCTATCAAACGACGGTCAAGGCCATCCTTGAAACCAATCCGGGCCTGGATCCCCGAAGACTTCAAGTCGGGCAGAAGCTGGTCATTCCTCAGGGAAGTTCGCCGACCCTTCAAGCCAGCAGCGCTTCGGCCGTCGTCGGGGACGCTCCCAAGACATCCGGTAAGACACACGTGGTTCAGGCTGGCGACTCGCTGAGTGCCATTGCCCGCACCTACGGTGTGAGCCTTGGCGCTCTCCGTGAAGCCAACAGCATTCGCTCTCACATCATTCACCCCGGGCAGGTGCTTTCCATACCGGTCAAAAACGTGGCTTCCGGGAAATAGTCCTTAAACGATCAATTCGAGCATCATCGATGGGTGACCTGGAAAGCAGAGGAATCGGCATCAAACAGGCGGCCTACCTGTTGATCTTCTGCGTTTCCCTGTTGCTGACCTTTGGCTCCGTCATGCTCTATAGTGCGAGCATGCACCAGGAGGGCAGTTTCCTCCTTGCCAAGCATCTCGTCTATGCATCGATGGGGCTCGCAGGGGCCGTCTTGTTGGCGTGGAAGGATTATCAATGGATGCGCCGCCATGCGCTCACGCTATTCCTTGCGGCTGTCGTGCTACTGGGTTTTATTTTTGTTTTTGGTGAGGTGAGAAACAATGCAAGGCGGTGGTTTGTGTTCGGCAACATCATCAGTTTTCAACCCTCAGAATTTGCCAAGCTCGCCCTCATTGTTTTTCTGGCATGGTATGGGGAGAAGTATGCCGAAAAGATGGGGTCATGGGGCCATGGCCTCCTGCTTCCCCTGATACCGGTGGGTTTGCTTTTGGGGCTCATCTTCAGTGAGCCGGATCGAGGCACCACTGTGCTTCTGGCGGCTCTTACTGCCGTTTTGCTCCTACTGGCCGGTTCGCGTTGGTTGGGTTTTGGGCTTTTATTTGTCATTGGTGTTGCGGGTCTTGTGTATATTTTTTCAACGCAAGTCACCCCCGGAGAACGTTTCATGGCCTGGTTGGATCCGGAAAAGCACAAGGAAGATCACGCTTACCAAATTTGGCAATCACTCCTGGCATTCGGCTCCGGTGGTTTGGAGGGCATGGGATTGGGAAGCGGGCGCATCAAAATCAACTTTTTGCCTGAACAACAGACCGATTTCATTTTTGCGGTGATCGGAGAGGAAATGGGACTTTTCGTGACGGTGGGGGTCGTTCTCGTATTCACGGTTTTCATCCTGTCGGGCCTTTTCATTGCCTGGAACGCGCGAGATCGATTTGGATTTCTCATGGCAGCCGGGGTGACATTTCTGATCGGCCTCCAGGCTTTCATCAACATGGCTGTGGTGACCAACACCCTTCCTAACAAGGGACTCTCACTCCCCTTCATCAGTTACGGAGGATCCAACCTTTTATTCATGATGGCTGGAGTTGGCGTCTTGGTGAGTGTTGCCAATCATTCCCTGCGCACCTACGGCCAGCATGGGCCTGTGCATGTGGAGTCCAATGATTTGTTTCAAGCATGAGTGAGGGTCTCCAAAAGAAGAGTTGCTCTTGGAAATTGGCCATTGCCTGCGGTGGAACCGGGGGTCATCTCTTTCCGGGATTGGCGATTGCGGATTGTCTGCACGAAGCGAATCACCAACCCACACTCATCCTCTCTGAAAAACCTATTGATCGGCTGGCCTCCGAAGACTCCTCCTACCCCAAGGTTTTTCTGAAGTCCCTAGGATGGCAATCAGGACAGCGGCTGCGATTTCTTGCCTTTTTTCCCCTGAGATTTCTGGATTGTCTCAAATGGATGTTTAAATATCGCCCGGATGCCGTGCTTGCGATGGGAGGTTTTACAAGCCTTGCTCCCACCCTGGCCGCCTTGTTGCTCAGGAGGCCGATTTT
The DNA here is from genome assembly GCA_002686885.1 of Pedosphaera sp. Taxonomy (GTDB): domain Bacteria; phylum Verrucomicrobiota; class Verrucomicrobiia; order Limisphaerales; family AAA164-E04; genus UBA7971. Next base: position 62,051 of record NYYT01000044.1, read on the forward strand.
CTACCATGAAAGCAACACCATCCCCGGAAAGGCGGTTCGATGGCTGGCCAAGGTGGCGTCGCTGGGTTTTGTTGGCTTCGAATCTGCCAAAGCTCTGTTGAGCCCCGCGAGGGTTGTCTTGACCGGCACGCCAGTTCGCCGTGAGTTCAGATCCCTGGAACGGTCTTTCTGCTGTTCCGAATTGGGATTGGATCCTGAAAAACCCATCTTACTGATCACCGGTGGCAGTCAGGGAGCCCTTGGGTTGAATCGGAAAATGATGCAGGCACTGCCGTGGCTCCATCAATCCTTGCCCCAATGCCAGGTCATCCACTTGTGCGGCATGCAGGAGGATCTTTCGAGCCTACGCAACGCCTACTCACAAGCCGCCATCAAGGCTCTGGTCCTTCCGTTCATGGAGCGGATGGAATTGGCCCTGGGGGCTGCGACTATGGCGATCGCTCGCTCAGGTGCTTCCTTCATTTCTGAAATGGCTGCAGCAGGCTGTCCCTCCCTGCTGATTCCCTATCCCCATTCGGCTGATGAGCATCAACGCGTCAACGCACGCACCTTGGCTGATGCCAACGCAGCCCTCTTCATGGATGAAAAGGAGATGACTCCCCAACGATTGATTGCAGCGATTGAACGGCTCTCCGCCGATATCCCTTTCAGGGAAAAGATCCAAGAAAATCTGCAAACATTCGATGCCCCGGATGCAGCTGCCAGAATCAGCGAGCAAATGGTTCATTACCTCAACTGTGGCGGATTTTTGGGACAGGATGCTTCAGCGTCCACCTTGTCCGCACCCTCAGGTGCCAAGCCAGCTTCTTCCATGCTGAACCCTGAGCGTTCGATGACCATGATGCCATGAATCCACCTTGTGCATCCACGACCCGTCATGACCACTCCTCTGGAGATCCAAGGCCCGTTGTTTCCGACTCCTGCCTGGAGGGTGAAGCCCGGGACTTGCGCCAACACCTCGGAGAAGATTCGGTGGTCAAGTTCCGCGAGCCGCTCGGGCCGAAGACAACCCTGAAGGTAGGGGGGGCTGCTGATCTTTATGTAATACCTGGTTGCCTGGAAGACCTGACAAAAACGCTTCAATGGGCTTTGACTTCCTCCAAAGAGGTGCATTTTTTGGGGAGAGGGTCCAATGTGCTGGTTCCAGATGAAGGAGTCAGAGGGGTTGTTGTCTCCCTCTCCAGCCAAGCTTTCCTGCGCCTTGAGGTGCAGGATCATCATCTTTGCGCGGGAGTAGGGGTCCGGCTCAAGCAGATCTCCGAGAAGGCCCGTCAACATGGTTTGTCCGGGCTGGAATTCCTGGAGGGCATTCCTGGATGTGTCGGGGGAGCTTTGAGAATGAATGCGGGTGCGATGGGTAAATGGACTTTCGATGCCTTGGTTTCCATGACGGTGATGGATCGATCGGGAAATCTCAGCACCTTGAAAAGTGAAGCGATCGAAACCACTTATCGAAGTTGCCCCATGCTGAGCGAACACATTGCCATTGAAGCGACTTTTGAAGCGTTGCCGGCATCCGAGGGGCAAGTGCGGGCCATCATGGATGTCTTTGCCACTCAACGGCGAGGCTCGCAACCCATTGGTGCCAGTGCCGGGTGTACTTTCAAAAATCCTGATACTTGTCCGGCGGGCAAATTAATCGAGGAGTTGGGCCTCAAGGGTCAAAGGCATGGACAGGCCATGGTTTCCGATGTCCATGGCAATTTCATTGTCAATCTCGGTGGAGCCACAGCGGCTGAGGTTCTCTCGCTCATCGACTTGATCCAAAAGCGGGCCAGAGAGGAGCGAGGTTTGGAACTGGAAGTTGAAGTGCAAATCCTTGGCCAATGAACACCAAACTCCAAATTGCGGTTTTGATGGGAGGGCCTTCTGAGGAAAGGGACGTTTCCCTTCGCTCTGGAAAAGCGGTGATGGCTGCCTTGCAGAGACAGGGTCATGCTGTGCATGCCGTCGACCCTTGTGAGGGGAAATTATCCTTGCCCACCCAAGTGGATGTGGCGTTCCTCGCCCTTCATGGCACCTATGGCGAAGATGGGCAAGTGCAGTCCGAATTACACCGACTGGGAGTGGCTTACACCGGGAGTGGGCCGGATGCCAGTCGCCTTGCCTTCGACAAGGCCAGTGCTAAGAAGGTGTTCATGGAACGGGGTCTGCCCACACCGGCTTTTTCCGTCATTTCCGATGCCGATCAGCTCATCCCTGAAGAGCTGTCCTTACCCTTGGTGGTCAAGCCTTCCTGCCAGGGATCCAGTGTGGGCCTTCACTTTGTTGAAAAAGAGGCACAGTGGCAGCCGGCCATTGAACAGGTTCTTTCCATGGGGGGCACCGCCCTGGTGGAGCAGTGTATTCAAGGAAGGGAATTGACAGTAGCCATTCTCGATGGTCGAGCTCACCCGATTGTCGAGATCCTTCCCAAGGATGATGCGGCCTATGATTATGACCACAAATACACCTTGGGTGCCACTGAGTATGTATGCCCGGCTCAACTGGACACATTCCAGACCGAGCGTTGCCAACACATAGCGCGCCAAGCCTATGAAGCATTGGGCTGCGCAGGCTATGGCCGCGTGGATCTGCTGTTGGATTGCCATGGCCCTACTCTCCTTGAGATGAATACCCTTCCTGGAATGACCGAGACCAGCCTCATGCCGATGGCTGCCCAGGCCTCGGGGATCGATTTCGATGCTCTGTGTCAGTGGATGGTGGAAGATGCCCGAAAACGTCATTCTGCCCATCCGCTATCGGTGAATCCCTCTCAATCTGCTCCGCTTTCCTGATGTTTGCATCCTCGCCATCACCTTTCAAGGTATCAGCCCATGAGGACATTGGTCTGGGCGTTGAACGTCGTAGCAAGCGGCGCAGGCGATGGAGGCGAGGTTTTCAGCTCATGGCCTGGTTGGTTTCCATTGCCTTGATGGTATGGGTTTTTCAGGGCGGCTTGCAGTGGTTTCTCAAAACCTTTGTGTGGAGCAATCAAGCCTTGGCGCTGAAGCGATTCCAGGTGAAATCTCAGGGCGTTATTCCTCAGCACGTGCTGATTCAGTGGACTGGGCTTCAGCCGGGAGACAATCTCTTGGCCTTTCACCTGGCCGAAATCAAGCGCAACCTGGAACTTTCTCCCTTTGTGCATGAAGCCTCCGTAGAACGACTCTTTCCTGAGACACTGCGCATCCAAGTCCAGGAGCGGAGGCCCATTGCTCAAATACGTCTCCTGAGGCCAGAGTTTCAGGAAGGGGGCAGTATCGGGCTGATGTCGCTTCTGGTGGACGGAGACGGAGTGGTCATGCCGATGCCGAATAAGGAGGAGATTCCACGTAAACTCCGGCTGCGTTGGCAGCAGCTGCCTGAAATCGTCAATGTGTCGGCAATGACGTTCCAAGTGGGCCAATCGGTTGCATCGCCTCATTTTCAAGCGGCTGTCCAATGGGTAAATGCGTTCCAGCACTCGATCCTGCGTGAGAAGATACATATCCAAAATGTCGAGATTTCGGAAAAAGATCAGTTGATTGTCCACACTCAGGATGGCCAACGCATACTTTTTGCATTGAATCGTTTTGAGGCACAATTAGCGAAGTGGCATCAGGTCATGCAATATGGCCATCGGATAGGTCGTCGGTTGTCCTTTCTGGATCTGACCATCCAGAACAACGTACCTATTGAGTGGGCGCCCGAGGAAGGCCTTCAGGCAGAAGACGGACATCATCGACTAAGAACCATTACCCCTGATCATGTGGACGTTTAGAAGAAATGACACTTTGACTGCCTTGGAAATCGGAACTTCCAAAGTGGTCGCGATCATCGCTCAGCTCAGTCCTGATGAAGCCATCAACATTGTTGGTTTTGGCGAAGCAAAATCACGTGGGGTTTTGAAGGGAGAAATCGTCGATGCCAAAGCAGCTCATGAAGATATCCGTGCCGCCATCCATCAGGCCGAAGACAAGGCGGATCTGGAAGTGCATCAGCTCTACCTTGCAGTGACCGGGCAGCACATACGCTCTCACCATTTTTCGGGATCTCATGCGATCGCTTCAGCTGATCGCTCCATTTCTCCCGAAGATGTGGAGGATGTCATGGCCCATGCAAGACGATTTCATTTGGGTCCCACCGATCACATGCTTCATGTCATTCGCCAGTATTTCATGGTGGATGAGAACAACGTAAGGCATTCACCTGTGGGCATGAGTGGCTCCCAGTTGTCGGTGGTCCTGCACGCCATCCAGGCTCAGAAGGAACACTTGCAATCAACAGTGAAATGCCTGCGTCAAATGAGTCTAGAACCTGAGAATCTGGCCTTCAGTGGCCTGGCATCGGGATTGGCGGTTCTCAGCCCTTCAGAAAAGGAAGAGGGCGCTCTGGTGATGGATTTGGGCGGAGGAGTGACCGAGTATGTGCTTTGCTCCAAGGGAATTGTCTCTCACTCGGGACTCCTGGCTGTTGGGGGAGATCACGTGACTCAAGATCTGGCCACAGGCCTCAAATGTAGTTTTGACCGAGCGGAAGATCTCAAGCGAAAATACGGAGCTGCTCTGGTGGATGAAGGCACCTGCGGGAAGATAAGGGAGATTTCCAATGAAACGGGACTGACGGATTATCGAGTCGAAGTGGAGACCTTGCAGAAAATCATGCATGAGCGACTCAAGGAGCTCTTACGGATCATTGCAGCAGAGATCCATCGCGTCGGTGCGGCTCCTCTCTTTCGCTCCGTCGTGCTTTGTGGGGGTGGAGCCCATATTCCCCAAATCTGTCTTCTTGCAGAGCAAGTTTTTGGTTGCCCAGTCAAAACAGGTAAAGGCCACAATTTGAATGGACCCAGTTCGGTGACGGACCGTCCTGAATATGCCACATCGCTAGGCTTACTGAAGTTTGGGGCCTTTGATATCGCCAGGGAGCGAGAACTTGAATCCCGACGACTTCCCCTGGGCCGTCGTCTTCGAAATTTGTTCCGAATGGAAAACTAGTATCCCTTCATCCTCTTCCTCATGGCACACCCTGCATACTCATCTGTTGACCACCCAAAGGCCTCCAATGCCTACCTCATCGGTTTTGGCAAAGGGGCTCAACCCTGCCTGGAAGACGCCGCGAACGGGTTCTCTCCACCGGCAATCGCGATAGAGGTGCGTCTGGACGAGCCAAGCACGGTTGCGGAAGACCGCGTCCTACTTTTTCCGGATGCCAAGGGGGGGTTCCGTTGTGGTAACCAAGGGGTNCAAGGCGCNAGCGATTTCATGGAGCAGCCCGGATGGTCCCTGGTGGTGGCGGCCCTTGAAGACCCAGGCGATGGAAAGGTTCTCCTTACACTGCTNAAACATCTGAAAGATCGTGGGCATCGCCTGGCTCTACTNCTGACCCTGCCCTCATCTGAGACGTCTCTTTCCTTGAACACGGCTCCATCGACGATTTGTGAGCAGGCTTTTTCATGGGTCGACAGGCTCTTCTTGCTCAATCCATTGGTGTCCTCAATTGACGGAGATTTGTGTCAGGTCGAAGTTCCAAAAAAGCCATCCAACAAGGGCTCATTGTTGACTTCAGCTGTCGAGCCCCCACCTCAAGAGAATGTCCTGGCAAGAAGCGCTCAAACCATCTGGACGATGTTTCTTTCCAGAGACACCCTAGGCTTCGCGTCCACGACCTTGGATCAGGTTTGCCATCGTCAATGCCTGCAAGCCAGCTATCATGAGTGGAACTTGAGCCCAGGTGATTCACTGGTGGAGTTGGCAGCACACTCATTGGCTAATCAAGGGCAGGCACCTGCATCGGTGGATGCCTGCCTGCTCTTTGTGAGGACCCACGGGCAAACCACACTTCAGGACATTCATGGGTTACGCAATGCAGTGATGGATTGGCTTTCCTCTGATGTGCCCTTGTTTCTTTGCTCCGACACTTCGCTTTNTCCAGAGGACTCCACGACCCTCCGAATATTGCTGATTTGCTCAGGTTCGGAAAAGCTCGCGTCCACCATCTCCAGCGAGATAACCCAGGCAAGCTCCAAAGGGTCGTTTGAGGTTCCGATTGAAACGAACCATGCAAAGGTTGCCAAAATGGAGGAGAACCCTCTTTTCGATGGAGACTTGATTCACTCGCTGCACCAGCAGGATCGACAGAGCCAGACACCTTCCAAGATGGGGTTCGGCAAGCAGAAAGGTAAAGGAGCTTTCCAAGCTTTGCTCAATTTGGGGGGGCAGAAAACAGGTCGNTTTGCCAAATGTGATCCGACCTATTACGATTCAATCAATCTGGATGAACCGACCTATTTACGTAAACACACTGTTTTCAATTGAGGTTGGCCAAAAGGGGTTGGGTTCACTGCCATGATTCGGCGTTTGGCACAAAGGTCTCTTTTCCGATGGGGTATACTCTTAAGTGCGGGTTGCTTCCATCTGATATCTCCTTACCTCTCCGGGCTTGAAGCACGGGAGCANCGGCCCAACATCATCTTTCTTTTCGCTGACGATCAGGCTTACGACACCTTGGGATGCTACGGCAACCCTGATGTCCAGACACCTCATATTGACCGGCTGGGTGAGCAGGGCCTAATCTTCGACCGACACTACAATACCACCGCCATTTGCATGGCAAGTCGCGCCAACGTCATGACGGGCTTGCTCGAATACCGCACGGGCTGCAATTTCATGCATGGCCCGATGATCGATTCCATTTGGCAGCAAAGTTATCCAGTAGCCCTTCGTCGTGCCGGCTATTATACCGGTTTTGGCGGTAAATTTGGCTTTGCTGTGGTGAAGGACGTCGAGACCCCTGGTTCCGAAAACCGGTATGAAGACTTGCCCATGGACGATTTTGATGTGTGGTTCGGCGGTGTTGGCCAAACCTCTTATCAGACCGGCCAAAATCGATATTTAAAATCCTATGCGGATCGCTACCCTCACAGCACACGTGCCTACGGGGCAGCCGGTGCAGATTTCATTGAACAGGCAACAAGGTCAGGCAAACCTTTTTGCCTGACCTTGTTTTTCAAAGCGCCTCATCGTCCGGTGACTCCAGATCCCACACTCGATGCTGTTTATCTGGGAACGCGTTTCCGTAAGTTACCCAACCACGGAAGGCCTGCAGGGGAACATTTGGCGCCTCAGCACCGGATGGGGCGCCAATATTCACGCTATGAGCAGTGGGGCTACCATACTGAGGAAACCTACCAAGCGGCCATGCGGCTGTATCATCAGCAGNTCCATGGGATTGATGTGGCAGTGGGCATGATCATGGACGCACTTCAAGCCCAGGGGGTGGCGGAGAACACCGTGNTTCTCTATTCNAGCGACAACGGTTTTTTCAATGGATCGCATGGCCTTGGCAGCAAAGTCCTGCCCTACGAGGAAGGAAGCCGTGTTCCTCTGCTGATCCATGACCCGAGGATGGCGAACTCCCGCCGAGGTCAGCGCATTGACGCCGTAACAGGAAACATCGATATCGCGTCGACGATATTGGATCTTGCAGGTATCGAAATGTCGGATGCACAGGACGGGCGCAGCCTCTTGCCCATCGTCCAAGGGAAGGCATCCATGGTGCGAGAGTCTCTGCCGTTGATCCAGGTTTGGGGTACGGCGGGCACCTTGGCTCTCGGCGTGGTGACTTCAACCCATAAATACATTTACTGGCCTTACGGAGAGGGGATGGATCCCTCAGAGGAGCTCTTTGATATCGAATTTGATCCTTATGAGATGCGCAATTTGCTTGCGGTGGACCATCCGCATCCGGCTCTCGAGAAGATGAGAGCTTACTATCAGCAATGGCTGGATGCGTGGTCTCAGCAGGCTGTCTCCCACAACCACTATCAGGTCTTTGCGAAGGTGTTTGATCGCCATCTTCCCTGGGTACAAAAGCAATCGGAACTCCCCAAGGCATTTCGTTGAACTTGGCAGGGGCCCCGTCCTCGCTTTCAAGGCGATCGATTCTTGCAAAGCCTCTTTACCCACCTAACATTCAGACATGTCGTTTCGGCTTGTTTCCTTTCTATGTTGGATCGTCGCNTGGGAATCTCTCCTGCACGCACAGAACGATGATTTTCCGATCGTCGCCGAAGATCTGGAGGTGCGCCTTTTTGCCCGCGATCCGCTGGTAAGAAATCCATGCGCCATGGCGTTCGATGCCAGAGGACGTCTTTTCGTGGGGATGGGCCCCCAGTATCGCAAGCCCAAGCCGGACACTCCCGGGGACTCGGTTTACGAATTGATCGACACAGATCTGGATGGGGTGGCAGATGATCGCAAGGAGTTTGCCCGAGGCCTCAACAATATTCAGGGACTCTGTTGGGTGGGAGATGTTCTTTGGATCGCGAATGCACCTGATTTGACCCTGGTCAAGGACACCGATCAAGACGGAGTAGGGGATAGTTATACCAAACTTTATACAGATCTTGGAAATATCGAGCATGGTCTCCATGGCCTGAATCGAGGCCCCGATGGATGGGTTTACATGTCCAAAGGAAACTCCAAGGGATTGAATCAGGCACCTGAGAGGGTGGCGCCCAAGGCCTTTCGTGAACTTTGGGGGATGGAGGCACCCGTGGGCACACCTGATTTCCCTGCTTCAAAAAAGTATACGGCCACCAGCTACCAAAATACTTTTCATCATCCGAGTGATGATTGGGGGCTCAACGGGGGCATTCTTAAATGTCGTCCGGATGGAAGCGATTTGGAAATCGTCTCGCGGGGTTTTCGCAATCCATGGGATATTACCTTCGATCATCAATTCAATTGGCTGGGAACCGATAATGATCAGAATCTGGGTGATAAGATTTTTTCACCTTTTTTCAGTGCGAATTTTGGTTGGGGACATCCATGGAGTTATGATTGGAAGGGGGACGATCATTTACCCTCGGCACCTTCCTCGGGCCCCCTGTTCGAGGGTTCCGGCACGGGGGTAATTTTTTGCGATGTGGAAGGTTATCCAGGCCACTATCAAGGCGTGTATCTGATCAATGACTGGTTGCGGAGAGAAGTTTATATCTATCGTCCGCAATGGAAGGGGGCCTGGATGCGTCCTGAGTCCGAAAAGCTCCTCACTCTTGCCAAGGCCGGGACGGGGCGCACGATGCCGTCCAGTGCCGGAAGAAGCTTCGATCCCGTCGATATTGAAATAGGACCTGACGGAGGTATCTATATTTCAAGCTGGGGCCGACAATATGGAGTCGAATGGCAAAACGGGCAAATGGTCAATGAAGGGCGCATTTACCTCATGTGGCCTAAAGGCTACCCATTGAAGGCCCCAAAGAGGCAAGAAAAGGCAAAGCCGTGGGATCAATGGTCCTTGAATGAACTTCTTTCATGCTTCGACCAACCTCTGCCAGCTCTTCGCGCTGATGCGCAGGATGAATTGGTACGTCTAGGTATTCGACATTGGGATGCCTTGGTTCAGGCAATGGATCAGGTGGAGGCGGAGAGCGCTCAGGAAACATGGATCCTTTGGACCCTGGGACGTATCGGAGAAAACCATCCCAAAGGGAATGCTTTCTTTGCGGATCAATGGCAAAAGGGAATCAATCGCAGATTGCAGACGCTGCGGATCGTGGCGCACCAGGCAAGGGTCAATCAGGCATCGGAGCTCCCTCCGTTTGTAGGAAGTGGGTTGATGGAAGAGGAGGCCCGATTACGTCATGCCTCTGTGCTGGCAATCCATCAGGCCAGCGATGTGAACTGGAAATCCCTGTTGCTTGAGCTGATTGGCTCGGAATCGGATCGGATTGTGTTTTATTCGGCCTGGCAAGCCATGCGGGATTTGTTTTCCCCTTCAGAGCGAATCCAACTTCTTGAGCATGAGCAAGCACCATTGCGTCGGGCTGCCCTTCTGAGTCTTCTGGAGGATGACTTACTTGAGGAATCAATGATCAAACCTCTGGTCGGGGATCCAGACCCCATGACATCCTTTCTGGCTCAGAAACGACTTTCAGGTCGGGCGACCCCTGTGATCAAGGGCGCGGCATTGACGCGCCAGGAGACTGTTGCCCCCAAGGAAACAGCCAAACTTTTTTCGTCGGTCATGGAACATCTGAGCTCGGAATCCGGGCTTGCGTATGAAGTGGGCATCCTTAACGAGCACTCCGAGGCCTACATCGATCGTGCCTACCAGTTGGTTGAGATACCGGCTCATTTGGAAGGTCTCCCATTCATACGCAGCGCCAATGCCGATGCCGAATCTCAAGTCAAGGGAGGCATGTCCTTTGAGTTGCTCTTTCCATCCAGGGTGTATATCGCCGACGATACACGCGCTCCTCAACCGCCAGGATGGTTGACCGATCATTTTGATGGGACGGATCAATTCCTCTCAACAGAAGATGCTCGACACCGCATTTATCAGGCCGACTTTCCTGCGGGGCTGGTTCGACTGGGTTCCAATCAATCGTCTCCTCGAGTGAGTAAATCCTCTTATATAGTGATTCTGGAACCTCAATTCCTGCAGCCTCAAAGTTCCACCACGTCCATCCAAAAAGTTCTCGATGTGCTTGATCAAGGCAACCCGCAAAGAGGCCGGGCCCTGTTCCATGATGCAAGAGCAGCCAACTGTGTGGCTTGCCATGCTCTGGAAAACCGGGGACAGGTGTTGGCTCCGGATCTGATGGATATCTTTTCACGATCCAAACCCGAGGTGTTGATTCAATCCATTTTGGATCCAAGTGCTGTGATCACCGAGGGCTTTGCTTCGCAGGCGATCGAAACGACCGATGGTGAAACCTACTCTGGCTTGGTCGTCTCCGAATCCGGGCGAGATATTCTTATTGCCGATGCCACTGGACAGACTCGTCGAATCCTTAAAAGTCAGATAGAGCTTCGGGAGGGCTCTGAACTATCGGCCATGCCCGGGGGTTTTGGTGATATTCTATCTCCCACGCAGGTCGCTGATTTACTCGCTTACCTCAAAACCCAGACTAGTGCACCCTCCACAGCTGAGGAACCCGGTGCGTCAACAGAGGCGCAGATTGAGGTTATCGATGACTGGAGGTTGGAACCTGCCAGTGATGGATGGAGGCTCATCAAGGGAGAGCAAGAACTGGCTCGGTTTTATCATAAGCATCCGGAGGTTCATCGTCCCTTCTGGGCCCATGTGAAAACCCCTTCAGGGCTTCAAGTGACACGCCCTTTCCCTCCTGTGGAAGGAGTCGATGCCACCGACCATGCCAGCATGCACCCGGGCTTATCCATGGGTTTTGCCATCCTCAATGGAGTCAATTTCTGGCACAACCGCGAAGGCCGAGTGGTGCATCTCGGTTATGATGCCATGAAGACCCAGGGTCTGGTCCTGACATTGAACCTTCAACAAGCATACGTGGATGCGGATGGAAGCCAACTCTGCAAGGAAACACTCGAGTATCGGATCGTGCCCAATACCGATGGTTATCTGATCTCTCAAGAATCCATGTTTTCCGCCGACAAGCCCTTTTATTTTGGAGTGAAGGAAGAAATGGGGCTGACCATGCGTGTGGCAACTCCCTTAGTGGTCCGTTCTGGGCTTGGAGGTCGCATACTCAATGGTCAGGGCGGTGAAAACGAAAAGGGAACCTGGGGTAAGGTGGATCAGTGGTGGGATTATTCCGGAACCATTCAAGGCCAGTGGGTGGGGATGCAATTGATGACAGGGCCCGGCAATCCCGACACTTGGGCCCATAGCCGTGATTACGGAGTGCTGGTCGCCAATCCATTTCCGCTGGATATCAAGGCCAATCGATCCAAGCGGGTGGAAGTGCCTCCCGGAGAAACGTTCACATTACGCTTTGGAGTGCAGATCCATCAGCACCTTGATGCTCAGGGTTTTGATCCGGCTCAAAGTTACCGTCGGTATTTGAGCATCGTTTCTCAGCCTTGAGCCTGGCGGAATCTGCTCACTACAGGTGGCGTTGAAGGAATCTGCGATACAACTCGCACCTGGGCCTACATGCCTGCTCAGAGGTTCCTTCAATCAGCCCGGCACTTCTGAGGCGATAGAAACTTTCAGGGTCAGGACAACCCTTGCCCGCCAAAACCCCCTTGAGGACATCCGTGAGTTGAGGATCCTTTGCCAGAACGACCAGGATACGGCGGAGGTGATCGCCAAAGAGGCCGTCGTCCTTGTCGGCCTTGACCGTCATTTCCTGCAGAGTGGTCTTTCGTGATGCCATTTCGTGCAAGCCGCGTCGCACCAGGTAAGGATGGCCTGCCAGCAGTTGATGAAAATGAGCAATGTCCGTGCTGTCCTTGAGAGGCGTGCCGTATCTTCGATTGAGTTCTTCGATTTGTGACGCATCAAAGTCATCCAGTCTCAATCGAGTCCCTACATTGAAGGGGGATTGATTCATGTCACTGATGAATAAGTGTGCTTCGGTTGCATAGGCAATGCAGAGCGTCAGGCCGGCCCAAGGTGACTCTGGATCCAGCGCCCTTTCATTGTGCCAGCTTCGAAACAATCCAAACACTTCGCTGCCAAATGGGCAGCTGAAGAGACGATCGACCTCATCCAAACCCCAAACCAGCGGAGCGTGCATGTGATCCAGGACTTCCTTTCGAATGAAGCGCTCAAAATTAACATTGGGACCACGGCGCTCGTCCCATACATCTGCTGGTAAGACATCCAGGTCGAGCTGGTCTGCCAGAGATTCCGCCAGACTCAGGTAGAAGCTGTTGACGTCGGCCAGATGGCACGCATTAAATTTTTGAAAATCCGTCAAGGCGACCTTGGCCCCTCGCTCCCGTGACATCTGCAGGCCTCTTGCCAAAAGCGATGTTTTCCCAATCTGTCGAGGGCCTTTGACCAGCACAATACTGTCGTAGCGGGTGAGGGCATCCTTGAAATCTCGGTCGACCTGGCGCTGGATGTAAAACTCGGAGTGGAGGGGAACGGCTCCTCCGATGGGTTCCAGAGGAAGGGGCCCTTTGGGCAGTCCTTGTTTTTCGAAATCAATCCTCATGGGCTTGGGTTTGGGGGCTGCCTTGGGCATGAGTCGGAGCCCTGGCTGGATGCGGGTAGGTGTTGCCGATCCGATGTCCTCCAAAGATCGGATGCGGGTCTCGATGTCCTCCAAGAGCTTCTCGGTGTCCTGCTCATCTTCCCAAAGTAAATGGTGGATGGGCGCCAGCAGGCCTCCCAGGGGCTCCGGGATGGGGCCCACCCATTGGATCAGGCAAGGAATAATGGCAGGCTTTCCACTGTGTTTTTGAGCCGTGTCATGAGCTGTTTCAATCTGATAGGCCAAATGCTCGCTGCTCGCAGCAGCCTTCGAAAGGAGCGGAACCAAGAGGTCAGCTTGATGAATTTGATCCATGACACTCTTGGCCCACAACATGTTCGATTCCGCATCCAAGTCCCGAAAGACGACATGGCCCTGGCTCTGCAGGCGTTGTTCAATCGCCTGTGCCACGATTTGATCGGATACTTCTGAGGATTTTGATACAATGACAACCCGTTTCATAGTCTTCTACTGGAAGGCGGAAGCGTGATCCTTTCACGTGCACCGAGAGATGATGCTGGGATGCATACAGGGAAGCTGATGATGGATAAAGCCCAATTCCTTCCAGAGGATTTAAAGAATTTCCTGGGCTGATTTCCAGCTCAAAAAGTCCATTGCCAAAGGGTTGGGGCGGGTTAGGATGAGCCAGGGGCGGAGGGACCATTCCTAAATTTGCCGAAAAAAGAGGTTTGATAGAACCAAGCAACTTAACTTTCGGCGACTCCCCTCACCGCATATCATGACCAAAGAACATATCGAAGAGCTTTTGAAAGGTATCAAATATCCTGGTTACAGTCGGGATATTGTTTCCTTCGGGTTGGTGAAAGAAGTGGCTTGCAACCATGGTGCCGTCAGCGTTGCCATTGAGTTGACAGGGGGGAATGATGAAATAGCAGCCACGATCAAGCACGAGGTCGAGACACTGCTTCGACAGACAGACGGCGTGGATCATGTGCACGTTCAGGTGAAACTTCCTGCCGCATCAGGTCGCCCTCAAGGCTCGACAAGCGGGCAGAAAAACCCCTTTGAAAACCAGCAAGCCGTGGCAGGCATCCAACGAATCGTTGCCGTGGCCAGCGGAAAGGGAGGGGTCGGCAAGTCAACGGTCTCGGTCAACCTGGCCTGTGCCCTGCATCACCTCGGGGTTCGCGTAGGGCTTCTTGATTGCGATATATACGGTCCCAGCATTCCTCTGATGATGGGGGTTCATGATCGTCCAGCCATCACCCCTGAGCAAAAAATGGTTCCCTTGGAAAATCATGGGGTCAAACTGATGAGCATGGGCTTTCTGCTCAGCGATGATCAACCGGTCATTTGGCGAGGACCCATGATCATGAAAACCATCCAGCAGTTTTTTTCCAGTGTGGATTGGGGCGAGTTGGACATGTTGCTGGTCGATTTGCCTCCGGGCACTGGAGACGCGCAACTTTCCCTCTGCCAGACGGTACCCCTGGATGGCGGGGTGGTGGTCACCACGCCACAGCAAGCTTCACTGGGTATCGTCCGAAAGGGGATCGCCATGTTTCAAAAAGTGAACGTGCCGATTCTCGGTATGGTGGAAAACATGAGTTACTACACGACGCCTCAAGGCGAGCGCATTGAGCTGTTCGGAAACGGCGGTGGCCGCGCCGAATGCGATGAAAAGGGCATTCCTTTTCTTGGTGAGGTGCCGCTTTTTACCGAAATACGTGAAGGGGGCGACACCGGACAACCTGTGGCCGCTGTCCAGTCTCAATCACCCGCTGGCAAGGCCTTCATGGACATTGCCTCCATCCTGCGCAATCAATGGCTGCCTGAATCCTGAGAGGAACCTTTGGTCATGAATTTTGAGGATCGCCTTCTTAGGTTCTGGGGCCAATCTCCCAAGGTTCCTGCCAGCGCCTTTATTGCGCAAGGAGCTGTCGTCATTGGTGATGTCACCCTGGGGGCAGAAAGCAGCGTTTGGTTCGGGGCGGTTCTTCGCGGTGACATCAATCGCATCGAGGTGGGTAAGGGGTCGAACATTCAGGACAATGCAGTCGTTCATCTAGCTGATGATTTCCCTTGTCTGATCGGTGATTTTGTCACGGTAGGTCACTCTGCCATCCTTCATGCATGCACCGTGGAAGATGAATGCCTCATCGGGATGGGAGCGACCATTCTGGATGGAGCCGTGATTGGGGCTCAAAGTATCGTAGGGGCCAAGGCCTTGGTGACTGGAGGGACCGTGATCCCACCCGGTTCGCTGGTTCTGGGGTCCCCTGCCAAAGTGGTCAAATCTCTCAGTGAAGAGGAACGCGCCGGGATCAAGCACTGGGCCGACAAGTATGTCGCCAACGCCCGTTTTTGTCTCAAGCATGGGATTCAAGTCGGGGCTCCGCTTCCTTCCCTTGAAGGCTTCGATGAGAATCAGGCCTTAAGCTCTCACTGAGATCTTTCTCGGAGGGAATTACCCTTTGCATCTGTGAGGAGACGTTGGCTAGACTGTGCTTAACTCATGAAAGTGCTACCTTGCAGCTCCTTAGGCGCCTGTTTTCTTTTTCTGACGGTCCTGAATCTTTGCAGTCAGGGAATCGTACCAACGGATGCAGGAGGGCGCTCTCTGAATCTTGGGTTTGAAAGTGGTGACTTGAGCGACTGGCAGGTCCGTGGAGAGGCTTTCCTTGGCCAGCCAGTCAAGGGCGACACCGTCACACCCCGGCGGGATGACATGAGCAGTGACCATGAGGGTGACTATTGGATTGGAACCTATGAAGTCTCCGGCGACGACCCCAAAGGCAGTCTGACCTCGGTGCCTTTTGCCATTACGCATCCCTACGCGTCATTTCGTCTGGCTGGAGGAGCCTCGGATGCGACGCGGGTCGAGCTTGTTGATGCCAAGGATGGTAAGGCCTTCTTCAAGGCAGCAGGTGTCGAATCAGAGAACTTAAGGCCAGTTATCGTCGATCTTCGGCAGCGAAAGGGTCAATCCATGCAAATTCGGGTGGTGGATGACCAGGCGGGGCACTGGGGGCACGTCAACTTTGATGACTTTCGTTTTCATGCAGAAAAGCCTGAACTCAAAAATGTCCTGGATCCTGTGCAAGCCCGCAAAAGCCTCGAAATGCCTGTGATCGATCAAGTGCTCTTTTCCGGCCTCGAACCTCAGGAAGCCGTCGAGGCCATGACGCTTCCAGAAGGCTTTCAAGCACACGTTTTTGCAGCCGAGCCGGACGTGACTCAACCGATTGCCTTCTGTCTCGATGACCGAGGTCGCATGTGGGTGGCTGAAGGGCATCAATATCCTCACCGGGCGGAGGGAGATCACGGGAAGGACCGCATCCTCATTCTGGAAGATACCAATGGAGACCATCGTTTCGATGTTCGTAAGGTTTTTCAGGAAGGGCTCAATCTGATCAGCGGACTGGAAGTTGGGTTTGGCGGTGTGTGGGTGGGAGCAGCCCCTTACTTGATGTTTATTCCAGATCGCAATGGCGATGATGTCCCGGACGCAGAACCGGAGATTCTCCTGGACGGTTGGGATCCATACCGCGATACCCACGAAACCTTGAATACCTTCAGTTGGGGGCCAGATGGATGGCTTTACGGATGCCACGGCGTTTTCTGTCCTTCACTGGTTGGAAAGCCTGGAACGCCCGCAAAGGATCGTCAGCGGGTGGACGCTGCCATCTGGCGCTATCATCCGACGCGACATGATTTCGAGGTGTTTGCCGAAGGAACGAGTAATCCTTGGGGGCTGGATTTCAATGCCCGGGGGCACGCGTTCATTGAGGCCTGTGTCATCCCGCATTTCTGGCATATCATTCAGGGGGCTCGATACCAGCGTCAGGGTGGGCAACACTACAGCATCTCCCAGGAGGAAAAGCAAAGGGTTCAACCCTTTTTGCCCCCCAATGCGCCAGACCACCTCCATCCATTCATCTACCAGGATATTCAAACCCACGGAGATCATGTCCACTGGGCGGGTAACAAGGGGCCTCATGCGGCGAATAATCGATCCGATGAGGCGGGGGGTGGTCATGCCCATGCGGGGTTGATGATGTATCAGGGAGGCAGTTGGCCCGAGGCTTATCAGGATCGTGCGTTTATGAACAACATCCATGGCCAACGGATCAACATGGATGTGCCGGAGAGAAAAGGCTCGGGCTATGTGGGGCGACACGGACCTGATTTTCTCAATTTCAATGATCGATGGTCTCAGGTGCTGAACATGCTTTATGACCACAACGGGTCCGTCTATCTGGTGGATTGGTATGATGCCAATCAGTGTCATCACCGTCGTGATGATGGCCATGACCGCAGTAACGGCCGCATTTACAAAGTCGTTTATGATGAGGAGCCCTGGACGCCGGTCGACGTGAGCGCCCATCGCCCGGAAGGTTGGGTGCGTCTTCAGCTCCACCCCAATGAATGGTTTGCCCTTCAAGCCAGAAAGCGGCTGATGGAGCATGGGGGCAATGAGGCTACCGATACCCTACTGAATCGATTGATGGATGAAGCCACCGATACCCTTCATCGCTTGCGCCTCATGTGGACTCTCGGTGCCATGGGGAAGTGGACCGAAGCGCACGGTCTTCGGGGCATGTCCCACACCGATGAGGATGTTCGAGCCTGGTCCATCCAACTATCCCTCGAGTCTCGCAATCCAACGGCCCAAACTCTGAAGAAGTTGGAGACCCTCGCCGCGGAAGACCCCTCAGCCATGGTGCGCCTCTATGTGGCCTCTGCCCTGCAGCGAACTCCTGTGGTATCCCGATTTCCGGTGCTCAAGGCCCTGGTGTCTCACGCTGAGGATGCGGAAGATCATAATTTGCCCTTGATGATCTGGTATGCCATGGAGCCGGTGGTTGGACAGGATTCCAGCCAGGGTATTTCGCTCCTCCAGGCCTGCAAGATACCCATCCTGCGCGAATTCATTACGCGTCGAATGGCCACACAGTCCTTGGTGGCCAGTCGGTGAGGGGATCTCAAACACATTGAACGAAAGATACTCCATGATCAAACGATACGGGATGGGCTGTTTGCTTGGGTGTTGGTTGATGAGTCCTTGGACTGTTTTCCAATGGGCTCATGGTGCATCGTCCGAGCCGATGGCTGCACTGGTGGCATTGCTGGCCACCACTGAAGACGAGACCTTGCAGCGAGACATGCTTCGAGGCCTCGAACAAGCCATGGTGGGGAGGGCACAAGTGACCATGCCGGCGGGGTGGGAATCTGTCGAAACCAAATTAAACCAAAGCCAGCAACCGGAGATTCGACGCAGAGTACGCTCTCTTTCCCTTGTTTTTGGAAGTGCTTTGGCCATGGAGAGTTTGCGCACTGATTTACGGAACACCAACTTGCCGTCCGCAGATCGTGTCGGAATGCTGGAATCCCTTGCCCAGGTGAACGACCCGCAATTACCCGCGATGCTTTGGGAGCTGATGAAGGACAATGCTCTTCGAGCCGATGTGATTCGATATCTGGCTCGTTATCAACAGCCGGAAACCCCCGAGGTGTTGTTGGAGGGATACCCGACCTACTCCGCTCTGGAGAAACAGCGTGCTTTGAGCGTCTTGGCATCCAGGACTTCCTACGCCCTCCCGTTGTTGCAGGCCATGGCGGATGGCACCCTCCCTCGCACGGACCTGTCCGCTTCCTTGATTCGTGACCTGCGCAACCTGAAGCATGATGAAGTGGATCATTTGCTCTCGGTTGTTTGGGGAGCCTTTCGGGACATTGCTGCTGACAAACAAGGCGAAATTGAGCGGGTCAAACGCATCTACTATGCCGGTGGCTCAACCCCGGGAGATGCGACGCGAGGCAGGGCGGTCTTTGCTCGGGCCTGTCAACAGTGCCATCAGCTCTTTGGAACGGGTGGGCGTGTGGGCCCGGATATTACAGGTTCGGATCGCGCCAATCTCGATTACATCCTTCAAAACATCATGGATCCCAACGCAGTCATCCCCAATGACTACCGCAGCTCGGAAGTCGAAACCAAGGATGGGCGTGTGCTTACCGGCGTGGTTCGAGAACAAACCGCATCTTCTCTGCGACTGGCCACACCCACCGAAGAATACGTGCTTCCCATGGATCAAGTGGTCTCCTTGGAGCAAACCGAATTGTCCATGATGCCCGAGGGTCTTCTCACACCGTTCAATGATCAGGAAATCAGGGATTTGCTCTACTACCTGCGCCAGCCAGCTCAGGCTCCTCTTCTGGCCACCCGTGAAAACACAGACCTGTTTTTCAATGGGCGTGATTTGACTGGCTGGAATGGCGATGACGATCTCTGGCGAGTGGAGGACGCGGAGATTGTCGGCTCTACGACAACGGGTTTGAATCACAACGCCTTCTTGAAGAGTGAGATGATCCTCAAGGATTTCCGCCTTGTTTTTGAAATGAAGCTGACGCCGGATAATGAGAATAGCGGCATCCAATTTCGCAGTCGGGCTGCGGACCATGGGGAGGTGCGGGGTTATCAAGCCGATGCGGGCGCCGGCTGGTGGGGCAAGCTTTATGAAGAGCTGGGTCGTGCACTGTTGTGGGAGGCCCCCGGGGATCAGCATGTCAAGAAAGGGGAATGGAATCTCTATGAAATCCTTGCGGTGGGGCATCATGTCCGCACTGCCATCAATGGTCACCTTTGTGTTGATCTGCAGGATCCGGAAGGTGCCCTGCAGGGCCTGGTGGCCTTTCAGCTTCATTCAGGTGGGCCGATGGAGGTGCGCTTCCGCCGCTTGAGTCTGGAAGTTGATCCCGAGCCGAAGCTTACCACCACTCTGAGCGATATGTAAGGCAGCAACCCAACGCGTGGGTCTGATTTCTCCGTTTCTGCAAGGGCCCAACCTTGCAACTCGCCCGAGGTAAGGCACATTACAGATCACGGTGCGAGTCCTGATTGGCTCGTTTACCCCAATCAAGCAACAAAAAAAGTCAAATTCATGGGGCAAGATTGGATACGCATTGGAGGGGCGCGAGAGCACAACCTCAAGAATATCTCCCTCGAAATTCCGAGAAATCAACTGGTGGTCTTTACCGGTTTGAGCGGCTCGGGGAAGTCCTCCCTGGCATTTGACACGGTCTTTGCGGAGGGCCGTCGCAAATATGTCGAATCCCTGTCTTCTTATGCGAGGCAGTTTCTGGATCAAATGCAGAAGCCCGACGTGGACTACATCGAGGGCCTTTCTCCTGCCATTGCCATTGAACAGCGCTCGGGTGCTGGAAACCCGCGCTCGACCATCGCTACGACCACCGAAATCTATGACTACCTGAGATTGCTTTTTGCTCACGTGGGTCAGCCCCATTGCCCCGATACCGGACAACCGATTTCGCACCATACCACTTCAGACATTGTTCATGAAGTCATGGAGCAGGAAGAACAAACCAGGTTGATGGTCCTGGCACCCATCACACTGCCGGATGGAGCCCTTCCAGAATCCGTCCTAGAGGAGTTGGCACGGGATGGTTTTCTCAGAGTCCGAATCAACGGGGCATTCATGGAGATAGGTGAGGTGCCTCCCGGAGAGGAACTGCGAACTTTGGAGGTGGTGGTCGATCGCCTCGTCCTTCAGGAAAAGGCGCGCGTGCGATTGGCTGATTCTCTGGAAACGGCCCTTCGGCTGGGTGGGGGAGTGGTTCATCTCCTTCTTCAGCCGCCTTCGCAGCGAGATCGTGAAGAGTGGCAGGAATGGGTTCGGTCGAATCGACTCTTCAGTCCACACACAGGCAAGGCTTTTGAACGACTTGAAGCCCGTCATTTTTCCTTCAATTCACTGAGTGGAGCCTGTGATCATTGTCATGGCCTGGGCCAGCAGATGGAGTTCGATCCTGAACTCATGGTGCCAGACACCAAGAAGTCCCTTCAGCAAGGTGCTTTGCTACCGCTTAAAAAAGTCCCCAAAGCCCAGATTCCCTTCTACGATCAAATGCTCAAGGACCTGGCCGCTCATTTCGGTCAGTCCATCGAAGCGCCCTTTAAGAACCTGAAGGATCGGTTCAAGGAATGCCTTTTCTTTGGCAGCGGGGAAGACAAGATTGCCTTTCGTGATGGTCAATCAGTGATTGATCGACCCTTTGAAGGCATCATTCCCATGATGGAGCGCCAATATGAGGAGAGCGAAAGTGACACGACTCGCAACCGCCTCAAAGGTTACATGTCTCCGGTTGCCTGTGAGGCTTGTCATGGGCTTCGCCTGAAGCCCGAAGTGCTTGCAGCGACTCTTGGGGGAGATGACTGGGTTCAAAAAACCGGGTACTGCAAGCAGTCCATGGCAACCATCCCCGGTCTCTCGATCATGGATCTATGTCATCTGACCATCGAACAGGCCCATGACTTTCTGGGGCAGTTGACTTTGAGTTCGTTTCATCAAAAGGTCGCAGGCGATCTCATTCGGGACATTCTCAGTCGCCTTCGCTTCCTGAAGGAAGTGGGGCTCGGTTACCTGAGCCTGGATCGGGAAAGTGGAACACTCAGCGGGGGAGAATCGCAGCGAATACGACTGGCGACTCAAATTGGAGGAGGTTTGGTCGGGGTCATGTACATTCTCGACGAGCCCAGCATTGGCCTGCATCAGCGTGATAATGACCAATTGCTCGAAACGCTTCTGAAGCTCCGTGACATGGGCAACTCCGTATTGGTGGTCGAGCATGATGAAGACACCATCCGCAAGGCGGATTACCTGGTGGATGTCGGTCCCGGTGCAGGGGTGCATGGTGGGCAGATTGTGGCTCATGGGAGTCAGCAAGATCTCATGGAGAATGAGAACTCCTACACTGGAAAGTATCTTTCTGGTTTTTATGCCATCGAAACACCCTCTCAGCGTCTGGAACCCAGTCATGACAAGGGATGGTTGGTCATCAAGGGTGCGGCCGAAAATAATCTCAAGGGCTTGGATGTCCGTATCCCCATGGGGCTCATGACCTGCGTGACCGGGGTGAGTGGCTCCGGTAAAAGTACTTTGGTTGATGATATCCTTCGTAAGACCTTGATGCGAAAATGGTATGGAGCCAAGGATCGTCCTGGAAAGCATCAAGCCATCTATGGAGATGAGAAGTTTTCCAAGATCATTGTGATGGATCAAAGTCCCATTGGTCGCACACCCCGCAGTAATCCGGCGACTTACACAGGTATTTTCAATCAGGTTCGTGAACTTTTTGCTCGATTGCCGGCTGCTCGCATTCGGGGCTATGAGTCCAGCCGTTTCAGTTTCAATATCAAGGGAGGTCGATGTGAGCGGTGTCAGGGAGACGGGTTGATCAAGATTGAGATGCACTTTCTACCCTCGGTCTATGTATCCTGCGAATCTTGCCAGGGCAGGCGTTACAACCGGGAAACACTCGAGATTCAATACAAGGGCAGGAACATCGCTGACGTGCTCGACATGACGATTGATGAAGCGGTGAACTTTTTTCGTGCCGTACCCAAAATCGCAGAACCTTGCCTGACCCTCGCCGAAGTGGGCTTGGGCTACCTCAAGTTGGGGCAGTCGGCCACTACCTTAAGTGGTGGGGAAGCTCAGCGGGTCAAACTGGCTGCCGAACTGAGTAAACGCTCTTCGGGGCGAACCCTTTATCTGTTTGATGAACCCACCACAGGGCTTCATTTTCATGACGTGGCAACCCTTCTGGGAGTGTTGAATCGCCTGCGGGCCGCAGGCAACACGCTGGTGATCATCGAACACAATTTGGACGTGATCAAAACCGCTGATTGGATCATAGATCTTGGTCCAGAAGGCGGTCGGGGGGGCGGAGAGCTGGTGGCTGAAGGAACGCCCGAGGACATCGCGGCGGTGGATGCCAGCCACACGGGCAGATACCTCCGAGGGATGCTCTCACGTGAACCTTCAGAGGATGGAGCCTCATAACGAGGCTATGTTCCTTCGATCCTATATTTACTCCATGAAAGACGCTCATCCAATGCCAATCCGAAGCCGTTCAAAAAACTCTCCAGTGAAAGGCCATTGGATCTGTGCCGTCTTTTGGAGCCTGGGCATTCTCTTGCTGAGCGATCCCAGCGACCTGCGAGCATCTGCCCCTCCCAACATCCTTTTGATCATGGCCGATGATTTGGGGTTTTCGGACCTGGGGTGCTATGGCGGCGAGATTCAGACTCCACAACTCAACCGCTTGGCCTCCGAAGGGCTTCGTTTTACCCAATTTTACAACACCGCTCGATGCTGGCCAACTCGTGGTGCTCTCCTGAGCGGTCACTATGCGCAATCCATTCGTAGAGACACCCTGGAAGGTGTTCCGAGTGGTGCCTCAGGCCTCAGGCCTTCATGGGCCAAGCTCATGCCACATTATTTGAAAGGTACTGGGTATCGTTCTTATCATTCCGGTAAATGGCATGTTGATGGCATGCCGTTGGCCAATGGGTTTGATCGCTCCTACTACCTCAAGGACCAAGGGCGTTTTTTTTATCCCAAAGTTCATTGGAAGGATGACGCACCTCTTCCCGAAGTGGCCGCCGATGCTAATTTCTATGCCACGACGGCGATCGCTGATCACGCCATAGAATGTCTTCGAGAACATGCCGCTGAATATCCGGATCGGCCCTTTTTTCATTACGTTGCCTTTACCGCCCCTCACTTTCCTCTCCACGCCAGAGAGGAGGATACGCTGGCCTACCAAGGAGTGTATGATCAGGGTTGGGATCAGGTTCGGCACCAGCGTTGGCAGCGCCAGCAGGCCATGGGCCTAGCATTAGGGCCGCCTTCGGAGGTCGAGCGGGATCTCGGGCCTCCCTATGCCTTCCCCCAAGCGCTCAAGGTGCTGGGTCCGGGTGAAGTCAATCGACCGCTTCTATGGGAGACCTTGAATGCGGAGCAAAAGGCGTTTCAAACCCAAAAAATGATCCTGCACGCTGCCATGGTGGATCGAATGGACCAGGAAATCGGCCGTATTCTGAATCAACTCAGCGCAATGAAGGCTGAGGAGGATACTCTGGTCCTGTTTCTTTCGGATAATGGTGCCAGCGCCGAAATCATGGTTCGGACGGACGGTCACGATCCGCAAGTCCGGCCTGGATCAGGTCCTTCCTATTTGTGCCTGGGACCTGGATGGTCCACTGCCTGCAACACGCCCTTCCGGAAACACAAAACATGGGTGCATGAAGGGGGGATGCATACACCCCTCATCGTCCGTTGGCCTGCAGGTATTACCCATGCCGGCCAATGGGTTGATCAGCCTGGACATGTCATCGACTTGCTACCCACCTTTCTGCAGGCGTGTGGGATCTATGAAAACCCCTTACCTGGGGCAGGCGACCCTTCCTTGCCCGGTGTCAACTTACTCCCCGTTTTGCGCCATCCACAAAAACGCATTCAACGCTCCCAACCCCTGTGGTGGTTTCATGAAGGGCATCGTGCCCTTCGGCAAGGGGACTGGAAAATTGTGGCCACGCGTGACCAGCCGTGGGAGCTTTACGACCTCAAAACCGATCCTCAGGAAAGGGTGAACGTGGCTTCCGAAAATCCGTCCGAGGTCCAGGCCATGGCGGGTGCCTGGCAACGCATGCATGCAACATTTCAGCGCATGGCCCAAACCCCCTGAAGTTCCAAACCCATCACGGGATCTGACTCTCAATGGCCCGGTAAATGTTCAAGGCCTCCTCGTACTCTGCAACGGCTTCTGCCTTCAGGATCTCACGGCTGCGGTCCAGTTCCGCTTCTACCCGAGAGATGAGGTATTGAATTTCCCCCTTAGAGGGCGACAAAGGGTCATCAGCGACCATGACATGCCACGGAGCTGAATGGGCGAAACGGGTACGACCCATTGGAGTTTTGCCAAAGCATCTGAGAGCCACCCAACTGGATCCATCTGCGGTCATGCTTGCCTGGATGGGAAGACGCCAAGCGTTGCCGACCTGCTGTCCGGGGCCCTTCCACGTATGGACCACCTTGCCATTGATAACGCACTCCGCTTTTTCAAGCGGTTGATCCCACAGGATTTCTCCTTCCACAGGAAGTTCCATGGAAGATTTTTGATTGAGGAAGCGGAAGCCCGGGTGCTGACCCTTGAGTTCAGCCAGGAGCATGGGACCGTTGCTGACAAAACTGCGACCTATATCCAAGCCCTTGAACCATTGATCGTAAGAGAAAGCACCCTCCAGGTGAACGTAAACCCGCCCAAAACCCAGAGGCACCGGGTGAACGCCGCTGGCTGTGCCCGCTGTTGGTCGCAGGTTGAACCCGCAATTAAGCAAGGTGTAGTAGGTTTCAAATCCAAACATCATCCATGCATCCTCATTTCCAGACTGAGGGTCTTGGGCGAAGCTCATGTAAGGTGCCTTCGGTGCACTCCATTGTTTGAAGGCAAACGAGGTGCGCCAGAGATGATTGTTGGATAGTTCAAACAAATCGACTTCCATGATAGGGACCAATGCCATCGACCATGGCCAGTCGTGTTTGTCCAGATCAAGGAGAGCACCTTGCGCATGGGCTTGCCTGGCAATCGAAGCCATGGGTGGGCCTCCTTGCTGAACGGGCTCCTGGTGTCCAAGAAGGAATACGGCACCAAGGGTGTGTGGTTTTCCATCGACAGAAAAGATTTCGTATTCGGTATTCATGGGGTGGATGACATGAGTCGAATCCACCTCCAAGAGGTTGGGGCTCGCAGGGATGTCCCGATTCCTGTCTCCCTGCGAAGGGGGTTGGTAGGCTTGTGTGACCCATTGATTCAAGGGGAAGGCAACATTGAGATCTTCGGCCAGCATGAGGTTGGGGAGTTCATGCATCGGGCGATGAACGTGGGTGTCCCCGGAATACCAGCCAAGTGAGGTCATATCGATCCACCGATGCAGTTTCCACTTCAGTTCAATGGGATCTTTGTTCTCAACCACGACCTGCTTCCGCAATGGGGTGTATTCCTTTCCTCTTTCAATGGTCCATTGATAGGTGCCCGGAGGAAGTTCCACTGAAAACCAACCTGCCGAAAGGGTGGTGTGGTATTCCCTTGATTCCGGATGGATCCGGTTCTGTTTTCGGTAGTCCACCGAGCTACCCAGTGAAGCGAGAGACCTTGGATAGTAATGGGTCCCATCTTCTCCTTCGATGTAGACCCTCACGGCAAGGGGTTCGCCGGTGTCCGCATCTTCTACCAGGGCCTTGACATAGGCTTCTTTTCTAGCCGCCTTGCGTTGTTCAATGATTTCCCACGCATCAGCGGGTAGCCGATTGGTGTCCACCAAGGATCCCAACTGGCGCAAAGAGAGCACTTCATACCCTTGCTCCTTGAGGTAATGCATATAGGCTTCGAACATTTCTGGACGGGTCGAAACCCATGGATGATCACGGTCGGGCACTCCATGAAACTGCAAAATGGGTATCGATCCCGCAGGTAACGAGCTGAGGGCACGTTTGAAATCATCAAGACTCCAGTGGGGACGGGCATCCCCGGCGGAAGGGAGCAGGCAAGGATGGTCCTTACCGGGCTCAAAAGCGCTGCCTCTTCCATCCTGGTAGGGAAATTCGGGAGCTCCTCCACGTCTGGCCCACACAAAGCCCAGTCCACGCATCAAGGAGGGACCTCTGGGATGAATGGCATTGCCAGGGTAGGCAAAACTGATGGGTCTTGGGATGCCATGCTCCTCGCAGCGATTGTTGATGTATTGAATTTGCTGCACGACACGGCCAAGGGTATCGGCTGAAACCCCCATGTGATCCTTGGTGTGATTGCCGATCTCGAACCCGTCCTGGTTCAGTTTCGCAATCTGCTCCCATGTCATGTAGTCGTCCTTGTTCGATGCAAAGGTAAAACCCTCTGTAATGAAGAAGGTCGCGTTGAACCCCAAACCTAGCAATATGGGGCGAACCGTGGTGTAGTGAGATGCCTTGGAGTCATCGAATGTCAGGACGACCCGTTTGGTATCTTCAGCAATGATCTCTGGCTGAACTAGAAGCCAAAGCAGAAAGAACCATCCCAAAGGGCCGTTCCAGCGTTCATTCACTGAAGGAAGTAAAGCTCGCATGGAAACAGGCTATCACAATGTCATGTCCTGGCTACCGATAAGCCATGGTTCGGAAACCTCCGCTCTGGATGATCAATCATCCCACTCTCGGTAAGGCATGGCTCCACGCTGCAGATAGTCGGCACATTTTGGGCACCTGCCGGGTTCCTGCCATTTTCGGATGGGGTGAGAGGCCTTGCGAGGGCACTCGATCACCAGCTGATAAATGGTTTGGGTCGGTCGCTTGACCAGGGGGGTGTGAGCTTTGAGGCGATAGCGAAAATCTCTTTTGCGTGTGAGGCTGCCGGTGACCAGTCCCATATGCTGTTCCACCTGAGACCATCGGCTTGGAGGGAGGGTCCAAGCGAGGGAAGTGGAGGGTCTGAAGACCCGTTCGGAGATAGGTCGCAAGAGTTCTATTTTCGAGAGAACGTCGAAGAGCCTGCGGCAGTGCCGACAGTCGATGGTGATCAGCTCAAAGCCCGGGCCCTGAAGCTGTCCCCCGATCGAATCGACCCGGTATCCGCATCGGTCGCACTGGAATCGATACATCCTGCCCACGAGAATGCTCACCGAACCATAGGTAGGAGAAAAAAACAATCTCCGAACCAAGGAAGACTTTTCAACTTCAAAGGCTTGCGATTGGACCTAGCAAGGATTCAAGATAGGATCTCATTTAAGAACAAAGATGAATGTTCCCAATCAATTGACGGTTGCTCGATTCGGACTGACGGTGGTCTTCCTTGCCATCCTCTTTTCGGAGATTGCTTTCTACCAGTCATGGGCTCTGGTCATCTTCATGGTGGCAAGCTTGACCGATTATTTGGACGGTAAGATCGCCCGGCGGGACAACTTGATCACCGATTTTGGCAAGCTGATGGATCCTCTCGCCGACAAAATCCTGACTGGAGCCGCCTTCATTGCTTTTGTGGGTTTGGATCGGATGCCAGCCTGGATGGTCATTGTGATCGTCTCGCGTGAACTGGCCATCACGGGTCTGCGATTATTGGCGGCTTCCAAGCAAGTGGTTCTGGCAGCCGAGCGATTCGGTAAGCACAAGACGATTTCACAAATCACGGCCATCATTGCCTTGTTGCTGGAGATGGCGTATCCCACATGGGGCGCATGGGGAGAGTGGTTGTTTGGGGGAACCCTGGCAGGTCGGCCATGGGTGAGCGGTTTGGCATCCTTCGCCCAGTGGGTCGCCGTGGTTTTGACCTTCTATTCAGGTGCGGTTTACTTATGGAAAAATCGCAAACTTTATCTGGAGGACATTTGAGTTGATGGGGGAAGCATCGGACCATTGTGAAACGACTCTGTCGCATGAGCGGACCTGGCGTACCACGGTGGCCTGCCTGGGACCTGTCGGTCGCTTTCCCAAGGCTCCTGGCACCGCAGGTTCGCTGGTGGCCATTCCGATGGCTGCCTATTTGCTGTATGCGTTACCTCTTTGGGCGCTTGCCCTGACCTGCCTTTTATTGATGCTTTTTGCTGTTCGCTGTTGCGGGAAAGCCGAGCAAGAGATGGGACTACGCGACCCAGGATGCATGGTGCTTGATGAATGGGTGGCTATCCCTTGCTGTTATCTCGGGTTGCTGTGGATCGATCCGGCATGGCAAGAGGCTTTCCAAGACTCTCATTGGGGTTGGTCCATACCCACCCTCAAACTTCACTTGGCGGTCTTTTGCCTGTTCCGCGTATTCGATATTTGGAAGCCATGGCCTGTCGGTTCCGCGCAGCGCTGGCCTGGAGGGTGGGGGGTGGTCATGGATGACATCCTGGCAGCCCTTTATGTCAATGGGGTCTTGTGTTTATTTGGGGGAATGTTCCTCTAAGCCGCAGGGCTGGAAGTTTTATCATGGAATGAGAGTATTGATTCAGCGCGTTGCCAGGGCTTCGGTCATGATCGAGGGTCATGATACACAGATGATTCAGGCTGGACTTGTTCTGCTGGTGGGAGTGGAAGCAGAGGATGGGCCAGAGGACGTCCAATGGCTGACCTACAAAATCACCCAAATGCGACTTTTCAATGATGATGAAGGTAAAATGAATCGATCTCTGCTGGATGTGGGGGGCGATCTTCTGGTCGTGAGTCAATTCACCCTGCATGCCAGCACTCGCAAAGGCAATCGTCCTTCCTTCATCAAGGCGGCACATCCCGACCTGGCAAAACCCCTTTATCAGCAATTGGTGGTCTCACTCGAAAAGGCCACAGGCAAAGCCATCTTCACGGGGGTTTTCGGCGCGGACATGAAAGTCGAATTGATCAATGATGGACCTGTCACCATTTGGATCGATTCACGTCAGCGCGAATAAACCTCAATCACTTATTCACTCACGAGCCGATGGCTGGATCGACCAAGGACGCAAGGGCTGCCCTGGTGGCCAATTTCAGCCAATGGACACGATCCTTGAGCGGAAAATCAGAAGGTGCTTCGAGAGTCAGACAATGGGGTGTCCCCCGATGCCTGAAGAAGAAAGCCTCCGGCCAATCTTTGCGCTGAGTTTCCCCAAACGGCGCTGCAATCAGCCCGTCGCATGCCGTGCGCCCATCGATCCAGGATGCGCTCTCAACGGGAACATGCCCTCGAATGGCTTGGAGAATGCTTCGACCCAGGACGGGGGTGGAGGAAGCATCCATCAACTCGTAAAGATAGAATCCATGGGCCTCCCAGTCCTCATGCAGGAAAAGAGCCATATCAAAAGGGTGCCATGAATCAATCGCTTCAAGCTGTCGTTGAACCTCGAGGGTGGAGCGATGGAGGTAATCGCGGTTCAGATCCTTCCCCTCTGGAGTCTCTCGGCGTCTCTTCAGCATGCCCCGAGGGTTCAGGCAGGGAAAGATGGTGTAGTTGAAATCCTCCCGTAAACCTCCTTCCTCCATGAGGGCGATCAATGCCAGGGTTGAGGCTGGTTCATCTCCGTGGATTCCTGCGGAAAGAAAGACCGATGCCTTGGCATGCGTCCTTCGTTTGGTGAAGGCGGCAAGGGACGCTTCAGACCCTGCATCCAGAGCAAGCTGTTTTTCTTCCCATGCGTGTCGTGCAGCCCAGCGACTCAGGTTATCCAGAAAAGGCCCGGGGTTGACTCCTTCTCCCCCATAACCTCCTTGATTCAGGCCGAGTTTTTCAGGTGGCAAGGCTTTGATGGGGGAATCCTTCAGAAACTGCCCATCGGGAGGGACGCCTCTTCGTTCTTCGGAGTCACTCCACATCCGCAGGAGGAGTCTGCGCATGAACCCTCCTCTGC
Source organism: Pedosphaera sp. (assembly GCA_002686885.1). Taxonomy (GTDB): domain Bacteria; phylum Verrucomicrobiota; class Verrucomicrobiia; order Limisphaerales; family AAA164-E04; genus UBA7971. Next base: position 92,134 of record NYYT01000044.1, read on the forward strand.
CAATTCGGGTTTCCAGTCCGGGCTCAGCCCGAGATCGCGAAGCATTTGCAAATCCTGATCCACCGACTGATTGAGCGTGGTGAGGTAATTGCCAACCATCAATGCGCTGGCTCCAGCCATGAAAATCATACTTTGAAGGTCTCGCAGATTGATGGTCCTGCCTCCTGCGACCATGATCTCCTTGTCGGGCAGCAAGAAGCGAAAGCAGGCCACTGTCTTGAGAATTTCCATTGGAGGCAGGGCTTCCATGTTCTCATAGGGCGTGCCATCAATGGGGTTGAGAAAATTCACCGGTACCACGCTGGCGCCAATCGCTCTCAACTCAAGGGCCAGATCACAACGATCTTCACGGGACTCCCCCATACCGATAATCCCACCACTGCAAATCTTGATACCTGCCTTTTGGAGAAAGCCGATCGTCTTGAGGCGATCATCAAAGCTGTGGGTGGTACAATGTTCTGGAAAGAATCTCCTGGAGCTCTCCAGGTTGTGCCCATAGCACTCCAGCCCAGCGTCCTTGAGTCGGTTGGCGACTTCCTGGCTGTCGATCAGGCCAAGCGACGCATCAGGGCGCACCTTACCCTCTGCTGCCATCTCCCGGATGCGATCACAGACTTCATCCAGAATCGGGCCCTCACGAAGCCCCTTCCAGGCAGCCACCAGACCGACGGCGGTCACTTGGTTTTCCTTGGCTTCTTCGGAGGCTTGTCGGAGCGGCTCGGCATCGACAAAACCGTATTTGGGTGATTGCGTCTGATAAGCGGACGATTGAGAGCAGAACTTACAGTTTTCCGAACATCCTCCGGCCTTGGCATTGACAATGGAGCACAGATGAATGCGGTTTCCCTTGAAGTGCTGCCGGATCCGGTTGGCTGCAGCCATCAAATCAGTGATGTCTGCTTGTTCTTCCAACTCGAAGAGCCAAAGCGCTTCCTCCTTATCAATGGATGCTCCGTCCAATACGCGATCGCACAAGTCTTGGATGCGGTCCCGATTTCTGACGTCAACCCTTTGCTTGGTCATGGTTGACAGCATAGTTCGGTGCTCAGTCAGGATCAAGAGTGAAGGTGAATTCAGTGGGCCTGATACACCACTTTGCCATCCAGGATGGTGTAGCGATTGCGGCCTTTCATGGGCCAACCATGGAAGGGACTGTTGTGAGCTTTGCTCGGAGTGTCCATGCGGTCATAAATCCACTCTTCTTCCGGATCGAATAAGGTCAGGTCGGCTGGTTCACCCACACTCAAAGACCCTCCCTTGAGGTGCATCAGGCGAGCAGGATGGGTCGTCCAGCGTCGAATCAACTCCATGAGGGTCATGCGGCCCGTGTGGTAGAGCCGGGTCAGCCCCAGGGCAAGTTCGGTTTCCAGCCCCGTGATTCCAAAGGGTGCCATGTCAAATTCCACTTCCTTTTCGTAGGAACAGTGGGGTGCATGGTCCGAAGCCAGGACTTCCAATGTCCCGTCGGCAACACCCTCCAGCACGGCAGCTCGGTCTGCCGCTGAGCGCAGAGGCGGGTTCATTTTGAACAGGGTGTCGTAGGCGGGCCACTGAGGTCGTTCGTGGTCGATATGGATCATGTTCAGCCAATCTGCTCCACTTTCTTCCCAAAACGACTCGCTACCGGCAATGGCTGCATCGGTGAGGGTGAAATGGTGTGGGCATGCTTCACCAGAAATGGGAATCCCCTTATCCTTGGCCTCGCGAATCAGCTGAACCGCCCCGGCAGAGCTCATGTGCTGGCAGTGGATATGACTTCCTGTCAGCTGAGCCAGTTGAATGTTACGTGAAACGATGAGTTCTTCCCCTAGTGATGGCCATGCCGGTAAACCAAGCACTCGACTCCAGTGTCCCTCGTGCATGACACCTTTACCGACCACTGACTCATCCTGACAATGATCCATGAGTGGAAGTTCGAACATTTTCGCATATTCGCAGGCTCGACGCATGAGGTCGTGGTTTTGAACGCAGCGTCCATCATCGGTGATGGCGACCACTCCTGCTTCGTGAAGAGATCCGATGGGGGCCAATGATTCACCGGCAATGTCACGGGTGATGGCCCCTGTGGTATGCACGTGAATCAGGGCATCTTTTTCGACCTTATCCTGAATGAGGGCGACCGTTCCGGGATTGTCGATGGCCGGTGTTGTGTTGGGCATGCATACTACGGTCGTGAAGCCGCCTTGAGCTGCTGCCTTGCTACCCGTACCGATCGTTTCCTTGGCACTTTGGCCTGGCTCCCTGAAATGCACGTGAATGTCGATCAAACCCGGGCTGATGACGAGGTTTTTGGCATTCAGTACCTGGGTTTCTGCATCGAGAGCTGCATCCGCTGATTCGCCCGTTGCGGCAATGCGACCCTCACGAATCAATAGCGATTGGTGGGAGTCCAGGCCGCTTGCCGGATCCACGATCCGGCCATTCTGAATCAGAAGATTACTCATGTAAGGAAAAGATAATCAGTGCGGAATTGACAACGCAAGCTCTGTTGCCCATGATGCCCCTCCGTTTTGCGGGTGTAGCTTAGTGGTAAAGCTCCAGCCTTCCAAGCTGGCTACGAGGGTTCGATTCCCTTCACCCGCTCCACTCTTTCTTCCTAATCACGTCACCAACAGATCACACAGTTCTTGTGAGGCACTGTCAAATGGCATTGATTAGGGAATCATCCGGATCCTGAAGAAAGCCGATGCGCTGCCAGGAAGGGTCCAGGAAACCATCGTGGGTTCTGGCCATTGATATTCTTTGGGCAAATCCGCGAGGCCAGAGACAGGTTCCCAATGAGTCAGATCGGAGGACTGTTCGATGAGACATCTCGGCGTTGGGAAAAAAGGGATGAAATCCAGATCATCAAACTTCAATAGCCCACGCTCTGGATTGAAAATGCCTTGAAGGGGTAGCAACCATCCCATCAAGCCGATCTCCATGGTATTCGATTCAAGATCGTGAAGAGTCCCTGCAAACATGATGTCTCCAAGGCGATAGTCGGCAGTCCCCGATCCACCAATCCTCAGTGTATTGGGTATCTCAGGCAGCCATGGTAGAAACGATGGAAAGGTTTGAACCGAATCGTAGCGGGTGTTCTGCCAGCGAAAAGGCTCATTAAAATCTGCCAGGCAATTCACTTTTCCTTCGGAAATAGTGAAGTCCAGCAATCTCGGCTGGGCCGAGATCATCTTTGAGTGTGCGGCAGCGAATCCAAAAATACAGAAAATAGCCGTTAGTGACGGGGCTTTCATTGGATAAATTCAATGGAAAGCATCGGTTTGTCAAATGGGGCGCTGCCCCGTGGACTGGAGCAGTCGACGCGGTTCCAAAAAATGGTCAGGCATACCGGATCTGAGAACCTTCTGATTCAGGGATGAAGGATGGCTTTTGTCAGTTCTTCTAACTTTATCTGACGGAATCGTTCTGGAAAGCCAGCCGATGCATGAAGATCGCTGACCATCGCCATATCTTCTTTGTGGTCCACTACCAAATTCAGTGCAGATGGAGTGCCCAGCGCGAGCATGGCCGGTAAATCTCCATACTTGACGGCACCATGGAGAAAATCACTAGAGCGGTAATCCTTGAGTTGGACGAACCGGAAGCCGGAAGGATCAATGGTGCTTCGATCGATCACCTCATGGGCCAGGGCCCTGGTAGCCGCAACCCAATGTCCGGTGCCTGCAATCCCCACCAGCTCGACGCTTTTGGATGGCCGGTCGGGATGGTGCTTCACATGCGCGATGACACTGAGCAGGTCGTGGACTCTTTGAGCAAAAAGCGGATGATTGTAGCCGTAGGTGTAGCCGGCAAACGCGCGTCCGTTGTCCACGATCTTGTTTGCCGGGAGAGGAGAAGGCCCCTGTCCTTTCAAATCCATCCCAAGCACGGTACATCCGTTTTCCAGTGCCTCCTTGATGACTTCAGTGAGCTTTCCTTCGGCGTCCCACAAGCCAGCCAGGCCTTGGGTGGTGGGCCAAATCAAGGTGCGCCCATTCCATTCCTTGGGATGCAGATAGGCAATTTGCAGCGTCTCCTCATGCGTTTGATTGTGCAAAATGCCTTGCATATCCCAGTAGGTTGCGTGATCGGTTTTTTGAGTCAGTTCCAGCTCCGTCCGTCCAGCGCTTTCCATGGTGCGCCCCAGAATGGTCCGAATGCCGGTTCCAACCCAATAGCGGAATGCATGAAGGCTCTGTTGACTTTTTTGGAGTTTGCTTTCGGCATCATCGGACCAATGCTTCAGCAACGTTTTTTCGAATGCCTCGCCTCCATCAGGCCGCGCATGGCCGTTGCTCCAGACCGTGAGCTGGGATCGGCTCAGCCGCGGATAATCTTCTTCAACGATGGGTGTTGGAAGCCCGAGGCCAAGATGTTTATTCATGAAGTGATACATGGCTGAGCGACTGACATAATTGTAGTTGTGACCAAAATGGTTCAAGGCAGTCAGCGAGACTCGCTCCTTATGTCCGAGCATTTCGTAGAGGCGTTGAAGTTGGGGGAAACCCTTGGTCGTCATTTCAACCGTCCAATCGTTGGCGCCGGTCATCCCCAGTGGTTTGGGTGCCACCAAAGCGGCAATTTCGACATTACCAGCATGGATGCGGAGTCCGGAGGCATTTTCACAGGTGCAGCCACCTTGCATGGCGGTAGAAACCATCACGGCGGGAAAGCAGACCGCCAGACGAGGATCCAAGGCCCCCATCATGAAAGACTGCGTGCCTCCTCCGCTGGCTCCCGTGATGGCCAATCGCCGAGCGTCGACATACGGGAGCGTGGTCAGGAAATCCAGTGCACGCATGGAATTCCAGGTCTGAAGGCCCATCACACTTTGAAGCCGCGATTCGGCCTGAGCACTGAACAAGCCCCAGCCATCCGATGTATTCATGTGCTCGCGCTGTTTGGCAAATCGATGAGCCAGCTCGTAACTGATCTGTTCATTGTCTGCGTAGCCGATCATATCGTAGTGGAAAACCACACAGCCCATGCGGGCCAGCTGAACATTGCGGGACTGCAAGGGGCTCCTTCCGCCATTTTCAAAACGCTCGGCTCCTTGGTTGATTTCATCGAGAACCTCCAGATTTTCCATGAACCTCCCCTGATTCCAATGTCCGTGGGGGCTCAAAACGGCAGGTCTGGGGCCTTCGTATCCCTTCGGACGATACAGGCTTCCGGTCAGGAAGAACCCGGGAAAGGTTTCCATATAGACCTTCTCGACCGTGTAGTCTCCCTGATCGAGCTTTCCGTGGATAACAGCGTTGAGTGGGGTGCGCGTGGGCATCGGCCAAAGTCCGTTGGCCACTAAAAGCTGTTGGCGTCGTTCCTCAGCCTGCTGACTCCAAGCGGTGGTGGATGCAGGAACTTCAAAAGGAAAATACCCATTCAAGTTTCTGGGCTCCTCATCTCGGTGATCCTCGGCAGCTTGGAGAGGGACCCATGCCAGTAGGAAACATGTCAGCATGGAGGCCATTGCGAAAGGCATCCGCAGGCGCGTCCGTGGCTCAGGCCGATGAATGGTTCTGAGGCAGTGATGAGACTGGAAAGGGTTCATGATGAAGAGGATTTTAAAGACGCTCATGCGCGAGTGACAATCACCAAAATGGCCCTTTAAGCATCCTCCTGCCAGGCATTTACCGGGATCATTCGGGCCTTTTGCCAGAAAGATTCCCCATGCCGATAGCTAGCAAAACCAAGGGGTTCTGATCCAAGGGATAGACACTTTTTTTGGATGTGGAACAACCACCGATCCGTGGCCTCGGATACTTCAAT
>NYYT01000108.1 GCA_002686885.1 Pedosphaera sp.
AGCCCCTGGATTCTGCCCAGCGCTGGTACATGCGCATCAACATGTCCGCCCAATCACAGGATTCGGTGCCTCCGGCCCCTGCATTGATGCTCAATATGCAGTTGTTGGCATCGTGAGGGCCCGTGAGAAAGGAGGACAACTCCAGCTGCTCAAGTTCCACACGCAAGGAGCGAACGTCCTGCAAGAGATCCGCTTGGATACTTGCCTGAGCTTCCTCAGGCTCCTCGGCACCCAATTCAATCATGACCTCCATGTCGTCGATCTTACGATCCCCCGACTGGATGGGATCGAGCTTGCGCCGAATCCCAGATCCCTCGTCCATCAATTTTTGGGCGGCTTCTCGATCATTCCAGAAGTCTTCTCGACTCATCTGGGCCTCGAGCTCAACCAACCGCTTTTTCAGGCGATCCTCGTCAAAGAAACCTCCGTAGATGAGACATTTTTTCCCTCAAGGCGACCAAATCTTCTTTGATTTCATCAAACATAGTTGAGTGAAACGCTAACGTTAAGCACGTCACATGACGAGAGAGAAAAAAAGACATTTTTTGGCCCCTGCATACCTCAAGTAGCGTATCTAAAGATGAGAGTGTTTTGTATTGGTTGCAAAGCATGAGACCTACTCCAAAGCTCACCGCAAAGGGTAGCCTGTTACCTGGTGCAGTCTTAGAGCAAGGGTTCTCCCAAAAGGCGCGATGACGGATTTCTTGGTTGCTCTGTCATCGCGTCATTTTTTTGCACCCACATCATCGACCGATCGTTCTCAGCCTGAACTACTATGGCAATTTGATTTCGAGTTGGGATGCCGGACCGGTCACTTCATTCAGATAATGCCTCTTGAGGTTGGAAAAGGCCTGAACCAGTTCAGGTCGATCCTTGGCCAGGTCAAACCGCTCCGAGGGATCCACCTGAAGGTGGAATACCAAAGGCGTTTCATGTTCCACCACCGGATCCGATCCATAGGCCGACTTGGTCATGAAATGAGCCTTGTAAGCACCCATGCGCAGCGCAAACAAGCGAGTGCCTCGATAAAAGGCAAAGTGAGGTCGCCGCGAAGCTTGGCGATGGAACAGGATGGGAGCCATGTCATAGCCATCCAAGATGGCCTGCTGCTTCGCCTCTCCACCTGCGAGCGCAAGAAAAGTAGGATAGAGATCCAGAGTGCACGCCAGTTCACTGCTCACCTTTCCTGCGGGTATCTTGCCAGGCCACCACGCAAGGGCAGGTTCGCGCATGCCCCCTTCCCAAGTGCTTCCCTTGCCTTCATGGAGCAGTCCCGCACTTCCACCGGCAGGACCTTGCGTCAACCATGGGCCGTTATCGCTGGTGAAAAAGACCAGGGTATTTTCCGCCAAACCCTTTTCTCGGAGCGCATTGAGGATTTGACCTACGCTCCAGTCGATCTCCTCGATCACATCTCCGTAAAGCCCCCTCAAACTCCTTTGTTCGAAGGCCTTGGAAGTAAAAAGAGGCACATGGGGCATGGAGTGCGCCAGGTAGAGAAAGAAGGGTTCCTGGCGCTCAGTTTCAATAAATGCAAGGGCTTCACGAGTGTAACGTCGGGTAAGGGTTTTTTGTTGGGCCGGCTGCTCCACCACCGCTTCATCTCGCATCAATGGGACATTCCACCACTCTACCTGAGGCTCAAGGCTTTTGGCGGCACCCCTGGGTGAATCGGGCAAAAGATCCATGTCATTGGAATAGGGAATGCCAAAATAGTGATCGAAACCATGGCGTGTAGGCAGATACTCGGACAAGTGCCCCAAGTGCCACTTACCGACAGCAGCCGTCGCGTAACCTTCGGCTTTCAGGGTCTCGGCCATGGTGCGTTCCTCCGATGGCAGTCCCCCCTTGGAGTTGGGGAACAAAACACGGCGACGGTCACTGCACATCCCACTACGCACAGGATAGCGACCGGTCATGAGGGCCGCTCGGCTGGGGGTGCATACCGAGGCGGCTGAGTAAAAGTCGGTCAACCGCATTCCTTCATGAGCCATCCGGTCCAGATGAGGGGTGCGAATGGTGGGATGCCCGTAGACACCCAAATCTCCATAGCCCAAATCGTCGCAAAAAATGAGGATGATGTTGGGTTGCTCGGCGGCATGAAGGGACTTGAAGGCACCCAAATCCATCCACCCGAAGGCTATCATCCAAAGGACGGAGAACCCGCTTGCAAAGCGAAGGGCGCTCCAACGAATTAGAGGCGTCAAAAAAGGGAACATGGGGAGAAAATGACAGAAATCATCCTTGCCTTCGAGAGGAAAAGCTTCCGGCTTCATCCAGAAGGGCCCTGCCCACCCATGCGGCTGAATGTGGCAAAAGCAGAAGTCACTTGCATTCATGAGCCAGCTTTCTATGTTGCCTGAGACCTGTCGCTATGAACCCGCTAAAACCCATCTCGAAACCAAAGGCTTGCCTTCGACTTACCTCCCTTACCACCTTTTGGGCCTTGAGCTGCCTGATGGCCTTGGGAGCAGAAAAACCCGTACTCGACACCGATGGCTGGAACAAAGAAAGCCGAGCTCAGGATGATTTCTTTGAGTTTGCCAATGGTGGATGGATCCAAAAAACAGATATCCCTGCGGACAAGACTCGTTGGGGATCTTTCGTGATGCTCCATGAAGAAAGCCGCGATGCCGTTCAGGTCATCATCGATGAACTCAGCGGAAAGGAAGGACTCCAAGCCGGTTCAGACGCACAAAAAATTCGAGATCTTTATCGCAGCTTTGTTGATGAAGACGGTATTCAGGCTCAAGGCCTGGAACCCGTAGCGGAGATGCTGGCAGCCATCGATGGGCTGGATAGCAAGGAAACCTTTGCCGAAGTCTGGGCCCGGGCTGGACGATGGGGCATTACCCATCCCCTGGGTGCCTACATCAATCAGGATGCCAAAGCGTCCACCCGCTACGCCGTGTATTTCACTCAAAGCGGTCTGGGCCTTCCAGATCGCGACTATTACTCCATGGATGACGAGCGCTCCAAGGGGCTTCAGGAGGCATACATCGGAATGCTCGCCACCCTCTTCAAGGAAGCTGAGTTGAGGAATTTTGAAGAGCGGGCCCGTCGCGTTTATGCCCTGGAGGAAGCACTAGCTGCCAAGCAGTGGACGCGCGTGGAGAATCGGGACCGCATTAAAACCTACAACAAGCGGACCACCGACGACTTTCGCGCTTTGCTGCCCAATCTGGATGTGGACCGCTACCTCGAGATCACCGGAGTAAGCATCGAAAAGGATTTCATTCTCCGCCAGCCTTCCTATCTCGAAGGGCTTAATGAGGTCATCGAGAACCACGCGCTGGCCGATTGGAAAGATTACTTTCGAGCACGGGTTCTCGTCGATTTTGCCCCTTATCTCAGCAAGGCATTTGCCGATGCTCACTTTGAATTTTACAACAAGACGCTGGGCGGACAGGAGACCCCGGAGCCTCGTTCAAGACGAGCCATCAACCTGGTCAACGGAAGCCTGGGGGAGTTGGTCGGCAAGCAATACGTTGAGCGCCACTTTCCACCAGAAGCGAAAGAAAAAATGATGGCCCTGGTGGCCAACCTGAAAGCCACCATGAAGGAGAGTATCGAGCAGCTGAGCTGGATGACTCCAGCCACCAAGACCGAAGCTCTGAAAAAACTCCAGCAGTTTGGCACCAAGATTGGTTACCCCGATCAATGGAAGCGCTACGATGGCCTGGTGATTCGAGCCGACGATCTGGTGGGCAACATCCTCCGATCGGCCGAGTTCGAACACGAGCGAGAAACCCGCAAACTCGGCAAGCCCATCGACCGTTCCGAGTGGTTCATGACCCCTCAAACGGTCAATGCTTATTACAATCCAGCGATGAATGAAATTGTCTTTCCTGCGGCCATTCTCCAGCCCCCCTTCTTCAACATGGAAGCGGATGATGCCGTCAATTACGGCGCCATTGGCATGGTCATTGGTCATGAAATTGGTCACGGATTCGACGATCAGGGTCGCAAGTCTGACGGTGAAGGCAATTTGAGAGACTGGTGGACCGAGGCGGATGCCAAAGCCTACGAAGGGCTGACGGCAAAATTGGTTTCGCAGTACGAAGCCTACGAACCCGAGCCTGGGTTTTTCGTCAACGGTCAGCTGACCCTGGGTGAAAACATCGGCGACCTCGGTGGCCTCACCCTGGCTTATCGCGCTTATCAGAAATCACTCAACGGCAAGTCGGCTCCCAAAATGGATGGCCTGAGTGGTGACCAGCGATTCTTCTTGTCCTTGGCTCAGATATGGCGCATCAAACAACGCCCAGAGACGACCATTCAGCGGCTCAAGACCGACACGCATTCACCTCCCAAATTTCGGGTCAACGGGCCTGTGCGCAACATGTCTGACTTCTACGAGGCCTTTGACGTCAGCGAAAAGGATGCCATGTGGCTTCCCCCTGAAGAACGGGTAGAAATCTGGTAAGAAGCTCGCAGAAATAAGCTCAGAGGGGGATCTCGCTTGAAGGTGCCACCCCTCTNTCCGANNCCCCTAAAGNCAGCGGTAGTGCTTCACAGTGAAGTCGGCATGCTCCAGAACAACCTCTCCGGAGTNAAAGAGCGACTCATGTTCCGGGAAGTAGGCATCTCCCTGGTAGGTGCCCTTGACCCATGAGAGAAAGAGATCGGAACAGTTGGGAAGAAGCTGCCGGTAAAGCTCCGCGCCCCCACAAACAAAAACCGTTCGCGATTCGTCCTTCACCCAATCCATCAAGGCATCGGTAGAGNCAAGGGTTTGGAGCCCTTCGGCCTGATAACCTGAGCGACTCAGGATGAGCGTCTCTCGGCCCGGCAGCGGACGCCCGATCGANTCATAGGTTTTGCGACCCATGACNAACACCTGCCCCATGGTCTTTGCCTTGAACCATTTGAAATCATCCGGGAGATGCCAGGGAATGCGGTTCCCGGCTCCAATCACTCGGTTTTCCGCCATGGCGGCAATGGCCTGAAAGGGTTTCATGAGACGGGCTACATCAGTCAAACAGCAATCGGCGCCTTGATGCCGGGATGCGGATCATAGCCTNGCAGCTCAAAATCTTCATACACGAATCCGTGGATATCGCGCACCTNGGGGTTGAGCTTCATCTCAGGGAGCGCACGCGGCTCGCGGGAAAGCTGCAGTCGGGCTTGCTCCAGATGATTCACATACAAATGCAGGTCGCCAAACGTGTGAACGAAGCTCCCAGGCTTCAATCCGCACACCTGAGCAACCATCAGCGTCAGTANCGCGTAGGAAGCAATATTGAAAGGGACCCCCAAGAACAAATCTGCGCTGCGTTGGTAGAGCTGACAGCTCAGCTCACCCTCCACCACAAAAAATTGGAACAAGGCATGGCAAGGAGCCAACGCCATTTGATCGATTTCCCCCACGTTCCAGGCTGAGACAATGTGCCTTCGGCTGTCTGGGTTTTTCTGGATACTTTCNATGACCTCATCGATTTGGTGGATCGATCGACCATCGACACTGCGCCAATCACACCACTGGGCCCCGTACACCCGACCCAGATTTCCCTCTGCATCAGCCCATTCGTCCCAAATNCTCACNCCGTTGTCCTTNAGATATCCAATGTTGGTATCTCCTTTCAAGAACCACAGCAGCTCATGGATGATGCTGCGCAAGTGAAGCTTCTTGGTGGTTAACAGTGGAAAGCCCTTCTGCAGATCAAACCGAACCTGTGCCCCGAAGACCGACAGAGTACCCGTCCCCGTACGATCCGACTTGGAACGTCCTTCCTCAAGAACCAGCCTCAAAAGTGATTGGTAACTTTTCATACCTCTTTCATCCACATGACCTGTTGNNTAAAAAAACCAGCCATGCTGCATCAACGACAGAGATCTTCCTCATGGAACCGCNGATACCGCGCTCGTCAGCCATGCTGCATCAAATGGCCTTGTCTTCAAAGAGTCAATCTTTGGGAATCTTCACCTTCNTCAAGNNGTCCTGGNGTGGAACGCCATCCACGAAACCNGGGGTGTCTCCTCGGAATTTGGCCTTGATCTTGTNACCCGGTGCAAGGAATGCTGGTCCATCACCTTTTCAAGCACATGACTGCCACTNTACTTTCCTTCGTCTTTTTTACCGCACTGGTGGGTTTNNTGACCTGGCGCATCACCCGTGGNAANAATCAATCCAGTGCCGATGGCTACTTCCTGGCAGGACGCTCGCTCACCGGNGGCTACATCGCCGGNTCGCTTCTGNTGACCAACCTGTCCACCGAACAATTGGTNGGGCTCAATGGAGCCGCTTTCAACGACGGCATTGCGGTCATGGCCTGGGAAGTCATCGCCGGTCTATCGCTGGTGTTCCTCGCCTTATTTTTTCTTCCCAAATACCTGCGCAGTGGCATCACTACCGTACCGGAATTCCTGGAGAAGCGCTTTGACCCGACGACTCGATCCATCACTACCCTGATTTTCATCATCGCCTATGCCGGCATTCTCCTGCCCATTATTCTCTACACCGGCGCCAAGGGCCTGGGAGGCATTCTGGATCTGGGTGCTTTGACGGGCATCACTTCCGAGGCCGGGCAGCTGCGACTGGCGGTTTGGGTGATCGGCATCATCGGTTCCATCTATGCCATCTTTGGCGGNCTGCGATCGGTGGCCGTTTCGGACACCCTGAATGGCTTTGGACTCCTGGTTGGAGGGGTGTGTATCACCTATTTCGGACTTTCGGCCGTCGGAGAGGGAGGCATCTGGGAGGGGCTGCAAACCATCCGGCAGACGCATCCTGAGAAGTTCAACTCCCTGGGGGGGGCGGATTCCTCGGTACCTTTCTCCACCTTATTTACCGGTGTCCTGCTGCTCAACATGTTCTACTGGTCCACCAACCAACAAATCATTCAGCGTACGTTCGGTGCGCGCTCACTCAAGGAGGGGCAGAAGGGCGTCTTNATAGCTGGCCTCTTCAAGATCATGGCTCCCCTGATTCTCGTGTTGCCGGGCATCATTGCCTTCCACCTTTACAGTGCGCAGGAAATTGCAGCGGACGACGCCTATGGAACCTTGGTTCGAAACGTGTTGCCCTCCTCACTGGCTGGCTTCTTTGCCGCGGTCATGGTGGGAGCCATCTTGAGTTCCTTCAATTCCGCGTTGAACAGTACCGCCACGCTGTTCAGCCTGGGCATCTACAAGGGAATGATTCGAGGTGGGGAAGCTGACGACTCTCAAGTGATTCAAGTTGGCAAGCGCTTTGGGATCTTCATCGCGATCGTCGCCATGGTGGTGGCTCCGATGCTGCTGGGGCAGGACAGCATTTTTGGCTATCTCCAAAAAATGAACGGTCTCTATTTCATCCCCATCCTGTCGGTGATGGTCATGGGGCTCCTGAGCAAACGCGTCCCTGCCTGGAGTGCCAATCTTGCGCTGGTGATGGGTTTTGTCCTGATTGCTCTGGGTTACTTCGTGCCGGCGCTGGCTGAAAAGGTGGCACAGATGCATGAGTTTCATTTTCTGGGAGCTGTCTTTGCCCTTTTGTTGGCGATCATGGCTTTGAGCCGTTGGATCAAGCCCATGGATCAACCATGGGAACACCGCCACTCAGGCGATGTCGACCTGACGCCCTGGCAATGGGCCAAGCCCATGGGGATCGGGTTGGCAGTGGCNGTCCTCCTGCTTTACATGGCCTTCGCCGATACCAGCGTCCTTTGAGGAGNGNTTTGGGAAGCTGCCTGCCTGGCCCCTAAAATGCCAAGTTGTCCTTGAGCAAATTCTCCAGCACCTTGACTGAAGGCGGTGGGCCAAAGACCACGCTGTTTTTCACAATGGTCTGAGGCATGGACGAACGCCCCCCATTGCGGGAATTGATTTTGTAGACCTCGACGTTGATGTTGAGCTGTTCCCTTACGGCGNCTCCCTTCATGCTCTGCGCCAGAGCATCCTCTCCAACCAGTTGCCCTGCATGAGCCAGGACAGCAGACAATGGCTTGGTTTTGGCATGATCACTGAAGAGCCAGGTGTCAAAGGCATCGTATTTCTCCGGAGCCAAGGCCTGCACTGCCAGACAGATGCGGGCNTACTCACAGGCATTTTCATGCGCCTTGGGCGTTTTTTTCATGAGCGGGTTGCATTGAGAATCCAAGGGCATGGGGATCATCGTGCAGGAAAGGNTTCCCTCATACTGNCGCAANAGCGTACGAATGAANCCATGCAGCATCCGGCAATGGTGGCATGTGTAGTCAAACAAGCAGGCAAATCGATTCGGGGCGGCAGGGTCTCCCAGGGTGGGAACGCGCTCAGGGTCGAGCTGAATCCCGGTATTGGGAACAGGAAAAGGCTCGGCCGGGAAGGCAAAGGGCTCCACAGGCTGGTTCTCCACCANGGCCTGTTCGGAAGCCACTGNGGGCGTNGCGATGACCGTTTCTGATGGNGTCGTTGAGGGCGTCTGTGCTCCTGATGCTCCTGAGCTTGGTGGCGCAGGCCTTGGCTCTGCCTCCGGCGAAGGGGGGGCCAGCTNNACGACCTGAACCTTGGCATGCGATGGGAACATCCACTGAGCGCCAGCGACCAAAGCCAAAAAAAGCGGGACGACTGCCAAAGCTCCCCGATAGGCAATCTGAACCCCCATGGCAGCTGCCACTCTTCGACTCTGTGTGAGAAAGACCACCACCGCCAAAGAGGCCAACGCGTGTGCTGTGCAGCAGTAGGGACAGAAGGCNCCGATGGCCACGGCTTGAACCCCCACAAACCAGAGAGCCCCCGTGAGAATGGCCATGGACAGGATCACCAGCACGTTGAGTGCTCGGCGAGCTTTCGCGGGATCGCCATGGTTCAAGCCANAGGTTTGAANGAAAAAGATCACGTAAAGCACCAAACCAGGGACGGTAATAGGGATGCCCATCCATCGCCCCCAATGGCTGGAAAGCACCTGGTCACAATTGGATTCAGGCCCACAGCCCGGCAAGGCAGCACTCCCCTTGACACTCAAATAAAGGGTCAAGGATGCGGCAACCAACAAGCAAAGCCGCACGACCCAAAGCCACATGCCACCTGCGGGAGGAGCGTCAGCATCCGAGCGCTGAGTTGCCATCGCCTGGTCTGCCTGGGTCGCCGCTTTTCTTTTTTTCTTTCCCATGATTCATGACTCCGGAAAAAGCCCTCTNGAACCCATCGCCTGATCCTCTGAGCAGGCTAGAAAACCCACGAGGTGACTTGACGTNCTACAGGCCTTGTCCATCAGACAGCTCTCTTCCAGAAAGGCTTGAGTATCACAGCCCTGCTGGACTTTGCGAACAAATTAGTGCCCAATTTTCCCTCGCCATGACCTCGAACTCAGGCATATTTCGACAAGGTTCGAGTCATGCAGGATCGCGTTTTCATTGAAGCCAAACTCCGGGAAACCTCCAAAAGATTGAGGCTTCAGGCTGCTTGGCATGCTGCCTGGAAAGCTTTTCTNACAGGCGCCCTGATTTGGGTGGCCACCTTGGTGATCTTCAAGTGCTTTCCCATAAAGGCTCACTGGCTAGGCATCNTNGCCTTTTTGTGGGCCACTCTTCCACTGGCAGCTTGGTCGTTTTTCTGGCTCAAGCCCATTCCTCNCATGGATGCGGCTCGTTGGCTCGACCACCATGCGCGACTCCAGGAACGTTTGGCATCAGCCCTGGAAATGGATCCTCAAAGCCCTTGGTCCTCGCTGGTTTATCGGGATGCTCGCAAGGGCGTCACGCCAACTCAACTTCGCGAGCTCATGCCCTTTCAACTACCCAGGCAAGCGCGCATGAGCGTATGGATCCTGGCATTGGGGGCCGCACTCGGATGGTTCCCGGAATATCGCAGCAACGCCTACCTGGAACAGGTCGCTCATGAACAACGGATGGAAACAGCGGGCAAAAAGCTGGTGGAATTTGTTCGAAGAGAAATCAAGAATCCCNCCCCTCTGGCCGAGTCTGCCAAGGAGTCTCTCCAGGCATTGGAAGCNTTGGGAGACGTGCTTTCCAAAGCCCAACTAAACCGACAGAACGCCCTCAAGGAGGTCGCTTCGGTGCGCGAAAATGTGGAGAAAGAAATGCAGCGCTGGGGGGAAAACCCAGCCATCAAACGCATGCAACAAGCCGCCAGGAGCCCTTCTGGCAACCTGAGTCCTTCTCAGGCCACGCAGATGCAGCAACAACTTCAGGACATGGAAGAAAATCTGGGGGCTCAGGAAGGTCTCAAAGACGAGCTGGAGACCCTTCAGAAGAAGCTGCAATCCATGGCTCAGAGCCTGGCGGCAGCCGCCTCCGATCAAGGTGCCATGGACCCTTCCGCCGAACAGGCCATGCGGGATCAGCTCAGTCAGCTGGCACAACAGGCAGCCGAGATGGGGCTCTCGAGCCAGGCCCTGGAAGCTGCCATGCAGAGCTTGGCAACAGCCCAACCTGGTCAAATGCTGCAGGGCTTGCAGCAAGCGCAGATGGAACTCGACCAGATGCTAGCCATGGCTCAGGCGATGGAAAATCTCAAAATGCAGCTGGAGGCCGCCGGAAAGGATTTGGCAGAACAGCTTGAAAAAGGCCAGGCTCAGATGGCGAGGCAACGTTTGCTGGATATGATGAAAAAACTCCAGTCATCGAATCTTACGCCTGCTGAGCAGAGCCAGATGCTCTCCGAGTTAAGGGACGCTCTGCAGCCGGCCGGGGACTATGGGGAAGTCGGCAAATGGCTGAAGGAAGCCATGAATCAGCTCGGGAGTGATCAGGCATGGGCCGCCTCGCAATCCCTCGAGGAAGCGGCTCAGGCCCTGGAATCGATGATGCAGCAGTTCCAAGGGATGGCATCCATGTCGGCCAGCCTGGGCATGCTGACCACGGCACAAATGAGCCTTGGCAATCAAATGAGCTGGGGTGCCAGCACCTCAGCCAATGCCGGATTCTCGAAAGGAAGGCTGCCCGGGGGTGGCGTCGGCACCTGGGGACAAGAAGGAGGCGAGTGGGCCTATCGCGATCCTGGCCAGGCAACCACGGATAATTCAGGGATTCAGCGTCCAGAGATGGAAGGTCGGGGCACCACCGATCGCGGAGAAGGGATGCCACAGGAGGGCTTGATCCCCACCCAGGTCCGTGGACAATTTCAGCAGGGTAGACCGATGGCCAGCATCCCCCTCAAGGGCCTGAATATTCGGGGTCAGAGCCAAGTGAGCTTCACCGAAGCGGTGGGGTCAGCACAAACCGAGGCGGCCAATGCCCTCAATCAAGACCTCATTCCTCGCGCCTACCAAAGCACCGTGAGGGATTATTTCGACGACTTGGAATAGAAGCTTTCCTCTTACCTACCGAAAAAACCATGAGCATAGAAACCGACATTCAACAATTCCGTGATGCCTACCAGAAACTCAAGGCTGAGATCAGCAAGGTCATCGTGGGGCATGAACCCATCATCGATGGCACCCTGGTGGCCATCTTTTCCGGTGGCCATGTCTTGCTCGAAGGGGTCCCCGGACTGGGTAAGACCTTGTTGGTGCGGACGCTGAGTCAGGCGCTGAATCTGTCCTTCAATCGCGTCCAGTTCACTCCAGATCTCATGCCCGCAGATATCGTGGGCACCAATCTGGTGGTCGAGAATCCGGAGGGTGGCAAGGCCTTTGAATTCCAGCATGGGCCCATCTTCGCCCATCTGATTCTGGCTGACGAAATCAATCGCGCCACCCCCAAGACTCAATCCGCCATGCTGGAGGCCATGCAGGAGCAGTGTGTCACCGCAGGCGGTGCCAGTCGCCAACTGGATCAACCCTTTTTCGTGCTGGCCACCCAGAACCCCATTGACCAGGAAGGCACCTACCCCCTGCCTGAAGCGCAGCTTGACCGCTTTTTCTTCAAGCTGGTGGTGGGTTACCCCTCGGCGAGCGAGCTCAAGGAGGTGATTCGGCGGACGACCGAAGGGGTCCAAGCCAAGGTGGAGCCGGTCATGGACGGAGAGACCATTGTCCAATACCAGCAACTGGTGCGACAAGTACCCGTTCCGGAGCAGGTGAAGGACTATGCGGTGCGTCTTGTGCTGGCAACCCATCCACAAACCGATACCGCAGCCCCCATCAGCAACCAATACCTTCGATTTGGCAGCAGCCCACGCGGAGCGCAGACTCTGATTGTAGC
>NYYT01000109.1 GCA_002686885.1 Pedosphaera sp.
AGGTAGTTTGCCAGCTGGCCTTGTCGAAAGGCGATCTCCTGATTCTGGAGCTGGGTCTCCAATGTGGTTAGAGATGCCACTCCTGCGACTTGGGCCATACCTTTCCCAAAAGCCCAACAATCTTCACTGTTACCCCAGGCAGGCCTCGGCATGTATTCGTCGTTATCGCCGGCGAACATCAGGGTACCCAGCATGATGTTCTTGGTATTATTGAAATCGATCACATTCTGCGCCTTGTCCTTGGCCTTGCTCAAGGCCGGTAAAAGCATGCCGGCCAAAATGGCAATGATGGCGATAACAACAAGCAGTTCGATCAGTGTAAACGCACGGCAACGGAGAAAGTCCTTTTCATCCGCTTGAGAGAATGTCTGGTCATTAGGTTTCATAACGTTAGGGATTAAGACTACCTTATGAAATCCCCCGCAGCAGGTCAAATCCCTAATGTAAAACGTCTCCTGAATGGCTTATCTCCCATCTGCAAGTCAAACCACAAGGAGCCACCCCGACAAAAACGCCCTCAATCGTCTTCCTTGCGGGCCTCACGGGAAAGCAGGTCGCCCATGGCTTGACGGGCGGGCTTGCCTTGATAGAGCATGGCATAAACTTCCTGATGAATGGGGGCTTCCAATTTCCCCTTGTCGATGATGGCAGCCACAGACCTAACGGCATGATAGCCTTCCACCACGGAGACGGACTCCCGTAGTAAGGCCTCCAGGTCAGCTCCTGCCCCCAAACGCTCCCCGAAGGACCGGTTGCGACTCAAGGAACTGAAACATGTGACCATGAGATCCCCCAACCCACTCAAACCGCTGAAAGTGTCCACATGCCCCCCAAGATAAATACCGATACGACGCATTTCCGCCATACCTCTCGTCACCAGAGCCGCATTGGAATTATAGCCCAAACCAAGCCCCGCACACACACCGGCTGCCAAGGCGATGACATTCTTTAGTGCGCCCCCATATTCCACACCGAGGCGATCGCGAGATGTGTAGACCCTGAAATGGGGCAAATGAAACATTTCTTGGACAGCGCTTGCATCATGGCTCTGATCGGCGGCTGCCACCATGGCAGTGGGCATTCCCTTCAACACCTCTTCGGCCAGGGTAGGGCCCGATAGGGCCACGGGGCGCGCGCCAGAGATCGTCTCGGACAAGATGCCAGTCATGGTCAATTCGCTACCATGCTCGACTCCTTTGGTGGCACTGATGACCCATCCGGAAAAAGATCCGATTGCCTGACACACTTCCCTGAAGGCGTGGGAGGGGACGGCCATGACCAGGGCCTGAGCTCCCTGCACCGCCTGATCAAGCTTGGGAGTCAGACGCCAGAGTGGGCCAAGCGGTGCTGCTGCAAGATAACGATCGTTGAGCCCTTGCGTTCGCATGCGCTCCAAATGCGTGGCATCCCGGCCCCACATGGTCACATCATGCCCTTTGTCCTGCAGCACCTTGGAAAGAGCCGTCCCCCAGGCACCAGAGCCAATGACGCTTACTTTCATTCCTTTTTTTCCTTCGAGTTGAGATCCTTACCACCCTGGCCCAACCTGGGTTCGGTCCCAGATAAGATGCGCTTGATGTTGGGGACGTGTTTCCACCATGCCACCAGGCACATCATGAGACAGACCCAAAAAAGAGCCTCAGCCCCATGCCGCATGGCGACGACAAAGGGCAAAACGGAAGCTGCCAGCAAGGCACCCAGAGAAACCATGCGAAAAAGAGACAAACTCAGCGCAAAAGTCAGCAAAGCAGCACCAAAACCCATTGGGGTCCAGAACAGTAAAACCCCAGCAGAAGTGGCGATTCCCTTCCCCCCCTTGAAGCCCAGCCAAGGCGTGTAGTTGTGTCCCATGACAGCAGCAAAACCGGCGAGCAGGATCATGGTCGAAGCAGCGGCCTCTCCCGTCAGGAAAAATCTTTCACAAAGAAAACAGGCAAGCCAACCTTTGAAGGCATCGAGCAACAGGACACCCACCCCCCATTTCCACCCAAGATTGCGAAAAACATTGGTGGCACCAATATTGCCACTCCCGAGTTTTCGGATGTCCAGCCCGCAGTATCTTGCGGCCAGAAACCCGAAGGGAGGAGATCCCAACAAATATCCTAGTGTGGCAGCAAAGAAGTAACTCATGGCAGTTCGATTAGCTTCATAACATTGCTCAGGTCACCGGCCATGGATCAAGGTTGAAAATAGGGACTCACCGGGCCAGAGAGGCAACCGGCATCCCTCNTTTCAGCCACTAGTTGAATCGTCCCTTCCGTCCCACGAAGAGGGCAGAGTGCGCTNATTGCCCGTCAACCNGACCACCACTCGGGATGAAGGCGCAATGATGCCTTTTTGAACCAGATCCATCAGCCCATAAAGCATTTTGCCCGTGTAGATCACATCGGGCTTAAAATTCCCCTCTCGGGCAATGGCTTGGGTGAAGGAGCGAAGAGCCGGTGTGGAGCGTGCGTAGCCACCGAAATGGTAATCATGATGCAAGTGCCAGGAAGCCCCAAAGGGAGGATGTGAAGTGAGACTGCGCTGGACCTCCTCTGCAAGCCCTTGACCTCCCTTGAGAACCACAAATCCGTGCACCTGACTCCCTGCCCGAGCACCCAGAACCATTCCAGCCAAGGTACAGCCTGTGCCGACGGGGCAACAGCAGAGATCATAGGAAAGTTTGAGCCGCTCCATCATTTCCTTCACCCCTTGCATGGCCAGAGAACCTCGCCCACCCTCAGGAAGGATCAGTTCACCCGATTGCACCACGGGATCTTCATGGATCGCGGATGCCTGAGTGAGAGCGCGATAGTGATCACGTGCCGTGGGTTTGAGTTCCATGCCCCAAGTCTTGGCCAGAGACAAAACCGGATTCAAAGGGCGCGCCTCGTCTCCCCGAATCCACCCAACGGTACGAAAACCAAAAAGATGACCTGCTGCAGCCACCGCAAGCACATGATTGGAGTAGGGCCCACCATAGGTTTTAAGCGTATGCACCTCCTGTTTTGCAGCGTGGTAAAGGACGTGCTTGAGCTTCCACCACTTGTTGCCGGCAATCATGGGATGAAGCCTGTCATCTCTTACCAAAAAAACCTCCACTCCAAGGGGCTTAAAGAAGTCTGAAGTGAGCCGATCCAGCCGAAGGCTTTCGCATGTGGGATGGAAGAAGGCGTTCAATCTCTGCAATCGCTCAGCATACGCACGTTTTCGCTCCATGGCATCGCCCCATCGCAAAGGATGTTATTGATCTTCTGAAGGAACGCGCGGAAGCGCTCCTTGCCGGGTGGTCAAGCACAAGGCTCCCACCGGCACAGCATCCTCACCCAGCTGGGCAACGATCAAATCAGGAACCGGATGAAACACCTCCATGACCCACTGGGGCAACTGGCGCGCCACGGCGTTTAGCAGGGGTGCCCCCAGCATCGAAAGCCCACCTCCTACCACCAACCGCGAGGGATGAAAAAGGTGTATGACATGCGAAAGGCCAAAAGCCAGCGCCTGCGACGTCTCATCGAGAATCAGTTTTGCCAGGGGACAACCCTCGCTCAAGGCAACGGACAAGGCCTTGGCCTGACCTTCTTGCATGTGTCGGGTGCATGCAGCCAGTTTGGAATCGGGATGTTGACGCACACACTCCACAATTTGCCGATCCACCGCCCAGCCAGAGCACACATCTTCCAAGCGCGTCCCCTCTCGATCCAACCGCAAGTGCCCCAATTCGCTCTCACCTGGGATGTTCCCATGGTAGATGTTTTCATGAAAAACCATTCCTCCCCCCACTCCACTCCCCAATGTCATGTAAAAGACAGACTCAGCCCCCCTTCCCGCTCCTGCCACACTCTCTCCTAGGGCCGCCACATTCGCGTCATTTTCTAGATACACAGGACAATGACAGAGCTCGTTCAACCATGCCGCGAGAGCAAACCCCTCCCAATCTTGGATTTGGTGAGAACAGGCTACCATGCCCTGCTTGCGGTTCACAGGGCCGCCAAACCCCACACCCACGCCTTCGAAGAGCGCACCCGATGTTTGAAAGCTACGGATGGCCTCCTCTATTTGGGCGCGGATTCCGGCAGCGCCTTGGGATCGATCCACCACAAATCGACGCCGGTCCCGTATGGTATGGCCAGCATCCCCCAACACCACCTGTATTTTGGTTCCCCCGATTTCGATTCCCAAACGTGATGGCTTCATGGCCGAACCTTTTCGCTACCTTTGTTCAGTGGAGAAGATTCCGCACCGGAAGGAAGCCGGTGCAGAAAGTCCATACGAATACGGCTCGTATCCGCGATACCTAATTCGAGTAATTGAGCATTCTCGTAGAGCGTTTGAACCGACGTCTCTACGGGAAGCGATGCCTGGCGTCTAAGATCTTGCAACTCGCTCAAGGCGCGCACATCCATGGCCACCATATCGCGGGACATTCTCAATGACTGGAAAGCTTTGGAATACTGTAAAAAACCCCGTTCCTCGCCCTGGTATTGGCAGATCAAGGCATCCGAAAGGGAAAAGGCAAACTTGTCAAAAACCTCTGGCAATGCGATGGCCTCCACCACAGCTTGATTGAAGCGATCCTGATCCACCTCAAAACGCAGAAAATTATCAAATGCCCCGCGAGAGAGGCCCACGAGATTGCCATGAACGCCCCCTCGATAATGATTGATCAATGGATGAATCACCAAAATGCGCGACACTTGCTGCGTGAGAATTTTCGTGACAAACGATCGACGGCCGACACCAGCTTCGTTGGCCTTACCGAACTCCAGGTCACCAAACACCAACTGGCCCACCAATGGAGCTTCATAGAAAACCTCTGAATCATAACCTTCCTCCTGCGCCCCAGCCAAGCGCACCCCAAGTTCCTCCCTCAGACTCCCATAACCACTTGCCAGCATCGGTCCCAGTCGGCGGTCCCAAACAACCACGCGTGAGGGTGCGACACCTGCTTTACCAAGACTCCGTATGACGGCCTTGACAACAGCAGGTCGGGTTCCACTCAGTCGGCCTGGTTCGCAAAGGACCTTGATGCCCACCACATCTTCCGGTTGCAAAAATTGTTCCCATGCTTCTTTTGGATGGGCTGTGTTGGTAAAACCCTGAAGAAGGGATTCAAACATCAACTCCACCACCCCTTCATTCGGCACGAATCGATCCAAAGCAGCCTCATCGGATACGGCCAGGATGCGCGCCGGTTCCGTCGCACCATCGGGTTGCGGGGTAGAAAGAACGCCTGTTTGCCCGTATAGGATCTGCGTCAGGAAGAACATCACCAAGGTCAAAAGCCCTCTACGGTCAGGGTCAAGGCCAGAGAGCTTCCCCCGTGAAACCAGCAGGGTCCGAGAAGGATGGGGCCTTTGATGTTCCAAGATTGCCATGGGCTAAACTTTATTGGTAGGCTATAGGTTCGGAACGGTCAATGACCACTGAACCACCTCGAGATGCCGCGACTCATTTTCCATCTTAAAGCTCCAGGCATGTCCCTGAAGGAAAGCGTCCAACGCTGTCTTTGGATGCTCGTAATCTCAGCGGGCCTGGCTGGCTGCTCAAAACCCGGGGTCAGCGACCTCTACGAAGGGCAAAAAGCTCTAGAAAATGGAGATCTCCAGAAGGCCACAGCTTCCTTCCGACAAGCCACCCAACTCCTGGCGACTCCAGCTCGTGCGTGGAATTACCTGGGTTTAGCTTACCAGCGAGACGGGCAATATATTCAAGCGCGCGATGCCTTCATGCAAGCTCTCAAGCATGACGAAAATGCCGCCCAAGCACGTTTCAATCTCGGCTGCCTTCTTCTGGAAAATGACCAATTCTCGCTCGCGATTGAACAGTTCAAGACCTTTGGCATGCTGCGTCCGGAGGACCCCAGGGCATTGCCCTACCTCGCACTAGCGCATTTGCGTGAAGGGGATTTACCCACAGCGCAGGCCATCTGCGAAGGTTTGACAAGCAATGGAAAACAGTCCACGGCACAAGCACTGAACCTCATGGGTTTGATCCAGCAGTCTCAAAAAAAGCCGCGCGAGGCATACAATTATTTTCACGCTTCCCTCGAGGTGCAGACAGATTATCCGCCGGCTCTCTGGAACCAAGGCATGACCGCCTTCCCAGGCCTCAATCGCCCCGACCTTGCTGTTAAGAAACTGCGTGAGTTTAATTTCAGAGCGGCAAAACATCCGCTCGGCGGTGTCGCCAAGGAACACGCAAGCATGCTTGAAAAACAATTCTTCACAGCAGAAGAATCCAAACCGAAACCCGAGGAGTCAGCAGACCCACCCGCCGCCATCGACGAAGGCGACGTTGCCAAAGAGGATCCCGCTGAACAAGAACCACCTTCGAACCCCGAAACACTCTCGCTGACCCCAGAGGAAACTCCCGAAGCGTCCCCATCTGAAGAGGTGGTCGATACAGGTAGCGCCACGACAGATCCGGAAGTTCCAGCAGAAACGCCAGAATCCCTCCCTGAGGTGAAAGATGCACCCGTTGTCACTCTGGAGGATGTTGGCAAGCCTCTCGCATCGATCGCAAAACCCACAGCGAACCATGAACCGGGTGTGGCCCCTGCGCTGGCCGAACCTAAGGAAACAACTCCCGAGAGTACCATAGCCATAGCTGAACCGGACGAGCCACCCGTCGTCGCCGCCAGCGAAACCACAGTCGTTCGCCTGGACGATCTGAACCCGCCACCGGGGGTTACCCCTTTGCCTCGTGGCAGAACAGACAACCCTTACCGTTATCTGCTTCCCGGCAGACCCTTGCCAGGCAACCGCGCAGAGGCGCAACCGTGGATCAACCGTGGCAATCAAGCTTTTCAGCGACAAGATTTTGCCAAGGCCATCGAATCCTATCAAAAGGCTGTGGATGCGGATGGTAACTTTTTCGAGGCCTATTTTAACATGGGCTTGTCAGCGTTGAGCGGAGGCGACGTAGACACGGCTCTGCGTGCTTATGAATACGCCCTGTCCATTCGGCCCGATCATCGGGATTCACGGTTTAACCTTTCCCTGGCATTAAAGCAGAGAGATCATTTGCGCGATGCAGCAAGAGAATTGGAGACCCTTCTCAGGCAGGATAAAACAGATCTTCCCGCACTGCTTCAACTCGGAGACCTTTATTCCGGCCCTCTGGCACGTCCGGTCCGCACCCGGAGCATCTACCAGCAGATCATTCAACACCACCCTCAAGCCATCGAGGCGTCGACGGCAAGAAGATGGCTGCGCGCCAATCCCTGAAGTTTTATGAGTGGGTTCATTGGCCCGGAATTGGTGGAACAAATCCGCCAGGCAAACGACATCGTTGAACTCATTCAGTCTTACATACCGCTCAAGCGCACGGGCGGCACATGGAAAGCGCTGTGCCCTTTTCATAACGAAAAAACTCCTAGTTTCCACGTCAACCCCCAAAGGCAAACCTATTACTGCTTTGGCTGTAACAAGGGCGGAGATGTCTTCAACTTTCTCAAAGACTATGAAGGATTGAGTTTTTTTGAAGCTGCTCAACGCCTCGCCGACCGAGCCAGTATCGAACTGACAACCACCCTTGATCACGGAACCAGTCAGCGATCAGAGCGCAAGAAGGCGCTCCTTCAGCTACACGAACAAATTGCCCATCGGTGGCACCAGGTTCTCCTGGAGGATCCTCAAGGCGAAAAGGCCAGAACCTACCTCCAGTCTCGAAATGTTTCACTCGAAGCCATCAAGCATTTTCAACTGGGGTATGCCCCTCTAGGTTGGGATCATCTCATACGCTGGTCGCGGGGTAAAAATTACGATATCCCACTCCTGGAAGAAGGAGGTTTGATCCTTCAAAAACAAACCGGAAAGGATTATTATGACCGTTTCCGGGGGCGGCTCATGTTCCCCATACATGACGTACAAGGACGTTGCATTGCCTTCAGCGGACGCCTTATTGAGGGAGACACCAAGGTGGGCAAATACATCAACTCTCCCGAAACACAACTCTTCAAGAAGGGACATACCATCTACGGGCTCGACAAGGCCAAGCGAGCCATCCTGAAGACCAAATCGGCCATCATTTGCGAAGGACAGCTCGATTTGATTGCCTGCCACATGGCTGGGATCGAAAACGTCGTTGCCCCTCAAGGCACCGCACTGACACTGCAGCACGCGACCTTGCTCAAACGCTATGCTGAAGAAATTGTCCTTTGCTTTGACGCAGATGAGGCCGGTCAGAACGCCGCCATCCGTTCCATGGATGATCTGATTGCATCGGGTCTGAATTTGCGGGTCGTCAAGATCCCTCACCCTCATGATCCCGACAGCTACATTCAGGAGCACGGCCACGAAGCCTTCTCACAACGGGTCGATCAAGCCGACGGCTTTTTTGATTTCCTTCTTCAACGACTGCGAGCCAGCCACCCGCAAAACACGGACAAGGATCGTATGCTCATCGTTCAATCCATGGGACAAGCGGTGGCTAAAACGCGCCACGCCGTAATCATGGACACCTATGCCCAGAAAACCGCTCATTTACTCAACGTGGATGTCGACGCCGTACGCCAGGAATTCAAGCAAGCTTCGCGCACACCGGCGGCTGCGGTTCAGCTACGAGAGTCTTTGTCTCCGATGGCAAGCGACGAGCCGGAAGCACATCTTTCAGCGCCCTTGCCTCCACTCCCCCATTGCAATGCCCAGGAATATTGGCTGATGAAGTTGGTTTTGAGTGAAGAGGAAGAAGAGCCTCTGGAGTGGCTTTTCAGCCATCTGGACTTGTCATGGATCCAGCATCCCATCGTTCGAACCGTACTCGTAGGGGCACTCGATGCTCATGCGAATCACAAGAAACCGGAAGCACCCGAAATCATCCGCCAGTGCGATCACCCGGAAGCTTCCTCCTTCATTACCGAAGCACTGGCCGAGGCACGCAGCATCCCGAGTCGCGAGAGACAATATGAGGAATTGCTCAAACGGCTTCGGAATCGATTCATCGACCACCAGATTCAAACGCGCAAAAGTCGCCTGGCAACCCTTGCAGACAATTCGGAGGAACAGATTCAAACTATGACCGAATTGATGTCCCTGAGGCACTCCAAGAACCAACCACTGACACCTCTGGCGGAAGTCTGAATTGAGGTTTATTTTTTTTGTAGAACGACGGTTAAATTATCTCCTGCCACCTGCGTATTGAGCAGGCTTTCCAGACAGCGATACCCCCACCGGAGCGGCCCCAGGGCAGGGTGTTTTTTCCACCGGTTGGTTCGCTTGAGCAAACCCGCTCGCTCGCTGTCCGGAACACAGTGCCCACCACGCCACATGTCCTGGAGAAGCACCACCGGATTAAAATGCATGGAACCCAGATGCTTTACCTCCCATTCTCCCGTGGACTCCACCATGGTTCTCAATGAGCGAGGAGAAAAGAAGTTGATATGCTCCGGCATGACATAGCGATAGCGTGCTCCCAACAAACGAATCGCCAGCGAATGCAAGTTGGGCACCAGAACCATGCACATGCCCCCTGGCCGGAGCAGACGGTGTGCGTGCGCCAGAAATGCGTGGGGTTCCATCACATGCTCAAGCACCGCCCAAAAGGTCACAGCATCGAATGAATCCCCATACCCCGAGAGTTCCAGAAAAGGGGTGTGAGTGACCCGGATACCAACGCGTTCAGCCTGTTGCAAGGCGCCAGTCGAGACGTCCTGACCGAGCACTTCAAACCCCAAGGGGATCAACCCCCTAAGAAACCCCCCCGTGGAGCATCCCACATCAAGGACACGGCCCGGTGAGACCCATGAACGAAATAGCCGCCATTCTCGTTGAAATCGAACCGGGTCGTAGTCGGCAGTGAGTTTGGTTGCAGAGAGATAAAAGTCTTGTGTCCGATCCTGATAGAACTGTCCTGTCACGAAGGTTTTCGGAACCGGATTCGCATACACCATGGTGCAGTGACCACAGCGCATGTAACACATACCCGCTTTGCTCCACAGGGAAACCGGGTCGCTTCCGCGACAAACCGGACAGGAACGATCGATGGAGGCTTGCATGGTCGGCTCGGCGTTCAGACTGATGTTCATTCAAGCACGCGCTTGAGGAGCGCACCACCCTAAAGCACCGAGGGGACAGGAAAACCACCGTTCAAAGCTCCTTTCATGGGTAAATCTCGCTACTAAATCTCATTGCTTTTGACCATGGCTCTCTACACAATTGGAAAGGTTCTTCCACCGCACCATCAAAGAGCATCAAGCATATGGTCAAACTACCCGATGATGAGAAATCACACTCCGATCATGAAGTCATGGACCAATGGGAGGATTTTGTCAAAGAGCGCTATCCCAAACCACATTCTGAAGAGGCTTTCAACCCAACCGATCCCAACAAGCAAAAGGAGGCGTTTCGCGACTATGAGCAAAATGCCCGCCCCAGCGTTCGAGAGTTTTATCGGCAGAACCACACCCATCAGACCTATGATTTCGTCCGAGAAAAGAAGAAGCAGTATTTGAGTTTCAGCCAAAAGGAGATGGGGATTTGGGAAGCCGCAGAATTCCTCAACACGCTGGTCGACGACAGCGACCCGGACACCAATCTCTCCCAACTGCAGCACCTTCTTCAAACCTCGGAAGCCATTCGCCGTGACGACCGTCCGCGGTGGATGATTCTCACTGGCTTCATCCACGATCTTGGCAAAGTGCTCTGCCTGTATGGAGAACCGCAATGGGCAGTGGTCGGAGACACCTTCCCTGTTGGCTGCGCCTTTTCAGATCGCATTGTCTTCCCGGAGTTTTTCGCGGCCAACCCGGATATGGCCCAGGCCGAACTGCAAACGCCTCTGGGGGTTTACAAGGAAGGGTGCGGGCTGGATGCCGTGCATCTTTCCTGGGGCCACGACGAGTATGTGTATCAGATTGCCAAGCCCTACCTTCCGGCTGAAGGTCTCTACATGCTACGTTACCACAGTTTCTACCCCTGGCATCGCGAGGGGCAATACGATTACCTGTGCAACCAAACCGATCGTTCCATGCTGAAATGGGTTCTGGATTTCAATCAATATGATCTCTACACAAAGAGTCATGAGGCCCCGGACCCGGTGGCGCTCAAGCCCTTTTATGAGGATCTGATTGCCGAATTCTTTCCAGCAACCTTGAAGTGGTAGTCTGGGCGGCGACGCCAAACGGATGCGGGATCTGGATAGCCGCTCCCACTAAAGACCAAGCAACGGACTGTTTCCCAGCTTACATGAAGCCGGCCTTGCGCTGAAGAGGATCCCAAAACTCCAGATTCACATCGGTCCCGGAGCGGGCAGGATCACTGGGGGGGTTGATTTGCTCCCCTTTTCTGAATTCGGCGTGGCCATCGTTGAACATCACATTGCCACCTCCCTCATGTCGATTCGGGTCGATCCCCTCAAGGGCATCCCCCTGGCTGAAGCCGGAAGTTGGCCACCAAAGGCTGCTGCTCCAGGCACCGTCGGGTTTGGGCATCGAATCCCCCACCACGAGATTATTGGAAGGGCTTCTCACATTGGAGCGCTTGAAGTTGGGCTTGGAAGAGACATCAATACCCTTGATTTTAACGGTGCCTCCTCCGTAAGGATGGATCCCCAGAAAATAAGCATTGTATCCATACCCCACCTTGTGAGCATCAAAGGCCCACTCCCATTGAACGTTGAGGTCCTGTCGCCGCGACTTGAGGCTGTGACAGTGAAACAGATTGGTCAGGTTTCCATCGGGAATGATGGTGGTCCCCCACCAGTTGGTGAGAACCTGAGCCGTGGAGGTCATGCCATTATTGCGGTGGGGAGGAAAAGTATCCTGATTGTCGTCGGTGTAGAGCTGCATGAACAAACCGATCTGCCTCAAACTGTTAAGGCAGGCGATTCTTTGCCCTTTCTGCTTCGCCTTACTGAGCGCCGGGAGGAGCATACCGGCAAGAATGGCAATGATGGCGATGACCACAAGTAACTCAATCAAGGTAAAGGCTCTTTGTCGCCAGAAAGGACTCCAGGCACGACCTGATGAAAGTAACAAGCGCGGGGACATAGAGAAAAAGAACCATGAATGAACCGATTTGGCAATCGCAAAGCACGCTCCATCAATGACCTTTGGAAAGCTGTCCGCTTTGCACATGCCAGCGATAAAGACGCCGACCCAGTTCGCGTGGCCAATTTTCTTCCGTACAAGTCATGAACACCTGACCATTGGCATGATGAGCACGTTCCAGAAGGGGGAGCAATCCACTTCGTCGCTGCCGATCCAGCTCCCCCATCACATCATCGATCAACAAAATCGGCGGCACTCCCATTTGGTGTGTCAACAATTCGGCTTGAGCCATTTTCAGGGCAATGGCCACGCTGCGTTTTTGCCCTTCACTGCCGTAGTCACAAACAAACTGGTTATTGAGCTTAAAGAGGCAATCATCTCGGTGTGGCCCGATCAGGGTTGACTTGACCATTTTTTCTCGGATGGCGACGCGACGCAACTCAGAGGCAAAATCCTCACGCGCCGAAGGAGCGTATTCCATGCTGAGCGTCTCAGCATCAGGAGCAATTCTTCGATAGGCTGCCTGAGCAAGGGGCGCCAATCTGGGGATCAGACGAACCCTGGCATCGATCAAGCTTTGGCCGTGAAGAACCAGCTGAGAAGTAAAGGCCTCCAAAGACCCTGCATCGACGCGAGCTTGCTTGAGCAAGGCATTTCGGGATCTCAACAAGCGCACGTATTGCTGCAGACTATGGAGGTAAGTGGGCTCGGTTTGAGCGAGCAAGAGATCCATGAAACGTCGACGCCCTTTAGGGGATCCCTTGATCAGTTGCAGATCTTCGGTGCAGAAGACCACTGCCCTGAGCAATCCAAGATAATCTTCCAGACGTTTGACCGGCTCCTGGTCCACACTCAAGCGGCGCTGCTGTGAAGACCAATAGTAACGGATTCGGCAACGCTGTTGCCCCCTCAATTCAGCTCCAACGAACAGTCCTTTGGCCCCGTGACGAACCATTTGAGAGGCCCCCACCCCGCGAAAAGAGCGGAGGGTTGCCAGAAGATAAATGGCCTCGAGAACATTAGTCTTCCCTTGAGCATTTTGACCAAGCAACAAGTGAAACCCCGGTTCAAAGGCCTGGTCAGCCTGTTGATAATTTCGGAAATCCCGAAGTCTGAGGTAGGATAAATGCATGGTTCCGGCGGAGAGTGCAGGTGCCGTGAAGCATCGATGCGGATCAACCCTCAATCTGCCTGAATATAGGCCATCAGGTCGGCGACTTGTTGCTTACTGAGACCATCCAACAATCCCTCGGGCATGATGGAGGTCGAACTGTGTTCACGTGAAGCAATATCTGCCAACCGAATCACGGTTTCATTGCCACCCAAATCCTTGAGCGTCAGTGTCTGATCGGCAAGATGCGTCACAAAACCGCTCAAAATCGGTCCCTCATCATCCAGGGGGGCAGGTCGAAGTTGAAGGGTGACCAACTCATACTCTTCCCTCAAGGCAAGGCTAGGATCGATGATCGCCGGCAAAAGAAAGCTCAAGTTTTTCCGGTCATAACCGGTCAATTCCGGACCCACAGCGTTCCCCTGTCCATGGAGCACATGACAGAGAGCGCATGTCTGTTGGTAAAGCTCCCTACCGGCATCTGCATGCCCAGCGGTCTCCTGAAGGATCTTTTCCACTTCCCGCATACGCCGTTGCTTGGTTTCCTCCGGTTGTCGCATTCGTCCCCAGATCTCCCGGATCAAGGTTTGCGCTGCGTTGCCCCCCCCCTGTTCACTCAATCGTACCAGAACCTCATAGGGAACATCTTCTTTGGGCAGATGGCCTGCCTGCACCGCCCGAAGGGTCTGAAGCGTCCATGGCATGCGTCCTGTCAATACGGCCATGGCGGTTGATTGTAATCTCACTTCCAAGATGGACCAATGCGTCAAGAGCCGGCGGGGAATGTCAGGATGTTCCAACCGCTTGAGCGCGTTCAAGGCCGCCAGGCGCAACACGACGGGTTGAGCCGCATCGAAAGAAAGTTCCAGCATGGTTTCGACCGACGCCCGATCTCCCAATTCAGAGAGTCGATGCAACATGTCAGCTCGTTTTTCAGTGGAAGCAGCATTATCCTGGATCATCTTCCGCCCCAGGGCCAATGCCGAAGGGCTCCCTAACCTCATACCGAAAGCCACCCACCGGTCATTGGATGGAAACCGTTTGGAGATGTTAGCAATGGCCTCATCCAGGGAAGGAACCAGCGTTTCTATCCCTGAACCTTGAAGGGCTTTTTCCATACCATCCACTATGTGGGAGGTCGCATCCTCATCTGGAGCCAATTGCAGCATGCTGGCAACCCTGGCCATCCCCTCTGAATTCTGAAAGGCCATCAATCTTCTGGCAGCCCGTTCAAGTAGCTGATCGCGAAGAAGAATATCCTGCCAGGCGGTCGCATCCTGCAACCAATCCATCCATCCTTCGGGGTCCTTGTGAAGATGCTTTTCAAGGGCCCACCATATTTGTTGAGGAATCCAGGGATCATCCATGAGTTCCTGACGTGCCACTAGCGCTCTTGTCAACGAATAGCCTTGAGAAGCGGGCAAGCGCGCGGCACTGGCAGCCAGTTGGGAAAGCACTTCCAGATCCTTCTCCTGCCTCGCAAGCTTCACCATTTCATCCAGGGTCTCACTCTCAAGAGAGGTTGAAGGATCACACAAAAGGCGCGAAGCCCAACGGCGCATATGTGGATTGGGGTGCCACAAAAGTGGACGCAGCATGACCTCCTCTGTGTCACGCATCTGAGCCAGGGTCCACAAGGCTTCAAGACCCTCTCGCGCGGTTCCATGCATAAGGAGATGGCGAAGTTCGGCTTGGAGGGCTGGCGTCGATTCATGACTCAGCAATCTCCGAGCCGTGGCGCGGACCCATTGGTTGTCATCATCCAGCAAATCGAGAAGAGACGCCGGCTTCATCGAGGAGAGCTTCCGCCCGGGATTTGGTCCGGAGGCATCAGATCGCAGCCGATAAATGCGTCCACGTTGTCGATCCCAGTTGTCTCGTGGATCCACATGCGTGATCCTTGCGTCATACCAGTCGGCGATGTAGATGGCGCCATCAGGGCCGATCGTGGTATGCACCGGACGAAACCATCGATCCTCGGTTTGAAGGGGCGGATCGGTTTCTACGGTTGAGAACCTACTTCCATTGGACGAGACGCTCAGGGCATGCACTCGATTGGCAAGAGAGTTGCCTCCAACAAATTTGCCCTCCAGAGATTCCATGGCACCACTTTCGTAGAGAATCCATTGATGAACCAATCGAACTTGAGACCCTTGGATGGGTAACCCGAAAAAATGCCCATAGGTGTAGGGATGGGTGTGCGGACCGTGTTTACCAAAGGACTTTTGATAATAGCCACCCTGGACAAAATAGACAGCTTGCATGTTTCCGTTGGTTCCTGAATAGAGGCGCCCTGCACTGTCAAAGTCGACACCAAAATTATTCCACCCACCCTCTGCGAATAGTTCAAATCGCGCTTCCTCCGGGTGATACCTCCAGATGGTTTGACCGAAGAAGGACTGCACTGGGCTGTCGGGAGTTCGCTCCACTTTGACCCTGGCAGTCACCGTGCTCCCAGTGGCTCCGTAAAGCCACCCATCAGGGCCCCACTTAAGACTGTTGGCAATGGAGTGGGTGTCTTCCAGGCCAAAGCCCGAAAGATGCACCTCAGGAGGGCCATCCGGGCGGTCGTCCTGATTGCGGTCTGGATAAAAAAGCAGATAGGGCGGATGCATGACCCACAACCCTTCGGGATCAAAAGCGAAGGAGGTGCACATGTTGAGCCCTTCGAGAAAGGTTTGATCTGTTTCAAAAAACCCGTCCCCATCCTTGTCCTCATGAATGGTGATGCGGTCTTGTCCCCTGAATTTCTGGTGCTCCGGCAGAAGGAATGGAGGTGGGGGTGGCACTGCATCAAAGACCTTGCGCAGATGATTGTCCCAGGTCAGCACCTCAAGCCCTGCCGGATCTGGATACTGTATATACTGAACCACCCACATGCGCCCCTTGGCATCGAAGTCCACATAGAGAGGCTGCCGAATGGATGGCTCATGAGCCACCAGATCCACGGCCAGACCTGCGGAGGTTTGAAGCTTTTGGTGCGCGAGCGTCGGATCCAGTGGCTGGCCCTTGCCTTCCGTCAATGCGTGGATGTTGGCATTTCCCTTGTAGCGCTCATAAACCTCCTGAATGCGACGTTGCCGACCTCCCAAATCCGCTTCCACAACCCCTAAGTGTCCTGCAAAACGATCTCCCACAAGGCGGCGAAAGGCCTGCGCTTCTTCGTGACCTACTGTGGCATCTTCACCTGCATGCCATTGGGACCATGCGGGGGAATCACCCGCACGAAACAACCAGGTTCCCTCCAGAGAAAGTGCATCATCCAGGCGGCTCAGGTGCACAGGGCCTTTGAGGATACCGCCTTGCCCACCTTTGTCGTAAACCCTCCAGGCAACAAGATTCTCTTTGCCGTAACGAATCCATTCAGGATGAATCACAAAGGGACGCCGAATATCACTGGAAGGATCTCCATAGAGGGGTGGCATCGATCCATTGGCCCCTACCTGAACACCATTGAAAAAAGCCTCATCGACGTCATCGATGCCATCAGCGACCAATAGCAACCGACTGCCTCTCCATGATTCAGGTATCGTGAAATAAGCTCGATACCATCCAAATCCATCCAGCTGAGCCCAGCGGCCCGATGGGTCGGATTCCCAGGAACTGGGCACATTCACTGGGCTCCACCCTTGATGCCAGGAAGCCTCGGATTCTGGCTTTGGCGTTTTGATCTCCGGTACAAGAGAAATCGCATTTTCCCGAAACCCCGCCCAAAGGATGGCGTTGCCCAGCATGCGCTGAAAGGGAGCAAGCTGAAAATCCTGCGGGTGGCCGAGCGAGGTGTAAAACACCCTGCTACCGCTATCGAGCTCGCGCACCCAACTCACCGGCTCCCGTTCCTCAGCTCCCTTGAGATGTCCATGCATCAAAACGCGCGTATCTGCACTCATGTCGCGGTTGCGATAAAGATGCGAGACGGAAACAAACCCCTCACCTTCGAGTCCCGCCAGGATGGGATGGGATCGATGTTTTTCAACGTAATCAATGACCGACGGTGGGTCGTTGGGTGGCTTGTTACCGTAATGCCCCTGATAATCGCACCCCAGGATTTCCTGATCAAAATCCTCCCAGCGCACGTGCCCCTGATCGGGAGGGTCACGGTCAAAGGCATGACTGGCAGTGCGAATGCCTACGACACTTCCACCGCGCTGAAGAAAGGCACGAAGATGGTTCATCTGTTGAGACGGAGGGGTCCGCCGCCGGACACTGATGACGCAGACATCGGCATCTTCCAGAGTCTCCAGCCCAGGGAAATCGTCTGGATCATCTTGAGAAACGAGGACAAAAGTGGCGCGAACCAGCGCCGGATCGATGGAAGATTGAACAAAAGCTGGCAAGGTGCGAGCCGTCTCATACTCCTGCTCTCCAATCATGAAAACGACCCGAATGGGATCGGAAGGTTCTTGAGCTAGGGCGAAGGGCGCCAGGTGAAGTGAACAGCACAACCCATAAATCAGGACATAACAGGAAAGTGGAAAGCGCACATGGAAAGATTAGGCTCTTTTCGGTCAAAACCAATGCTTTTTTAGGTCACCCTTCCGGATGCATTTCATCCAAGGGTAACCAACATTTCGACCTCTTTTAGGATGGCATTGAACTCCTGGGGAACTGAGGCATCGTCAATCTGAGACGTGCAACATCGCGGTGTGCCGAGCGGCCTCGTGCCTGCCCGACGCACCCCTGATCCACCTGCTGGCATGAAAGAGAATTCGATGCGCATCATGGGCAGAGAAACCTCCACCCACTAATCGTGCATGGGCTCTGAGAAGATGCCTGGCTCAAAGAAAGCCATTTTCCTTGAGCCAGAAGAGACAATCCTTGGTCCAGGCATGCCCGTTGGCCAAACCAATGCCATGCCTGCCATTTTGATACACATGCAAATCAAAGGGCACTCCTGCTTTTCGGAGCCCGTCAGCAAATTGAAGACTATTCTCCACAGGAACAGCTTTATCTTCCCAGGTATGCCAGACAAAACAGGGTGGAGTGTTTGGGCTGACCTGCAGTTCATTGGAAAGAGACCAAACCAAGGATGGGTCGGGCTTTTCACCCAGCAAATTTTTCTTGGACCCTTGGTGAGTAAAGGCTCCCAGACTCACCACAGGGTAGCACAAGATACCCAATGCAGGTCTTGAGCTATGCCTCTCCACAGGGTCTGAAGATGCAGGGTCTCCCGCATCAAAGTGGGTGACGATGGTTGAGGCCAGGTGCCCGCCAGCGGAGGATCCCATCACCCCAATATGCTCGGGATCTATCCCCCACTCCTTTGCATGGTGACGTGCCACGCGCATCGCCCTGGAAACGTCTTGCCACATGACTGGGTGCCGATAGCCATGGGTTCCCAATCGATACTTGAGTACCAGGCCAGCAACACCGTTGGAGGCCAACCATTCCGCATAACCCTTACCCTCGTGCTGAGCAAGATGCCCATATCCTCCCCCTGGACAAATGACCATGCCTGCCCCACTGGCTTGAGCACGCTCAGGAAGGTAAAGCGTGAGGGTTGGCGTATCCTCTTCCTGCTTACCCAAAGCACCGGGTGCGTCCCCATCCCATAGCCGCACCACTTTTTCCTGGCTTAAGACTGAGCCAGTCTGCGTGAAACACACCACTGCACAAAAAAGGAGTAGACGGAACATGCACTTTTGGTAGCTCATGAAAGGTGCAAAGACAACCTTCAATTCATCAGGAGACTGATTGAGTGTGGATCAAAGTATGGACAGATATCTCACAGGAGTTTACTGACAGAGGCTCATTCAGAAATTAGGGTGGACCATGACATGCGCCGCATGATGATCCTATTCATTGCGCTGACGATAGCCTTTCTCATTCCTTTTCTCATTTGGGGACACGCTTGGGAATGGTCTACCGATCAAGCCCTGCAGCAGCTTCACCGATACGGAGCACTGGCTGCCCCCATGGCTTTCCTGCTCTTGGTAGGTGATCTTTTTCTCCCCATTCCTGCCACCGCCGTCATGGCAGGTCTCGGATGGCTTTATGGCCCATGGTTGGGAGGCTTGGTAGGTGCCGCAGGATCGTTTTGCTCCGGGTTCCTTGCGTATGCATTGTGTCGACGATACGGTCAGAAGGCAGTCGACGCCTTATTGAGCAAGGATGAGCAAACCCGGGGACATCAGCTTTTCCATGATTACGGTGGATGGATTCTTGCGCTTTCCAGGTGGTTGCCCCTCCTACCGGAAGTGGTCGCCTGCATGGCCGGCCTCTTTCACATGTCGGCTCGGTCTGTGGCCCTTGCCCTTTTAGTCGGGAGTGCACCCATGGCACTCACATTTGCCTGGGTGGGGCATTTGGGCGAAGGAAACCCGACCCTCTCCCTTCTGATCAGCGCCCTGGCTCCCCCCATCCTCTGGTGGCTGATAGGAAAAAGACTGACCCGTATTTATGGAACGGAAAGAAAGTCGACCCTTTGACAGGAAGACCAAGCACGCAAAGGGGCTCATCCAGAATAGAGGAAGGTGAAACCACAGAAGGCAGAGCCTTATGTGATTGGCAGGCTCCGGAAGGATTTCCTGACTACCTGAGGCGGTAGACAATCCGAGCCTTATTCAGATCATAGGGTGACATCTCAATTTTCACCCTGTCACCGATCGTCAGACGAATGAAGCGTTTTCGCATTTTCCCTGAGATATGGGCAAGCACCACATGCTTGTTTTGAAGTTCGACACGAAACATGGTTCCAGCCAAAACGGCCTTCACCGTACCTTCCAATTCAATATGCTCTTCCATCCGACTATGATTCATGCCAGTGGTGAACCACTGGAGGTCGAAAGAATGGTCATAAATCGGTAGAAATCAAGTGTTTTGTCTCGAATAATTTCTGGACCCCCTATCCACGAGCTTTGGTTGCATCCCGGGTTTCGACCTGCTAATTTTTGACGGTCGCACTTAGGCAATGAGCACCTATCTTCGCTTTCTAAACGGCAGGGCTCCCCAAAAAGAGGATCTTGTCTTTCACATTCAAGGTCAGGCTGTGCCCGTCAAGGTCGCACGGAAACGGATTGCCAAGCATTACATCCTGAAAGTCACCCACCTTGGGTGGATTCAACTCACCCTTCCAAACAGAGGCAACCTTCGTGAGGGACTGGCCTTTCTTGAAAAGCATCGGGTCTGGATCGCTCAACAATGGTTGCAGTGGCTCAAACGCTCTCACGAACATCAGGATCGTCAAGGGCGACTGGAGGTTCTTTATCGTGGCCACATGGAGCCCATCACCCTCAGCACTGAGGACAAGAACACGATCGCTCACTTTGCGCGCCTGAGCTTTCCCGTGGATTTGTCGCGCATGAGTCTTGGGGATTGGATGAACTCCTGGTTACGATATCAGGCCGGCAAAGACTTACCTGCAAGGTTGGCCAAGTGGGCATTGAAATACGATTTCAAATATCACCGGTTAAGCATCCGCAACCAGCGCACACGCTGGGGATCCTGTTCCTCACAAAAAAACATTTCCCTCAACTGGCGCCTCATTCAATTACCCGACAAACACGCAGACTACGTCATGCTTCACGAGCTGAATCATCTCCGTCACATGAATCATTCCAAACGATTTTGGGATTCCTTGAGATCTATCTGCCCGTGGATGGACTCGTCGGAGCGCTGGATCACCCAACACGGTCATTTTCTGACTGACGGCTGCGGGCCTGTTTGAGTTTAAAGCGGTTCCTGCCAAGCCGTTTCAACGCCTTGTTGCCGCAGGCTTTCGCAAAACGCATCCACTTTGGAGCTGACCGTGCCGAAGGCTTGAACAGGATCCCCCGAGGCCGCAAGCGTCACCCCCAGAGAGCCCGCCGCCTCTCCGATGCCCCACTCCACAGGATGCAATCGATAACATCCATTGGTCAGGTGCGTCGTACCGATATTTTTACAGGCAGGTATCAGATTTCGCATCCGCACGGGAATCATGGCCCTCAGTGGGAGTTCAAAGGGCAATGTTTCAAAATCGATGTAGTTGTCTCCCCCTGTTGTGGGATGCAAATCAATAGGATAACTGCCCACACCGACCGAATCTGGATAGGATTCACCCAGAATCGGAACACGACCTGAAGCCTTGAAGGCTTCCTGGCGTTGCGCTTTACCACAATCCTTTTCGGTTAAGGTATAAACGGCCTGAATCCGCCGAGATTCTCGGACGTATGGATAAAGAGCAAGACCATCATCACTTCCCATGATATCCGGCCTGAGCCTGAGCCCTGGATAACCTTTGCCCCCATCATGGCGAGGTGCCTCGGTTTGCATCCAGTGGAGCAATGAAAGACTCAGTGCCTTTGCGTCAGCTACATGAGCCGCCCATTCATCGACGGAGACATCTATCAAGGAACCGAGGAAATAATCGTTCTGCGGCCAATTGACTAATGAAATATCTCCACGATAGGTGCCGGGCTGAAAATTGGCTGCTGCAATCATACGCCGATATTTCCAGAGATTGATGATCCCATTGAACGCACCCTTGCTCGGGTTGAATCCCAAAAGTCGGGGTTCCAAGGTTCTGGGATGGGTATAGGTCCAATCGAGCAATCGCCCAGGCCATTTGGGTTGCAGCTCAGGCTCAAATGCTTTCCAAAAAGAGTCATTGTCCGGTGGATCGATCGTGTGATCTTCCCCTTCCACATAGTCGATGGCGAAACACATGGTGAAGGCCTGATGGTTGGATACCCGAGTGGTGGCACCGGCATGCCATTCCCCCGTGTCCTCCTGAGATTCCGATCCGGTCACGTATTCCGTTTTGCTGAGGGCCAGAAGATCCCCCAGTTCGGTCGCATCGATGAAGATGGGTGCACTGATCTGCGTCAACCGCCCATCGGTCACATCCTCCAGCACCACAGTACGAATCTTGTCCGAGTCGACCTCAGCGTTGACCGGACGATGTCTTGTCCATATCACACACTGACCGGAGGAAACAGAGGGTGCAAGTAGTTCGTCGATCACTGCCTTGGCCACTTTGGGCTCATGGCACAAACGTGACACCGAACCACTGCCAGGATTGAAATGCTCGACAGACTGGAGCGAAGGACTCACCGGATAATGTCGCCGATAATATTGTCGAATTTGAGAGCGCAAGGCCCGGTAGCTGGCATTGGAGCCTTTGGTCTCGATCCAACGGTGTTCGTCGGGAGGCACTCCCTGAGAGGTCAGCTGCCCCCCCAGCCATGCAGTTTCTTCAGTTATCAAAACCCTTGCACCGCGCCGCAATGCAGCCAATGCGGCAGCAACACCCCCGAGACTCCCCCCCACGATCGCCACATCGGGATTCCATGGGCGCTGACTGGCCGCGAGAAACCATGGAGAGTGAGGCATCGACGCGAGGGCTGCAGCGCTGCCTGCAAATTGTTGGACGAATTTCCGTCTGGAATGCATAAGTTTCAATTTCACGCCCCATGGGGCTCATCCCTATAGCAGGGGCCCACCTGAAGGGACTGGTACGCGCGGCGGGGGTCGAACCCACAACCTTCGGCTCCGGAAACCGACGCTCTATCCAATTGAGCTACGCGCGCGAAGGAATTTATCTTTAGCCGAGGCATGCTGCCCCGATCAAGAACACAGTCACAAAAAACCCCACCCGCGAGGGGTGGGGTTGAAAATCATCATCGGGGTAGAACGCCGCTCAGGCTTCAGGTGCCGATGGTATAGGAGCACTGCCCTCCACCATGACCTTGAGATGAGCATTCACCTCGGGATGCAGGCGGATTTCCACCAGATGCTCCCCAGCAACCTTAATGGCCTCGGACAATTGAATTTTGCGACGATCCAACTCTAGCTCGAACTGGCTCATCAATTCGTCTGCAATGACCTGTGAGGTAACCGATCCGAACATTTTCCCATCTTCGCCGGTTTTGGCGCGAATGGAGAGCACCAATTTACCCAAGCTGGATTCCAATTCTTTGGCGTGAGCCAATTCTTCAGCTTCTCGTTTCTGGCGACGATCGCGAAGGCTTTCGACTCGCTTCTTGTTGGCGCCCGTCAGCGGAATGGCATACCCCTGTGGGATGAGGTAATTACGCGCATAGCCAGCGGCCACGGTTGCTTGATCTGCTTCTCCACCCAGTCCGTCGACTGGTTTGATGAGGATAACTTCTGTCTTTGCCATGAATGTATGATTGTTGTGCGTTTATCGTAGGCGCTTTATGGTCTTCAAGAGCGAAAAAAGCGCCAGGTTTTGAAATCAGAAAGGAGGGTCAAAATCATCTTCCATGCCACTCCCTCCTTGCGGTTGGCTGGAACGTTTGGTGTGGGGCGCCGGGTGTTGTGGGGCATCAGAATTCCCACCGTCTCCTCCGTAGTTGTCATCGCCTCGGTTGGAACCTGAATCCAGAAATTGGAAGGACTCCATGACGACGCCGAGACGACTTCGTTTTTGTCCGCTTTGTTTATCTTCCCATTGATCCAATTTCAAACGACCCTCTATCATGATCGGACGGCCTTTTTTAAGATATTGGCCAAGCACCTCGGCCTGCCGGCCAAAGGCATCCACATCGACAAAAGTCACTTCCTCGCGACTTTCACCCGACTCGCTCTTCCATGAGCGATTGACGGCAATACCCAATTTGGCAATCGCACGTCCATTGGGTGTGTAACGCAGCTCGGGGTCGCGGGTAAGGTTACCCACCAGAATTACTTTATTGAAGGAAGCCATGATAAAGATTCTCTCGAGCCACGCCCACTGGGTCAAGCATTGGTCACCAAAACTCGGTGAACATCGGCTCGCTCGTTCAACTTATTCTGCAATGGTTTTAAGTCATCTTTGCCACATTCGAAAGGTATGGTTGCATAAAAACCCGATGTCACCTTCTTATCTACGACACGCGCAAATGTTTTATGATCGTGTTTTTGAGCCTCTCCTACCTTACCACCGAATTCCACGATGGCCTGGCTAACGTCGGCGATCACGGCATCAGCGCCTTCTGCGTTGCCTGCCGTATTGAGAATGAATAATCCCTGATATTGTT
Organism: Pedosphaera sp.; assembly: GCA_002686885.1. Lineage (GTDB taxonomy): Bacteria > Verrucomicrobiota > Verrucomicrobiia > Limisphaerales > AAA164-E04 > UBA7971. Next base: position 24,044 of record NYYT01000109.1, read on the forward strand.
TCACTGATTTATATGATGATTAAGTTTCCTGTCACTTGTCGCCCTGTTCAGGCACCTGGCCATTGAACCAGCTCATAGCTTTCTCCACTCCAACCTCTGCCCATGCTTGCACCTGTTTTTCTGCTCGCAAAAAGACCTGTTCCAACCACTGTTGCTCCCGCAATGTAAAATCCGACAGGACATAACGCACGACGGCTTTTTCGCCGCGACCGTCACGCCCTATTCCCAATCTTAATCGCGAATAAGGGCAACCTTTGAGGTGGCTGTCGACGGACTTCAATCCGTTGTGGCCCCCACTGCTCCCGCCTGGCCTCATTCGCAAGGCAGCAAAGGGCAGATCCAGATCGTCGTAGCAAATCAGCAGGTGATCGACACTGATCTTAAAATAATCTACAACTTTTCGAACCGAAATGCCACTCCGATTCATAAATGTCAGTGGTTTCACCACCAACCAACGTGTGTCATTGACCCTCAGCTCAGCGGTCGAAGCTGAGAAGCGTTGGCTGTTTTTATTCCACTCTCCACCCCATCGTCGAACCAAGTGGTCCGCCAAAAGGAAACCTACATTGTGGCGATTGAGAAGGTATTCCTGTTCTGGATTCCCCAATCCAACAATGACTCTGGTTTCCATGAAAATGACTCATTTGAAGAACTGTTGCTTTCAACAGCTTTTCTGAGGACACCAGAGCTGACTCTGCCTACTCCTTGGCCGCCGCAGCCGCAGCTTTTTCCTGAGCTGCTTCGGCACGTGCCGCACGACCCAAGGAGATGGAAAAAGCGGGAATGCCCTTGTTACCCATGACCTGTAAAGTGTCCGGGAGGGGAATTTCGCCCAGATGCATGGTCTGGCCTGAACGCATTCCCGAGACATCTACAAAAATGATCTCAGGTAAGTCCTTAGGTAAGGCCTTGATTTTGGTTTGAAAGAGTACGTGCTCCAGCAGGCCACCTTCATTCTTCACACCATAAGCTTCCCCCTTGGGCTCAACGGGCACGGAGACAATCACGGGCTTGTTTTCAGCGACAGCCCTAAAATCCACATGCAAAATGGCTCCACTGAGCGGATGCCGCTGAATTTCCTGAACCAGGGCCAATTGTGGATCTCCCGCTACATCCAGTTGAACAAGTATATTCTTAGAGGCGGATGCCTTGATCAATTTCGCAAACTCAGCTTCTGCAATCGCCAGAGGGCGGGGTTCTAGAGAGTTGCCGTAGAGCACGGCAGGAACATTTCCTCCGGTTCTCAGTTTCTTGACGCGAGTGCGCTTCAGATCAGCGCGGCTTTCAACTTTTAGAGCTTGGGCTTCCATTGAGTGATATTGTCGTTCAAATACAATCGAGCCTCCACAGAGGGAGGTTGACTAACTAGTTCTCGCGCCATGGAATTCAAAGAGAGAATTCACCGATAAATTGTGGTGAATGCGCTTGATTGCTTCCCCCAGGAGTTCTGCCACCGACAAGGTAGTGATACGAACCCCGTCCACAGCGGAGCGGAGGACTGTATCAGTTGTGATCAGCTCGTCAATATCTGATTTACGCAACCGCTCAATGCCCAAATCGTTCAACAATGCATGCGAAACACAGGCCAAAACAGATTGTGCTCCTTGAGCTTTGAGGAGCTTGGCTGCTTCGGTCAATGTCCCTGCGGTTTCTGTGAGATCATCCACCAGCAAAACCGATTTACCACCAATGTCCCCGATCACGGTCATGCTTTCTACTTCAGTGGCACTTTTGCGTCGCTTGGCCACGATGGCAAGATTCGAGCCGAGGACCTGAGAGTAGGCGTGAGCCATTTTGATACCCCCTGCATCGGGACTCACAACCACCAGATCCTTGATCTGCTTCGACTTGAGATACTCATACATAACAGGCGCCGCGTATAGATGATCGACTGGAATATCGAAAAACCCCTGGATCTGCTGGGCGTGTAAATCCATGGTCAAAACACGATGAGCACCGGCAGCAACGATCAGGTTGGCCACGAGCTTGGCTGTAATGGGGACCCTGGGCTGATCCTTACGATCCTGCCTTGCGTAACCGTAAAAAGGTAGCACCGCAGTAATTCTCGAAGCGCTGGCACGCTTGAGTGCATCAATCATGATGAACATCTCCATCAGATGGTGATTGGTGGGAGGAGAGGTACTCTGAAGGACATAGACATCCTGACCGCGCACGTTCTCCTCAATCTTTACGAACGTTTCGCCATCGGGAAAGGCACTCACCTTGCACTGACCGAGTGGAATACCAATGTAATCGGTAATTTTGTTGGCCAGAGGTAAGTTGGACGTGCCACTAAAAATTTTCACTTACGGATAATGGTTGAGATGAACATGTCTTGAACCGAATGAAACTGCCTCGAGAGAGGGCGAGTATGAACAGATTCGAAAAAGCGGTTCAAGTGCGATTTTCAAGGTAAGACCAAGCCAGCCTCTTCTCAGCGCCGCGCGAAGAATGACAAACATTCCATCAGTCGGGTCATCCAATACCACCTTTTGCCATCGGGGCTTGGTGCTCCGGATGAAGCGTCCTTGCCACGGTTTCGCCCCCAAAGCCCTGCAGCCACAGTGAACCAATGAGCCCACTGTCCCCAAACAGACAGGGAGGGGCCGCCAGGGTTTTTGAAGCGGCCGATGAAATGATCCCACTGAACTTTTAAAATCCAGCGCTTGGTCTCGCATTCCATTAAGACCAACCGTTTTCGGACGGCGATTTCGTTCAAGTGGGATCTGAAAAGCATGCCTGATCTTTTTTGAGTTGATTCATGGTCTCAGCAAACATGGGGCTGGACTGCTGAGCGTACTTTTTGACCCGATACACCCCCAATCCGATCGTTCCAAACCCCACGATCACCCAGAAACACAGCCCCACAACCCGCCACCCTGGTGGAAGAACCAGCACCGAGAGTGCGACCAAAACCATCAGTAGCAACAACAAAACAACGGCCATGAACAGCAGCCAAATGAAGATTTCCACCAAGCGCCACTTCTGCTCTTCTGCTTCGGTGAGAAAAAGTTCGAGCCGGGATCGGATGACATCAAAAAAACTTGCCACGAGATGTTGGCGAGACGGCTGACCCTGCTCATTGGGGGAAGCATTTGAATCGGATGAAGGGTCCATAGCAACAGAGTTTGCGAAAATACCAGTCGTAGGCAGGATGACAACCATTGAAATCGCCGTGCCTCCTGAACAGGCTTTTGAAAGAAGAGAGGACCTTTGAACGATCGGACGTCATACTCGTAAAGGAATTCTTACCTGCATGATGGTTTTTTTGTCAACCCCGAGTCCTCAAGCCTTGGCACGCGGCAGAAATCTTTCTAAACGGTCCGATGATTGCGATCTTTGCGAACCCATCGGAACGCCATAAGGATGGGGGAAATACACCAAATCAAACTTGACGTTAACTCCGGGCATATTCTAACATATCAATACAGATAGCTGTCGTTGAGGACGACAGGTGTAGGTCGGCGATCAATGCCGGCTTTTTTATTCTCTTTAACGAGAAAGGAATCGCGCATGAATGCGGATTTATTGACTATATTAGAATATTGGGAGCGAGAAAAGGGCATCAGTCGTGACATTCTGCTGAACGCGGTTGAGGAGGCCCTCATCTCAGCTGCCAAAAAAGCAGTCGGCCCCGCCCGGGATCTAAGGGTGCAAATCGACCCCAAAAGTGGTGACATCCGAGCCTACGCCACCTTACTCATCGTCGAACACGTTGAATCCAAACACGATCATATTTCCCTTCAAGAGGCCAAACGACGTAAACCCGATGCCCAAATCGGGGAAGAGGTCGAAGTCGAAGTGACTCCGGAGAATTTCGGGCGCATAGCTTCTCAAAACGCCAAACAAGCTCTTTTGCAGCATCTTAGAAAGGCTGAAAAACAGCTTATTTACAGCGAGTTCAAGGATCGCACGGGCGACATCGTGAGTGGCATTGTGCGCCGTTTTGAGCGGTCTGATGTGTATTTGGATCTTGGTAAATTTGAGGCTCTTCTGCCCAACAGAGAGCGTGTTCCTACTGAGGAGTATCAACTTGGGGAACGAGTCCGCTGTTTCGTCAAGGCGGTTGATACTAGTTCTTATGGCCCTGAGATCATCCTTAGCCGAGCGGACCCCGATTTTGTCATCAAATTATTCCGACTGGAGGTCTCCGAAATCAACGATGGCACCATCGAGATCAAAGCGATTGCGAGGGAACCTGGTTATCGCACCAAACTTGCTGTTTACTCCACAGACAGCAAGGTGGATCCGGTGGGAGCTTGCGTCGGGTTGAGAGGTCAGCGGGTCAAGAACATTGTTCGCGAGCTCAACAACGAAAAAGTGGATATCATTCCTTGGGACCCAGATATCTCTGAGTTTGTGGCCAACGCCCTCAACCCCGCGCAGCTCAGGGCCATCAACATTGACGAGGAAAGGCGCCGACTCAATGTGGTCGTCGACGAGGATCAGCTTTCTCTAGCCATTGGTAAGAGAGGGCAAAATGCAAGACTTACTTCCAAGTTATGTGGATGGCATGTGGATATCCAGGCTCGTGAGGAAAAAGTCCTCGGTTTCGAGGAGAAAGTCGCCGAGGCCATCCACGCCTTTGCTGCCATCGAGGGCATTTCAGAAGATCAGGCTGGCGCTCTTGTGAATAGCGGATTCCACACCCTGGAGGACCTGAGCTCGGTGGAGATCGAGGATTTGGCAGAAATACCCGGGATTGGTGATGCAGCTTCGGACATCATGCAAGCCGTTCACAGCGAAACACAACGCCGCTTGGGGCCTGCCGAAAACGACTCTCAGGAGTCGGTGGATGCTCAGGAGCAAGAACCTTAAACCACCTATCAACTCATACCAAAACAGCTGATCAGTGCCCAAGGATTGATAGCTGACAAGCTTATTTTATGCCCGTTCGTATTTATGAAATCGCCAAACAGCTTGGCATACCAAACAAGGAGGTCATAGCTCGTGCCAAGGAATTGGGGATTTCCAATGCCAAAGTTCCTTCCAGCTCCATTGACAAGATTACTGCCGAGTATCTGATCAAGGAAATGGGTGGCGGCGATACTCAGGAGACACCCGCCCAGGAAGCCGCTCAGGAAGCCATTGTGGTGGTCAAAGATGAGTCTGAAACGATTTCAGATGCGTCTTCGAGTTCAGAAGATGTTCCCACCGAGCCGACCGAGAGCGAAGCCTCTGAGGAAGGTAGCATCAAGGTCATTCACGCGGACGAGCCTGTGGAAGCAGAGACCTCTGAAGACGTTGCTGAAGAGACTACGATCACGGAGGCCGTGGACACAAGTCAGGGGGCCCCACCCCAAGGTGCGGACGCATCAGACTCGCAAGAAGAATCCACTCAGGAAGTTGCTCAAAATACCGCGGATGCAACACCCGCAACCGAACCGGAGGCAAACGCGTCCGATGAGCCCTCTGCTTCCCCAACTTTGGGAGCTAAAATTGGTTTTATTCAACTCCCTACCAAACCAGCCGGGGCTTCCAGCCGCCCGGGAGACCGCAGAAAAGAGAGGGATCAAAAGCGCAAGTTGAAGCAAAGGGAACAAGACGGACCCCTTACAGAAAGTGCGCAACCTGCTGCAGCGTCAACCGAGCCCAAGCCCAAGCCCAAATTCATTCAGAAATACAAGATCCCCGAGGATGGCGAACAGATTACCCTCAAGCCACCTATCATCATCCGAGATCTGGCACAGCTAATTCGGCGCAAGCCATTCCAGCTGATTGCTGACCTGATGGAATTGAATGTCTTTGCGACCGTCAACCAGGCCATTGAAGAGCCGGTCGCCAAGCAGGTCTGCGCCAAACATGGCTTTCGTTTCGAGGTTGAAAAAAGGGAAAAGGGAGCTGGGTTCACCAAGACAGAGGAGGCCATCAAGCTCGATCATCGCGACAAAGACGAAGACCTGGATTCGCGCCCCCCTGTCGTTACCATCATGGGACACGTCGACCATGGGAAGACCACTTTGCTGGATGTCATTCGGAAATCCAATGTGGTCGACCGCGAGGCGGGTGGGATCACTCAGCACATCGGAGCCTACACGATACACTTCCCCCACCCTGAACGTCCAAAGGACATTCAACAAATCACCTTCCTGGACACACCGGGACATGCTGCTTTCAGCGCCATGCGGGCACGCGGAGCCAATATCACGGATATTGTCATTCTCGTGGTTGCCGCTGATGACGGGGTCATGCCTCAAACCGTGGAAGCCCTGAACCATGCCAAGGCATCGGGAGCACCGATCATTGTTGCCGTCAACAAATGCGATCACCCATCGGCCAACCCAATGAAACCGAGACAACAATTGCAGGATCGCGGTTTGATGTGCGAGGAATGGGGTGGTGAAACCATATACGTCGATGTTTCAGCCATTACCAAACAGGGTGTCGATACCCTGCTGGAGATGGTGCTCCTACAAGCAGAAGTACTCGAACTAAAAGCCAACCCCAACCGCAAGGCCACAGGAAATGTCATTGAATCAGGCATGGCTCAAGGAGGACCTACAGCTACCATTCTGGTGCGCAAAGGGACACTTAAAGTAGGCGACACCATGATTTGTGGACCGTACTACGGAAGGGTCAAGGCATTGATCAATGCTGAAGGGGAGCGTCTCAAACAAGCGGAACCATCGGTCGCCGTCAAAGTGCTCGGGCTCAATGGCGTTCCGGAGGCAGGCGTCGAGTTCAACATCGTCAAAAACGAGAAGCAGGCGCGCAAGTTGGCGGAGGAGAGAGAAGAAGATGCCAAACAGCAATCGGCAGAGCGCCGCAAGGCGGTCACGTTGGAAAACCTCTTCAACACGCTCAAGGAGGGCGCGGCCAAGAGTCTGAAAGTGGTCATCAAGGCTGACACTCAGGGCTCCACAGAAGCCATTGTGGACTCTCTCAGCAAAATTGAATCTGACAAAGTCGACCTGGAAGTCATCCACAGCGGCGTTGGATCCATCACCGACTCGGATGTCATGCTCGCCGCAGCCTCACAGGCCATCGTCATCGGTTTTCATTCCAAACTCGACACCGGTGTGACGGACACAGCCAAGCGCGAAGGCGTTCAAGTCAGGCTTTACAGCATCATTTATGAGCTGATCGACGAAGTTCGTGACTCCATGGTTGGGCTCCTAGATCCGGTCACCAAGGAGAAAACGACCGGCAAAGCGGAAATTCGAAAAGTGTTCAATCTTTCCAAGGGAGGGGCCGTGGCCGGAAGTTACGTGACAGACGGAAAGGTTGTTCGCTCCAGAGCGCGGCTTTACCGGAAGGAAAAACTCGTCTACGAGGGAATCATTGCATCCTTGCGCCGCTTCCAAGACGAAGTACAGGAGATCGGCAATGGTATGGAGTGCGGTATCCGTATCGAAGGCTTCAGTGACTACCAGGAGGGTGATGTGATTGAAACCTTCCAGCTGGAAAAGGTGACACAGGAGCTGTAGGGGAAGCCCCTAAGTGACTGCATGCAATCTTTGAGACACCAGCGCGTTCGAGAGCTGATCAAGAGAGAGTCGGGAGACCTTCTTCGCTCCCATCTCCCACTGGAGAGTTTCGGATTGGTCTCGGTTCATGAAGTTTTTGTTTCAGGCGATCTCAAGCACGCCAAGGTGCTGCTTGGCCATGTCGGCAAGGTAGAACAACGATCAAAGGCCGAAGGCTACCTCCAACAACATCGCGGCACCCTACAACAAGAAATGTCCCATCGCGTGCAGCTCAAATACTCACCTCTTGTTCGCTTTACGTTTGACGATTCCATTGCGATGGGAAACAACGTGCTGGACATCATTGAAGAGATCGAGCAAAGCGGGGATCTTGAGACATGAAGGAGACACCCAAATCCATCCTCAAGATTCTTGAAGCCATCAAGGGCATGCAACAGTTCTGTGTTGTCGGCCACATCCGGCCGGATGGAGACTGCATTGGCTCTCAACTGGCATTGACACTCGCCCTGCAATCGCAGGGATTGGATGTGTGTTGCTGGAATCAGGATCCCGCCCCAGCCAAACTCCAATTCATGGATGCCGAGGGTCTTTTGAAAGCCCCTGAACCACCCGACCGAGCATTTGATTGTGTCATCGCCGTTGATGCGGCCTCTTATGAGCGCCTGGGAACGGTGGCCGATCATATTCAATCCCGCAAACTTCTCATCAACATCGACCATCATCCAAGTAATACGCGATATGGGGACATCAACTGGATTGCTTCGCATTCGGCTTCCAGTGGTGAAATGATTTACCAGCTTATTCAGGCAGCACGATGGCCATTGAGTCGTCCCATCGCCGATTGCCTTTTCACGGCCATTTCGACCGATACCGGCTCTTTCCAATACCCCTCGACGAGTCAAAGCACTTTCGAAACAGCTGGCCAACTGGTGAAAAAGGGGGCTGATCTCGGAGCGATCTGTGATGAAGTGTACCAGTCCTATTCCCTTTCACGAGTGCGATTGCTCAAGCGTGTCTACAATCAATTCAAACTCACCGAGGAGAACCAGATCGCTTACCTCTGGCTTAAAAAGACGGACTACGCTAAGAGTGGCGCAACCCGTGAAGACACCGAAGGACTGATCGACCATATTCGCGCCATTGAACCGGTTCTGGTCGCTTGCCTTTTTGAAGAAATCGAACCGGGCGAAACACGCATCAGCCTTCGGTCCAAGGACCCCGCGGTCAATGTCGATACGATCGCCAGACAGTTCGGGGGTGGTGGACACAAGGCGGCTTCAGGAGCCCGGGTGGAAGGCAAACCATTAACCATTCAACGCCGCGTCATTTCTGCCATTCGGAAGGCCCTCCGGGCATCGCACCCCCCCGCTTGAGGAAGCTGCACTGATATGATGCCCAAGTATACCGGCCCGGACGGGGTTCTTTTGGTGGACAAACCCAGCGGACCCACCTCTCACGATGTGGTGAACGCCGTTCGACGTCACTTTGGCGTCAAGAAGGTGGGCCATTGTGGCACACTGGACCCCAACGCCACCGGACTTTTGATACTCGTGTTGGGCAAGGCCACCAAACTGTCCGATTCTCTGATGGGCCAGGACAAGGTCTACGAAGGGGTGATCACCCTTGGGAAGGAAACCAGCAGTTTTGATGTCGACGGAGACATTCTATCCGAGACACCCGTCCCTCCCCTCTCGTGTGAGGAGCTTACCACCATGGCACTTGATTTCAAAGGGGATCAGATGCAAACGCCTCCCATGGTCTCTGCGATCAAGAAAGACGGTGTTCCGCTTTACAAGCTGGCCAGAAAAGGCATCGAAGTCGAGAGACCTCCACGATTGATCCATGTCTACTATTTTAAGATCACTCAATTCCAGACACCGGATTGTGAGTTTGAGATTGCTTGCACCAAGGGTACCTACATTCGCAGCATCGCTCACGATCTAGGACAGAAGATTGGATGCGGAGCCCATTTAAAAACGCTTAGGCGAACGGTCTCGGGATCCTTCAACGTCCGAAAAGCCTATCGGCTGGAAAGGATTCTCGAGATGGAGATAGCAGATCTGTCAAAGGCTTTGATTCCCTTGGATCAGCTGCGTGAAAGCACCTTAACCGGCTAATGGCCATGCAATTCCACCGCACCTTTGATCGCTTACCCTCGCTTGGGCGTCCCGTGGTCTGCGCCATCGGTATGTTTGACGGCTTTCACCTGGGGCATCAAAAAGTCATCGAAAAGACCCTCAAGCTGGCCCAAGACCATGGAGCCATGGCAACGGTTCTGACCTTCCAGAATCACCCCGAATCCATTGTGGGAAAGGGGTCTCCTCCACCCCTGATTCACCCCTCCTTCATCCGCGAAAGACTTTTTGAAAGGGCCGGCTTGGACCTGGCTTGGGTGGTTCCCTTTGATGCCGCCATGAGTCAAGTCAGTGCCTTGGATTTTGCCAACCATATGGCTACTTACGCGGAACCTCTCAAGGGAGTGGTTGCTGGGGCCGGTTTTCGTTATGGCCGCGGCCGCGAGGGAAATCTCGCCTTGCTGGAAGAGCATCTTCGCAAGATGCAGCCAAAGGCCTGTGTGAGGGCAGTTCCGCCCTGTGAACACTCAGGAGAGATCGTGAGCAGCACCCGCATCCGTCGACTCATCACCGAAGGAAAGCTGGAAGAAGCCCATCAGCTACTGGGACGCACCTACCTCATGCATGGAACGGTCATCAGAGGAGACGGTCTTGGCAGAACGCTCGGGTTCCCCACAGCCAACCTGGACATGCAGGGCCTGGTGGCTCCGCCAAACGGCGTTTATGCCGTGCGCGCCAAGATAACCTCCAGGGTCTTCAACGGCGTCATGAACATCGGATATCGACCGACATTGAAGAAAACCAAGCCCACGCGACAAATCGAAATCCACTTTCCAGGTGAAACCCTGGATCTTTACGACCAGCCTCTTCAAGTGGCCGTTCTGAAGCAGATTCGCCAGGAAAAGGCATTCCCTTCCATGGAGGGTTTGAAGCACCAAATTGCAAACGATCTACTTGCTGCCAGTCCCATCCAAATTGAGCACAGGACTCCGCTCGATTTCCTCTAGTGAGGGTCCCTCAGCGAAGGTCGCTCAAGCGACGCTTATTCAATGTATACCAACCGATCGGATTGGTGAGTGGCCGCCCGCTTCTTGACTGCATGCCATTGAGCCTGAACTGATAAACCTTACCTTCAAGCTGAGGCATCTGGCAATGAACGCGCATTCCGTCATGTGTCACTTCAATGCGTTCTGGAACGACTTTAGTACGATCTGCCTTCGGCGAACCATATTCAGGGCGATAAAGATAATGCCAGTGTTCGATTTCATAATGAGACGCATCCGCCAGCGCTTTCATATCCATGGGTTGAGTAAATCGAATTTCAAACCCTCGGGTCGTCAACCCAATGGATAACATTTCCACTGGTGTGGTTTGCCGATCCCACCGGACGGTTTGAAGACCAAAAATCTTATCTCCTGCCGAGCGCCAACCTCGACCCGTCTGACCTACATAAAGCACGCCTTGTTCGTTGAACTGATTGCGCACCACGCCACTTTGGAGACCCTCAATGAAATTGAAGATCGCCCCCTGATAGGCACCTTGAACTTTCTCAAGGACAATGCGCATGAGATTGGACCGGGTCTGATCCCCCACAAATATCTGATCTTCAAAAGGACCGAATTGGCCGGCTGTTTCATCAAAAACCGGCTCACCCGGTGAATTTGCCAAGTCGCCATGGATGAAGTAGACCGCCGGAGGAGTGCGCATTTCACGGTATGCATCCACAGAAATGGCATTGAGATCCTTACCAGCAAACTCCGGGTGATCCATCAAGGAGGATGGATGCCCGTGAAAGCGTCCCTGGACCACCTGTTGCAAGGTGGAGGATCCATTCCAATCA
>NYYT01000110.1 GCA_002686885.1 Pedosphaera sp.
TTCAACCCTGGGACAGCCCTCAACGATGCGTATCGTGACACCTTTTTCCTGGCTCAATTCCCGGTTAAGAAAATCACTGCCTTTAAGTTAAGGCCCAAGGGAGCCTCTTTTGAAATGGTTGATGAGCATGTTTTTCACCAGGGATTGATGGCCAGTGCCATCAACTTTGGTCCGGACGGTGCGGCCTACATTGCCGATTGGGACGGCATGTGGATGCCCAATGAGAAGGGAGCCATCTACCGCGTAGATGATCCGAGTCAGGCGGGATCGCCTTTGCGTCAAGAGGTTCAGCAGCTCCTTGCGAGTGATTTTGAACATGCCAGTGAGGAGTTGCTGTATCGGGCCTTGGAGCATGCTGATCAGCGGGTACGTCTGAAGGCACAATTTGAGTGGGTGCGTCGCGATGCACTCGAAGCCCTGGTCGAGGTGGTCCAAGATCAAGCTCGATCCTCTTTGGGGCGGGTGCATGCCTTGTGGGGCATCGGTCAATTGAAACCTTCCTTCTCACGCGAAAGGTGGATGCAGCTGCCCATACAGGATTCCAATGCCGAACTCCGTGCACAGGTGATCAAGTTGATGGGGAACCTCAAGGCTGCCTCCATGAGAGATGTTTTGGAAAGGGCTCTGAAGGACCCTTCGCCGCGCGTCCGTTATCACGCCGCCATGTCCCTGGGGCAGTGTGGAGATGCCGAGGCCTTTGATGCGGTGCTTCAATTACTGGAATGGAATGCGGGAGAGGATCCGTTGCTGAGGCACGCTGGGGTCATGGCATGGGTGGGGATGGGCGAACCAACCCGTCTTGCGGACTGCGCTGCCCATGATGCTCTTGAAGTAAGGCGAGCAGCGGTGGTGGCATTGCGTCGATTGAAATCGCCCTTGGTCAGTCGCTTTTTACAGGATCCTCATCCGTGGGTTGTGCAGGAGGCTGCCAAGGCGGTTCACGATGATTTTTCGATCCCTCAAGCGCTTCCGATGCTTGCGCAATGGAGTCAATCCTATCGCCCAGATATGGCCATGGACGATTCGGTGATGCGACGATCGATCAGTGCCAATATGCGTCTTGGGGGAAGGAAAGAGGCAGCGCATCTCATGCAATTGGCAAGCGATGGAAGACGGAGCGATTCCATGCGGACCGAGGCTTTGATGAGTTTGGCTACTTGGGGTAAAACACCCTTTGTCGATCGCGTCGTGGGGCGAGTCAGACATCCCCTTCATCGAGATCCAATGGCCGGAAGAGAAATCCTTGATCATCAATTTCAGTCGCTTCTGGATGCTTCCGATGGATCCTTTCGCCGTAGCCTGATGGACTTAGCGTATGAATATCAACTTTCGGTCGATGCCGAGGTGTTGATGGAATGGGTTCGTTCCGATGATTACCCAGCACCCATGCGCTCCCATGCGCTCAAGCACTTGATCCAGAATGGACATCCATCCGTCGGGCCTCTGCTTCGGAACATTCTCAACGAAGGGGAGCCCTCGCTTCAATTTATGGCACTCATGGGGATCGCTACCCTGGATGTCGATGGCTTTACCCAAAGGTTCATCGAATCCTTTGACCAATGGACCCTTGAGCAAAAGCAGGAAGGTCTCGCCATGCTGGGGCGACTCTCGACAGCCAAGGGAGTGGCTTTTTTGCTGCAGCTTCAGAACGGATCATCGGGCATGCCACTTTCATCCGAATTGCAGTTGGATGTCCTGCAAGCTCTCACGGCATGTAAGGAAGGCCTCTTAGAAGATGATATGCGATTTCAGGTGCTGGCGGCGACCTCTTTGACGGATCCGAATTACCGGCGCATGCTGATTAGCGGGGGAGATCCCGCCAAGGGTCAGGAAACTTATGAAGGGCATGTTTTGGCGCAATGTGGCCGATGTCACGAAGGGGGTGGAGAAGGGGTTCAGGCAGGCCCTGTACTGGATGGGATAGGGGGGCGCCACGACTCGCTCTATTTGTTGGAATCGCTGATCGATCCGTCGGCNANCATGGCTCAAGGTTANGAGAACTGGCAGATCGTGACCGCAGAAGGAGACCAANTTTTTGGGCGCCTCATNAAACAAACCTCCGAGTCCTGGANGCTTCACTCAGCCGATGGCATGAAGCATGTTTTGCCTGTTCAAAACATAACCGAATCCAAACTTGTGTCAGTCTCATCCATGCCTCCTATGGGGGGCGTGCTGAGCGCGTTCGAACTTCGCGACCTGGTGGCCTATCTCCAACAGAAAAAGTAAGTACGGCGCCACAATGCATCCACTTTCTACGCCCAATGCATCCTGCTCAACGATTCCTGTGGGTGCGGCATCAGAGCTTTGCACTCGTTGTGGGATGTGTTGCGATGGTACCCTTTTTGCGAGCGTTGCTCTTGATGAAAACGAGAAGTCGAGATTGGGCCGTGAGCTCCTCCCCCAAACGTGTGTTTTTCTCAACGGGGGGTGTTGCCAGATTTATGCCCAGCGCCCCAGCCGCTGCCGGGTTTTTCAATGCCAGCTGCTGGAAGGTATGCATGCATCGACGGAGTCTTACCAGAATGCCTTGCAGATCGTTGCGGATACCAAAAAACTCCGAGATGAGCTGCATAGAGAACTTCTACTCGCCTTGCCATCCCTCGAGGGGCTGCCTTTGGTAGAGGCCCTGAAAAAATTTCGAAAGCAATCCAAAAGCCTCATGGGAAATGCCCTGCAGCGGTATTTGTCTCACAAGCGGGAGGTCTTGCGCTTGAAAAAGCTCTTGGATCAAAAGCTCGATGAATATTTTTATCCCGCAAAGGATGCATCGAGCCGGGAAGTTTGAAGGCTACTTTTAATGGGGCATTGACTTTAGCCTTTGAAGGGAAAAAGGACTTCTTTGATATCCCCTTGACCCTCTTTCAGGGCAAAGTTAGCTTGCTCTCAAAGAGGCACTGCTTTGCAGGCGGTTGATCGGACCATCAAGCTCAAAAGGGCTCTTTCATCAGTGCTCGTGCTTGATCGTCCGCTACAACTGCATCATTGTCGTAAAACACTGATTCGGTGCTACACCAACCATTCTCATGATAGCAAATAAGGAAGAAGCTCAATCCCCCAGTCGACAATCACTGCCATGCTCCACGCGAGTTTACCTTTCCGGATCCCAGTATCCGGACATCAAGGTGCCGATGAGGGAAATTGCGCTCCATGATACTCATTCGGTCAACGGCCAGGTGCATGCCAACGAACCGGTCCGTGTTTATGATACCAGCGGCCCATGGGGTGATCCCGAATTCACCGGCTTGGTGACTGAAGGTCTGCCTGCCACCAGAGACTCGTGGGTTCACGCACGTGGGGATGTCGAAGCTTACGAGGGAAGGGAAGTGCGCCCGGGAGACAATGGCTATCTTTCCACCAAACATGCCGAATCGGCTGCCGAATCAAGGGCGGATGCTGCGCTCAAACCGTTTCCTGGTCTCAAGCGAAAACCACTGCGTGCCTCAAAGGGGCACCCAGTGACCCAGTTGTGGTACGCCCGCCAGGGTATTGTCACACCAGAAATGGAATTCATTGCCATCCGCGAAAACATGGGGCGAGCCAGGATGGCCGAGGAATCCAGGGCTTTCAACCAGACCAGTCTGGAGCATCAGCACCCTGGCCAACCGTGGGGGGCCAGCATTCCCGACCAGATCACCCCGGAATTTGTGCGCGATGAGGTCGCCCGCGGGCGAGCCATTATTCCATGTAATATCAACCATCCTGAGCTGGAACCGATGATTATCGGGCGCAATTTTCTGGTCAAGATCAACGCCAATATTGGTAATTCTGCCGTTGCTTCCAGTATTGAGGAAGAAGTCGAAAAAATGCGCTGGGCCATCAAGTGGGGTGCGGATACCGTCATGGACCTCTCGACCGGCAAAAATATTCATGCCACCCGCGAATGGATTTTGAGGAACTCTCCCGTGCCAATCGGCACGGTACCGATCTACCAGGCACTGGAGAAAGTCAACGGGCGTGCAGAGGATCTGACTTGGGAAATTTTCAGGGACACGCTCATTGAACAAGCTGAGCAGGGGGTTGATTATTTTACCATTCACGCAGGTGTACTGCTGCGATTTGTGCCCATGACGGCTCGCCGAGCAACGGGCATTGTTTCGCGTGGAGGCTCCATCATGGCCAAGTGGTGCCTGGCACACCACCAGGAGAACTTTCTCTACACTCACTGGGACGACATTTGCGACATCATGGCTGCCTATGACATTAGTTTTTCCATTGGTGATGGTTTGCGTCCAGGTTCCATTGCCGACGCCAACGATGAGGCGCAATTTGCCGAGTTAAAGGTTCAGGGAGAACTCACGCAGAGGGCTTGGGATCGAGGTGTTCAGGTGATGAACGAGGGCCCTGGGCATGTTCCCATGCACAAGATTCAGGAAAACATGACCAAACAGCTGGAATGGTGTCAGGAGGCCCCTTTCTACACATTGGGCCCCTTGACAACGGATGTGGCACCTGGCTACGACCACATTACAAGCGGCATCGGTGCGGCCATGATCGGATGGTACGGCTGTGCCATGTTATGCTACGTGACTCCGAAAGAACATTTGGGGCTTCCCAATCGTGACGACGTCAAGGAAGGCGTCATTACCTACAAAATTGCAGCGCACGCAGCAGATTTGGCNAANGGNCATCCTGGCGCTCAATATCGGGANAATGCCCTGAGCAAGGCACGATTTGAGTTTCGCTGGGAAGACCAGTTNAACCTGGGNCTGGATCCGGANCGTGCNCGGGAATTTCACGACGAAACACTTCCTCAGGATGGTGCCAAGACAGCTCACTTTTGCTCCATGTGTGGACCGCACTTCTGCGCCATGAAAATCACTGAAGATGTGCGCGAATACGCGCGCAAGCAGGGAGTCAGTGAGGAAGAAGCTTTGTCACAGGGCCTGGACGATAAGTCCAAGGAGTTTTTAGAGCAGGGCTCAGAGATTTATCAGAAAAGCTGAAACCTCCAGCTGAAGCTAAGGTGAAGATGTCATGCCCCGATTTCTGCATAGCGCAACGAAGGACATGAGCTTCCACTTAGCTTGCCTTCCATCAAAAACCTTCAGACATCGCCAGGGCTTCACCTGGAGGGGTTTTGGCGAATCTTTAGGGACATGGTGCCTGATGGTTGCATGCATGCTTGGCTATCCAGGACAAGCCGATGAGTCTTCTGAGCTATGGTCCCTCAAACCCTTGCAGGAGGATTTGCTTGGGGGGATCGATCCGTGGTTGAATCGTGGCTTCCAACAAATGGGCCTCCCTCCCAACCCGCTCGCCGACCGCTACACGTGGATCAGACGGGCTACCTTTGATTTGACGGGGCTTCCTCCATCGCCCGAGGAAATTATCGATTTCGTCGAGGATGCATCTGATCACGCTTATGCCAGGTTGATTGACCGACTTCTGGCCTCACCTCGTTATGGAGAGAGGTGGGGGCGACATTGGCTGGATCTGGTGCGTTATGCTGACACCAATGGGGCAGACGAAAACATGGCTTTCCCCAACGCATGGCGCTACCGAGATTATGTGATTGAGTCCTTCAATCGCGACAAGCCCTATGATGTGTTCTTGAAAGAACAGATTGCCGGAGATCTGCTCCCAAAGTCGAATGATGTGGCCACTCAAGCCGACCGTCTCACTGCGCTGGGGATGTTGGCCATCGGGCCAAAAATGCTGGCAGAGCAGGACAAGGAGAAACTCCTCTTTGATGTGGTCGACGAACAGATTGATGTCGTGACCCGCACGTTCATGGGGCTCAGCGTCGCTTGCGCCAGGTGCCACGACCACAAGTTCGATCCCATCACTCAGGAAGATTATTACGCGTTGGCCGGTATTTTTAAAAGCACTCAGACCATGGCCCATACCGATCATGTTTCTCGATGGGTGGAAAGAGTGTTGCCAGCCCCGAGCAACCAACAGCGCCAGGCAGCTTTTGATAAGGAGGTCGCCATGCTCGAAAAACAATTGAGTGAGGCTCAAAATGAAAAAGGAGACTCTACAGAGGAAGGTTCCCAGGAGGCTTCTGAGGCCGTTCAAAAAGCGCTGGACGCTCTGAAACAAGAGGGGCCGGGCCTTCCTCAGGTCATGAGTGTTCGCGAAGGAAAACCTGAAAACATCCCTATCCTGCATCGTGGCAATCACCTCTTGCCCGGTGATGAGACCGTGCAACGGGGGCGGATATCACTTTTGGAAAAACAACTCCCTGTCCCGGAAGTGGCGAAAAATCAATCCGGACGCCTTGAGTTGGCCTCCTGGTTGGCTGACTCGAGGCATCCTTTGGTGGCCCGCGTCATGGTCAATCGTGTTTGGACCTGGCACTTTGGCAAAGGACTGGTCGATACCCCATCGGATTTTGGGCAGCACGGTGGAAAACCCTCTCACCCCATGCTCCTGGATGGTTTGGCGCGTCGATTCATTCAATCAGGGTTTTCGCTCAAATCACTTCACCGCGAAATCATGATGAGTCAGGCCTACCGAAGAACATCGAGGACGCACGATGAATGGCAGGTAAGGGACCCTGAAAACCGCATGCTTTGGAGACGCCAACCCCTTCGGCTTGAGGCGGAGCCGCTTCGGGATGCCATTCTTCATGCCAGTGGTCTTTTGAACCTCTCGCGTGGAGATGCCTTGGGTGCCTTGAAAAAAAATGATCAATACTTCAGCGAATTGCCAGGGGCCTTTGATGCACCTTATCGTGCCGTTTATTTGCCGATCCTGCGCAGCCGTGTTTATGAACTGTTCGCCACCTTTGATTTTCCCGATGCATCGGCGCACCTGGAATCCAGATCGCGCACACTGATGCCGCAGCAGGCGCTTTTTTTCATGAATGACCCTTTGGTGTCTCGTGCTGTTTCTGCGATGGTCGATCGCAGCTGCCACTCAGGTGGGTGTTGTGTCGATGACCGCCTGAACCATTTCTATCTGTCGCTTCTGGCTCGTCTGCCCACGGCTGAGGAATCCGCTCTTTTCGACGAATATCTTCGTGAGTGTCAAGTGGCAGAAAATGGCGAAATTTCAGACACTGTGTGGCAGCAGTGGGTTCACCTGATCATGGCTTCCAATGAATTTCTTATCCTCCATTGACCCCTCCAGATCCTTTTGTGAAGTCACACGACGTGAGATGCTTCAACGCTCAGCCGTTGGCTTCGGAGGCTTGGCCTTGGAGAGCATGCTGGGGCAAACCCAGCGTGAAACAGGTTCATGGACGCATCATCCATCGGCGGCCAAGCGGGTGATTTTCCTTTTCATGCATGGAGGCCCCTCTCATGTCGATACCTTCGACTACAAGCCTCTCTTGGCTCGAGATCATGACAAGCCACTCCCATTTGCCAAACCCCGTGTTCAATTCGCCCAGACTGGGCATCTCATGGCGAGTCCTTGGTCCTTTCGTCGCCA
>NYYT01000045.1 GCA_002686885.1 Pedosphaera sp.
AGGATTAAATTTCGCATTGCAAGGGGTAATAGCGGCATCAATTTCAGAAACGACATTCCGGTACGTTTGAATCAACTCTATGGTTCCACTCGCTTGCATGAATTCATGATCTGCGGCTACCAAGCTGATTTTAGCGGTGGTGACGGCTTTTGGAACGGTAAACTCATTGTCGATAATCTGCAAAATAAAGCTCCTCTACTCGTTGGCAATCCTGGAGAGTCCATTGCTTTTGACGCCTTTAGGAACAAAAAACAGATCCCGAAAATGGGTGTAGACGAGACTGTCGTAGTGCCCCAAATTTACCAAAAATACCCCAGTTGGAACGAATATCGGATTGTTTGTCTTGGAGATAATATTTCTATTTATCTGAACGGAACAAAAATTCTCCACCTAATTGATCGCTACAAATTGCACCCCAGCACAGGTAAAATTGGATTACAATTACTTGGAAATGGCGAAGTAAACTTTAAGGATATACATCTAAAAGTTCTGAGTGAAAATGTCTTGGAAACGAACAGAAGATCTACCTCTAAAAACAACGGAGAACAATTTGCACTCGAATTTCTATCGGGAAAACTCAATCAATCAAGATCTTCTCTTGATAAACTCGCTGAGGTGGATGAACTACTAAAGCCAATAGCCCAGAAGGTATTGCTCAGTCATCCCACCTATCTCAAAGAACTTTTACTTATTGTTGAGAGCCATCAAGTTCAGGCGTTCAAAGAGAAAGTCATTGATGCCGCCTCATTACCAGAACTCGACCGATTCATACAGCACCCCCTCAAGGCGAGCATACTTAATTTTGCATGCGCAGTGGGTGCTTCCGGTGTTGTTGAACACATCATTGAAACAGGAATTGATGTCAATCAAAAAACAGGGGCTTTTGGTTTCACAGCACTCCACGTTGCCGTCATAAAGAATGATTTTGAAATCGTTAAGATGCTGATCGAAGCCGGTGCCGATGTGAACGCCTCTAACATAAACGGCTTTACTCCTATTATTGAAGCAAGCAAGTGGGCTTCTCCTGAAATTGTTTCCTACTTACTTGAAAATGGTGCAGAAATCGGCCGCCGCAACATTACCCGCAGTACCGGGCTTCATGAAATTGCAAATATTCGAAGAACTTTCGATATGGATGATTGGACTACTTCAAGCATGAGAGATTACGCTCTTTCAGATAGAAGACTTCAAGTATTCAGGAGGTTATTGATTGCTGGGGCGGACTTAATGCGTAAGAACAACCAGAATAAAACAGCAGTGGACCTTGCAGAAAGCAACCAGGACGCTCCTTTACTTAAGATCACTGAAGAAGTAAATAAACGCTAGGCTTGCCTAATAACCCGTGCACATCTTGCTCTTTCTGAGGAAAACTACACCCCTTCCAGAGGCCTGGCACTATCGGCAAAGGCGTCGGTTTCCACGCCCAGGCGATGCAGCATGGAGACGAAGAGGTTGGAAAGGGGCACATCCTCCTGCTGGGCTTTTTGAGTCCAGGGTTCTTTGTCGCCGGGTTTCCATCCGCCTCGGTAGGCTTTGGCACCGGCATGATTGAGGTATTGCCCGTGGGATACACCCAGGCCTCGCCCCCCCGCTAGAATCAGAGGATAGTTACGTGAAAGGTGGAAGGCGCTGGAGGCAGATCCAAAAAGCACCAGACTGTGATCGAGCAGGGCCCCCTGCCCTCCGGGCTCAGGGGTGTTTTTCAGCCGTTGAATGAAGCGGGCCAGCTCTTCATGCAGAAATTGGCAGTAGAGGGCGAAATTCTTCCATCCATCGGGCTGCTTGGTTTCATGGGAGAGCTGGTGGGCGGCAGGAAAACCGATCGCCTGTGAGAGTCGATCACTGATCCCCACCCCGTTCTCACGTCCAATTTGATAAGTCGCCACACGCGTCGAATCGGTCTGAAAGGCCAAAGCAATCAACTCGAACATATTCCGTAGATAGGCTCTTGGTTGATCAGGAGAAACTTCCAGATCGAGATGATCCCTTTGGACTGAAGGCAAGGGGGTGTTCATCCACTGCCTGGCCTTCTGCACCCGAAGCTCTGCTTCACGCACCGACTGCAAGTATTCTTCCAGACGGGCCTGGTCACCTGATGGGAGCCTTGACCTGAGCTGCCGGGCGTCTTCCAGCAGGTCATCCAGAGCACTCTGGCTGTGGGCCAGTTGCTGGGCCGCCTGCGCACTGTTCTTGACAAAGAGCCCGTCAAAGATGCGCTTGGGGCGATTCTCCGCGGGAATGGCTCGCCCCTGACGATTGAAGGACAGGGTGTGTGCCCCCCGTGCCGTCCCCGTGCCGCCTTCCGTCGAGAGGACCAGTGAGGCGTGCCGGGTTTGATCCCCCACCTTCTCGGCATAGAGTTGATCCAAGGAGAGCGTGTTCTGGTAGTCCATGTCCCCCGTGCCCGTCGCCGCTCCAGTCAGAAACATGTCGGCGTTGTTGTGGCCATGCACGTTGCGACCGGCCGGATGCGACAGTCCGGAAAGAATGGTGAAGTCTTCACGGAGGCCTTCCAGTGGCTTCATGCACTGGGTCAAGGCGTAGTCCCTACCCTGCCCGTGAGGGAACCAGGCCCAGTCTTGATGGGCTGGATCATCGGGGCGAGGCATGGGCACCCCATCCGGGAAGTAAAAACAGGCCAGCCTCCGGGGTGGATGGGCCTTACCCTGCCCCATGGTTTTTACTCCAGAAAAGGATTCAAAAAGTGGGAGGGCCAATGCCCAGCCAGTGCCGCGAAGAAATCGACGGCGATCCAAGCGGTTCCAGGGAATATCAAAGGAGGCGTTCATGGTGATAAAAAGAGTTCACTGGTTCCAATCAGCTGGATCAGCGAGGCCAGCCCGTCTCCTTGCTGACGGACTTGAGAGGCGATCGCTTCGACGGCTGCATGATCGGAAAAGTGCAAGGGGCGACCTAGGGCATAGACGCATAACTTATAGGTCATCGCCAGCACAAACTGATCTTGACGCTCCTTTAACAGGAAGCGCTTGAGACCGTCCATGCCTTCCAGAGGCTGGTCGTTGAACAGTTGGCTGGTGGCATCCACGGGTTTGCCTTCAATGTCATCGCGCCATCGTCCAAAGGCGTCAAAGTTTTCAAAGGCAATACCCCATGGATCAATCTTTGCGTGACAGGACATGCAAGCCTCCTGATTGCGATGATCGGCCAGACGCTCCTTGAGGGTCATGCGGGCGATCTCCGGATCGGCCAGATCGATTTCAGGAACCGTAGGGGGCGGAGGCGGAGGCGGATCATTCAATAGGTTTTTCAGCATCCAGATCCCGCGTTTCAGGGGATGCGAATCTTCCCCACTGGCATTCATGGCCAGAAGACCGGCTTGGGTCAGGATGCCTCCTCGCTTTGAATCACCCTTGAGCGCCACTGGGCGAAAATCATTTCCATGCACATCAGGTATCCCGTAATGACGGGCGAGACGCTCGTTGACCAGGGTGTGATCGGCGTGGATGAAGTCGAGCAGGCTGGCATTGGATCGAAGGCTTTGCTCAAAGAACAGGACAGGTTCTTTCTGCATCGCTTCCTTGAGCGCCTGATCCATCACGGCATTGGGTTTAAGGAAATCCAACAACTCCATGTCCAACCATTGAGGCACAAACCGTTCTGCCAGGCGGTGAGATCTTGGATCAGCCAGCATGCGCTCGATCTGCGTCAAAAGGGCCTCTGATGAACTGAGCTCCCCTTGTTGCGCCAACTCAAGCAACGGTTGATCCGGCACACTACTCCACAGAAACATGGCAAGGCGTGTGGCCAACGCCTCGTAGGTCAGCCGATGAGCCACCAAAGAGTCATTCGGCTCCTCGCTGGGGACTGTTTGCGCGCTCAAATAAAGAAAGTTGGGAGAGGACAGAATAGTCGCCAGCACTTCGACCACTGCCTCTTCCAGCCCAGAAGTCGTGGGTCGAATCGCTTCATACAAGGCAAGCTTGCGATCCAGCTCTGCCTCGGAAATCGCCCGCCGCCACATCTTCGGCATCCAGTGCTCCAGCAAATGTCTCACGTAGAGGGCTTCCTCCTTGAACTCGTGCCTGTCGAAAAAAACGCGCTGGTGCGAAGCCGGTGGCCAATCGGCTTGGTAAGGAGCGATGATTTCTACGTAATCGATCTGAATATCGCCCTGAGACACCGAGCTATTGACCAGGCGAATGTGTTCAGACGGGCTGGGCGTGCCTCCCATGGGAGAGATCTTGCGTACNTTGTTACGAGGATAAATGTCGCCCAGTGGAATATCCCATTGGTAGAACTCTGGGGTCTCAGGCGGGGCGTCGACAGGAAGATCGCGCTCACTGACGCGCATCAAGGCACGTCCTTCATTGCTGGCCTGCCAGCCAAAATGGAGCTGCAGACTNGGGATGGTCGCCTCTTCCTGCGAGGTTCTGGAAGCCCGCACCCGCACCCGCATCAGNCCCTCATCGGGGAGTTGGTCTCCCAGCTCCACCACCAGTTTGTGATGCCCCCCGGGGGGCAGGATGGCGACCGTATCCGAAACCTCGGGAAGTTCCGGCGGATTCTCGGTAGGAGCGATGGCATATTTGGCACCTCCGTAACTCCAGGAATGACGGGCTGTTCTTCCACTGAAACGGTCTTTGAAGTACACCCCACCATGGGATGCTTTGAATTCCGTCATCTTTTGGTCGAGCTTTTGCTCAAGAGCCTGCGGATCGTCCTGATGGGCTTCTCTNAGTTTTTCAAGGGCCTCTTCCTGCGCTTTCCAAAGGTTTCGACTGGCNTGNTGCATGGAGACCCCCCAGTAAAGGGCCGGTGGCCTGGGCCCCAAAGCGGTGGCTCGCTTGAGTGCCTGNCGCGCCAGTTGACGATAGCTTTCCAGTTGGGTCACCGACATGTGCAAATGCTCCACACTGTTCTTGAAACCATCTTCCGATCGGGCCTCGGGAGGCAAGTCTCGGGCAAATTGCCAAGGTAGCCCCAGAAGGTCCTGCAGGGCGTAGTTGTAT
Source organism: Pedosphaera sp. (assembly GCA_002686885.1). GTDB lineage: Bacteria > Verrucomicrobiota > Verrucomicrobiia > Limisphaerales > AAA164-E04 > UBA7971. The sequence goes on from NYYT01000045.1 coordinate 4,971, forward strand.
TCGTAGGCGGTCATGCGTCTGAAGGAGGATGGATTCTGATCGGAACGCCGAAGCATGGANGCAGTTCGAATCTCACCGGAAAGCCATTCCATGACCTGNGCGCGGTCGCCCTGTGTCAGCGCCGATTCTTCCGGAGGCGGCATCTCGCCATTNCCGAGGACCGCTCGCACCTCCACCCACCAATCCACATCAGAGCCTTCGTGCAGGTTCGGATCCAGCTGGTCGATACGGAGGCGGGCCTTGGTTTTTTCAGGACCATGACAGGGCACGCANTGCTGTTTAAGAANNGGGGCAATGGCCTGNTCGAAGGTTTGNAGTTTCGGTTCCGGGCGNTGGTTTGCCAATGGATCGGTCGTCCGAAGCCTGAGNAGAGAGTCACGAGCTCCTTCAAGCTTGAGCTCGTTCAANGTGGACACATGGGTTGCCGCGCTGAGNGAGCNAAGGCTCACCAGAAAACACAAGATACCATATCGCATCCAATCCATNATCAAAAATCCACTGGGTTCATCATCCGTTGCGCTGGAGGCATTCAACGGTGTGGCANAGGTTNCTATAAAATAGGTNCCGCTGCCACTTGGAACAAGGCCCTTTTCCGCCTCGCTCCGGGAGTCGCTCACTTCATGGCCTGGATCGGGAAAACTGCATCAACCACTGCCTGGCCTGACGGCGAAGAGGCACATCACACAGCACCCAGCGAGCCGAGTGATTGGGGTAGGAAAGAGTGGCGAAAGTCACCTTGGCGTTGGGGTGCGCAGCCTCAAGGGCCGATTGGATCGCCGCGACACTCCGTTCATGACTGAGAAAGAGGGGGCGCTCTCCCAAGCGCTTGTAGCGCTCCTGCCATAGAGGCTCATCCGGAGCAGGATGCCGAAAGCTTCCCTCGTAGTGACTGTGTCCCATGAACCCCGCCCATAGACGGGACATGCGATCATCATGCAATCCGAGGTAATTGCAGGCAATGGAACCTCTGGAGAAACCCATCAGGATAATTTTTCGCGGATCGCCTCCATAATCCCGACACACTTGATCAATCGCAGCGATGCAGTAGGCCTTGGTTTTTTCGATATCTCCCCACCATTGAATCGCATGTTTTTGATCCTGACCCACGATCGGCGGACACAGCCAGAGGAAGCCACGACCTTCGGACAAGCCATACCCCATGATACAACCTTCCATGGTGCCGTCACTGGTATCCCCCAGTTCATTGGCATACCCACCGTTTCCGGGGTATTCCACAACCAGCGGCCACGAGGCATCAGGGCGCCAATCGGTGGGCAAATAAAGCACATGGTACAGGTCATCAGCACCTTG
>NYYT01000111.1 GCA_002686885.1 Pedosphaera sp.
GGCACTGGATTCCTTTTATGAGGGATTCGCAAGAGTCTTGACTCGCTTTCCACAAATTCAACTGGAGGAAATCACCGTCCGCTGCAGCCAGGAAGAGAGGCAGAGCGGTCTCTGGGACCCGGAGGAGATCTGGAAAGTGATTCCGAATGAAGAAACGATCCTGGCTTGCATCTCCTGGGTCGGTCTACCTCTTGCGTGGCTGGAAAATCCCCAAGCCCAGCCGCAATTGGATACTCTTTTTTATCTTCAGGATCATACACACTGGCATGGCTGGGATTCAGATTTACTGACCGGAAAACGCCTGGCAGGCGCTGTGGTGCCGCGACTCGAAGCCACAGAAACCACCCCACCGGAGGAAGCCACCTCGGCTGCCGAGGTGTTTCAATCGACCTATCAATTCATTCGCCCTGCCCCTTGAAAGAGCCCTCCCGATTGTTTTTCCAATGCCTTCATTCATGAACACTCCATGGGAAGCCATCGATGCGCGACACGTTCGCTGGAACCATCAAACCTACTTGTATTTTGCCGGGTGCGATTACCTGCGCATGAGCTACCACGCTCTCACAGAGCCGCACAAGCCCTTGGATCAAGGGGCGTCTCCTTTTTTGTCGGTCGGTGCGTCCCGAAGCACCACCGGCGAACAGTCCATCTATCTGGAATTGGAACAATCGCTTTCGGATTACACCTTGAGTGAGGCTGCACGACTTACCGGGGCCGGTTACCTGGCCTCGCTCTCTCTGGCAGATCACCTCAGAGAAAAGGCCAGCGCCATTTTCCTGGACCAGTATGCTCACCCGGCATTGCAGGACACGGCACGATTGGCACAATGTCCCATCCACGTATACGAACATCGCTCGCCGACCTCGGCACTGGAGCTTTTAAGCAGGACCGAGGGATCTTCCAACGTCTTTTTATTGAGTGATGGAGTCTTTGGCCTGGATGGATCCATCATGCCCGTTGAACGCTTCCATCAACTCCTCCCACCTGAAATCACCTTCCTGATTGATGATGCTCATGGCTTTGGCTGTCATGGACCCTCCGGTAGAGGGGTGAGCGCCCTCTGTCCCCCTCACCAACGGCAAATCCTCACCACCGCAAGTCTCTCCAAGGCTTTGGGATGTCATGGAGGGGTTATTTTGGGAGACGAAAAGATCTTGGACAGCGTTTCCCGGCAGGGTCATATCTGGCGGTCCCACACCCCATTACCGCCTTCCATTGCTTACTCGGCCTGGAGAAATCTGCTTTGGCTGAAGGACCATCCAGATCATCTCGCTTCCCTTGAAAAGCGCACGGCCTCTTTTAATGCCATTTGGACGGCTTCCCAACAGAGCTTTTTGGAGTTCCCCATCGTGGCGCTTTCCACACCTTCCCAAAAGGCGCTTGAGGAAGTGAAACAATACCTGACCGAGGCGGGCATTTATCCACCGCACATCCACTATCCTCACGGGGCTCCCCATGGACTCTTTCGCTTCAGCTGGTCCACAGCTCACACCTTGGAAGACGTCGACCTCCTGGCCAACACTTTGAGTGACCTTGTCTCGAACGGTTTGGCAGACCACTTCAAGTTGTCCTGCGATCCTGTTTCCTGAAGGCACTCCACCATGAAAGAACGCCTCATCTGAGAAATGGATTACGGCGATCCTGGGTGGTTTGAAGGACAAAAGGATTGGGCGAAAGACCCGAAGGAGGCAAGGCCCGCAATGCCAAAAGAATCCATATCCAGGAAAAGGGTAGATGNAGNACCATGGCCAGGAGATATTCCTGGAGNGGAAGATACCCCAGNCCATANAGGAGAGTGGCAATNCTGGCAAGCACAGCGCCTGGAAACAATCCTATCAGTGCCAATTTGAATGCCCGCTGCCGGCTGCAAAGCCTCTTCATCCCTCGAATCAACACACCGAGAGGGAGGACATACAGCAGCGAGAGACACACCCAGGACACGACAAGCATCACGGCAGCCAGCATCCAGCCCATAACGAAAAGAAGCCCTTTGCGAGATAGCCACCATGGCAGGAGATTTTGGGCATCCAAGTCAATCACATACCCATTCCAATACGGCACTTGGACATAACCCGCAAGGGATCCAACGAGCATGCCTTTTTCACCCACCACCACCCGCACATCGGATGCAGATTGAGATCTGGCGATCGATCCGTTGCGTAATTCGATGGAAAGAAACCGATTGTGCGCCAANNNCAGGGAGCCATGAAATGGACTCTGTAATTGNCCGAATCTCACATGGGTCCCNTCGGGCACAGCTTCCATACCCTTTTCAAGGACCGGNACCCACTGAAGCACTGGACAAACCATGATCCCTCCCCCCATGAGCACCCCCCACAAGCACACCCATGGCATGATGCGGGAAAGCGNATAATCCGACCAACTGCAAACCTTTNGGGGGTGCCATGGTANCATGATNGGGCAGCCCTGCCATCAGGGCTCTTGCCAGGCACAAAAACCTAGGATTGGGGGGCTTGAGGCGGTGGAGGTGTCGTTCCTTCNGGGGCTTGCTTGGGTGGTGCCAAGACCACATTGAGTGGGTAGCGTAGTTTCATCACTTCATCCACCAGCACCTCCACGTAATGCACTCCCGCTTCCGTAAACTGAACCTGACCGAATAGCGAAACATTGGTGGCATGCATATTCACATCCTTCAGGGCGAACTTTACGGAACTCTTGCGCACCAAAGTCGACTGATCGGGTGCGATCAGTCGAACCTCTTCGTTAAATTGACCGAAACCAGCGGCCCATCGATTGAACACGCATAATTTAAGGGCGGTTACGGGAAGGCGCGGTACGCGCACAAGGCCAATCACCCCGATAAGCATGAAATTGCCGTTGGCCTCCTGACGAACATCCTCACACAACAAGGAGCTTTGCAGGTCTGGTAGTATTCTAGATGGATCCATAAAAAAATGAGCGACTCTCGCGGTGGTCGCAAGAGCAATAGCATGCAATGAAGCCGATGGAAGAAGAAGACAAAACCTTCAGGAGCCTATCTGACGTTCGGCTGCGATCACGGTATTCTGCATCAGCATGGCAATGGTCATCGGGCCCACACCTCCAGGATTGGGGGTAATCCGGCCGGCAATCGGCTGAACTCCCTNNAAATCCACGTCTCCCACCAGACGTGATCCACGAGGCGCACTGGGATCGGCGATGCGATTCACCCCGACATCCAGAACCGTGGCACCGGGCTTGACCATGTCTGCTTTGAGGAACNGCGNAACGCCCATGGCGGCAATGATGATGTCGGCACGGCGGCAGTGCTCTTNNACATTGGCTGAGCGCGAATGACACAGAGTCACCGTTGAATTGGCGTGAGGCGATTTCTGGAGCATGATGGCAGCCATCGGTTTTCCAACGATATTACCCCTACCGAGAATCACCACCTCCNCTCCTTGAGTCTCCACTTTGGAGCGAATCAATAATTCATGCACACCAGCAGGNGTACAGGGTCTGAAACCTCCAGNCTGATGGAGCATGAGCTTCCCCACATTGATGGGATGAAACCCGTCCACATCCTTACTGGGATCCACCGATGAAAAAACGACGGTCTCATCGATATGGGATGGTAGGGGCGCCTGAACCAAAATCCCGTGAATGGCCTCATCCNGATTGTAGCGTTNAATCAGATTCAATAAATCGGCTTGAGTGGTCGATTCGTCCAANACCACCGTGGATGAGGCAATCCCCAANTCCTGGCTCTTTTTCTCCTTCATCCCAACATACACTCGGGATGCAGGATCTTCGCCCACACGGATGAATACCAGACCGGGCTGGATACCCTTCTCCCGCAGGCGCTGGACGCGCTGTTGAGTCTCAGCGTGGATTTCAGCGGCAATACGACGTCCGTCGATGAGGTTCTCCATGGTCGATCAATCCACCAGGCGCAGGGTTTCGATCTCAATGACAGGAATGCTTGGCCACTCTGGATCGACCGATTCCTGCCCCGTCACACGAATACGAAATTGTTCATAAGGCTTGAGATCTGAGGCCCTTGGATCCCGATTGAGATGCAATTTTCCCGTGTAGAGATAATTCATCGTTCGATGGCTCGTGGGATCCTCCAGACGGTGGTAGGTGGGCGCTTGAATGCTTCGACTCCGCTTCACGATCCCCTCGCGCGTCACGATACGCTTGAGTCGTTCTGACAGGATTTTGTCATCCTCTGAAGTCAGTTCCTCACCCACGGCAGGTGCAGGTGCGACAGTGTCGGCATTCTCTGTAACAGGTGGGTTCTCCTGTTGGGTCGATCCTGGAAGATTGTCTTGAGTGAGGGCCTCTTCGGGACGATTCTCGCTCACAGAAGGGGCGAGGTTCAATGGATCCTGACTAGTGCCTGGACGATCATCGGGCTGATTGCCTGAAACCGTTGCCTGCAGCACCTGACTGCTTTCTCCTTGAGGATCGTCGACGATGAGGAGGGGCGTCTCTGAGCCAGTGGAAAGCTCAATGTTTTCCGCAAGTGACTCCGCGGGCGTCTCCTGAACTTCCTCTTCCGGGGTCTGGAGCTCCACAAATTGGCTTGCGATGTAGGCAACAGCCTGTTCTGGCGGTTCAATGCCAACCCAGTCTCCTGCTTCTTTGACGGGAGTGATGACATCCCCCTGCATCAGCTGGCCTATGACCTGGTGCTCCACCCCAGGTCCCACACGAATATTGAGTCGGTTCACTGTGACCGAACCGGAGGGCTTGTCGACATATTTGGAAGAGATCCACAAAGGAATGTGCTTTGGAACACCCACACGAAGCCACTGGCTTAGACCCTCCGAAGATGGGCTATTGACTTCAATCTGTTCAAGGATGACCAAAGAGTCTCCTGTATTGACCTTCGCAAAAGCCTGGCTGTCATAGAGGCTGGCGCGGGTCCGCAAATTCACGCGTTCCGCAGTAACGACACCCTTTCCTTGCGCTGCTTCGACGCGCACTCCATAGCCAAGAGTGCCCATCAAGAGTAGCCAGGTAACTGATTGCATCAGACTTCTCATAAGTCTCATTGAAACCGGTTTGGCAGCAAAGTCAACTACGTAGCCGGTTACGTCTCTGGTTCATGCCATACAGGGCTTCAACTAGCTCCCAAGTCCGCAAAAAAGAAGCTTTTGGGTGGAAATCATAGGATCCTATAAAATTAATGCTTTAACGAAAAACCCCTGGCCATTAGGGTTGAACCGTTCCTTTTCATGCTATGAAAGCTCCTTGCTATCGACCGAAGGTCTCAGGATTTACGCTCATAGAGCTGCTGGTGGTCATTGCCATCATCGCCATTCTCGCAGGCATGCTTCTCCCCGCACTTTCCAAGGCGAAGTCAAAGGCCAAAGGCATCCACTGCGTCTCAAACCTGAAGCAATGGGGGATCATCTGGCAATTGTATACCGACGACAACGGCGGAAAGTTCAGCGACGGTGACGTTGGCTGGGCTCGAGGGGAATGGGTGGTAGCCCTGGCCGAGCACTACCAGGAAAAACCCATGTTGCTTCTCTGCCCAGATGCCATTAACCGACGTGGCTCGGGGGCCTCCGGAAGCGAAATCAAAAAACCTATCGGCACCCCTGAAAGCCAGCTCGTTAACTACGGGGGGGCCCACACCTCCTACAACTTCCCAAACTTTGCTGCTGATCAGGAGGCTGGCTCCAAGTTTTTGATCAGCAGCTATGGAGGCAACAACTGGATCTACAACGCCAAGACGGATATTCAGGGAAGGAGAAGGAAGGATCACTGGGGATCCTTTGATGTGACCGACTCGGTGTCAGAAATTCCCTTGTTCCTGGATTCCATGTGGCGCGGAGGCGGCCCGGATCATCGCATTGCAAACAAGGACGAGGCCCCCCTATCCAATGGTGCTTGGACGGGCGCGGGCAAGGAGTCCATGCATTTTGCCATCGCGCGCCATGGAAGAGGCATTAATGTCGCCTATTTTGATCATTCCGTCCGCTCCACCACTTCGCCCCGTCAGGTGTGGAGCATGAAATGGCATCGCTCCTATCAGCGACACGGTCAGGAGCGTCAGAAAAACTTTCCTGCATGGATTGGCAATTGATTTTGTACGCCCCTATATTTTCCTTAAACCCAAACAACCACACTCTATTTCATCATGCATCCTCAGAAGCCAAATATGAAAAACCAAGGTTTCACACTCATTGAGCTCTTGGTCGTGATCGCCATTATCGCCATCTTGGCGGGCATGTTGCTACCAGCTCTCTCGAAAGCCAAATCGAAGGCAAAAAGCATCCATTGCGTGTCCAACCTCAAGCAGTGGGGGATTATCTGGCAAATGTATACCGACGACAATGAAGGCAAATTCAGTGATGGAGACGTCGGCTGGGCCAGAGGTGAATGGGTCGTCGCACTGGCCGAGCATTATCGAGAAAAACCCATGCTGCTTCTTTGCCCAGATGCCGTCAACCGACGCGGAGCCGGCAACTCTCAGACCGAAATCAAAAAACCCATCGGCACTCCGGAACAGCAACTAGCTGATTGGGGAGGGGCCCACACCGCCTACAATTTCCCTAACTTTGCGAATGACTTTGAGGCGGGCTCCAAATTTTTGATCAGTAGTTATGGGGGCAACAACTGGTGCTACAACGCCAAGACCGATATTCAGGGACGGCGAAAGAAAGATCACTGGGCTAGCATGAATGTGACCGATTCGGTGTCGGAAATCCCACTCTTTCTCGACGCCATGTGGCGCGGTGGTGGCCCGGACGATCGCATCGCTGCCAAGGACCAAGCCCCTTCCTACAATGGACAGTGGTCTGGTTACGACAAGGAAACCATGCACTTTGCGATGGCGAGGCACGGCCGAGGAGTGAATGTTGCTTACTTTGATCACTCCGTGAGAAGCACGACCTCCCCCAAGCAATTGTGGACACTCAAGTGGCACCGCAGTTACAGGCGCTTGGGCATGGAGCGAACCAAGACCTTTCCTGCCTGGATCGGCAACTAGGGCTAAAAGTCCTCTCATCGATACCAACCGGATACGCGAAGACGCATTGACCGGACCGGTTCATTCAGACAGAGCCTCAGCAATCGGAAAGCTGCTCAAAGCGCGCCTCCACCGAAAAGGTGTTCTGGATCTGGGTGAGCCGCGCATAAACACCTCCACGGGCCACAAGCTCGTCGTGATCCCCCTGCTCGACCACCTTACCTGACTTCAGGACGAGGATTTGGCTGGCGTGTCGGATCGTGCTCAATCGATGCGCAATCACAAAGCTGGTACGGCCCTCCATCAATCGCTCCAAGGCCTCCTGGATCAGCTTCTCAGTTACCGTATCCACGCTGGCGGTCGCTTCATCCAGAATAAGGATCGGGGCATCCTTGAGCAGAGCTCGAGCAATGCTGATCCGCTGTTTTTCACCCACACTGAGTTTGACCCCACGTTCGCCGACATGGGAGTCGTATCCCTCCGGAAGAGCGGAGATGAATGCATGACAATTGGCTGCTTTGGCGGCGTCCACCACGGCCTCCGAACCGGCATCCAAATCACCGTATTGAATATTTTCCAGAACCGTGCCATTGAAAAGAAACGGCTCTTGGGAAACCACACTGATTTGATTGCGCAGAGACTCCAGTTTGACTTGTCTGATATCGACCCCATCAATAAGGATGGATCCGGACTGAAGCTCATAAAATGCGGGTAAAAGATTGACGATGGTGGATTTTCCGGCACCTGTGGGCCCCACAAGGGCAATCATCTCCCCTGGTTTGGCAACCAAGCTGATGTCCTCAAGAACCTTTCGATCTTCTCCATAAGAAAAGTGGACCGATTGGTAAACCACTTCCCCCTTGACTGGGGCAGGAAACTCACCCTTTCGATCAGGACACTCGACTGGAGCATCCAGAATGTCGAACACACGTTCTCCGGCAGCCCTGGCCCCTTGCATCATCTGGTTGAGCGCATGCAAGCGACCAATGGGTTCGTAAAACAAACCCAAAAAAAGAACAAATCCCACAAGGTCACCGACACTCATGGATCCCTCGATCACAAGTCGGCCCCCAATCCACAAGACAAGCCCTGTCCCCATGGACGTGGCTAGAGCCATGCTTGGGGAATACAGAGCCCAGGCTTTCATGATACCCAGCGAACCTTGACGCAACTGCTCGGATCGATCGGCAAATCGCTCATCCTCGTGAGATTGACGGCAAAAGGCCTTGATCTGCCGAATGCCCTGCAGATTGTCCATGAGCAGCGCATTCATGGCACTGGACGCTTCACGGTGTCGGCGATAACGACGATGCGCGGTTAAAGTGTATGCCAGGGCACCACCAATCAGGAACGGGACGGGTATCAGCGCCACCCAGGCCAGCACGGGGCTCATCGAAAACAGAAAAACCAATACCCCGACAATACTGAGAATGGCGACGGTTCCCTGCTCCGTACCATCAATCAAAACACGTTCCACATTGTTGACATCCTCAATCACACGGGTCATCAAATCCCCTGAAGCTCGCTGATCGTAATAGTGAACCGGCAGGTGTTGGAGGCGTCGATACACATCCATGCGCATGTCATAAATAACATGTTGCTCGAAGTAGTTGTTGATGAGAATACGCAGACTGTTGAAGCCCTCACGCAGAAAAAAGGCCCCAAGCAGGCACCCCATCACCCAAGGAAGCTGCTCGAGCTGTTGCTTGGTAATCACCTCATCAATGATGTAAGAAGTGAGTTTGGGATAGACAAAAGCAAAGGACAGGGAAAACACGGCACAACCGATGGTGCCAGCCGCGAGCCACTTGTAGGGCTTGATGTAGTGAGAGACCCTTCGAATCACCTCCCAGGTACTTCGCTTGGTGGCTCCGACCTCACGCACACGCTTTTTGCCCGTTCTGCTGACCATGAAAACGATGAAACTCTTTCAGTAGCTCTATTGTGATGATCCGCTCAAGGGTCAGGTTCACCCAGAGGAACCTTCAATAGGTCGCACGCCCGCCGGAAATGTCAAACACAGCACCCGTTGAGAAGGAACAGTCCTCCGAAGCCAGCCAGGCGACTAGAGAAGCCACTTCGTGGGGCTGCCCCACGCGCTGCATGGGGATTTTGGAGACCATGTAATCGATATGCTCCTGACTAACCTGTTTTAAAATATCTGTTTCAATCACTGCCGGAGCGACGCAATGCACTCGAACCCCGGAGGTAGCCAGCTCCTTGCCCAGCGATTTGGTCAACCCAATAACCCCAGCTTTGGCCGCGCTGTAGTGCGAGGCATTGGGGTTCCCTTCCTTACCGGCAATCGAGGCGATATTGATGATCTTTCCACGTTTCCTTGCCATCATGGATGGAATCAAAGATTTGCAGACATGAAAGACCGCGATCAAATCCAACTCGATGACCTCGCGCCATTCATCACAGGAACACTCCCACAGAGGTTGACTCACCCCGGCAATCCCGGCGTTGTTGACGACAATTTCCACCTGCACTTGATCTTTTTCGAGTGCCTGGACCGCTTGTGCAACAGAATCCATGGAGGTGAGATCGACCTTTTGAACTCGCACCTCACCCGGTTCCGGGAGCTGCCGAACCCATCGCGTCGCCTCATCGACGTCCTGATCCCAAATGACGCAGTTGGCTCCTGAAAGAAGCAATCGCTCAACGATTGCTTTTCCAATCCCTCGGGCTCCCCCCGTTACCACGGCCGTTTTACCCTTGAGGTCGATTTGGTTCATGGCATCCATAAGCGATTTAGCTGGAAGCCGCCAGGTGAGCGGTTACCGCGTCAGCGCATCGGCCACAAATATCCTCATGCGCTTTCTGCACACCGACATCTGTCCTCCAATGCCAACAGCGTTTGCATTTGTCACCCTCGGCCTTCCGGACGTGAACTCCACGGCTGGAGCCTGCCTCCCATCGGATGTGCGAGACATTGAACAATTCCCTCAAGACCGCAGTCGCTTCCTGGAATCGGCTCAGCTTTTCCGCCTGCTCCACGATGTTCACTTCAGCCTCAAGCGATTTACCAATGACTTTTTCTCTCCGAGCCTCTTCCAGTGCCGATAACACCTCCTGTCGCAATTCCATGAATTGTTGCCAACGTTCGCCCTCCTCTGGATGCATGGCGAATGAAAAAGGCACCCACTCACTTTCGTGGACGGACATCCCTTGCGAAGTTCCAGGAACACATTCCCACGCCTCATCCGCCGTAAACACCAGAATGGGGGAAAGAAGCTGACAATAACGGCCTACGATGAAGTGCAAAACCGTTTGTGTGGAGCGTCGTTGACTGGAATCGTGACGATCGGAATAAAGCCGATCTTTGACCAAATCGTGATAGATGGAGGAGAGTTCTACCGCGGTAAACTGAGTGAGTTTCTGATACACCAAATGAAACTCATGGCGATCGTAAGCTTGGCACACATCGCTCTCCAATTTGGACCAGGCATCCAGCATCCAGCGGTCCATCGGGGTGAGTGATGCATGATCCACAGCATGCTTCTGAGGATCGTAGTCGTAGAGATTGGAAAGTTGAAAACGAAGTGCGTTGCGGAGCAGACGATAGGATTCGGCAACCTTCTTGATACGCTCCTCGCTGACAACGATATCGTTTCGAAAATCCTGTGAAGCCACCCAAAGGCGAACAATATCCGCACCGTAGCGACCCACGTAGGCCTCCGAGGTCTGAGGCTTCTCATAGCCACCCTGGCCTTGCTTGCTCTTGGAAATTTTTTCCTTGTCGGCATCTACCATGAAACCATGGGTCAACACCTGGCGATAAGGCGCACTGCCGTGCGCTGCAAGGGAAAGCAGGAGGGATGATTGAAACCAACCCCGATGCTGATCGCTTCCTTCAAGGTAAAGATCCGCCCTCCAGGGTTGATCTGTTGGCTGCCGCTGCAGCTCAGGACGCTCCTGAATCACGGTTCTGGAAGAGCTTCCCGAATCAATCCAAACGTCCAGCGTATCGCTCGACTTGGCCACCGCTTCAGGCCCCTCCCAGTCCTCAGGACGCACTTTCTCCCAGAGTTGGTCCACAGGTTCGGAAAACCAAATGTTGGAGCCTTTTTCGGCTATCCAATCGGCCACACGACGCACCACTCGGCCATCCAGAATTGTCTGACCCGCCGCATCGTAGAAGGCAGGTATGGGAACACCCCATGACCTTTGGCGGGAAATACACCAATCGGGTCGAGCCTTGACCGCCCCTTCAATACGGTTTTGCCCCCAATCGGGAACCCAATCCACCGAGTCAATTTCATCGAGTGCACGCTGTCGAAAACCCTCATGATCAATGCGGATGAACCACTGATCCATGGCTCTGAAGATCACGGGTGTCTTACTTCTCCAGCAGTGCGGATAACTGTGCGCATAGTCTTGATGCAGAAGCAGCGAATCGGATTCCTTGAGGAGCGACATGACCGCCTCGTTGGCTTCACTCTTTCCATTTTTTTCCAGGATCGACCGCCCCAGCAAGGACTCAGGCATTTGTGCTTCAACCTGCAGATCCTGTGTATGAGCCAGGCACCCTTTGTCGTCTACTGGAGAATAGATCGCCAACCCGACTTGCATACCAAGCCCATAATCTTCCAAGCCGTGACCAGGGGCAATATGGACAAAACCCGTGCCTGCCGTGTCCTCAACAAAATCTGCAGGGTAGAGTCGCCCCGATCGATCACAGAATGGATGCTCATACTCCAGAGAGGCAAGCTGGTCGCCATCCAGGCTGCGAATGATTTGATAATCACCCCACTGCATGGTCTCCACCAGACCATCCAGCAACCCAACCGAGACAATGTAGGATGCATCCCCTACCTGAATTTGGGTGTAGTGCAGTTTGGGATTGAACGCCACTGCCATATTGGCTGGTAATGTCCAGGGAGTGGTCGTCCAGATCAGCACGAAGGTGTTCGGTTCCCCCTTGAGCTTGAACTTCACATAAATACTCGGGCTGATGTGGTCTCCGTATTCGACTTCCGCCTCGGCAAGGGCCGTCTGACAAGGGATGCTCCAGTAGACGGGTTTCTTTCCACGATAGACGAAACCCTGGTCAATGAGATCGGCGAAGAGGCGCAGTTCAGCCGCTTCATAAGACTTGTCCAGGGTCAAGTAGGGCTTGTCCCATTCACCCAGAACACCCAGCCGCTTGAATTGTTCGCGCTGGAGATCAATGTATTTTCTGGCGTAAGCCTCGCATGCCGTACGAATGGCAGCCACGTCACCCATGTCCGCACCCTCCTTGCGCATTTGCTGAACCACCTTGAATTCAATGGGAAGTCCATGACAATCCCAGCCCGGCACATAAGGCACCCTCTTCCCCCGAAGGGTGGTGTATTTGATGATGAAGTCCTTGAGAATCTTGTTTCCTGCGGTACCCACATGGACATCCCCATTGGCAAAGGGAGGACCATCATGGAGAAGGAAAAGCTCTCGATCGGAACGAGAGGCCTGAATGCGATCATAGAGTCCTCCAGCAGTCCAGGAGGCTAATCGTTGAGGCTCACGATGGATCAGATCGGCTTTCATGGGAAAGTCGGTCTGCGGCAGGTTGAGTGTCTCTTTGTATTCCATGAACGGGATAACTCCAAAGCGAGTGAGGCTACCAACCGCCCCATGAGGTGTCAACGAGCACTCCATGGCTCGGCCCATTCCTTGGACAGAACCTGAGCTGGAACCCGGCAAGATCCGTCAACGAAGTCGGTTGAGCTCAACCTGCCGACAGTGGATACCAGTCCCTCAGTCGCCGGAGCTGCCCTTCCAGGGAGGGGGCAGGATGATTGGGAATCAGGCTGCGTTCGATGGCAACAGGGGCTCTGAGGGGCTGAACCTCGTATGAAAACCCCAGGACTTTTTGAGCCATTTTAAGCAGACTGTATTTGCTCAGCGGCGGAAGAAAGCCAGGTTGCAGCACACCGGCTTCGGCTTCGAGACGATCACACAGAATATCGTGAACCAATTCGGCCCAGGACAGGGTGGTGATTCCGTTCCATTTTTGGTTGAGATAACCATCGATCTTCCCGCGTTGTTGAGAAGCCCATGTCAGCAAATGACGTTTTGAAGCATGGGCTCCGTCGGGTCCAATCAAAGAAGCGCGGATCACCCATCTTTGGGGCCCCACAAGCCCTTTCTCGGCTACGACCTTGGAATACCCATAGTCGGTGTCCGGGCTGAACGAGTCATTCCACAAACACCCTGAGGCACGCGATCCAAAAACGGCATCCGAGCTGGCGTGGATCAGCAGCGTCTGCGGCGATAACGTTGCGGAAAGGATGGTTGGAAAACGTCCATTGATCCATTGCATGGAATCGCGTTCCCTAGCATCGGGGTCCTGTATATAAGATCCCATCGCATTGACCACGGCTCCGACCCTTTTGGCTTGAAGGGACCGAATCTCAGGCTCGGCGTTTTGAGGCGTCCACCGGACATCCGATTCGATGACCGACCACCCCTTTTCACGCAAGCACCTCACGACCACGTGTCCGAGCATGCCTCGCGCACCCAAGACGACAATCGGCTGTTCACGGTTCATGACTTACGAAAAAGCGATCCACCACCGGCCTTGATAATCAGGGTGCTTGCCCCGGATGTCCGAGGCGTAGTTCCAGGCGGTGATCAGACAGTGTGGTGGTTGATGTTCTGCGAGCCACGGCATGGGGACAATCGGGGTCGCTACATGTGGCAAGAAGCGCCCATGACGCAAGGGTGATTCATCAATGATCCACGCAAAGGGCAATTGCGCCATTTGGTTGAGAAAGACATTGGCTCGACCGGCTGCTCCATAGGCAACGAGCTGCTGCCCCCTGCTGACATGCCCCATCAGTTCGCGAATAACAGCATGATCATACCTCATACGGTAGCTCTCCTCGAGCCGATGCAATTTTTTCTTGAGGCCCTTCAGATCCGGGCAACCCAAAACCGTGGGCTCCGAGCGTTTGATGAACCGACAGCGCAAGGCTCCACCGTGCATGGAGAGAGATTGGGTATCCAGCCGCTCAAAACCGATCATTCCCAGACAATGCACCAGGGAATCCTCGCTCCATTCAGCTTTATGCTCGTGATAAATGGTGTCCCATTGATTGCCACAGAGCAATGCCTCCAGATCATGGACTTCGACCCATAGCTCTCCCCCATCCCGCAATGCCATGTAGGCCGCTTCAAACACCCTCTTCAAATCGGAGATGTGAGCCAGACAGTTGCTTCCACTGATGACATCCCACTGGCCGATCCAGCCCATCGAAGCCACCTTTTCGGCCGTGAACGGCTCGTTCGCAAGCTCATAACCCTGCCCATCTTCCTCATGGGATTTGCGGGCAACATCACTGGGATCGACGCCTTGCCGAACCCAGGACTCGGGCAAGCGTCTCAGGAGGACACCATCATTGCATCCAATTTCCAGAAAACGAACCGGGGATGTCCCGTAAGCAGTCTCCAAGTGGGCGGCATAGTTCTCAAAGTGTTTCACCAGCCCCGAGACCGTCGAGGAGGCATAGTTATAGCGTCGAAAGAGAGTGGATTCGTCCACGTCTTCGACCACTTGCACCAGGCCACATTGGTGACATAGCACCCATGAGAGTGGGAGACAATGCGCCTCAAGGGCTTGCTGGGAATCCGAACAGAACTGTCCGGCGAGAGGCATGGGGTCCATGGTCAGGACCTGTTCAAGGGATTGGGAAGGCGCTTGGCAACCTCGACAAGCCTTGATGACCGTATGGTTGGGGGTTGCCACCATCCTTAATGAAAGCTTTCAGGGTCTCCCATCGCATCCAACAGGCTTTCCAGCTCTGGACCTGGCAGCAATTGTCGGGTGTTGTGACTGGCAAACTCAGACCCCAGTGGCTGGGGGGTCCACTCACCTTGAAAACGATCATCCGGATAAATCGTGTAAAACTCCTCCTGCTCACTGACTCGCTGCATTTCATATTCATTGACCAGCACTTCGTGGAGTTTTTCTCCCCGGCGGATGCCGGTGATTTTGATTGGATAATCGGGTTGGCCCGCACGCTGACGTATCGTATCGGCCAGAGCTTGAATGGTGCATGCAGGCGCTTTTCGAACAAAGATTTCCCCTCCCCTGGCCTGGGTCATCGCATGGAACACCAACTCAACAGACTGATCCAACGTGAGCAGGAAGCGGGTCATTTCAGGGACGGTCACGGTCAATGGCTGGCCTTGCTCCAATTGGTCAAGAAACAGGGGGATCACCGAACCTCGGCTTCCCATGACGTTTCCGTAGCGCACACAGCAAAAAACCGTCTGGCAGTTTTTCTGATTCTGGCTACAAACCATTTTTTCCATCATGGCCTTACTAGTACCCATCGCATTGACGGGTTTGACCGCTTTGTCCGTACTGAGAGCGACAAACGTTTTCACTCCGGCCCGGCGTGCCGCCAGACAGGCTTGATAAGAGCCCATGATGTTGGTTTGGACGGCTTCAAAGGGATCCTTTTCACAGGAACCCACTTGTTTGAGAGCAGCCGCGTGAAAGACATAGTCGACCCCTTCCATTGCCACGGCCAAACGAGTGGCGTCCCGAACATCCCCCAGGAGATACTCAAAATCGGGGAATTGTCGCTGCATGTCCCACTGCTTTTTCTCATCACGGCTTAAAATACGAATTTCCTTCGGTTCCTTTTCCATCAAATGCCTCGCCACCCGACTTCCGAAGGACCCCGTACCACCCGTAATCAATATGGTTGAACCTTTGAGCATAACAAAAAGAGTCCCTTGCTCCGGTCATCGACGCAAGGTAACCGGGCTTGGACTGAATCTGATGAAAAGCTAGAGAAAATGAAGCAGAAGACAACGTTATTCACTGCCTTGGGGGCAAAGAGCCTTCCTCTTCTTCAACCCCATAACAAATAGACAATGGCTTGGAGAAAAGCGATACAGACGGCCCAGAGTCGGACAGAAGATCGCGAGTGAGACGCAGGATCCCCAGGCCGATCGGTCACTTCGGGCGCGTATTTCCACAATAGCCAGGCCAGCGCCAGGAAGAGCCCTGACACACAAAGGGAACCGATATGAAGAGTGGCCATCATCCTGCAGCCTCCTTTGAGGGTTTTCTGGGTTCCTCGTTCGGTCGGCCCATCATGAGCCCTGTCAAATCACCCGGATGAGGCGGTGGTGCCAGGAAGCTTCCCACAAGGACACCCAGCAGGGAAGCGACGAACGACCACCAGGCCACCCATAAAAACGAGATACCGCCTTTCACACCGAACAAGGATTCAGAAAAAGTGAGAAGCACCGCCACCAGGACCCCGGCCACCATGCCCATCAGAGCACCTGTGCTGTTGGCGCGACGACTCAACATTCCGAAGAGCAGAAGCGCCAGCAAAGGGCCTTGAATGAAGGAAAGGAAGGTCTGAAAGGCTTCAAAAACGGATCCGAAACCTTGTTTAACAGGATAACTGACAGCCACTCCAGCCATCAAAAGAACTGGCACGAGGCAACGGCCAACGCGCAGGCATTGAGCATCCTCGGCCTGCGGGCGAATCCAGGGCCGATAAAAGTCATGAACCAGCATGGTGCTCGCAGCATTGACGTAGGAATCGAGATTGGACAAGACGCCAGCTAGGAAAGCTCCGATCACCAAACCCAGGATCCCCGAAGGCAGCAGGCGGACCAACAACAGGGGCAACACGCGATTACCGTCCCAAGTCTCTCCGGGAGAGCCCAGTTCCTTTTCCAGCAGAACAATGCCAATGAGCCCGGGGAGGACCAGGAGAAGAGGGAAGAACATCTTAATAGCAGCACAAAACACGTAGGAAGCCCTCGCCTCGGCTGCAGACCGGGTGCCCAAGGTGCGCTGGACGATCGCCTGGTTCCCCATCCAGTAAGCAGGGCCCAGGACAAAACCCAGACCCAGCACCACAGCTGGCCAAGGGTAATGGGAGTGATCAGCAGGAGGCAACAGGGTCAAGTGGTCTTGAGTCCAGCTCTTGGAAGCTATGGCCTCTTTGAGTGCCCCCACTCCCCCGACCTCCGAGAGTCCGCTGATACAAATGATGGCGGCACCCAGAATCAAAACAACGCATGAAAAGGCATCGGTCACCACCACCGCCTTGAGCCCGCCCACCGTTGTGTAAAGGCCCACCACACACGCTGTGAGCCCCACCGAAAACCAGAAGCCCCAACCAAGGATGCCTTCGAACATCGAAGCGGCACTNACAAAGATGGTCGCCAGGGTTCCGACCATGAACAGAACCCAGAGCCCTGAAAAAAAGGTTCGAACCACCGCATTGTAACGGAGCCCAAGGTATTCGGGCACCGTGTAAACATTGGCCAGCCAAAGAAAAGGCATGAAAAGAAAGGCCGCGATCAAGACCGGGAAGATGCATCCCAGAAAATCAAAATTCATCATCACCACTCCGAAGCGATATCCATCCCCTGCCAACCCTATCATGTCCTTGGCTCCGATGTCGGAAACGACCAGAGACAGACCCGCTGCCCACCAGGGCAAGGAGCGTCCTGCGAGAAAAAAATCCTTACCCGTCTTGACCCCGCGACTGAACCACAATCCAAGCAACCCTACGGCCAGCAGGTAGCAAACGATGAGGCCCAGATCAAGGGCGCCTAAGTCCAGGGTTTCCATAGGGAACCATTGTATTTTGCTCAATGGGGAGCGGCGACAAAAGAAAAAAGACCCTGCCGCAAGGCAGGATCTCAAGGTGTTTCATCGAGGTGTCAGTGGCACCCCCGAGCCAACTCTGATCACAACCCGTTACTCAGCGATGCAATACAGGTGTTGATGCCCCCGAATGTAGATCGCATTGCCTGAGAGGGCGGGAGAGGCATCAATCGGATCGTCCAATCGATTGACAGCAAGCACCTTCAATGTGTCGGAGTCCTCCAGGACGACGGTCGTACCATTGCGTCCTGCGAGATAAACTTTACCATCCACACCTACCGGTGATGCATAAAAACCTGATGGGCCATCCAATCGCTCCTGAGTGTAATGCACCTTGCCGGTCTGTGCCTCTACACAGGTAATCACCGCATCATTACCTTGCGTGAACCAGAGCCTCCCATTCATCAGGAGGGGCGAAGGAACATACGGAGTTCCGCGGGAAAGCGTCCATGTGATGGCATCGCTTCCAGAAAGATCTCCTCGCTTGCCCAGTTGAATGGCCATGGCGGCGTTGCCTCGATAGCCGGAGACGGCATAAAGATGACGATCATCGGCCACCACCGAGGGAATGGCATTNACGGTTTGGCCGGCACACTCCCACAGCAGGCTCCCATCCGCCAGGTTGTAACTGCNCACCTTGTTGCTTGCATTGACGANCACCTCGATGGTGCCGTCGTGTTGCACGATGTAAGGAGTGCTCCAACCAGTGCGTTCATCACGATTTTGCCTCCACAGCTCCGAGCCATCTCGCTTGTCAAAAGCGACAAGATAAGATTCCTGCTCGGTATCCCACGGAACCACCAAGGTTTGACCATGTAATACGGGAGAGGCGCCTTCGCCGAATCCATTGCGAGTGGACATGTCCCCCAGGTCCTTCTTCCACGCCAGATTTCCCTCCATGTCGTAGACAAACAAGCCTCGAGAGCCAAAAAAGGAAACCACATGCTGTCCATCGGTCACTGCAGAACCCGAGCTGTAGCTATTGGTAGGATGATGGCCTTCATGAGGAATCACGGCCATGCCTTCACGTACCCAGAGGGTGTCGCCCGTCTCCTTGTCCAAACACAAGGTTTGAAAAGAATGTTTGACCGAAGCCGGCTGGCCACCCCCAAATCCACCTCTGCCGCCTCTGCCTCCTCTGCCTCCTCTGCCTCCTCTGCCCTGCCCGGGCCTGCGCCCAGGGCGTTCAGCTTGAGACTCAGGAGGATTACCCACTCCAGAATCACCTGAGTTGTCGGCTGCCGGCTCAGCAACGGCGGTCAGCAAAAAAAGCCGCTTACCCCATAGGACGGGGCTGGCGTGTCCCTTGCCGGGGATGGGCTTTTTCCAACGAATATTTTCCTCTTCGCTCCAGGTTGTGGGAGGATGTCCCTCCAAAGCAATGCCGTTGGACACCGGGCCTCTCCATTGGGGCCAGTGGGTTTGAGCATGGCTGAGATGCATGACTGCCGATACCAGGCCCAAAGCCAGAGCAAAACGTTTGATAGAAAGGAAGGTATGCATGAGGAATCGATGTTAGAGGTTTATTCAATGTTGACGCATTGAAAAAAGATATGGTTACAAGAAATTCAGTTGANTTCCCTCAGATTGACACCTGTTCGACCCTTCACCATAGTAAGCCGATGCATCTCGCCCCACCCAAAGTTTATCACCCAATGGCTAGCTGGGCAGCCAGTCTGCGCTGCTTGTTGGCCTGCCTCTGGCTAGGGCTCCCAGCAGCCCTCTCGGCTCAGTCCCATCACTGGCGTGGCCCCCATCAGAACGGCTTTTTTCCCGATGGCAGCCTTTCAGGGCAATTGGATGCTTCCAGCATGAACTGGAAAGTCGCCTTACCGGGAAAGGGCACCTCCACCCCAGTGGTTACCAAGGACTGGATCGTCTTGACCTATGCTCACGAGGGGCAAAATACCGTAGCAGCTTATCGTCGGAATGGGGAACCCGGATGGATCGCTCTTTGTGGAGCTGAAGCACCCGGCAAGCACCGCAACGGATCGGGCAGCAATGCATCCATTGCTACCGATGGGGACCACTTTTTTGCCTATTTCAAAAGTGGCCATTGGGTCGGACTCGACCACCAGGGTCATACACTTTGGAAACATCATCTCGTCGAGCAGTACGGCCCGGTATCCCTCTATTGGGACCACGGAACCTCTCCGTTGATCACCTCTCATGGTGTGGTGATGGCGCGCATGCATGAAGGTGAATCATGGCTGGCCTCTTACGACAAGGAGACCGGTGCACTGCAGTGGAAGCAGAGTCGTAATTTCTCCACCCCAACCGAAGGGGATCACGGCTACAGCTCACCGATCATCGCACAGCTTGAGGGTCGGGAGGTCATCCTCGTATGGGGCGCTCAGCACCTGACATGCCACGATATCAAGACAGGGAAAACGGTGTGGAGCTGTGGAGATTTCAACCCGAAAAAGATCGCTTTCTGGCCAGCGGTTGCTTCCCCCATTCAGGCAGGAAAGACCGTGGTGGTTCCTTTCGGGCGCGCTGACAAGAAGCAGCCCCGCCTTCATGGCATCCTGTTGGAAGGCATGGGCGACGTCACGAAGACCCACCGACGTTGGCACACATCTCAACACAGCAGTTTTGTACCATCCCTCACCTTTGATGGGGCTCTGGCAATTTGTCTGAGTGACCGTGGCACCTTGGCTGGGATTCAACCTGATACAGGCCAAACCGTTTGGGCGATGGATCTCCCCAAACACCGTTCCAGCTATTACGCCTCTCCATCAGTCGTCGGGGACAAACTCATCGCAGCCCGAGAAGATGGAGCCGTCTTCGTTCTCCAGCTGGGAAAAAAACCTCAACTCATCGGAGGAAAAGAACTGGGAGAACGGGTCATTGCCTCCCCTGTGTTTGACGGCACCCAACTGTTGATCCGAAGTGAAAAACACCTCATCAGCTACCGCTGATCCAAGATACCATGAAGAAAAGAGATTTCATCAAAACCGGCTTGGGCTTTTCCAGCCTGGCCACACTGGGGCTGGGCTGCCAAACCATGAAGCCCAGCCATAAGCAGCACGTACACACCCTTCACCACCGAATCAAGCTTGGCATTTCTTCCTACTCCTACTGGCACTTCCGCGATCCAAAGGTGTCGATAGAGTCGGTCATCGATCGATCCGCCGATTTGGGAGTGGAAGGGGTTGACATCCTGCATCGGCAGATGGATTCGGAAGACATCCCCTACCTGCAAAAGCTCAAACGCCATGCCTTTGTCAATGGAATCGATTTGATCGCCCTCTCCATTCACCAAGACTTCGTGGACCCCGATCCCGCATTCCGAGCCCAGCAAATCAAACATACCATCAAGTGCATTCACCTGGCCCATGAAATGGGCATACCGTGCATCCGTCTCAACTCAGGACGATGGAATACCATCGCATCCTTCGACGATCTCATGGCTGCACGCGGACAGGAGCCGATCCTGCCCGGGTATCAGGAAAGTGATGGGTTTGACTGGTGCATCGCATCCATCGAAGCGTGCCTCAAGGAAGCCGAGGAAAAGGGAGTCATCCTCGCCTTGGAGAACCACTGGGGGCTCACTCGAACTCCAGAGGGCCTACTGCGCATCCTGAACGCCATCGATTCTCCATGGCTGGGGGCCTTGATGGATACCGGAAATTTCCTCGAAGAACCCTACCCCAAGCTGGCACAAATAGCCCCTCGAGCTGTCTTCGTGCAGGCCAAAACCTATTTTGGAGGAGGCGAATGGTACACGCTGGATCTGGATTATGCCCGGATCGCCAGCATGCTCAAGGAAGTCGGCTTCGGTGGCTATGTTTCCCTTGAATTCGAGGGCAAGGCGCCCGCTGAGGAGGGGGTTCGAAAAAGCGTTGAATGGCTGAGATCCCACTTGAGTTGACGACACGCTACACCGCGTGACCTTCGCAGACCCTGGCATGCCAAGCATCGTTTCCTGTGGTTGACCTCAAGGCACCCATCACCCAGCTCAAGGGAGTTGGAAAAACTCGGGCTTCGAGTTTGGAAGCCATGGGCATTCGAACCCTGGAGGATCTCCTTTATTATCGCCCCCTCCGATACGAGGACCGGAGAGGTCTCCCCGCCATCCATCAACTTGTAGCTGGTCAATGGGCGACCATCTGCGGGGAAATTCAATCGGCTCGCAGTCGTTTCTTTCGGGGTAAACGCATGTCCCAGTTCGAGTGCGAAGTGGCAGATAAAAGCGGCAGCATTCTTTGCCGCTGGTGGAACATGCCCTTCCTCAAACAGCACTATCTGCCTGGGAAGCGATTTTTCGCCTATGGACAGCTCAAGGACGGATCTCCTTTGCGCATGGATCATCCGGAAATCGAATGGGTTGAAGAGGACGAGTCCAAAGAACCTGTTCACACCAGTCGCGTCGTTCCCGTTTACCGGTGCCAGAAGGGAGTGGGACAACGCTGGCTTCGGTCGCTGATGCATCAATTTTTACAGGACCATGGTTCCCTTGTGGCGGACCCCTATCCGCAGGCCTGCATGGAAGGTTTCCTGCCACAATCCGACGCTGTGGAAAAACTCCACTTTCCGAAGGAGCCTGACGAAAGCCATGCGGCCAGAGAGCGTTTGGCCCTGAACGAGGCACTGAAACTCCAGCAAGAAGTCCGGCAGCGTCGCAAGGCCTTTGCGGAAAGCGTCTCCTCACTCCCGACAAGTCCCGGGAGCCCCTTGGCTGAGACTTTCATTCAAAGCCTGGCCTTTGATCTGACTACGGATCAAAGGGATGTTCTGGTAGATATCGAATCGGACTTACGCCAAAAGCATCCCATGAGGCGCCTCCTTCAAGGCGATGTGGGAACCGGAAAAACCCTGGTCTCCGTCATCGCAGCACTTCAAGTCATCGCATGTGGCCATTCGGTGATCCTCATGGTTCCAACGACCTTATTGGCACAGCAACACTATCAAACCATTTCAAAGCAGCTGAGCGATCTGAACATTCCCGTGATTCTCAGAACGTCAGCTTCGCATGGAGAACCCTCACAAGCCTCCAACCTCCCCTCTTTCACCGTTGGCACACACGCCTTACTGCATGTGAAGCAACCAACCAAGTCGGTGGGCCTCATCATGATTGATGAACAACACAAATTTGGAGTCGCCCAAAGGCAACAGATTCTGAAGAACCAGGAGCAGGCTCACCTGCTCATCATGACAGCCACCCCCATTCCCCGCACCATGGGGTTGGCCCTGTATGCCGATCTGGACGTGTCCACGATGCGACAAACACCCAAAGGAAGAGGGCGGATTCGCACATACCTGAGGGAGGAGAAGGATCGTCACAAAATTGAAGACTTTCTTGAGACGACGTTGAAAGAAGGACGACAGGTCTTCATCATTTTCCCACGTATTGAGGCAACGGAATCGACCCCGAAATCGCTCATGGAGGAACAGGAGGCCTTGACGAGGCGCTACCGCGCCTTCGGTGTCGGCCTCATGCATGGAAAAATGCGGGAAGAGGAAATCAGGGCCGTGATGAATCAATTGAAGAATGGGGAGATCGGTCTACTGCTCTCAACCAGCATGATCGAAGTGGGCGTCGACATCCCCAATGCAACGGTGATGATCGTTGAGAACGCTTCCCATTTTGGCATGGCACAACTGCACCAAATGAGGGGACGTATCGGCAGAGGTCCGCACGATGCCCACTGCATCTTCATGGGCGATTCCGCTGACGAGGTAAATTGGCAGCGCCTACGCAAGGTGGAGCAGTCACTGGATGGCTTCGAGATCGCTGAAGAAGATTTCCGACTCCGTGGCCCCGGTGATTGGCAAGGCCAGGACCAAAGTGGCACCCAGCACTGGCGTTTCCTCCAATTACCAGAAGATGAATCCTTGTTGATTCAAGCCAAAGAATGGACAGGCACCTGGGCAGAGCCTGCCAAGCTCCCTCAAGCCGCTCCATAAATGCCTTGGCGAAAAGTAGACTGGTGGTCATAGTTTGTGCTGTGTGGCAGGTATTCCTTGAGTTCCTACAATTTCTGAAACAGGAAAAGAAGTGGTGGTTATGGCCACTGATACTGATGCTCCTTCTCCTGGGCGCATTGATTGCCTTTTCCTCCAGCAGCGCCCTGGCGCCTTTCATGTATCCGTTCATGTAACCAATCATCCACTGTGGAGAGGGGCATGAAACATATCCTGGGCATCTCTGCCCTTTATCACGACAGCGCAGCCGTCCTGCTCAAGGAGGGCGACATCGTGGCTGCCGCTCAGGAAGAGCGCTTCACACGTCTGAAAAATGACCACCGCTTCCCGGAACAGGCCATTGATTTCTGTTTGAGACAAGCCGGTATCACTCCCTCTGATCTGGATGCCATCGCTTTTTACGAAAAGCCGATCACCAAATTTTCCCGCATGCTGGAAACCTATCTCGCCATCGCTCCACGCGGATGGCGCACCTTCCCCAGGGTCATGAGTTCCTGGCTTTCCGAGAAAATTCAAATCAAGCAGACCCTTAGTGAGATCTTTTCGGATCCAGGAACGAACTGCCCGATCTTCTTCGCTCAGCATCACGAATCCCATGCAGCCTCTGCCTTCTATCCCTCCCCTTTTGAAGAAGCGGCCATCCTGACGATTGATGGGGTTGGGGAATGGGCCACAACGACCCTAGCATCCGGCAAGGGAAAGCATGTTGAGATCCTTAAGGAAATTCGATTCCCTCACTCTTTGGGCTTGCTCTACTCAACGATCACCGCTTTTTGTGGTTTCAGAGTCAACTCCGGGGAATACAAGCTCATGGGCTTGGCTCCCTACGGCAAAGCGGTCTATGCGGATATCCTCAGGGAGAAAGTCATCCAGATCCACGAGGATGGATCCTTTCATCTGAATCTGGATTATTTCGGCTTTCTCTCCTCCGATCAGATGGATCACCCAAGATTGCATGCCCTGCTGGGAGGCCCCCCACGCCAACCGGACACCCCCATGGAAGAACGTTTCATGGACATCGCAGCTTCGATTCAAGCCATCACCGAAGAGATCATGATCAAATTGGCCCGGCATGCTCATGCGGTGACAGGTCATCGCAACCTGTGTCTTGCAGGCGGCGTCGCCCTGAATTGCGTGGGCAACGGAAAAATCCTCAAAGAAGGGGTCTTTGAGCGATTGTGGATTCAACCGGCTGCTGGGGATGCTGGTGGAGCTCTCGGAGCTGCGCTGGCGATCTATCATCAGCAAAATGAGCGAAAAAGCATCCCCCCATCCACCCCCCAAAACATCGACAGCATGCATGGCGCGCTCCTGGGCCCGGAGTATGACGAAGGGAGTATCGATCGCGTGTTGCAGAAGGAAGGAGCCACCTATCAGACTTTCACAGAGGAAGCAGAGCTCTTGAGTCATGTTGCATCATGGCTCGACCAAGGCCTTGTGGTTGGCTGGATGCAGGGACGCATGGAGTTCGGCCCTCGTGCCCTGGGTAACCGCTCCATTCTAGGAGACCCTCGTTCCTCGACGATGCAGAGCCTCATCAATCGCAAAATCAAATACAGGGAATCCTTTCGGCCTTTTGCTCCAAGCATCCTGCAGGAGCGAGCCGAGGAGTTCTTTCAACTGCAAGGACAAGCAAGCCCCTACATGCTCATGGTGGCCCCGACTCAGGAAAGCATCCGCCTGCCAGCAGGTGATGAAAAGCATGGCCTGGAGCGCTTGCATGCCTTGCGCTCCACCCTGCCGGCGGTGACCCACGTGGATGATTCAGCCAGGGTTCAAAGTGTTTCCGAAACAACCAACCCTCTTTTCTACCGGCTGCTCAAGACGTTCGAAAAACAAACCGGGTGCCCGGCGTTGATCAACACCTCCTTCAATGTGAGGGGCGAACCCATTGTCTGCTCCCCCAAGGATGCCTATGACTGTTTCATGAATACCGAGATGGACATCCTGGTGATCGGCCCATGTGTACTGAAAAAAGAGGAGCAATTACAGCAAGCACCCAAGCCGTCGTTTCACCCTGTTCCCGACTGATTCCCACCATGCGCCTTCGATTGAAAGAAGAGCCCCGAGAATGGCTCAAGTTCACCGCCTCCACCGGAGTCATGTTCGGATTGCTTTGGACCTTGGGCAGATGGAAGCAATGGCACACTCTCGCCTTGTGGGCGGGGTTTATTCCGGGATGCGTGGCAGTGATTGCGTGCTGGCTCCACCCACGTCTCTTCCGTGGTTACTACCGCATGGGGATGCGGTTTTTCCATTTCATCGGTCGCCGCATTTCCACTCTGGCCCTGACGCTCTTCTTTTTCGGCTGTCTCACCCCCATGGCCTGGATGCTGCGATTCATGGGCAAGGATTTGCTCAAACTCCATCGCCCAGGCAACATCAAGACGAACTGGGAAAGCCCCCGAAGCAGTGGTGGCCATGACAAGATGTTTTAGACCACTCCCCGAAAGGAAGCCTCTCGATCATCGCAGGCTGGACTCTTTCCAGGGAGTCGAACGCTGGGCTTCTTCCATACGAACCTTTTGAACCTGGGCACCTGAAATCGCCGAGGCCTGATTGCCAAAGTCACCTCGCACGTAGGAAAGTAATTGAGCGATTTCCTCATTGCCCAGACCGGCAAAACCCGGCATGGCAATGGGCGTTTTGGAAAGAAAGGCTTCTCCATTGAGCGTGATCGGACCCTCGAGACCGTGAAGCACAATTCGGATGAGGCGACCGGGGTCCCCGCTCACCCAATCACTGGATTCAAGAGATGGGTAGAACCCCGGCAATCCTTTTCCATCCGCCTGATGGCAGGGCAGGCAGGCCTTCTGATAGAGCAGCTCTCCTTGACTGAGGGTCACTGGTTCCTCGGTCGTCAGAGCCCTGAGATAGGCCTCGTGTTCGGGCATTTCCAGAGCCAGCTGTCCCTCCCGCAGGACGGGCTCCCAAATCGGCTGAAGCGAGCGGGCGGTCTGGCGAAGGGCATAATCGATGAATCGATCTCTGGAATGATCCAAAACTTTGAGTGCCACGGCGATGGAGGCGGGTCGGCGTAGATAGCTGCAGGCCACGACGGCTTCCAAACGCACTCGGGGATGAGGATCCTCGGCCATTTTCTCGAGCCAATCTTCGGAAACCTCTAGGCGATCAGCCCATCCGCTGAGCGCACGCACCCCGTAAGATCGCACCCTCGCATCAGGCGAACCCAGCATCTTTGAAATCAACGTTGCCCGAGGGGATTCATGTGCTTGATAAACCCCTGCCCACTCGATCAAGTGCCTTTCATTCAGAGGCTCTGGTGATTCCTGAGCAAACTGCTGTCGATGAGCGTCCAATGCCTGGAGGACTTCAGTGGATGGCAGATAAAAAAGTCGACGACGAGCTTGATGGCGAAACCATCGTTCTGGCGAGTGAAGGTGAGAAATGAGCTCTCGGATACCAAGCTGTTCCATGTTGGGCGCCTGAACCGGCTCGTGCCGTGTTGAAGCAATCCGCCAAATACGCCCATGATGCTTGTCGCGTTGGGGGTCTGCATAGCTTGCCTGGTAGTGACCAATCACGCGATTGTACCAATCGGCCAGATACATGGCGCCGTCGGGGCCCATGCTCACATCCACGGGGCGAAACGAGCTGTCGGAAGAAACCATGACTCTTGGAAGCTGAGAAGAGCGAAATCCCGCCCCGTCATCTTCAAGCTGATGCAACTCCACCAAGGAACCGAAATAACCCCCAATCAAAGCGGCACCCTGAATGGACTCCGGCATGGCACGGGTGCCCACGAAATCCAGCGATGTGGTCTTGGGAGAGGTATCGAACAGATTTCCTACCCCGTGATATTGCTCGGGAGAGGCCGCATAGGATTGATTGGCGACCGTCCTGGACCCGCCTCCCATGGGACTGGCACCGCGGATCATTCCCGGCACGGTCCAATAACCCTGAGGGCGGTCTCCCGTTTTGTGGAATACCTGCCCATAATCATCTTCCGCCACACCCCAGCAATTGGCACCGGCCATGCCGCCGCCAAAGAAGCCTTCAAGGAGCATCGACTGAGGGCGCAATCTCCATACGGCCGCACGATCCAGGCGCTTGATTCCCCAGGGAGTTTCCACCAGTGACATGGCATGCAGGCCCTGAGTGAACCACAGACTGCCATCGATGCCATGACTAATGGAATTAATCAATTGGTGCGTATCTCCCACACCAAAGCCCGAAAAAAGTACTTCGCGACGATCGGCCCTGAGATCTCCATCCTCATCCCGCAAAAAGACGAGTTGATCGAAGTCACAGGCATAAACCCCTCCTGGACCGGGTTCCAAGCCCTGGATCATGGTCAACCCCTCAGCAAAGCGCCAATGTTTGTCGGCCAGGCCGTCTCCATTTTCATCCTCGAGAACCAAAATGTAATCTGAGGGGCGCACGCTTGCCAGGGATTGCGGATAGGATGGAGAACAAGCCACGTATAGACGACCCGCCCCATCCCAGGCGATCTGGATGGGATTGACCACATCCTGTTCTTCAGAAGCAACTAAATGGGCTTGAAAACCCTCGGCCATTTCAAAGCTTGCCAGCTGCTCCTCCGGGCTCAGTGCTTCGGGGGACACCCCCTGGTCACCCACAGTCGGGTATTCGGGAAGCGATTCCTGAGAACCGAAGGCGAGGCGGTGAATCATGTCATCGTAGGCTGCGATTTGTTCTCGTCGCTGTTTGAGAGAACCATGAAGGCTCGGTAAGTTGCCAGCTGCCGTCGCAAAGCGCTGAGAAACCCGGTCACCGTATGCGAAGGACCAGTTTGCCGGTCGCCAGGCGTCAAACCAGAGACGATTTTTGGCGATGATGGCCGATCGGAGTTTGGGCGAGGTTGTTTCAGGGGATGGAAAGCCGCCCAGTTGGCGCGCCATTTCCATCGCCACGCGCCGCAGGCCATCTTCGTTGAGATGGATGCCATCTCGCGTCATGGGTTTTGAGTTCCCCGCCTTGTTCAGAAAGGGAGTGTAAAGATCCAGGTAGATCAAACTACGTTCTCGGGCGATGGATTCAATGGTTTGAGCGTATGCCTTGAGGACTTCATTGTATTGGCTCAACCGCGGTGCGTAAGGCGCTTGAGGATCTTCATACGGAATGGGAGAAACCAGGATACATCGCTGGGTTTGTTGCGCAAAAGCGTCCAGGAGCTGGTGGTAGGCCACTTTGAATTCGGTGAGTCGCTCAAGCCCATCCAGAGCCTCCATCTGGCCATACTGAACCAACAGGGTGGAACATGTAGCCGCCCGGAGTTGTTCGGGCCATGGGCCGAAGTGTAAGTCCCTCCACTGCTCATAAACCGTGTCTCCTTCCCAAGCCATGGAGCGGAAGGTCATCCTCGAGGAGGCAAAAGCCGTCTGCATCAAGGCTTCAAAAAAACCATGTTCCTGCTCCATGACAGCGTTTTCCTGTCCCACCCAAACCAGGCGACCTTCTTGAAGCGGTTCAAAGGTGACTCCTTCAAAAGGAGGATGTGGCTTGCGAGATTGCCCCTCCCCAAACCTACTGGAGATGACCGAAGAGGGTGGCACCACTGGGTCAGGCAGCACCTCAAGCATCAGATTCCTGAAGGCAATCTCAGCCTTACAGTTCCCATGGATTTGCAGAGCAATCTTACCCGTTTGTTCGATCCTCTCCTCTTCCTCCACATAAGAGACGGTCAAGGTCTCGTTCAAAAACAAACGAACCTGAGGCCCTTCGACCCACACTTCGTACTGATTCCATTCGCCCGGTTTTTCGAGCTGATCGATCAAGTCGCTATCTGCTTGAACCAGCATGCGACGGCGTCTGGATTCATCATAGAGACTTCCTGAATAACCCGCTCCAATGTCGGCTTGGTAACCTATCATTTCATTGGAAGGGTTTACCAAGCGTTGACTGCGGAATTGTACGCCCCCATTGATAAAGCCTTCGATACCCACCAAGCGATATTCAAATCGAAGCCGAAAGTGTTTAAACTCTCGGGTGGTGGCGAGAAATTCGTTTTGTGGGTTCCCCTCCATGGAGCCCCCGACAATGGTTCCATCCTCCACTCGCCAAACCCCGGGATGGGGGCTCTCCCAGCCATCCAGATTCCGCCCGTTAAAAAGCATCATTTCATCAGCTCTGACAGGGCGAACAAGGAGACCCATCGCCAAAAAAAGAGGCAAAAGCCAAAGGGAAAACCGGAGCGTCACCGAAGGAGCTGAAGAGCAGTTCACTTGCATGGGAGACTTCAAATCATCGCGAATATCGGCTCGGACAACAAGTGCAAAGCATCACCTGCCCCAGACCCGGGATGAGAAGGACAGACGACCTACTGATTCGAGGACCCCAAGCCGGCTGAGTCAGCGATTAAAAATGGAAATGATGTTGATCCCCAAGCTTTCGGCGATTGAAAACAGGAAGAGCAGAGTCGGCGGAAGAAGGAGAATGAACAACACCACCACCTTTTTCCACTTCATGCATCATCCTCCGATTCATCCAGTGCGTGCTCCTTCAAAACATCGAGATCCACAAACTCGAGGGCGGAAACATGCGTCGATTCAAGTTTCACGGGAGGGGCACAGCCAGCTTGGAGCGCTTCCACCCATCGGTTGAGACACACACACCAGCAATCTCCAGGCTTGAGCCCCGGAAATTGAAACTGCGGATTGGGTGTCATCAAGTCATTCCCTCGGGAGCGACCGAAGAGCAGAAAAGCTTCCGTCACCTTGACACAAACGACATGCAGGCCGTGATCACCCGGGCCGGTATGACATTTCCCGTTACGATAAAAACCCGTCAGAGGGTTGGTGCAACAGGTTTCGAGGGGGGTCCCCAACACATTACTGGCTGTCTCCTTGGGCTCATTCATGAACAGGGGCTACGTTGCCTCTCTTGGCCGGGCATTGCAACCCCATAGAGGCTGGGAAAAGTCTGAAGGCTCGCAAGAAGGACGCTGTGTCGTGTAGCATGTCCAAAATCCGTTTCGGCAAGAATGCACGGATACCTCTCTACCTGTGTTGATCCATCCACGACACCCCATCACCCATCTCCTGGGATGCTTACTCCTTCTGGCCTCTAGCCCTTTGGCAAAGGGCATCGATCGTCCCGACATCCTGATGATCGTTGTGGATGACCTGAACGATTGGATTCCTCTGCTGGATCCTGAGGCCCCCGCGCGAACGCCTCACCTGGACCAACTTGCGACAAGAGGCATGACATTCACGCGAGCCTATTGCATGGCGCCGGCATGCAACCCATCGCGCGTCGCGACCTTGACAGGTCTGAGACCCTCCACAACGGGCGTTTATGGCAATAGAAGTGATTGGAAAAAAGCCCTTCCCAACCGTCCCACCATCATGCAGGCGTTGCGTGCGTCAGACTACCAGATCATGGGAGCGGGCAAGGTTTTCCACCATCAACTCGATGGAGCCTTTCACGATCCCAAGGCCTTCGATGCCTACACCCCCATGAGAAAGCAGCGTTACCCAATCACCAAATTGAATCGAGCGCCTGGATATGGTTCCAGAAACACCGATTGGGGAGCCTGGCCTGAGAAGGAGGAAGAGACGATCGACGCAGGAACCATCGAGGCCTGCATCCAAGCCCTGGAGAACCGGGATCCCAATCGCCCGCTTTTTTTAGTCTGCGGACTCTTCAAACCCCATTCGCCTTTTTTCGCGCCACGGGCCTTCCATCCCCCACCCCACACCCTTCCCCTACCTGTACCAACCCCTTTTTCTCGTTCGGAATGGCCAGCAGGAGCCTGGACCTTGCAAAGGCCCTCGCGGTGGTTTTGGAAGGGAATGATGGACCTTGAGAGGGAGCAACCCGGTTCCTACAGGCAGTGGGTGGAGTCCTACGTCGCCTGCGTGCAGTTCATGGATCACCAGCTGGGGAGATTGATGGAGGCTTTGGATGCCTCCCCACGCGGCAAGGAAACCATGATCATCCTGTGGTCGGATCATGGTTTCCATCTGGGCGAACGACATCACATGGAAAAATTCATGCTGTGGGAGAAAACCACCCGAATCCCCTTGATCGTTGTCCTTCCCGGGACCACCCTCGGTCATCAACGATGCGACACACCTGTCGATCTGAGCACCCTGTATCCAACGCTTTTGGAAGTTGCCGGAGGGCCCTCAACCATTCCTTGCGATGGCAAAAGTCTGATCCCTCTGCTGAAAAACCCGGAAGCCGACTGGCAGACTCCTGCCATCACGACCTACTTACCCGGAAACCATGCCATCCGTTCGCCGCGATGGCGCTACATTCGCTATGCCGATGGATCGGAAGAGCTCTACGACCACTCGGTAGACCCTGAGGAATGGGTGAACCTGGCACAACAAGCGCATGCGCATGCCATCAAGAAGCGCTTGGCTGGGTGGCTTCCCCAAAACGAAGCCACTGCGACCCCAAACCTCAAGCGTTGAGAATCCCACTTATTACCAGTCATCGGTTCGAAAGGCGTTCAAGGGCATGCCTTGTTGAGAGAACAAGGTTGGGACAGCGGTGTTGCTGAAGCAAAACCGGACGGCGACCGGTTGGGGTACCTGATCGGACTGACAAATCAGCGCGGACCCCTCAATCGATACCGAGGCCGGGTGAAACACCCGATCCACACCCGCCAGTTCGAAGCCTGTAATACGATCTTCCCGGGCCACCAGCCCACCTGCAGCATGATCCACTTGAATACGGACCTTGCGACCGCGAATCTCGTGACTCTGATAGGTCGGACTCTGATGGGGCCCGGCCTTGGAATCTCCATACGTTTGATCCAGCGCCAAGTGCGCCAGGCGCAGACCCACGTCGCGCTTATTGACGGGATGAATGTCCTTGAGATTATCCACTAGATCACTTACGACCACCATACCGGTTTCAGGAAGCGAGAGGGATTGGGTTTGCGCTTCTCGCAGCCTCGCCGCCACCATGGGTTCATCATAGGCGAATGGAGCAATTTGCACGAAATAGAAGGGAAGGGACTCCTGCTGCCAGGCATCTCTCCAGGATTGAATCATGGAAGTGAAGAGGGATCGGTAGGTTGAGGCAGTTTTCACGTTGGACTCCCCCTGATACCAGATGACCCCGGAAATGTGATAGGGCGTGATGGGGTGGATCATGGCATTGTAGGTGAGTCCCGGATCTTTGGGCCACCAGGCAAAGGGCTCCAGTTCGCCAGCGGCTTCCAGCAACGCCGGATGTTCGACAACCACTTTTTCGGGAGTCCACACCTCGGCAGGGGTGCCCCCCCAATAGGCACCGATCAGGCCAACCGGCACCTGCAATCGTTGATGGAGTCGTTTCCCAAAAAAATAACCGACGGCACTGAATGATGGCATGGTCTCGGGAGAACACACTTTCCAGCGACCCTCGCATTGGTCCTGCGGATGCTGTGAAGTGGTTTTCGGAATCTCAAAAAACCGCATCTCAGGCAACACCGCAAGAGGCCCCTCTTCCAGAGACTGAGGCAACTGCTGCCGCCCACTCCACTCCATATTGCTTTGCCCGCTGCACAGCCAGACTTCCCCGACCATCACATCCTTCACGACATGTTCATTGGTTCCAGCTATACGAACCTCATGGGGGCCGCCTGCCTTGGGGGTGGACATGTTGAAATGCCACCTCCCCCCTGAATCGGCCACGCCTTCGATCGATTCTCCCCACGAACTCTGAATCGTGATCTTTTCGGCGGGATCCGCCCATCCCCACCAGCGCACTTGGCTACCCTCTTGCAACACCATGTGATCCGAAATCACCGAGGGGAGTCTTACCTCCGCTCGCAGAAAATAACCCCCCACCCCACACCATGCGAGGAAGCCATAGAGGAGGCCCTTGAGCAGACGAGGAGAGGTGCCATCGTGGCTGTAAGAAAATGGTATCATTGCGGGTCAGGATGGGCTTCCCTTACCAGAATGGCAAACGATTCATCGCTTGCGATGATAAGCCCGGTAGGCTTCAGCGTTTTTTGAGCGATTTCAAATACGCGATCAAGTCACGCACCTCCGATGTTTTCAGCGACTCCATCAAGCCTTCAGGCATGGCGGACAGGCTGGGAAGGCGTTCAGCAATATCCACCAAGGGAAGGTGTTTGAGGGCTCCGGTGGCCAACCGCAAAGTCAGGGTCGTCTCATCCTGCTGTGTGACCACGCCCACCCATTCCTCCTCGTTATGCAAGACCACATTTTCTGAGATATACCCCGGAGTGACGCTGGCATTGGGCTCCAGAATGGCCTCCAGAATGGCTTCCGCTGAGAGCCGATCTCCCAGATGGTCCAAGGAGGGCCCCACCACGCCTCCTTGCCCTTCAATTTGATGACAACGCAGACAGGCAATTTCAGCACGGTTGAGGAACAGGTCTCTGCCTGCCTCAAGGTGACCGCCCTCAAGGACAGCCGTTGCGAACGGCCAGACCTCCTGCTCTTGAGCCTTCTGGCGATAGTGCTGCCACCAAGCCAAAGATTCAGGTTGATCACTGGACTGCACCAATTCCAGCAGTTCCAGCCGTAGTGCGGGTGGAAACTCGCCCTCAAGGAACTGCTGCCACCATTGGGTTCTCAACTTCTGCGGTTGTTCTCCCGAGAGTCTCCACATCGACTGCAAGGCCAAACGCCGTATCGCCATCGTCGATTCCGGGTCTTCCCACCACTTCGTGAGGGTTGCCTGAAGATCCCCGGGAGCGGTCTTTTCATAAACCTTCAAAGCAACGGATCGGACCGCGTCAGCGTCATCCCTGAGGCCACGCTGGAGCCATGCCGCTTGTGACTCTGCGTCAAAATCGATCAGGCCAGCCAAAGCCCGTGCCCGCAGGGAATCCGGCAATTTCACATCCATGAACGCTCTCTCCAGCCAGGGTTGGATTTCCGGCCATTGGCGATCCAAACCCCACGAGAGAAGGGTTTCGGTAAGAGGCACATGCTTGAAGTCCATCAACGGGGTCAGGCTTTCCCAAAGGTCAAAAGTCCATGTCGGATTCCGCTGGGGGCCAGGTCGCCACAAGCCATCCACTGGGTCCAGGTCGCGCACTTGATCCCATTGAGACAACATGTGCACCGCTTCCAGCAGCGTCGAGTCAGAGACCGTTTGCGATCCGTCTTTCGCCTGTTCTTGAAGCCATTCTAAGAGCTGCTGGAGCTGGTCGGTGTTGGCTTGATAGTAAAAGGTCCAAAGCCATCGTTTCCAGACACCTGGAGAGGAGGCCATATCAGGTGTCCATTCCATGACGCGATCTCCAAGAGGATTCATCCGCGCCTCATAAATGGCGCGCATGGCAGCACCGCTCACCTCAGGAGAAGGGTCGTCCAGCAAGCTTCCCAGGGAAGGATGTTTCAACCGTTTCATCGCCAGGGCCATTCCCATGCGGGCTGAAACGTCGTATTTTCGCATCCATGTCTGGTGCTGCTGTTCAAACCGGGTTGGAAAGCGTTTGATCCATGCAGCAATAAAACGATGGATTCCGTGCTTGAGGTGAGCCTGCATGCTCTCACCACCTTGATCCAGCTGACCAAAAGCCTTCTCCAGGCTCTGTTGAATGTCCCACGAACTCCCAAAATCGAATACGGTTTCCATGGCACGTGAGAGGGCCAGCCATGCATGAAGACGCACCATCGGGGAGGCATCCATGGTGGCTTCCATGGCCCTGGGCAAATCCCCCTTTTCAGGTCGGTCGGCCATCCACTCCAAGGCCACTCGACGCACCGCGGGGTGAGGATCGTCCATGGCAAGGAGCATGGCTTTGTCACGAGCCCCCCGATGAAGTTCATGTTCCGAACGTGAGTGCTGATTCAAACACCAGAGAGCATGAAGACGCCCCATGACACCCGCTTGATGCTCCAGAGCCTGCAACAAGGCGGCAACGGTTGAAGGGCCCATCTCTGCCAGTTGAAACTGTGCCTCTCGGCGCAACCACAGGTTGGGATGATCCAGAAAACCGACGAGCAGGTTCGTATCGCTGCTTTCCCGGATCCTTTTCAATTCATGGCGCACGTCCTGCCCAAGCTTACCCACATTGGAATCGTTGGGACTGAGTCGGTACAAACGCCCTTTGTTGGGTTGCTGCCAGCCTGCTACCCAATCAGCCACATACATGGCCCCATCGGGCCCGAAAGCCATGTCCGTGGCCCAAAGCTGCCATAACCAGGGTTCCACCGATTCGGCACGATAGGTGGCGCCTTGAGGCTTGAGATCAAATTGACGAATCCCCCCTGGGAAATCAGAAAGAAAGAATGGGCCAGGAATATCCGAGCGACGGCCGGCTTCAGGGTGGACAGCAAAACCGGACGGACCCTGAGCCACATATCCGGCGGATGGCAGCACATCATCCACATCTCCCTTCCATCGTCCTTCCTCAACCCAGGGACCAAATCCCTTCATGTGCTGATAGGAACAACGCCATCCATAGTCACCGTCCCTCACGATATGCAACAAACGAGAACGGTCCGCTCCGGCGGTGTCATTATCTCCGGCAAACAGCGATCCATAGGGATCGAAAGCCAGCTCCTGGGGGTTGCGCAGCCCGACCGCGACCACCTCCAGGTGACTGCCATCGGGCTCACAGCGCAGCACGCAACCGGTATCCGGATAAGCATGCACGAACCCCTGCTGAGTCACATGCATGCCCCGGTCTCCTATGGTGAAATACAATCGGCCCTCGGGACCCCAGGTAATCCCATGTAAATCATGCCCAGAAACACCGACATGCACCCCAAAGCCATCCAGCAAAGCCTCTATATCATTAGCGTGATTTCCTGATTCAGAGGGTTCGATCCGCCAAAGGGTAGGAAGGCATTGGAACCAGACTTGACCGCGATGGGCCAGAACGCCTGCGGCCGGACCCGTTGGAATGCTTCGAAACTCCTGAGCCAGGATGTCGTTGACCTCAAACCAACCGTCCCCGTCGCGATCCTCCAGACGACGCAACCGTTCCGAACCGCGCCCCAGCCTTCCCAGATCATCCCGAAACTGCTGTTTCAAAAAATCTGTGCGATCCCTGACCTGGCGAAACGAAAGATCTGCGGGAAGCCAGTCCGGCCGTAAGGTCACCACGTCGAACACCGCATCCTGATAACGATCGGTTTCAGCCAGATAGATCCGACCGTCCACATCCACACTGAGTGCGATCATGTTCAGCACGTTGGGCTCCGCGGCAGCAAGCTGGAGCTCATAGCCGACAGGTACTTCCACCTGCTTCATGCCCTGCTGGGCCTCGACGCTTGCATGCTCGGCAGCTTGAGTCGAAAAACCAACGACAGCGATCCATGAGACCCAGAAAACACCCTCCATTCCTTCAGCAAGGACTGATCTACCATGCACCAACGATCGTTGATCGAGCGCTTTGTCTTGCCGGTGGCGCAGAATCCACAGGAAGCCTCCAAGGAGACGTTGAACGAGCACATCAATGAATGAGAAAGCCATTGAAAGAGTAGGAAGAAGTTTAAGGTTGGTCCGATAAGCCGTCGAGAAGGACCCTGCGTTGCGCTTCATCGTCACCGACGACCATGACCCCTTTCATGATCAGCCAATGACCGGGAAAGGTGCAAAGATACGGATAAAGACCCGGTTGTTCCGGGGCTTGAAATCGGAGCACCTGGATTCGAGTCTCGCGGCCGGGACCAATCATTCGAGAATGCGCAAGGATGAGACCCTGCTGTTCCGAAGGGATGAAATCAGAATCAGCCAATGCCGGATCCTTGGCCATGGCGTTGGCCGCCATGCCAATGGCTTCCAGGGAACCCGGTTGACCCAGCACCCAGTTACGATCGGTGGCATCTGGATTGGTGAAAATCAGTTTCACCGGCTGGTTGGGCTTGGCCTCGATGGTTTCGACCGTGAAACGCATCTGCTCGGGAATACAGGCCATCCGCACGGTGAGCCTGTCCTGTTGGCGGTCGAAGGCAGCATCCCTGGCACTCATACCGGGTTCCAGGAAAGCTTGAGCTGACTTGGCGGAGTCCAGAAGAGGCTGCACCATGGCATAGGCATCCTTACCTTGCCAGAGGGGTTGGATCGTCTGGGCGTTCAGGGCACTGACAAACGCGTATCTCAAATGGGTTTCCATCGGACGATCAGCCATACTCAACAGAAGCTCCAAGGCCTCCTGCCCCCCCATCCAAGATGCGGTAATGGCGGCCTCCAGCCGCACCAAATCAT
This sequence comes from Pedosphaera sp., assembly GCA_002686885.1. GTDB lineage: Bacteria > Verrucomicrobiota > Verrucomicrobiia > Limisphaerales > AAA164-E04 > UBA7971. The sequence goes on from NYYT01000111.1 coordinate 37,599, forward strand.
GGTCGTCCGACACCGCCGCCTTGAGCCAACCGAGGGCGTCCGGCATGGTGTCGTGCCAGTGCCGAAGCATGCGGGCTGACACTGCCCTGGCATGGTGGTCAGGATCTTGAAAGAGGGTTCTCAGCCAGTCCTCGTGCCGGCGATCCACGGACCGGGCCACCCAGACCGCCTCGGCAAGATGATGGCTCCATCTGGGATTCTGCTCATCGAGCCCCTCCACCCATCGCTCCAGGGATCGATAGACCGTTTCCGAAGGATGCGCCCTCAATTCGCGCTTGGCCCAATATCGATAGCGATATTCTCTGCGTTTGAGAATCTCGAGCAGTGCATCCACTGACTGCCCTGCAATGGCGGGCGGATCCTGCAAGGTCATTCCCTTGGGAAGGATTCGCCAAATCCTTCCTGACTTACGGTCCCGTCGGTCATCACGCAAACTGTATTGGGCATGACCCTTGACAGGATTATACCAATCACAGACATACATCGCCCCCCGTGGTCCGTAGCGCAGGTCTGTCGGAATGAAACTCAGATTGCTGGAATGGAGGAGATTGCCTTGATAGACCTCCTCATAATGATCTCCCTTTTCGACCCACTGGTGGATTTCCACCCGATTGGTCGGTTTGTACCGGACTTTGACAAATCCACCCTGCATGTCCTCGGGCCATCCCTCAAAATCCACAAACTCATGACCACAAACCCCTGAATAGGCTGGAATGCCTGCGGCACGGGCATGCTGTTGAGGATAGGGTGGGTTGAGGGCATGAAAAGCGGAGGCGAAGACTGGATGGCTTGCAACGTGAAATCCCCAATCATCGAAGGTGACCCCCCATGGGTTGGTATTGGGATAGCTTCCAAAGGCTGTGAGACGGTGTTCGCTGGGGCGAAATAAAAACCAGGAACTGTTGTCCACCCGGACAGGTCCGTAGGGGGTTTCAACCTGGCTATGGTGGAAGATCGACTCGCGAAACATCAGGTCGCCGTCAGGCGTCCACACCATGTCATGCAGGGCGTGATGACTGTCTTCGCACCCAAACCCAGCCAACAGCCGCACTCGTTGATCCGCCTTCCCATCATCGTCGGTATCTCCGATCCAGCTCAAGTAAGGTTCTTCTGAAACATACACGCCTCCATGGGCCAACTCAAAGGAAAGCGGGATGTGTAAATCGTCTGCAAACACCTCGCATTGGTCTGCCCGACCATCCTGGTCGGTATCCTCGAGAATCAACAGCTTGTCATTGGCCTCCTGTCCCGGATAGACATGGGGATAGGTCGTCGAACAGCTCACCCAGAGTCGCCCGCGACTGTCCCATCTCATTTGGATCGGGCAGGCGAGTTCCGGAAACATCTCTTCGCTGGCAAATAGTTGGACCTCAAATCGTGGATCGATTTGGAAGGCGTCCAATTCATCTTGTGGGCTGAGCCAGTGGTTGATGCTTCGTTGCTGAGATGTGACGGGCATGACTGGCACATTGGCGTCATCGGGCTCGCTTGCGGTCTCCCCGCGCGCAAGCGTCCAGATCCAGGCATCACGATTGTCGACCATGACATCGAAATTCTGCATGGCTGGCAAAAAATCCAGGTAGCCATAGGACTTATTACGAGCCCCTGTGTAATAATAAGTATTCAGTGGCCGATACCGTCGAAAAAACTGTTTGTTTTTTTCGATCACCGCATGGCGGAGTTCAGGGTTGGTTTCAGGAGGCTTCTCCCCAAAAAGGGCGAGATAGAGATCTTCGGAGAAACGCTGATAACCCCGCTGGTTGAGATGCACGCCATTGATGGTTCCCTGCCACGACGACTGGGCCAGCCAGGCGCGTGAAGGGGTCAACATGTCGGCAAAGCCCACCCCCAGCTTTTGGGCTACACGCTGCATGGCTGCGGAGTAGGCTACCAAGTGTTCGTGGTTTAGCTGATCGGCAGCAACCCCCTCGACATCCTCACAGGCAATGGGGGAGACCAGAACCATCCGTGGGCCTGAATGACCATTGAAGGCCAGCCTCTGAAGTTGACTCACCCAGTCATGAAGAGCGCGCTCAAAGGCCTCGAGCCCCTGCTTCCCTGAGAAGGACTCATTGAAGCCAAAGGCCATCAGAATCAGATCGGCTTGAACTCGAAAAAGATGTTGTTCGAGATCCGCAAAATTGTCCGGTCGAGGTCGCAGACTGACCGTATCCGCTGACCAAGCCAGGTTTCTGAAGACGAGTTGGGCTTCCGGATATTTCGAATGGATCCACGATTCAAAAAACCCATAGTGCCCCATACGCTCGAACAAAGTATTGCCAACCAGGGCCACTCGCATGGTATCACCCAGCGCAAGAGGGAGCTGGGTGCGTTGGATACGATCGGTTTCAGGAGCTCGAGGTGCTTCCTTAGCATAGAGACCGAAGTCAGCCCATTGGGTTGGATCCGGCGCCTGTCCCAGGGCTTGGAACCCCCCAAGGAAGAACAACACAAACAACCTGCTGCGTTTCATCCATGTGATACCATCGCCCCTGAACATGAGATCATGATGCGCGCGCGAAAGTCGCCTGACAAGGCGCCATTTGAACGTGACTTTGCAAAAGGTTCGTGAAATGTTGAACCTATGATTGACTGGATTGCGCGTTACGTGGATCAGCAAAAGGCTGCCTTGGATTCCATCCCCGCCGAAAGCGTCGAGACCTGGGTGGCATGCGTCCGTGAAGCATGGGCTCAGGAAAAGCAGCTCTTTGTCTTTGGCAACGGCGGCAGTGCTGCCAATGCCTCCCATTTTGCCACCGATCTGGGCAAAGGCTCCTCGGACAAACTAGGCAAGCGTTTCAAGGTTCTTTCACTCAATGACAACCTTCCCTGGATCACAGCCATTGGCAACGATTACGACTACGCTGATATTTACCGCCGCCAGTTGGAAAACTACGCTCAGCCAGGGGATCTGATGATGACCATGAGCGTCTCAGGCAATTCCCCCAACCTTCTGCAAGCAGCTCGATGGGCCAAGGAGCATCAGGTCAAGGTCCTGGCCATGGTCGGTTCCAAAAGAGGAGGCCTCGCGGAATTGGCAGACCATTTGATTGTGATCGAATCGGAGCATTATGGACGAGTTGAAGACGCTCACATGGGTATCTGCCACATGATTTGCTACGCGTTCATGGAAATCGAATCCCTGCAATAAGGTCGGCTTCAGTCCCCTACACCTACTCCATGCCCGTCAACGATCTCATCCGGCGCAAGCTTTCCCAATTACCGCACAAGCCGGGTGTGTATTTGATGAAAGACCGTTTCGGGACGGTGATCTACATCGGAAAGGCAACCAGCCTTCGCAAGCGAGTCAGCCAGTATTTCCACCCTTCCAGGCGCCAGCGCTGGGACATGAAATTCAATGCTTTGGTGGATGCTATTGAAGACTTTGACGTGCATCAGGTCCGGAGTGAACCGGATGCCCTTCTACTCGAAGGCAAGCTGATCAAGGAATTCAAACCGCGTTACAACATCAGCTTCAAGGACGACAAGCGCTTTCTCCTCCTCAAGGTCAACCTCAAGGATCCGATACCAAGATTCACCCTTACGCGACTCCGGCAAGACGATGGTGCTCTTTACTACGGGCCCTTTGCCAGCTCAGGAGCCATTCGCCGGACCATGACCATGGTTCGACAGAAATTCAGCCTAAGGGGCTGTCGCCCCCTGAACCCGGGGCCGGCTGATTACAAGCATTGCCTTTACGGTCACCTTAAGCACTGCACCGCACCCTGCATTGAGAACGTCACGCGAGAAGCATATATTCAGCAAGTCCAAGCTGCCTGTGACTTTTTGGAGGGACAATCCGAGGAAATCCAACACGACATCCGTTCCATGATGGAGGAGGCAGCTGCCAGGGAAGATTTTGAAAAGGCGGCTACTCTGCGGGACACTCTCAAGGACCTGGAGCGTGCGACACAAAAAACAAGCAAATTCCAAAGGCTGCCCTATACCCTCCCCATTGCCATTGATCCTGACAAGGATGTCGCTGAGTTGCAAAAAGTGCTAAACCTGCCACAACTGCCGCGCCGCATTGAAGGATACGACATTTCCAACATCAGCGGAACCTTCAAGGTCGCCTCCATGGTATGCTTTACCGAAGGTCGCCCCGATCGCCAGCAATACCGGCGGTTTCGCATGAAAACAGTCAAGGGACAGGATGACTTTGCCTGCATGGCAGAGACCATACGACGGCGCTACAGCCGTCTTCTGAAAGAGGTTCGGCAGAAGGCCTCCGTGGAAGGAGAAGGCCGGGCAACAGACCTCAAAAAGAACTTTCCGGATTTAATCCTTATCGATGGTGGAAAAGGACAGTTAAGCGCTGCATGCCGCGAACTTGCGGTTTTGAAGTTGAGCCATATTCCCATCATTGGCCTGGCCAAGGAATTTGAGGAAATCCATCTTCCAGATCAAGATAACCCCATACGATTGGGCACGAGGTCCGGGGCCCTCAAACTCCTTCAGAGGGTTCGGGATGAGTCCCACCGCTTTGCCAACACCTTCAATGCTCAGCTGCGTCTCAAGAAAATATCCGAGAGCTTGCTGGATGAATTCCCCGGTATGGGCTCTGTTCGCAAAGCAGCGCTTCTCAAGCACTTTGGATCAGTTCAAAGACTGAAGGTCGCTTCCCTCGAGGCCATTGCTTCAGTGCCTGGATTCGGGCTTAAGACCGCTGAGAAGCTCAAGGTATTTCTCGCAGCCCGCTGAGTTCTTTGCGCCCTTTGAATTTTTTGGATCCTCTGGACTGCGAGAAACGCTCAGGGCCGGATCCATCTGGCATCAGGGCTTGGCGCCCAACACCGGGGTCTCCCCAGCTGCCATCTTCATGGCACTTTCAGTATCGTCTGGCAAGGGACGCACCTGGATATTCTTGTAGTGAACCACACTTCCAGGGTCGTGTTGCTGCAGAGCCAGGTGTCCCTCTTTCCACGTGTGCTTTTCATCCACAAAATCAACGACCACCTTATCGTTTACCTTGATGATCACTCGATTTCCAATGGCAATGATGTGCTGGGTCCACCAGGTGTCATCTTCGATCAGCTGTTCACCGATTTTGACGAAGTTATACAGGGAGCCGGTGCGTTGAGGATCCGAACTGGTGTTCTCTACCTGGGCCTCATATCCTTTGGGCCATCCCCCACCCAACTGTGCCCTGAAATACATACCGCTGTTGCCTTTGTGATTCAATTTCACGGTCGCCCTGAACTCCATGTTGCGATAAGTGTTCGGGCTGAACAAATGACTGCGCGCCCCCTTTCCGACCAGCAATCCTTCCTCATCAATACTCCAGGCGTGCGGATCGAACGTCATCCAGCCGCTGAGGCTCTTCCCATCCATCAGTGAAATCCATCCTTTGGCATCCGGAACAAGAGGCGTCGCCTTTCCAGCGATGGTTTGCGCCTCCGATGAAACGATGGATCCCGTGAGAGCCAGGATGAGACAAAAGGGTCTAAAAAGGTTAAGGGACAGATTCATATCGATGAAAAACTACTCGAAATCAAACGCATTGACAATAGGATTAGGGGGCGTCTCAAAGGGGGGAGGCATTGCCATTCATGAAACGATTTCAAAGTCCTGGCAGCTTGCAAAGCTGGTGCTTGCAAAAAAGGTTGGAAAACAACCCCATCGCGCTGGTTCCGACCATGGGTTTTCTCCATGCGGGCCATGTATCACTGATTCGCAAGGCAAGGAAGGCAGCCGGCCCCACGGGAATCGTCATCGTCACCCTTTATGTCAACCCGACTCAATTTGGCCAAGGTGAGGATTTCGATGCTTACCCTCGTGATCTCAAAAGAGATCTGGCCATCTGCCGATCAGAGGGAGTCAATGCCGTATTCACACCTTCCCATGGATCCATGTATGCCTCACCCTACAGCACCTACGTCAATGAAACCCTTCTCTCGAGGCAATGGGAGGGTATCCAACGCCCATCGCATTTCAGGGGGGTCACGACGATCGTTTCCAAATTATTCCTGTTGACCCAACCCCATGTGGCCGTTTTTGGTGAAAAGGATTTCCAGCAGGCCATGATTATCCGACAGATGACTCGCGATCTCCACTTCCCGATCCGTATCCTCCTGGGGCCTACCCTTCGGGAAAAGGACGGCCTTGCCATGAGCTCGCGCAATGCCTACTTGACCGAAAACCAACGTGGCCAGGCCACGGTTCTTTACCAAATGATTCAACTGGCCAGGAAGGAGTTACGTTTCGATCCCCACCGGAAATGGACATCTTCCAGACTCGGTTCAGTCACGCAAAAACTGCTTCAAGCAACGCCCTTGATTCGACTCGACTACATGGCTTTCGTGGACCCTCACACCCTTCAGCAAGCCAAAACCATCCGGAAAGGCATCCGCATGCTGCTTGCCGCCTATGCAGGCAAGACACGCTTGATTGACAATGGATCCCTTTGAACGCTTGAACCTTTGAAATGAGCCAGATTTCCGAAAAATACATCGAGGAACGATTTTTTGATTTTCTCATTCTGGGAAGTGGTATCGCCGGTTTGACCTGTGCCCTTCAACTCGCAAAAAGAGGTCGAGTCGCCATCGTCACCAAAAAGCAAAAAGCCGAGTCCAATACCAACTATGCCCAAGGTGGCATTGCTGCGGTCACCAGCCAGGAGGATAGCTTTGAAAAGCATGTTCAGGATACGTGCAAGGCTGGAGCGGGACTTTGCCGGGAGGAAGTGGTTCGAACCATTGTCTCGGAGGGGCCAGAGAGAATTGCCTCCCTGATCGCATTGGGGCTTTCCTTCAGTGAAAGGGAAATCCCAGACTCAGGCGGCGCCAGAGAGTGGGACCTCGGCAAAGAAGGCGGCCACTCCAAAAGACGCATTCTTCACTGCAAGGACATGACTGGCAAAGTGATTGAGCAGGCGCTTCTCACTGCCATTGCAGAGGATCCCAACATTGAAGTGCTGGAGGATCACTTTGCCATCGATTTGATCACCTCGGAAAAAGCATCCCTCCCGGGTGAATCCCACTGCCTGGGCGCCTATGTGCTCAATGTTCTGACGGGGAAAGTTGAAGCCATCGGGTCGTCTTTTGTCATCCTCGCCACTGGCGGTTGCGGTAAGGTTTACTTGTATACCACCAATCCGGACATCGCCACCGGCGACGGCGTCGCCATGGCGGCACGATCGGGGGTTCCCATCGCGAACATGGAATTTATTCAATTCCACCCAACCTGTCTTTTCCACCCAAAGGCGAAAACTTTCCTCATCACGGAGGCCTTGCGGGGAGAAGGAGGCATCCTCAAAGACCTGGATGGCCTTCCATTCATGAAAGCCTATCATCCCATGGAGTCCTTGGCTCCGCGCGATATCGTGGCCCGCGCGATTGACACGGAGATGAAAAAATCTGGAGCCGACCATGTTTTTCTGGATATCACCCACAAACCGGCCCCTTTCATTATCGATCGCTTTCCAAACATCTATCAAACCTGCCTGCGCTACGGAATCGACATCACCAAAGAGCCCATCCCTGTCGTTCCCGCGGCCCACTATCAATGTGGCGGAGTGGTCACCAACATAGATGGTCAAACCACCTTACCTGGCCTCTACGCCATTGGTGAAGTCGCCTGCACGGGACTGCATGGAGCCAATCGGCTGGCCAGCAATTCACTCTTGGAAGCTTTGGTTCTCTCCAACCGTTGCGCCCAAAGCATCCTGAAAAGCCCTGAGGGTTCCCTCACAAACCAGAGGTCCCTTCCCAAGTGGCAATCCGGCACAGCACAGGAACCGGAAGAGCGTATCGTCATCAGCCATAACTGGGATGAAATCCGGCGCATGATGTGGGATTACGTCGGAATCGTCCGTTCCAATGAACGACTGCTGAGGGCTCAGAAGCGGATTCAAAACCTCCAAAGCGAAATCCACGAATGCTATTGGAATTTCACACTCACACCCGATCTCCTGGAGTTACGAAACCTTGCTCTGGTTGCGTCCCTTATCATCGACTCAGCGCTGAACCGGAAAGAAAGCAGAGGGCTTCATTTCAACATGGATTACCCAGACCCAGAAGAGACCTTTGCCCACAAGGATACCATCCTGACACTATGAATGAAGTGTATCTTACGGTAGCGATCGGTCTTTGAGCTCTACTAAAAACCAATCAAATTGCGATTGCACTCGGGAATATGGGGGTACCGTTTGGCTTCGATTTGATAGTAGGCCTTCAGCAAATCCACCTCCAATCCAATGGCTTCCCTGATCTGTCCCAATGGCTGATCGAGAAAGGAGTCAAAATTCACTTCTGCCAGAGGCTGACAATCAGAGACATAAGCAAGCCGCACCGCATTCCGATAGACCTGCAGATCCTCGGAAGTAAACCGATACCCCTTCGGGTAAAAATATTGGGTCATCAGTGAAAAAAGTCTTTCCTCCGTGGTCGTAACCCGGTTCGTACTTCCCATGGTGAAACCGATAACAAAAGCTTCATCCTTGATCATGACCCCACGCCCCAGAAGGATGTGGATGAAATCATGAGTTCGCAAATCGGTGGATCCGTGAAAGATGTCGATTCCCGGTAAATCAAACTTTGGATTTTCAACCATTTGAATGATCAGCGGGATATCTTCCTGCTTCAATCCAAAGGCAAGGAGTTCCGTGTAGGCCTCCCTGAGCGTACGTTTTTCCTCGCTCAGTGGAACAAACCATTCTTCAACAGAGTGTGCAGAATTCATGGCTTCATCGAAAAAAAAAAGCCACTCCAGCGCAAGCCAAGAGCGAATTTTATGCTGAGCATTCAAAGAAAAACCCCCGCCACCAGGTAATCGGTAGCGGGGGTCTCCCAATCAACACTCAAATACATTCAATCTTCGCAATGACTTTGCTGCAGCTTGTCTGCGCAGTCTTTGAGACGCCGGCTGATATCCACCACATGTTCGTTCTCTGCCGCATCCTCGACGACAATGTTCAACTCGCGAATCAAATTGGCCATTTCGAAGACCATTCCCAGGTGCACACTCAAGTTCTCGCACTGCTTTCCCCCCTTGCCACGCCCACGCTTGCGTCGAGGCAGATTTCCATAGCGCTCCTTCACAAACGTTTCCACATGCTTGGCGCGAACATCGCCCTTGCCATGCCCGGAAATAAAATCCCTCCACACTTGCTCAATATCCTGCTCAGGCACTTTCATCAAAGCCCGGAGTTGCGATTCGTTCTTGGGCAAAGGAATCCCATCGACGCCCTTGAGCAGTTCATAGCGCTCACTGGCACTGATGAGCTGATAGGCTCGAATGCGGCTGAAACCCCAACGATCCTGACAATAATCGGTAAAGGTAGCATAATGAACGCGATAGAGACGCGCACTTTGTATGCGCGCCAGGGCCCTTCCGACAGGGTAAAAGTCTTTGGCTCCGCGGCTGATGACCCTTTCGCAGGATCGAAATTCTGCCTCCTCAGCCTGAGTCATCCCATAGACCATGACCTCGGCTTTGCGATAATGGGGGGGGTGAGATGGGGAGGCCAGTGGAGGCATGATGGCGATATCATTCATGACGTGCGTGTCGTTCGGTTTATTTAGGATTTCGATTCGGTTGAAACCTCAAGAGCACCCGGGATGCCATCTCATGAGCCAAAAGACTCCATCATAGGTTGTTTTTATTTTAAACGTCTTGCTTTCAAAAGGTTAAAGGTTTTTCAAAAAAACGACTTTTCTCATTTTTTTTCAGAACTCGTGTCATATGGAAGGTGCATGCCGAACTTTGACAAGCCTGTTTCGCTGAACGGGAACCACCAACGAACCCACTGAACCCAGCTTAGAATTCTCCCTATTGTTTCCTAACTAGATACTTAAGACTTTTCGCAAACGCTTAAGAAGGACTCCAACACACCCACACGGACCCTCGATGGCTCTCTTTTTCGAATTTCGGTGTCCATTTTTTTAACAAACAAAAACACTTTTGAATAATTGAAAATAAACCTGAATAAAAGGAATTAAACGGGATCCCTGTCCAAATAAAAAGTAAAGAGACAAGGCAAGGAAGGCTCAAAGACATCCTAAAGGATACCTTGGGGGATGGTTCAGCCACGAAGTCAAAGGGACCATCCAAGGCCAAAGGCCTTTTCAGGCATCCTTACGATACGATGGCAAGGTGGTTTTTGAGTCGCGAACGCTGTTTCAGCAACCTTGGGCGGATCCTTCCAGAACGCCGCTGAGTTTTTCCAAAAACCTTTGGTTTTGTGCGTGCGTGCCTACACTCACCCGAACCCATGACGGAAGCTGGTAGCCTTCCATGGGGCGCACAATGATGCCTTGCCGCTGCAGCGCTTGAAAAACCTCCTTGCCCTGCCCCACCTTCACCAAGACAAAGTTGGCCGATGAAGGCACAAAGGAGAGTCCCATAGCAAGAAACCCTTCCTGAAGTTGAGTCAGTCCTTCGCGATTGACTTGGCGGCTTCGCTCCAAATGTTCCTGATCATCCAGAGCAGCCAGCGCCCCAGACTGAGCCATGCTGTTGGCATTGAAAGGTTGCCTTACCTTCTCCATGGCAGCGACCAACGACGTTGGGGCCATACCATAACCGAGGCGGCATCCAGCCAAGCCATAGATTTTTGAGAAGGTGCGCATCAGCAGCAGATTGGGTATGGCACCCGATCGCACGACTTCAACAAAATCAGCCGCATCTTCTAGGTACTCAACATAGGCTTCATCCAAGACCACAAGGACGTGCGATGGTATCTGACTGACAAAAGTTCTGAGGGCTTCAGCATTCACCAAGGTACCGGTTGGGTTGTTCGGATTGGCTACAAAAACAGCCTTGGTAGAGGCATCCACTGCTTGCAGCATTCCCTCCAGGTCATGGCCAAAATCAGTCGCAGGAACGATCTTGCTCTGGGCCCCGAACATCGCCGCCACGATTGGGTAGATGGCAAAGCAATATTGGGAAACCACAATGTTGGAACGGTTGTCCAACAGCACATGCCCGATCCACTCAATCAATTCATTGGATCCATTGCTCAAAATGATTTGAGATGGTTCGAGTTGGTGCAAGGCCGCCAGTTTCTCCTTCAGGTAATAACCGTTGCCATCCGGATACAGATGAGCACTTTCAGCTGCTTTTTTCATGGCCATCACTGCTTTGGGGGATGGCCCCAGGGGATTTTCATTGGATGCGAGTTTGGTGACTCGATCAAAAGGGATGCCCAGCTCACGAGCGACCTCCTCAAGCGGACGGCCAGGCTGATAAACGGGTAAGGAGGCAAGGTGCGCGTGCAGCGGTAATGCTTTGTGTTCCATCTTCAGATTCTTGAACTTTAACGTATGGTCTTGTCGACGATTTCCCCAACATTGACATGGGCTTTAACCAAATCGCGAATCAGGGCAATTTTGGCCGCGTCCCCGGGACGTGTTTTGACAATCAAATCATGAACGGTTGATGCCACCTGGTAACTGTTTTGTGAGGTCAAAAAGACGGGGTAGGACATGCCGCGTATGATATCCATCACACGACTGGAGGGAGTGAGATCATCGGTCAGGATCATACCGGATAATTTGGTTGGTAAGCCTGCTTTTCCTGGTGCGGAAGCCGCTTCAATCAAATCTTCCCGATCGGCAGGGACGATCATCAGGGAGCCTGGCTTGAAATATTTTCTGGCATTGGGTGCACTCATGGCAGCGACGACCACATTGTCGATAATGTTGTGGATTTCCTTGGAGGCATTGAGTTGCGTCACCTCAAGCGCATCCTTTATCAATTCCATGGTGGGGCTGGAGAGCATGCGTTGATGAGGAATGACTCCCAACAAATGAAGGCCACGTCGCTCAAGACCCTTGCGTGCAAACTCGGTGATGTATTCGATTTTTTGCTTCATCACCTTATTGAGAATCACACCGATGATTTCCACCCCGTCACGCTCAAAAAGGGCTTGATTGAGCGCAATCTCGTCGATGGGCCGACCGATTCCCCCTTGTGTAACCAAAATAACCTTTGCATTCAGCACCTTGGCTACCCGAGCATTGGACAAGTCGAACACCGACCCCACTCCGGCATGGCCCGTGCCCTCGCACACCACAAAGTCCTTTTCCCAGGCCACTCGATCAAATGCCTGTTCCACTCTCATGACCAATTGATCATTGTTGGCTGAGTTGAGATATTTTTTGGTAAAGTCGGAGGCTACCGCAATGGGGCTCATTTCAGGCAATGGGCAGTTCAGTCCATAAACCTTGTCCATGAGGAAGGAATCTTCATCGATCTTATGTTGTTCCACATCGACAAACCTTTGCCCCACAGGTTTGATAAATCCGATTCTTGGATAGTATTTTTTGAGAGCAGACAGCAATCCCAAAGAAGTGGTTGTTTTGCCGTCGTTTTGCCTGGTAGCTGCAATGAACAACCTTGGAGTAACGATATTCTTCATCAAAGAACAGAATGGGTTGAAGGTGTCGCTAAGGTCATGATGGATCACCCGTATCGCCTGGTAGAACTTGTCCGGCTCCAGGAAAAAGAGCCTCATATTCGATGGATTGCAACCCCACAATTGCCGCCACTCCCAGCACGTCATGCGCGTTGGAACCCCGTGAAACATCCGCAGCAGGGCGATCAATGCCCAGGAGAATCTGACCATAGGCGTTGGCCCTGGCAATGTGTTTGAGCAACTTGCTGGCAATATTTCCGGCGTTCAGGTCGGGAAAAATCAGTACATTGGCGCGCCCGGCAACATGCGACTTCAAGTCCTTGAGAGCTGCCACGTCAGGGACCAGGGCTGCATCCACTTGAATTTCGCCATCAAATTGTGCTTGTAGCCCGATCTCTCGGGAACGGGCCATGGCCAATTCAGTTGCTTTTTTGACTTTAATCACACTTTCGTGACGGGCACTTCCATGGGTGGAATAGGAGAGCATGGCAATGCGTGGTTCCACTCCAAGCAGGTGCTTGGCAAGATGCCCGGTGGAACAAGCTATTTCCGCCAACTGTTCGGCACTGGGATCAGGAATAACTCCGCAATCGGCGAAAAAAAGGACCCCATTTTCCCCAAATCGAGTGTCATCCACTTCCAGGATCATGCAACTGGAAGCCGCTGTATGATGAGGAGCCATTTTAATGATGCGAAAAAGGGGCCGAAGCACATCTCCGGAGAATTCCGAGGTTCCTGAGACCAGTCCATCCGCCTGATGCATGGCCACCATCATCGACCCGTAATAATTCGGATCCAGCAGAGCTCGCTTTGCCTCCTCGGGGGTGATTCCCTTGTCTTTCCTGAGCTGAAGATAACGTTCAACAAAGGAGTCCAGATCCTCGCTACGCGCCGGATCGATCAGACGGATCCCATTGAGGGATAACCCCAAAGCCGAAGCAGCGTCCTTGATTCGGGTGCGATCTCCAAGAAGAATGGGTACACCAAGACGCAAGGCTTGGAATTGTCGAGCCGCCTGAAGAACACGAGGTTCCTGTCCCTCAGGAAAGACGATTCGCTTGGGATGGCGCTGTAGCTGCTCGATGATGGAACCGATGAACCGCATGCGTAAGTACTAGCCGACTTGAAAATTATTTCAACAGGCATCGAAGAGGAAAACCCATGATGCCTCCAATCATGGACGCGCCGAATGAAGCAAGCGCCCATACAGCTGGTGGATCGACTCGACCATGGATTCGGTCGAAAAGCGCTCTTGAACCCATTGGCGTCCTTGTTGGCCAAGGTTCTTTTGGGTCTCAGGGTTGGCAGCCAGCTCCACCAATGCCTTGAGCAATGCTGAGGGATCTCCCGGTGGCACCAGATATCCCGTCTGACCAGGTAGGCATACCTCGGGAGCTCCATCCAGCGGATACGCAATAACCGGCTTCCCGGCAGCCATCGCTTGCGGAAGGGCTCTTGGGAGGCCTTCACGAAAGGACAAATGGACCAGGACATCCATGGCCCCCACGAGTGGAGCGACTTCCTCAGGACTCACCAGCCCTGTAAAGACCACCCGATGCCGCAGCCCCATGGTATGCAACTGATGTTCGAACGCATCCCGAAGCGGTCCACCGCCCACCAAAAGCAATTTGGCTTGGGGGATTTTTTCAACTAGCTCCGGGAGGACCTCGAACAACTCCTTGTGACCTTTCAAATCAAAAAGTCGTGCCACCTTACCAATCACAAAATCGCCCTCCTCCAACCCCAACTTGTGACGTAACTCCTTGGAAAGATGGCTGTGGAGAAAAGGCTTCAAATCAAAGCCGCTAGGAATGGTGGAATAGCGTTCCGGGGTTCCTATGCCGGCGGCCAGGTATTGACTGCACATGGCCTGAGCCACGCCGATAAAATGATCGGTGCAGGCTCCGGCGATTTTTTCGGCGGCCGTGAAACAGAGATTGGACAAGCTGCCCTGAAATTCTCCAAACGAGGGACCGTGAATGGTGTGGATAATACAAGGCACCCCTGCCCGACGAGCTGCCAGCCTCCCGAGAATTCCCGCCTTACCGCTGTGTGTATGGACCACGTCGGGTCGATCTCGTTTGAAGCGGCGGTAGAGGGCCTCAAAAGCCAGGGCATCTTTGAAAGGTGAGACCTCCCTAACAAGGTTCGGCTCGATACTCAAGGCATTGGGAACCTCATCAAAAAGAGGTTCCAAAGAGCCCTCAGGCAACGTGGGATCGGTCGGACCAGAAACCAGCTCAACCTGCTCCCACTGAGATTTGGCCCGAAGACCCAGAACCGTTTGAATCGTGTTTTCCTGGGCTCCCCCGACAATCAGCCGGGTGATCAGATGGGTAATGCGCATGGGCGCTGGCTTCCCGGTTTCAGGGCGACTTGAGTTTTTCCAATGCAGCGGAAACCTCCTGAAATTCATCGGTCTGGGGTGGAGCGCTCTTCAGGTAGGCCTCGTAATATCGAATGGCTGTCTCGCTGTCATCCTGGTTTCGAGCAATCTCAGCAAGGCCGTAAAACACAGCATGATTGGGCTCCGAGCTGAGCGATTCCAAAAGTTGGTAATCAGCTCGAGCCTTATCATAGGACTGCTGTCGAAGATAACAAATGGCACGGTTCAGAAGAAAAATTCGGTTGTCCGGGCTGAGTTCAAGGGCTTGATTGAGTGAAGGCATGGCGTCCTCGAATCGATCCTGACGCATCAGTGCTACTGCCTTGGTCTGGAAAGCATTCAAAGAGCGACTATTGATCAATAACCATTGGTCACAAAGTTCAGCGGTTTCCTGGTAGCGCTCAGTGAAGAAATACACCTGCGCCAGAGTATCCAGAATGGTTTCTGATTTAGGGAAAGCCTTCCGTCCTTGCAATAAAACAGATTCTGCCAGTTGGTGCGATTGGGTGGCAGCATCCTCGTCTCCAGTGGCAAGAAAACGATTGCCTTGACCGAAGAGTGAGAGCCCCTCCAAGCGCACCATTTCCGCTTCCTGAGTCGGTTCAAGACTCAGGCCAGACGCCTTCATCTCCTGGAGAAACGACAAGGTATTGTCCGGGAATCCCAAATTGAGCAAGGCACTGGCCTTGGCAAGAGCGTATTTGGCATTTTGTGAATTCAAACCATGGGCAGCATCAAACCGATCCAGTGCCTGTCTGAAATTTCCGCCAGAAAACAACTGAGCGCCCAGATTGTAATGAAATCGAGGTGCATTGACTTCGCCAATGGCCTTGAGCATCAGATCCACGCTACGATAGGTCGCAATCCATTCCGTCCACTCCTTGTCGGTGATGACCTCCTCCAAGGATTCCCCTTTGGCAATGAGGGACTGAATTTCGAGGTTCACCTTGGTCGATGCCAAATCTGGAGCATAGCGCTGTGCCTGCTTCAACAAACGGCCGGACGGCTCGGCATAGCCTAGGCGCTGCAGCCTCGCCGCTTGATTATTGAGTTCCACTGCCACCATTCCACCCAGGAGTTTGGAAGTTCTCTCCTCTTTTTCAACGCCGGTGGACAGGTAAGGAATCGCCTCATCGAATGCCTCCCAGAAATCCATAATCTTTTGGACAGCCGCCTCTTTCGGTTCAGGGGGCAAAGGCTGCGGATCATCGGATTGGTAGGCCCTGAGCTGGGATACCATGCCGTGACTCTCCGGATACAGGTATTCGAAATAAACCCCAAAGCTCGATTGAGCGTAGAATACCGGATAGCTTTGAATAAGTCCTGCAAGCACGTTCAAGATAGAGCCAAGGTCAATGGTGGCAGGTATCTTGTCTTCAGGAAGATCCTGAGCCCAAACTTCCGTCAGTCGGGAGCGAATCCAGTCTTGATAAAAGGGATTGGACAACACCGAAGTATCCACAAGACTTATCTCCTTTGTGTTGTGAGTTGAACTCATACTCAGCCCCATCATCGTCAGCAACCCCCTGATACTGTCATCCACGAAAAGGATGGACTTGCCTGTCGGCAGATCCTCCACTTGCTTGGAAGCAAAAGTCTCCAGCATTGGGCCATTGCGTAATTTGATGGACGGATGGTTTTGACGGAACAAAGCCACCGGCACTCCCACTGCGGCTACCCATATCAGGCCTCTGAAGACGGGATTGAGGAAAGCACCGCCGCCTTGACGATGTTTACGCCTGGAAGCGGAACGCTCAGGCAAAGGTCCGAAAACCAGCATGACATAACCTGCATAATAGCCGATTGCCAAGGCACTCAGATAATAGAATGAAAGAAAGGACAACCCAAGACCACGTTCCCTTGGGCTGAAAGGCGGATCAAACATCACCCACAGGCAGATTCCCAGAAAAACAAGATGAACGATCTTGAACATCAAATTTTGCAACATGGCCCCGGCAGCGCTGGTGTCGCCCAACGTGGAAGGCCAACGAATGCTCATCGCAATCACGGGCAAAAGCGAAGTAAGGCTTAAGACAACGACCAGTGATTTGGGAATACCGGTCAGCATGTTTTTTTGATTACCCAGTTGCAGCACAAGGTAGTCCATGATCCCCGAGGCCTGGGGGTAGGAAGAAACGATCCAGAACGGAATCAACAAATACAAGATCAAACCCGACGCCCCTAAAAGAAGCATGCGTCCGAGAAAACCCAATGAAAGTTGACCAAGGCCGCGGACCCAAATCAGCGCGACGGCAAACAACGGGAAGTAACCAATCATCGCCCAGTTGTTTGTGATCGAAACGCCATAAACCAATGCAAAAGCATTCAGCCATTTTTCGGATCTTCCAATGCGGTATTCGAGGAGGGCTCGAACGGCAAAGGAAAACATAAGCAGATCAATCATTTCACCCGTCAAGGCAGTGGCGTGCTCCCAGAAGGTCAGTTGAAGCAAGCAAGTGAGGGCTGCAAACACAGGTGGTAGCCAAGCCGAAGGAAGGGTCAGCAGGGAGTAATCACTTGGCTCCCGCACTCGTTGATCGCGGGTCCGATCGTGAGGGAGGAGCGACACCGACCGAGCCAATTGATAGACCACCAAAGCGGAAAGGAAAACGGTCAGCAAGTTCAGCGTGGAAGGCTGTAAATTTGCAGGGACCCACCACTGAATGGGCAAGGTCATCAAAAATTGAACGGGGGCGTTCACCTTGGGCGACCAATCCCACCCAGCCACCTTGCCCACCTCGACCAAACTGTCCAGAGTCACGGACTGGGACATGGTCGCCCATCCGACCAAAAAAGCCACACAGAACATAACCCATGGCAGCTTTTTTTGAACAAAGCCCAATGGTGATAGTGAATCGTGATCGCTCATGGTATGAGCAGAGCAAAAACCAAGAAAGGTTCTATGGCAAGGCTATCTTGTCTTCATCGTGGGCTGAAGGTTCGATCCCTGTGGGTCCATGTGTTCACCTGTCGATATGGACCAACCAAGCAGGAACGCCTCCACCAGCTGCCCAAGATCCTCACTGTAGCCACCCTCCAGAATGGCAAAGGCCGGACAAGGCAACAAGGCCACCTGCTCTCCGATCCAAAGATAGTCCTCGACCTCGAGGGATGCCTGAGCAAGAGGATCCAGACGATAGGCATCGAAGCCAGCGGAGACCCCCACCAAATCGGGTTGAAATGCGTGCACATCTTCCAGAGCCCTTAGCAGAGCCTTTCGGTGATCTTTTGCTTTCGTGTGGGGCCTGATGGGATAGTTCCGGGCATTGGGAGGATGATGCACCAGCCCCGTTCCTGGATAACAAGGTGATTGGTGGACTGAAACGAAGAGGGTTTCCGGGCATCCAAGAAGCATTTCCTCGGTTCCATTGCCATGATGCACATCAAAATCAAAGACGGCCACCCGAAGACCTTTCTGGTGAACAGCTTCCAAAACGGCGATCCCCATCGAGTTGAAATAACAAAAACCCATGGCCCTTTCCGGTGTGGCATGATGCCCCGGAGGCCTGAGCAGACTGAAGGCCTTCTTTCCGCCAGTGGCATGCGTCATGGCATCCATGGCACCCCCAGCCGCTCGAAGAGCATGATGATAGATACCCTCGTGGCTTGGGGTATCCTCATCAAAAGCGTGTTTTTGAGTCGCAACCGCATCGTGGTGAGCAAGCCGATGGGCCCGAAGAATGGCTTCCCTTGGAGCCAGTCGGGGGGCATGCCATTCAAAGGAAATTTTTGTCTGTTCGCGCAATCGGGCAGCACTGCTCAGGACGCGCTGGGGACGCTCTGGGTGTCCGGAGGCAGCATAGGCGGCACATTGCTCATCATAAATAAGAACGACGGGATCACCCATGGAAGCCATTCTGGCACTCATTTCAGACATTCACCAACCAAAATGGAGTTCAGCGCCAAGGGAGTGCAGGTTATTTTCCTGCTGGAAGTTCCATCCCATTGAGGATTAACTCGGATCTGTTCATGATGGTTCCAGATAGAGATCGATTCATCGACTTGGCCCGGGAGGGAAACATGATTGCGGTCAGCAAAACGATTCTTGCTGATTTTGAAACCCCCGTTTCGGCCTATCAAAAGCTCCGCGGAAAGGGGGAATCCTTCCTTTTTGAATCCGTTGAAGGAGGTGAGCACCTCGGTCGCTATTCATTCGTTGGTTGCCATCCACGGGCCATCATTCGTCAAACCGAAGATGTAGTGGAACTCATCGAAGACGGTATCATCACCGAGCGTTACAGCGTCAAAGGCGCCCTGCACACCCCGTCCGGCGAAACCATGAGGGATGGGCTCGAACTTGTGGAAAAGGTGATGAGACGATTCAAACCCGTCAACGGAAGCCTGCCCTCCGACTTGCGCTTCAGTGGCGGCGCCGTTGGTTTCATCGGCTACGAATTCATTCATGACGTTGAACCCGTCGTTCCGCGCCCGCCTCAGAACGATCTCCAGACTCCCGTGATGTATTTCATGATCGCTGACCAGCTCCTGGCCTTTGACCGGGTCTCTCAGACGATCACCCTCATTGTCAATGCCTTGGTGGAAGACCCGGCTGACGCCGGCCAAGAGTATGACAAGGCCTGTGAGGCCATCGAGGGCCTGCTGAAGTCGCTAGCACAACCTTGCCAGCACCACCCAGCCGATTTTCACAACCTCAGTGATTCGGCAGCTTTTGAATCCAACATGCCAAAGGACACCTTCCTGAAACATGTTCAACGCTCCAAAGCCTACATTCAGGCCGGAGACATCATTCAGGTGGTGGGTTCCCAGCGTTTCAGCGCACCCATTGAAGCATCGCCGCTGGATGTTTATCGTGCCGCTCGATCCATCAACCCATCACCCTACATGTTCCTGCTGGAACTCAATGGATTCTCCCTCGTGGGAGCTTCTCCAGAAATCCATGTCCGCTGCGAGGATCGACAGGTCGAAATTCGCCCCATCGCCGGCACCCGCCCACGCGGAAAGGACAAAGCTCAGGACATGACGCATGAAAAAGACCTGCTGGCCGACCCCAAGGAGAGGGCCGAGCACGTGATGTTGGTCGACCTTGCACGAAATGACATTGGCAGGGTCTGCGATTACCAAAGCGTTGAAGTCAAGGACCTCATGATCATCGAACGTTACAGTCATGTCATGCACATCGTTTCCCAGGTGGAGGGCCGCCTTTCAACGGAGCACACCCCCTATGACTTGATCCGGGCCACCTTCCCCGCAGGCACCCTGAGCGGCGCCCCCAAAATTCGTGCCATGCAGATCATCAGCGAGCTGGAACAAACCGCTCGCGGTCCCTACGGCGGATGCGTCGGCTATTTCTCCTTCAATGGTAATCTGGATTGCTGCATTACCATTCGCACAGCCTTGATCAAGGATGGCATGGCCCATGTCCAGGCCGGCGGCGGATGGGTCAGTGATTCGGTTCCAGAGGATGAATTCATGGAAACGGTCAACAAGTCCAAAGCCATGATCAAAGCCGTCACCTTGGCCGAGTCCTGGCAGTCATGAAACCTGACGCCCCCCCCGAAAGGACTTCGCCCCTGCTGATAGGGCTCATTGTCATCGGGGGCACTGTCTTGTCCTGGCTGCTGGTTCAGACAGGACCTCGAGTCACCACTGAAGAAGAGGTGAAGGCAGCCAAAATGGTCAAGGTCCAGGAGCTAACACCAAAGCGCTACCCGATTTTTGTGGCAGCCCACGGAACGGTCATCCCTGCCCGTCGCGTCTCCATTGAGCCCGAGGTTTCAGGGTTGATCCTCTCACAGCATCCGAAGCTACGCCCAGGGGGCATGATCATGGAAGGAGAGGTACTCTTCACCGTCGATACCACGTTGGCTGCGATCGCCGTGGAAGAGGCCTCAGCCGCCCTGGTTCAGGCAAGCATCAACCTTGAAGAAGCCACCCGACAGCATGCGGAGGCCTTGCGGCTTGCATCCGATGCCCTGATTCCTGACACCGAACTCGCCTCCCTGCTCTCGGCCATGCGACTGCAGGAAGCGGCGCATACCAGGCAAAAAGCCCTGGTAGCTCGGAGCCAGGAGATGCTCCAACGCCATGTCTTGAAAGCCCCTTTCAATGCATGGGTGCTGGAAGAAAATGTCGAGGTTGGACAACGGCTGGACCCCGGGTTTTCGGCCGCCACGCTGGTGGGTTCGGATGAGTATTGGGTACAAGTGTCCCTCCCCGTGGATCAAATCCAACACATCCAGCTCCCAACAGACCATCAACCCGGAGCTACAGCTCATGTCTACACCGAAATGGGGGATACCAAAAGACTGGCCGCAAAAGGCCATGTGACTGCCTTACGAAGTGACCTAGAGCGCGAAGGTCGCATGGCGCGACTCATCGTAAGCATCCAGCCGCCTGAGCGCGAAGTCGAAGCTCCCCTTTTACTCGGAAGCTACGTCAAGGTTGAAATAGCAGCTGGCGAATTGGAGCAATGCCTGGCCATTCAGGAATCGGCCCTTCGAGCCGACCAGAGCTTGTGGGTTGCGGACAAGGAAGACACTTTGCAGATCCGACCGGCAAAGATCCGATGGACCCTTGAGGACACGATCTACGTCGCCCCGGTCCTTGAAGAAGGAGATCGACTGATCATCAGCCCCTTGAAGTCAGGCATTCCAGGCACGGCTCTGAACCCTCAAACCGTTCACATGCCATGACCCCGACGGATCAAGGCGCCCTGCCCTCGGGCGGGCTGCAAACCATCATCTCCTGGTTTGCCCGCAACCATGTCGCCGCGAACCTCCTGATGCTGGCAGTCGTCGCCACGGGGCTTCTTGTCTCGCAGAACATCCGTCAAGAAATCTACCCCACCTTCACACTCGATGTCGTTGAAATCACCATGGAGTATCGAGGGGCCTCTCCGGAAGATGTCGAACAATCCATCATCCTCCCCATCGAATCGGAGCTACGATCGATGGAAATCATTCGCGAAATTACCGCGACCGCCAGCGAAGGCAGTGCCAGAATTTCCGCTGAACTGGTTCCCGGATCGGATCGCAATCGTGGCCTGCAGGAAATCACCGCAGCCGTGCAGCGCATCAACCTCTTCCCTGACGAGGCAGAACCCCCCACCATCGCTCTGGACAACGGCAGACGCCGGGGGGTGATGTATCTCTCCATTTACGGTGACCTGAGCACCAAGGGCTTGATTCAGTTCGCCCGTGAGATGGAGGAAAAACTCCTCTCGCTACCGGACATTTCCCTGGTGGAGCTACGCGGCATTCGCAAACCAGAAATCCACATTGAAATTCCTCAGGCACAATTGCGCTCCCTGGGCATCCGTCTCTCAGATATCGCAACCGCCGTCGACAATGCTGCTCTCGACGTCCCGGCAGGTTCCATCAAGACCGAAGGAGGCGATTACCTGCTTAAGACGCGAGAAAGAAAGGAGGTTGCCAAGCAGTATGAGAACATCCCGATCATCAGCAAACCCGATGGCACCAAAGTGCTGCTTCGCGACGTGGCAAAAGTGAAGGACGACTTCGAAGAGTCCCAGCGCGAATCCTACTTCAATGGCAAGCCTTCAGTTTGGATGGCTGTCTACAGCTCCGAATCCCAATCGCCACTGACCATTGCCAGAGCTGTTAGGGGGTTCATCGACAAGGAAATTCAGATGCTTCCCGAAAGTGTCGGCATCACCATCACCTTTGATCGATCTGACGACTATGAGGAGCGCATCAACATGCTCCTTGGAAACGGTGCCCTGGGATTGATGCTGGTCATCCTGGCCCTCGGCCTTTTTCTGGAACTGCGAGTGGCTTTCTGGACGGCTGCGGGTATCCCTGTCTCAGTCCTCGGATCCCTTTTCCTGCTGCCCGCCATGGATGCCAGCATCAACATGATTTCCCTTTTTGGTTTTATTGTCACCCTGGGAATTGTCGTGGATGACGCCGTGGTGGTGGGAGAGGAAATCTTCCACAACATGTCAAAGGGTATGGGTCGGATGGAAGCTGCTATCCAAGGCGTTAGAAGAATGACGACTCCCGTCATTTTTGCCGTGGCAACCAACATCATCGCCTTCCTTCCCCTGCTTTTCGTCCCTGGGGAAACAGGTCAATTCTTTTACGTACTGCCGGCGGTGGTCATTGCCGTCTTTACGGTCTCCCTGATCGAGTGCCTGCTCATTCTTCCGGCTCATCTGGCCCACCAGGGGAAAGACTCAAGCCAAGGCTGGTTCACGCGTTTTCGCCAATGGCAGACCCGGTTGAGACTCCGCATCGATCATTGGATCGACCAAGCCTACCAGCCCGTGATTGAAGGCGTCCTTCGCTACCGAACCTTGACCTGTGCGCTCAGTACGGCCTTGTTCCTGATGGTGCTCGGATACACCTTCAGCGGCCGGATCAATTTCATGTTCCGACCTTCCATCGAAACGCCCTTTGTCCAGGCGGAAATTGAAATGCCAGCAGGCACACCCACCCACCGAACACGAGAAGTTGCTTTTGAAATCGAAGAGGCCGCCAAGCGAGCCATTGAGGCAACAGGTGAAGATAACATCCTCATCGGGATTACCTCCTCCATCGCCGAGCGGAGTTCCAATGGTGCCGAAGTATCGGTCCGATTGGTACCACAAAGTGAGCGCAAGATCACTGCAGCCGCCTTTGCCAAGCAATGGAGGGAGGCCTTCCCGGATCTTCCAGATGTCGAATCGGTCTTCTTTGATTATCTCATTGGCCCGGGTGGATCGGCGGAGATTGACATTCGCATTTCCCACCCCGCGGTGGAAGTGCTTCGCAAGGCGGCAACGGATGTGGCAGATGCCATTGCCAAATACCCCGGGGTGGAGGATGTGCGCAAAGGGTTTGGCAGGGAGATGCCGGAGTATGACTTCGACTTGACAGCCGAAGGTCGAAGCATGGGCATCACAGCACGAGAACTCGGACAGCAGATTCGCCACGCCTTCTATGGGGCCGAAGCACTCAGACAGCCCCAGGATCGTGAAGAACTCAGAGTCATGGTCAAGTTACCTGAGCAGGAGAGGCAAACCATCAGCAGCATGGAGAACCTTCTGGTGCGGGTGCCCGGCGGAGGGGAGATCCCTCTCAAACAGGCCGCCAAGATTCGGCTGACCCAGGCCCCGGCTCGTATCACCCGCGTGGATGGAGCCAGAGTCATCAATGTGACAGCCAACGTGGTGCCCGGGGTCACCACCGGGAACAAGGTGCTCGGTTCTTTTGAAACCACAGAGCTACCCACCCTACTCGCTCGCTACCCTCAACTGCGCTATTCCTTTGAAGGGGAACAACGCGAACAGCGCGAAGCCATCAAGAATCTGTCATGGGGTTTGCTTGCCGCCTTATTTGCCATTTATGGCATCATGGCATCCATTCTGCGAAGCTATGTCCAGGCCCTGATCGTATTGCTCATGCTTCCTTGGAGCCTTGCCGGCGCCGTCGTCGGCCACGTCATCATGGGATTTGACCTGAGCGTCTTCAGCATTTTCGGCATGATTGCGCTCTGTGGCATGGTGGTCAACGGGGCCTTTGTGCTGGAGCTCACCCGCTTGCAATTCATCGCGGAAGGCACTTCTCCCATCAAGGCCATCCAGCTTGCCGCCCAAAGACGCTTTCGCCCGATCCTTTTGACGGCCCTAACCACCTTCCTGGGACTGGGGCCCATGATCTTTGAGACAAGCATTCAAGCCCTTTTTCTCGTTCCCATGGCGATCGCCCTAGGGGTCGGAACCCTGGTGTCGGCCGTGCTGGTTCTGACCTTCATCCCGGCCGTCATGGCGGTGATTGCGGATATCTCCGGGCTGGAACCTCCACCTGCCCATACAAGCTCATAAATACGAGCGAGGCAGAAGTTTCATGTTTGCCGATGAACCCAGACCGATTTGAGGTATTGGGGACTCGCGGCATTCACTGGAAAATCAGGCGGCTGCCCCAATGAGACCCAGCGATAGGCCTCCGCACTTCGTTCGTGAAGCGTGGCTCGAACCATGGTTAAAAACTCTCGTGGCGACCAGCCCTGCGTATTATTGCATGCCAGCATACGTCCTCCGGGCTCCAGGCAATCAAGGGCACTGTTCAAAAGTACGGGATAATCCCTTCGAGCACTGAAGGAGCGATTGGATTTACCCGTTTTGGAAAAAGTAGGCGGATCGAGCAGAATCACTCCAAAACGCCTGCCTCGATTTCGAAATCGACGCAACCAATCAAAGACATCTCCAAAAATAAAATCATGTTCCGAAGGCATCAAATCATTGAGCTCAAAGTTCCTCCGCCCCCAGTCCAGATATTTTTTAGAAAGATCCAGACTGACGGCTCTCCATCCTGCCAGCCCGGCGCACACGGAAAACCCACAGGTATAGGCAAAGGTATTGAGACACTCCCCCGATGCCGACTGAGAGGCAAGCCATCTCGGCAAGCCCGGCACGGCCAATCCCTTCATGTGAGCTCGATTGTCCCGCTGATCCAGAAACAGCCCGACCGAATACCCTTCCTCAAATCGAGCCTCGTAATGAACGCCCTGTTCCTGGATGGGAACCACCTGCGGATGGGAAGAGCCCAACCACGGTTTGGGTGAAGCCTGCTCAAGCCGGGTGTGTCTGACATCCCGGTTCCAGACCTTGTAGAAGGCGCCGCAGGCATCTAGCCGTGCCATCCAGTCAATTACCACTCTTTCCCGGCTTTTGGTCGGATCCTTTTCAGATGTCGCCAGCAGGCAATCCCCAAGGCGATCCAGATAAAACCCGGGAAACCCATCTGCACTCCCATGGATCAAGCGCACGGCATTGGTCTGATGACGTTCCATCCACGCAGGTGAACGGACCTCAATGGAGGTGCGGGAAGATTGGTCATCCATGTCGATCGACTGGGTCATGCGCATGTCAAGAGCAGGGCAAAGGCCGCCCATGCATGAGGCACCCACCTGGACGACACACCCCTCGAAAGGGACGAATGTCCTCTTTTCCCATCGACTCCCTGGTCGTCCTACGGGTGGTGGGGAGTTGACCGGAACCCCTAATTGAAACATGTTTCCTTTGGCCCTGCATTTGAGACACCAGCATGATCGCCTCAAGCGCCAAGAACAAGAATTTAGCCATTCCCAAACGCCTCACTTGGTTTGCGGTCAGTGGGTGGTGGCATTCCCTTTTTGTCATGAGGAACCTCCAAAGCACTTGGCTTGTCATCTTATGCCTGGGGGTCGACCTACCGACGGCAAAACTCCTGGGATCTGAGCTGCTTTTTGCTCGAGAGGTCTACCCTCTGCTGGAACAGAAATGTCTTCCTTGTCACGGAGACGATCCCGATGACATCCAGGGTGGTCTGGACATGCGAAGCCGTGCGTCCATGCTGGCAGGCGGTGATACCCGGCAACCCTCCATCGTACCGGGTTCCGCAGATCATAGTTTGCTTTACCAAGCCGTCCTCTGGAGCCAACCAGAGCTTCAAATGCCCCCGAAGGAAAATGACCGGCTGACCCAAGCTCAAACCCTTGCCTTCAAGCGATGGATCGATGCTGGGGCCCCTTGGGCAGACGCGCAGCGCCGGGTTGAATGGATCGAATCTCACCCGGAAGCATTGGAGGAAGAAACCCTGCGCGTGTCCACCAGTGGCGGGCTGAGTCCCAGTTGGGATCGCCGCACCTATCAAAAGTCATCCATTTGGGCTTTTTTACCCTACGAGGCTTTGAGGGTTCCCACTGAGGTCGGGAACAAGGGTCATCATCCGATCGATGCCTTTCTGCAGCAAAAGCGCGAGGCAAATGGCCTGGCCCCTGCTCCACCCGCCAAGCCGCGCGAGCTGATTCGTCGCATGTTTCTCGATCTGACAGGCCTTCTCCCGCAACCCGAAGAGCTGGGGCATTGGATGCAGCGCTGGGAACTGGCAGCCAGCCCAGGGCAGGTCATCGAAAGGCTGATCGAACACCTTCTGGCAAGCCCTCATTATGGAGAGCGCTGGGCTCAACACTGGTTGGATGTGGTTCGATATGCCGATACCGGCGGCATGTCCAATGACTACGAACGCTCCAACGCCTGGCGCTATCGCGATTACGTTGTCAGGGCATTCAATGAGGACAAACCTTATGACCAGTTCCTGATCGAACAACTGGCAGGAGACGAACTGGCCGACCAGTCCTTGGCGAGTCGCCTGGGAGAGGACCCCTCCAAGCTCCATGCTGCGAAACTTGCGGGGAATTATTCTCCCCAGGAGACTCAATGGTTGATTGCCAGTAATTTCCTCCGCATGGGGCCATGGGACAATGCCATGGTGCAGCAAGCCCAGGCACGCCAGATCTATCTGGACGATGTCGTCAACGCCACAGGGCAGGTCTTTCTCGGGATGACCTTGCGGTGCGTCAAATGTCACGATCACAAATTCGACCCCATCCCGACACGGGATTACTACCGCTTGTATGCAGCTTTTGCGACCACACACCTTGCAGAAAGGCCAGCTCCCTTCATCGATGCGGAAAACAAGCAGGGCTTTGAGGCGGACAAGGCTCATGTTGAAGCCATGCTGGCCTATGCCCAAAAAGAGAAGGGACGTTTGATCGAGAAGCGGGAATCCGCAGCACGAGACTGGTATACCTCCAAAGGAAGGTCTTACCTGAGCCTTGAAAAGCGTCGCAACCTACCTGACGCGTCCAAACCCCCCAGAGGGGTGGGTCTGAATCACACCGAACAAGGACAACTCAAGGTTCGGGAGCAGGATGAATGGATCTGGACACGTCGCTTGGAACGCTACGAACCCATGGTCCAATCGGTCTTCACGGCACCCGATGTGCGGTTGGCAGGGAACGCCGCCAGAAAGCTGCGTTTACCTGTTTCCATCGGGCAAGCACCTGTTAAACCCCATCACATTTTATTGGGAGGCGATCTGAATTCGGAAGGAGAGGTCGTCCAACCAGGCGTGCTCAGCGCTCTCGGATTGCCAATCGTTCATGGTGCAGGAGACCAACCCCATCTCATCGATGCAGCCGTCGGAGGGAGGCGTCTGGCACTGGCTCGATGGATGGCAGACCCGAACAATCCACTGGTGGCTAGGGCGCTGGTCAACCGCATCTGGCAACATCATTTTGGCAAACCTCTCGCTGGCAATCCCAACAACTTGGGAGCCAGCGGATCGAAACCCACCCACCCGGCACTGCTGGATTGGCTGGCAAACAAATGGGTGCAAGAAGGATGGAGCATCAAACAATTGCATCGCTGGATCATGACCTCCGAAGCCTACCAGATGAGCACCCACCATCCTGACCGTCGATCGGTCGAGGCCATCGATCCGGACAATCATTCTTTAAGCTATTTCACACCGAGGAAAATGACCGCCGAGGAAATTCGAGATAACATCCTGATGATCAGCGGCGAACTCAACCTCGCCATAGGAGGCCTCCCCATCCGACCGGAAATCAATCGAGAGGTGGCCTTTTCTCCACGAATGATTCAATTTTCACTCGCTCCCGCTTATCAGGCTTCTCCCCAAAAAAGTGAAAGGCACCGACGAAGCCTCTACCGGTATCGCGTCAGAGGTTTACCCGATCCACTCCTTGAAGTCCTTCATCAACCCGACACCCAAGAGTCCTGTGAAATGCGTTTGCAGAGCAGCGGCGCCCCTCAAGCCCTGAGCCTCTGGAACAGTGATACCATGCAGCAGCGAGCACTGGCATGCGCTCACCGATTCACTCATTCATCAGCCTCAGAAGAGGATCCAGTCGTTCGCACTTTCCTGGGTATTCTGGGTCGAAAACCACGAAAAGATGAATGGAAGCGGTGTTCGGATTTCCTGAATGACATGGTCGCCTATCACGCATCCAAGACCCCGACGGCCAACCCCTATCCCACTTATCTGAGCCGTTCGCTGGTAGAGGAGTTTTCAGGACTGGCGTTTACATACCAAGAGCCTCTACCTGCTTACCAGGACTTCGAATACGATTTACAATCAGGGGACATGCCCCCCGCAACCCGAGCACTGGCGGATCTTTGCCTCCTCCTGCTCAACAGCAACGAATTCCTTTTTGTTTACTGAGTGGACATGAACACACCTGGCATCCTCAACCCAAAGAACGTGCCCGCTTCGAGAAGGGATTTCCTTTATGGCCTGGGAGCCTCTCTGGGGTCCATGGCACTGACCCATCAATGGACTGCAGATGCCTCCAACGCCTTCCCCTCATCCATGCTTCCCAAGGAGCCCATGCTGCCGGGCAAGGCCAAGGCCTGCATTCTCTTATTCATGGAGGGCGGACCGGGACACATGGACACCTTTGATCCCAAACCAGAGTTACAAGCTCGACACACCACTCAGTCTCACCGCACGGCGGGTTTGGCCAATGGCTACCGGTTTTTTGTTGGAAGCCCGTTTGCATCGCGAAAAGTGGGGCAATCGGGTTTGGACATGAGCGCTCCCTGGGTGCACCTCGCCCATCCAGATGTCGCCGATGAATGGTGTAATTACCGTGGGTGTCAGGCCGAATCGCTCAACCATCCCGAGGCCCTGTTCCACATGAACACGGGAAGCCGGCTCGGCGCCGATCCGGCCCTGGGTTCCTGGGTGACCTATGGTCTGGGTTCCATCAACCAGAATCTGCCCGGTTACGTGGTCATGACCGAGCTGGCTGCCCCACAGGGTGGAGCGGGCAATTGGAGCCAGGGGTTTCTACCGGCCACCTATCGAGGCACCCTGCTCAGACCCACCGGTTCACCCATCCTCAATCTGCAGCCACCCGCCCACAAGACCCCCGAGCACGTCCGAAGTAATCTGGACACCCTGCAATGGCTCAATCAACAGCACGCCAGGGAGCATCCCGATCACAAGCTTCTGGAAAGCAGGATGCAAGACTATGAACTGGCGTTCCGCATGCAGATGGAAGTTCCTGAAGTCATGACTCTCGATGGAGAGACATCGGCCACCAAGGCGATGTATGGTCTGGACAAGCCGCACACCGCCACTTTTGGCCGTCAATGTCTCATGGCCCGAAGGTTGGTTGAAAACGGTGTCCGCTTCATCCAGATATTCAGTGGAGGCTGGGACAGTCACGACTACCTGGAACAAGGTCATCAGTCTCGCATTGCCAGTGTCGACCAACCCATGGCGGCACTCATTCGAGATCTCAAACAGCGTGGCATGCTGGACGAGACCCTTGTGGTATGGACCGGAGAATTCGGACGCACCCCAGACAACAATCGCCGGGGCGGCGTGACCTCACTGGGACGCGGTCACAACATTGACGCCATGACCATGATGTTGGCCGGTGGTGGCTTCAGGAAAGGATCCATTGTCGGCGCCACGGACGAAATCGGAGCTGAAGCTACCGAGTGCATCCATCCCATCCGCGACTTTCACGTCACCTTGCTTCATCTGATGGGACTGCAGGATCATCGACTGACGTATTTCCATGGTGGGCGTTACAAGCAACTCAGCCAGTTTGGCGGCAGCTTGATCCCCGAACTCCTTGCTTGAGATTGAACCTTGTTGGGGGTTCAGCTAGGCTCACGCCATGAAAAAGCTCCTTTTCCTGCTCCTTGGCACCTGGACTCTTCTCGGAGACGATGTACGGGTATTGGTCTGGGATGAGCGCCAACCGGCTCAAAAGCAGGCCTACCCCCATTTTCTCGGCAATACTCTGGCCAGTCATCTGAACTCCCTGCCCGGCATCAGCGCCCTGGCGACCTCACTGGATGCGCCCGACAAGGGCATCTCGGAGGGGCGATTGGATGCTGCGGATGTGCTCATTTGGTGGGGACATGTTCGCCAGGCAGAAATCACTCCCGAGGACTGCCGCCCCATCATCGAGCGCATCAAGGCCGGTCGCCTTGGCTTCATCGCCCTTCATTCAGCCCATTGGGCTACTCCATTCATGGAGGCGATGAATGAACGAACCCGAATGGATGCGGCAAAAAAATTCAGTCCCTCTCCCAGCACTCCGAAGGTAGCTTTTGAATGGGTGGCGCCCCCTGGAAGGATCTCACCTTCCTGGGCATCGCTGGTCACACCGGCTTACCTTGCCTACCAACGGCATGGAGTGGTCACCACCGTACGGGTGGATCTCCCGAACTGTTGTTTTCCAGCCTGGCGCAACGATGGGAAACCCAGCCAGATGTTGACGGTGGCAGCGGGCCATCCCATTGCGGCGGGTCTACCCAAACAGTGGACCCTACCAGCCACCGAAATGTATGCTGAACCATTCCATGTTCCCGAACCGGATCGAGTGATTTTCAAGGAAACCTTTTCTGAGGAAGAATGGTTTCGCAGCGGATGCCTGTGGCATCTGGAGAAGGGAAAGATTTTTTACTTTCGTCCCGGGCATGAAACCCATCCCATCTTCACTCAGGAGCTTCCTCTCAAAGTCTTGGAAAACACCGTTCGTTGGATGAGCAACTCAAAATCAGCCAACTAACCGCCAGCCTGGGAAGTCTCTAAAAAAGGCCAACCCGGAAGGGCTGGACTTTCGACTAGAGGGCAGTCACTGATTCAGCGCTCGTTGGGTGTGATGCGAGTGATCGCATTGGGATCTTTTTGATCCCGAAACAAGTTGACCACCACTTCCTCGGACCGGAGCAGATCCGCATGCCCATCGAGAAACACCCATTGGGAACCCTGACCATGGCGATTTTTGGCAACACGGCGTTCCTTGTTGAGCCGACCATTGCGCTCGTCATAAGGCGTTTGCGTGGGAGCCCAGACATCGTTGAGATTGTCGACCGCGTCGCGAAAGCCCGTCACGATGGGACGCCATGAACCATCCTCGTTGTCTCCGATGTGCACGGAATTGCTGGGCTCCTGAAAGGCGGTTATTTTGGAAGGGCCGATTTGCTCACTCCCGACTCGATCGGTGATGCTCGCAAACTTCCAGGCATTGATGACATAGGTAATCACCTGGCGTTTCTTGGGATCGCGATTGGGATAGGCACCGCATTTGTAGATGCGAATGCGACTGTAATCCGATTCCGTGCCTCCCTCCGGCATGTAGGGCATATAGCAGAGAAACCACGGGTATCCATTCCCACGCGGAATAAAATCATTGTTCTCATCCGCATAAAGCAACATGGCCAAACCCGTTTGTTTGAGATTATTCAGACAGGCAATACCCTTGGCCTTCGCCTTGGCCTTTCCAAGTGCAGGAAGCAGCATGCCGGCAAGGATGGCAATAATGGCGATGACCACAAGGAGTTCGATCAAGGTAAAGCCCTTGATACGCCGAGAACGGGATAAGTTGGGAATTCGGTATTTGAACAAGTTCATAGAAGGTTCCTTTTTAAATTTGGGTACAGGACACCCCTGTAAGGAGTGGGTTATTCACTGGGAATGAATACCTTGTATCCAAGGCGACATCCTTTGGACAGAAAAAAAAGGAACCTTTTTCTGCCCCCCATGTCCTGAAGGGGGCCCCGTCCCTGCCGCAAGTCAGCGTCAGGGAATCACCGAAGATTCCATTTTGTAGAAAGTTGCCGGCCATTCGAGATATTCGGACAGATCCCAACGAAAGGTTTCAGCGACTTCCTCAGTCCGGGCATTCCACAAAGGCGCCCACTGCTGGAGATCGGTAGACAATGAAATAACGGCCTCCCGACCTTCGGCAAGATGCAGAACTAGATGTGGAGTCGGCATCATCTCGATCGTCAAGACGGCGGGTACGTCAACCATCCCTCCATCCTGAACAGAAGCCAGAACAGGAAATCTCAAGGTGGAGGCACCATCGGAAACCAGCAGCGAAAGCTCATAGTCGCCGGGCTGATCAAAGCGCACGCGCGTCGGAAAGAGTTGAGGGTTTTCAAACAGGACTTCGCCCGGACCCTGGACCTCGTCCCAGGCAAAGCCCACGAGACCCGGAGTGACAGGAAGGCCGTCGTCACTCCAGGAACCATCCAAAAGGACCCATTCCCCTACTGCACCTTGAACGTTCTGAGCGATCGATATCTCAGGAGCCTGATTGCCGGGTGCGATTTCCCCATCCAGTTTCAGGTCAAAACTGGTATCACTGCTGGTGGCATTGGCCTGATGCAACTCAACGGCGATCACATTTTCGCGACTCAGTACCACCCCCTCCAGACTGGCATCAAAAAAGGTCGTTTCATCAGCGCCCCCTACAGCAGTCAGAGCAAATGTATTGAAGGTGATGGTTCCGTCAGGGAGATTATCGCGGAAGACCTCCTTTCCATTGACATACACCACCACCCCATCATCTCGAACGACCGCCAATTGCAAGGACTTGACCGACTGGGGATCGGCAAGACTGAAGGCGTGTCTGAAATAATAGGTTCGACGTTTATTGGAAGCGTTGCCTCCATAATCCAGGACAGTGGTTTCATCACCGTCCCCATACCCAAAGGAAGCCTTCCCCTGGGCCCATTGGCTGTCATCAAAACCGACGTCCTTCCAATTGGATGCGGGAGCATTGCCCCGATCCAAATAGCGCCAGGTCGCCCCCGCTTCAATGACTGCCCCCGTGCCGAAGGGTCGCTCTACATGGATTTCGAGCGAATCGGTTGCCTCGAGCTCGCCATCTGATGCGGTGAGCGCCACTTTCCAGTCTCCGGCCCCTGGAATCCACACCTCGGTCTTCAGGGCATCGGGTGATGCAAAATAAAGTTGCCCCGGCCCTTCTAACTGGACCCAACGCAAGCTCGGTTCCAGGGAAGTCTCAGGCAGGCCATCGTCCCAAACGTCTCCTTCCAGCAGAATCATCCTGGGAAACTGCTCCGCACTCAGAGACTGCGATAGGCCGGCCTCGATCACGGGAGAGCGATTGCCATCATTGTCAACACCTGGGGAAGGTTGCCCGAAGCTCGATCGCCAATGAATGGGATCATTGCCATAGGAGGCCGATCGAATTTTCTCCAAAGAGGCACCCGGCACAGCCTGAAGGTCTGGCCAGGGAGCCTGGTCGTCATAGCGGACCGCATCAACCAGAATCATGGGCACCATCGGACCAGAGGTCGTTTCTTCCGGATCGTCCGGGCGTAAGAGCTGGATCTTCTCCCCTCCGAATTGTAGCTGACCCTCATAGGGACCCAACACCCTGACGGAATCCGGGACGGCAAAGGATTGACGAAATTGCGATTCATCCACCGAGGCCACTATCAGCAATTCTCCCGCTGCCAATCGAAGACCCGCCGGCATCGAAAAGCCGATACCCTCCACCCGCCAGGTATTGGCGGGGTTTGCCGGATCAAACAAAGAAATCTCGCGTCCTGAAATATTTTTGAGCTCGATATAGGCAGGATCTCCGGCTTGAGGTCGACTGTGGATTTCATTGATCACCACGGGTCCCACCCGGGGGGCCGTATTTTCAGCCCCCAGAGTCAAGGTCTGTTGAGCCACGTAATCCACCTCTCCCTGGCTATTGATGTGTCTTCCCAACGACACGCCGTTGGCCGTCGGCCCAAAGTCAAAACCCTGACTGTAGCCGGTCAATTGTCCGGAGGCATCCGCCGAAAAAAGGTAGGCGGATTCTCCCAGCGAACTGAAGGTGAAACTCCCTTCGGAACCTGGCATGGGATGGAACTCTGATTCACTCAGGACCCAATAAGATTTCCCGGGAATGACACTCCCGGAGGGCAATCGATATTTCCCAGGTTTGGATCGATCATCGGTTACATACCAACCACTCACATCCACCGGCTGGTCCAACGGGTTGAACAACTCGATGGCATCCATCAAGGGCAAATCGGTGTGGGCGAGCAATTCCGTGATCACAACCGGAGGGATTTCCTGCATGAAATCATCCCGTCCCGGGGTCCCTCCCCGAAGGCTGGAGGCCCGCCAGCGCACCACCTCGTCCTGGGACTCCATGGAGAGGGTTTGAAGCGGCACCAATGAGAAACCTTCTCCATCCGCCAGAATGGGCCATGGCTCTTCATCTCGATAGCGGACCTGGGTCAAGGGGGCTCCCGAAGCATGCACCAGCACCACATCCTCACCACCATTGTTCAATCGCCCTCCATAAACACCCGTTACAGGGACTCCGGGGTAGCGCGAGGCAAAAGCCTCGGCATCCTGCACCAAAACCGCAAAGGCACCCGGGGCCAGTTCCACTCCATCATCGAACGTATAATCAATCCCTTGAATAAAATGAATGCCACCCATTGCCATTACTTGATTGGAGACATTCTTAAGTTCAATGAACTCAAAAACATCTCCATCCACCCCATCTTCTCCAGAAGGGTGATACATGATTTCACTGATCATCAAATCGGTGAAACCACGATCGATGACAAAGGCCGCTTCGGCCAATGCGCTCCATTGCCCTGAGCGAAGGCCTCGAGCTTTGACCCGAGCATGCTCCGTAAGCCGGACACCCTGCTGGTAACTCCTGGCAGAAGGAGACCGCATGCCTCCCAACAGGCGAGGATCACTCCCATCGAGGGTGTACACGATTTCGGTAGCGTTGCCACCGTCCATCCGAAGTTCGAAACCGTCAGGGACCACTCCCCCAAATTGATTGAAAACGGGAGCCTCGGTATCAGGGTAAAGATTCCGCGACTTGAGTTGATTGCGAAGAATCCTGGAACGGCGCGCGATAAAACTGTTGAGCACGGTGTTAATGGAAGAAACCCACTCTCTGTCACGAGTAAAAGGCCGGGCGCGCTTGGAATCTCCCCATCGTGCAGATTCAGCGACCACGGCGCGATCAATCTGATCTTTGCGTCTCAGAAATAACTCGGTGGCCTTTTCAGTCGTCAGGGCACCATCGTTGAAAAGATGCCGATGGATACGGTCTCCTATCAGGAGGGTAAACTCCTCATTGGCCTGCAAGCGCTGCCAGAGATACTGAGGGTTGAAATAGGTAAAGGACCTGCCCGCATTGTAGGGCCCAAGTCGGTTTTCATTCACGTTGAGCAGGGTGTGTTCCGCATCGTGGACAAAATGTTGAAAGCCCATTTCTCCCAAACGGCTTCTCACCGAGTAAAAGTTGTTTGGACGATTATTACCCAGAAAATTCGAGATCGGAGCATCCAGATTGCCCCCGTAGAGGATGACCAGCATGTAATCGATCAGATTGACAGGATCCACCAGCACCGGGTAATCGGGATTGGGCGTACCATCCGGGTTATTCCCCAGGACCTTTTGATACGATTCCATGCTTTCAAAACCAGTACGTGAGGCGTTGAAAAGCTCTCGCCAGGCGCGGGTATTCCCATCGGTTGCATTGATGGTGTAAGGGCCGGCCTCGACCTTGATGACGTCGTAGTCCTCTTTCTGGCCGCCATAGTAGGAAGCCGCATAGGAAGCCTCGGGTCGTTCGACCGTATTGTAGAGCCCCCAGTACATGCCGTTGATGTAAAGGTGCACATAATCGCCTCGTTCCGCGTGATGCCCCATGGCCAACTGGACGTCGCGACTGAAGACGTCCCTGAGGAAGATCCCTCGGGAATCTCCTTGAAAGCTCCAGGAGTAGTTTTGGAAAGTCCGCAAATCGAAACCGTCAAAGGACTGGGTAGCGTCGGGTCCAAAAACGGGGTAATTTAATTTTCCCGCACCATATTCATTCCTGAAAAACAAACGGAGTGCATGCTTGGGATTGCTGGTGCTGCGGCTGAAACCGCCGCGCACGCGAATGCCGGCGTTGATTTGAAACCCCTTTTCACCCCCAGGATGAATCAATTCCACCGAGCAGGGTCTCTCCCAGTTCCTCCCATCCTGCCCGGGGTTGGAGTAAATCCCCGAGCTTCCGAAGAAATCATCGAGGTTCATGACAATCGAATAGCTCGGAAGGGTCTGCATGTCATCGATGATGGTGTCACGATAAGCTGGATCATCGACCACGGCGGGATCCATGCCATAATCCACCGTATTGGATCCCCAGCGGGTGGGCCAACCGGTCGGGGCCCGGCCATCAGAGGCCTGCCGAATGACATCCTGGAGGAATAGGTAGGTCTGTGTATCGACGTTGGAAGGTTCAAATCCGTCTCGGTAGGCAATGGCTCGCAGGGTCGTTGTCTGATCGATGATAATGGGACGGGTATATACATTGCCCCGCTGAGAGGTCGGCATCGTACCATCGGTCGTGTAACGAATGGAGGCGCCCTCGGTTTGACTGGAGATGATCAGGGAAAACGGCTCCGTGTAGAAACCCCGATCGATGCTGAATTGCGTATCGGCCACAAATCCCAGGACGCCGCTAGCGTTGGCTTGACCGGGTGTGGCTTGCAGGAAAAACCGGTTTTGACCGCTTTCATCCAGACCATAGGAAACGTCTCTGCGCTGTTTGGGATAATCCTCATAAGCACTGACCAAGGTTTGGCCGTCGGAATACCAAAGCCAGAGGGATCCACCATCAGCGTCTAATCTAAAATTGGTATGCAAGGGAAGTGTAGGATCCACGCGATCCTTGCCCGAAGCCCAAACAAACATTCGCTGCCCCGATGACAGGGTGATGGCGGGAAAGACCCATTGTCTGGGATCTTCGAGATTCACCGAAAGCGAAAAGCCCTCAAGTGAGATGGATTGATTCCCTCGATTCCAGATCTCCACCCAATCCGAACTCTCTCCATCTTCGTCCACCGAGCTGTCTCCATTACTGGCCATCCATTCCGAAATCAGGATCTGACCCTGCAGGCTCCCCATGGAAAGGCCCAGCCACAGCAGTAAGGTTGTTAGCCCAGAAAGACGGTATCTTTGGAGATCTTGCATGAATCAATCTTAGCAATAAAAATGCCAATTCCACCCAAGAGATAAACCTTCCGCTCATGGGTGGATCGCATGGCAAACCATTGAACCACGCATGGGCATGCCTTGCCTAGGGGTCAGGCTGAGGCAGGCCGAAGGGCCGCCGCCAAGATGGTCTGAAAAAAAGGTGGGTCCTCTTCCTTGGCAACCGTTTCGATATCAATGGATTCAAAGCCGGTTCCCTCCAACCACTGGACCAGCTCACTTTCATCGAAGCCGAGCCAGAGATCGCCATACAGGGTGCGTGCGTCCGAGAAATCATGCTTCAAGAGATCCAGAATCAGTAGCCTGCCCCCCGGTCTGAGGATACGATAGGCCGAAGCGATGGCGCGCGAGGGATCGTCGGCATGATGCAGGGCCTGGCTGAGAATAGCCACATCCACGGACGCGTCGTCCAAGGGAGGATCCTCCAGATTGCCACATCGGAAATACAGGTGGGGCAATCCGTTTTCCTGAGCCTTCCGCTTTCCATACTCGACCATGCTCGGACTGTTGTCGACGGCGATCACTGACTTCGCATTCAGAGCCAGCAGCTCTGCCAGAAGCCCCTCACCAGAACCCAAATCGGCAATATCCAGAGCCGGCATCATGCGCAGCAGCATCTGGCCAAAAGCCTGCCAACTGCGACCCGGACCGTAGCGACGATCAAAGCGTCCGGCGACCTGATTAAAGAACAGCTTCGCTTGATTTTGACGTCGATCGAGGATGCGCCCCAGGTTGATGCTATCTGCTTGAAAATGCTCCAGAGTATGTCCCGCTTTGAGCGCCAGCTGCAGGACCTGGGTATCCGGAGCCTGGGAGCCTTCACAAAGCCCATAGTAGACCCGTTTGCCATCCCTTCGGGATTGAACGAAGCCCTCTTTTTGAAGCTGTGCGAGATGCGTACTGATTCTCGATTGCCCCATGTGGGTGACTTCCTGAATCTCGTTGACGGAAAGTTCATCCTTCTCGAGTAAGGCAATGAGTCTCAACCGGGTAGGATCGGCAATGAGTCTCAAGGAAGCAAGCAGGTCGGTTTTCATGGGCTGATGGGCGACAACCATGCTCTCCTCTGACTGGGAGAGCAATAATCCATTGACGGAAACAAAATTGGTAATATCATCTAATCAAGATACGTCAATATGTTAATTGGCAACTCGAATCCATACACACCCCTTTATGAGCAAAAATTACATTTTCTCTTCGGAATCCGTCGGTGAAGGCCATCCTGACAAGGTTTGCGATACCATTTCCGACGCCATTCTGGATGCTTGCCTCGCACAAGACAAATCGAGCCGAGTGGCTTGCGAAACCTTTGTCAAAAGCAATGTGGTCGTGATCGGTGGTGAAATCACCACCAAGGCCAACTTTGACTACAACCAAGTGGTTCGAGAAGCCATTCGAGGCATCGGCTACATCAACGACGACGACGTATTCCACGCAGACAAGGTATTCATCAACAATTACCTCACCTCACAAAGCGGTGACATCGCTCAAGGTGTGGATGCCAAGGCGGCCAAAGGTAAGGCCACGGCCGAACAAGGTGCGGGCGACCAGGGTCTGATGTTTGGTTTTGCCTGTGATGAAACCCCTGAGTTGATGCCCGCCCCCATCATGTTTGCCCACCGCATCGGCAGGGAGCTGACGCGCGTTCGCAAAAGCGGTAAAGCCAAATGGCTGAGGCCTGATGCCAAGTCGCAATGTTCGGTGCGTTATGCAAATGGCAAGCCGGTGGAAATCACAAGCGTTGTCGTCAGCACTCAGCACACCGATGATGTCTCCCACAAGCAAATCCACGACTTCATCACCAAGAAGATTGTTCACAAGGTGCTTCCCAAACGCCTCCTGACCCGCAAGACCCAGTATCTGGTCAACCCAACGGGGCGGTTTGTCGTGGGTGGGCCTCAAGGGGATGCCGGCCTCACCGGAAGGAAAATCATTGTCGACACCTATGGCGGCATGGGACGCCATGGCGGAGGGGCCTTCTCAGGCAAGGACCCCAGTAAGGTCGATCGAAGTGCCGCCTACATGGGCCGTTACGTCGCCAAGAACGTGGTGGCCGCCGGCTTGGCCAGTCGATGCGAGGTGCAGTTCGCCTACGCCATAGGTTACCCGGATCCGGTATCGGTTGCGGTCGACACCTTCGGAACGGGAATCGCGAGCGACGAGGCCATCGCCCAGGCGGTGCAGAGTGTTTTCAGCTTCAAGCCAGCCGACATCGTCAAGCAGCTGAATTTATTGAGGCCCATTTACGGTTCAACCACCAATTACGGCCACTTTGGCAAGGTCGATGACCCCAAGGCCATCACCTGGGAGAAAACCAACAAGGCAGCCGCACTAAAGAAGGCCCTGCGAGCCTGATCCTCTCACCACGCTTTTAAATCGATACCATCATGAGTCAAACATCTACAGAAACCATACCCACCACCCAGGACTACAAGGTAGCCGATCTCGCATTGGCCGATTGGGGTCGCAAGGAAATCAGCATCGCAGAAAAGGAAATGCCCGGCCTCATGGCCATCCGAGAGAAGCATGCGGCCGACAAACCCCTGGCGGGCGTTCGTATCACAGGCTCGCTGCACATGACGATCCAGACAGCGGTTCTCATTGAGACCTTGGCAGATCTGGGAGCCACCGTGCGTTGGGCAAGTTGCAATATTTTTTCCACTCAGGACCACGCCGCTGCCGCCATTGCGGAGGCAGGCCACCCGGTCTTTGCCTGGAAAGGGGAAACCCTGGAAGAATACTGGTGGTGCACTTACAAGGCGCTGAGTCATGCCGACGGCACCGGGCCACAGCTCATTGTCGATGATGGAGGCGACGCCACCCTGCTCATCCACAAGGGTTATGAGTTGGAGGAAGGTAGCGATTGGGTAAACACCCCTTCTGGCAATCACGAAGAACAGGTCATCAAAGATCTCCTCAAGGAGGTGCATAAAGAAAACCCCTACCGCTGGCATGAAATGGTCAAGGAACTCAAGGGTGTTTCCGAGGAGACCACCACCGGCGTGCACCGCCTTTACAAGATGCAGCAGGAAGGCAGCCTCCTGATCCCTGCCATCAATGTGAACGATTCGGTCACCAAGTCCAAATTCGACAATCTCTATGGCTGCCGCGAATCGCTGGCCGATGGCATCAAACGAGCCACCGATGTGATGGTGGCAGGAAAAGTCGTCGTGGTGGTGGGCTATGGTGATGTGGGCAAAGGCTGCGCTCAGTCCATGCGCGGATTTGGTGCCCGGGTGATTGTCACTGAGATTGATCCGATCAATGCCCTTCAAGCCGTTCTGGAAGGTTTCGAAGTCACCACCGTAGAATCCACCCTGGGCGAGGCCGACATCTACGTGACAACCACAGGCAACAAGGATGTGATCACGCTGGAGCACATGCTCGCCATGAAGGACCAGGCCATCATCTGCAACATTGGCCACTTTGATAACGAAATCCAGGTCGACCGGCTCAACAGCGCCGAAGGGGTCCAACGCGTCACCGTGAAGCCTCAGGTCGATCAGTATTTCCTGGAAGACGGGCGATCCATCTTCATGCTGGCCGAAGGTCGACTGGTCAATCTGGGTTGCGCCACCGGCCACCCGTCTTTTGTGATGTCCAGCAGCTTTGCCAATCAAACGCTCGCGCAGCTGGATCTCTGGGAAAAACGTGGCAGTAACAAACCAGGTGTGTATGTCCTTCCCAAGGTTTTGGATGAGGAAGTGGCGCGTCTCCATCTGGCAAAACTGGGCGTCCAACTGACCCAGCTCACCAAGGAGCAGGCCGACTACATCGGTGTGGCGGTCGAAGGCCCTTACAAGCCCGAGCACTATCGATATTGATGGCTCGAGACCCACGATCTTCTCAGAAGGCGGTCCTCTTTGGGGCCGCCTTTTTTTTGCAGTCGTGCCTATCACGGGAAAGGGTTTCATCTCTTTGCCATTGCAAGGGGTTCAGGCCTCACTTAATTTTCAAGCTTCACACGTTCCCCTGAACCTCTTTGTCTGCCCACTGGAAGCAACGTGCAGACCGAACCGGGGTCAGAGGATTCATCGGCCATCGGTCCCAATCCAACCCTTAGCCCCATTCGAAAAAACGAGAACCATGCATCACCCGACATTCCACGCCTTCAAAAGCCTGACAGCTCAGACGCTTCTGAGCGGAATCCTCACTCTAACGTGCCAAGCCGCCGAAGGTTTTACCGATACCCCCATGCAACCCAATGGTAAGTGGCATGTGCATGATCCCAACCGGCCCAAACCTCCTGTGGTCACTCCCGGTGAGCACTTCAGCCATCAGGCCCCAGCACCCTCCGATGCCGTCATTCTCTTTGATGGCACCGACTTCAGCCAATGGACCGGACGCAATGACAAGGTCGACTGGAAACTGGAAAACGGTTACATGGAAACCACACGCACGGGGCGCATCCGCACCCGCGATTCCTTTGGTGACTTCCAACTCCACCTGGAATTTGCCACACCAGAAAAAGTCGAAGGCAAGGGCCAGGGACGCGGCAACAACGGCGTGAATATTTTCGGACGATATGAAATCCAAATTCTGGACAGTTATCAGAACGAGACCTATGCCGACGGCATGGTAGCGGCCATGTATGGACAACAACCGCCTCTGAAAAACGCCTCCAAACCGCCCGGACAATGGCAAACCTACGACATTGTCTTTGAAGGGCCCCGCTGGGACGCTGAAGGCAAACTCATCAAACGCGCGCACATTACCGTCATCCACAACGGCATCGTGGTGCATCATCGAAAGGATTTCTACGGGAACACCCCTTATCGGGCTGTGGGAGATTATTCCAGGCCACACCCTCCCCAGGGAACCATCGAATTGTATGAACACGGGAACCCGGTGCGATTTAGAAACATCTGGATCCGCCACCTTGGCGATTATGATCAACCCAACCCCTGATGGAATGATCTGCGAACTGGTTTTGAGTGAACCCACGCCTCCGAACCCACCCATGCATCCGATGCACCCCATGCCATTCATTCGCAAAGCCCTTGCGTGGGCTTTCCTGCTATGGACCCC
>NYYT01000112.1 GCA_002686885.1 Pedosphaera sp.
AATGTCTGATTCCGATGTTCGTGGCCTGATATGGAACGGCCGCGATGAGACGGGTTCGTCAGAGAGTACCTTGTTGAGTTCTAATCACAAGAATGCGCAGCTCATGCCTACTTTTTCAGCAAAGGGTGACCAAGAGATTGTGGCGTTTTGGAGTTCTTTCGAAGGGGGAGTGGAAAGTTTTGAAATCAAAGGTCAGGAATTCGATCTATCCTCCTCAGGGGTCGTTCTACCTGAACCAGTTGATCCCTTCTTCTACAGCACAGGTTTCAATAAATTAACCGCATCGTGGCCAGTGGTTGAAGGGGTGAACGTTGATCACTACCGCGTCTATTTAAACGGCAGCGCGACTCCCATGATGACAGAAGAGAATTTTATCGAGATTGATTCTTTGGCCGATGGTAGTGAACACCGTGTTCAATGGTCTTATGTTTCCTCGAATGGAGTTGAATCACCACTAAGCGGCCTCACGGTGGGTAGGGCATGGAGCCAAGATTCCAACAGCGATGGATTGCCCGATCAATTTCAAGCCACTTACTGGGGCGGTAACAAAAAACATTGGGAGGATTTCAATGCGGATAGTGATGGCGATGGACTTAACAATTTAGAAGAATTGTTGGCCGGAACCAACCCGCTTAATCCCAGAAGTGTGCTGAACATTGGTCTCGTTAAAACGGATGGTGTGCCAAGACTCACTTGGGAAATGCAACCTGGTGGCATTTACCAAATCGAAAGTAGCGGAGATTTGGCTCATTGGACCCACACTGGGGCCCCTTTCTTGGCTACCGAATACGAAGCAAGTATGCCTGTGAACACGGATCAGGCCAAAAGACTGTATCGCGTTGTGCGCCTCAAATAATCTGATACCATGCTCCGATTTTTCTCAATTCTATTACTCTTACCACTCCTTGCTGTTCATGAGCAGTCACAAGCCTTTTCTTTGGCTGGTCCTCAACCCCCATGGATGCAGGAAGCTTCACCTTCTTCCGCGGATTGCTATAATCTGCCGCTGCTCCTGAATTATAGTGGACCCATGATGATTGATGAAGAATATCGCTTCAACACACCTGTGGTAACTTATGGATTCACTTCGGATTTTGTAAGTTTTTTCGGGGCAAGAGGTATGGATGAAGTGCGCAAGGCAGTACAAATCATCAACGATCTGCCACCAGTCGATCAAATCGACGTGAACGATTATCCGAAGCGTTCTTTTCGACTGAACCATCGGGCAGGGGCTCTGGGGCTGACAGACCTTAAATCCACTGCTCTTCAGAAAATTCTACATTTTTTAGGCTTGGAAGACCCTACTCTGTGGGCTTTCGCTCCGCGTAATGCGTGGATCCAAAACGGCGTCGTTCTGCAGTATTTACTCGAATTGAGGAATTACGATCCACTTAGTTACCGTGCGAGTCCTTACATCAACGAAACCTTATATACTGTTCAACGGCTAGGATGTCCGACAGTGCTCCCCGCGCAGCCTTATCAAACGGCTTTCGCAGCCAACACTCCTGTGGCTGCCCGCGGTAACGGGCGGGTTACAGAATTCAACGGTGTGTATGCAACGGGGTTAACACGTGATGATGTGGGAGGACTAAAGTATCTGTATCATCCGCAAAATTACAATTTTGAGCCTGGCTTGCCAAATTTAGCACTTCAAACCAACGGCTTGTCAGGGTTTAGTGCAAGCGGCGAGTCCTTTCGAATCGTTCCGGCCTCAAACACCAATTTGTTCGGGTTTGGTGGGCCTTACGATTCAGCTGTGACTTTAACCAACGCTGCCGCAGCCGGTGGGTTGGGTGGAGCCGGATCATCTCCTTTTGATTCTGCTGTGTCGCTGACCAACATCACAGCCGGGGGCGCAGGTGGAGGCGGCATCGGAGGTGGTATCGGAGGTGGTATCGGAGGTGGCGTGGCCGCTGGCAATCAACCCCTCGTCGTCGCGAATGCACTTAGGCCAGGTATG
This sequence comes from Pedosphaera sp., assembly GCA_002686885.1. GTDB lineage: Bacteria > Verrucomicrobiota > Verrucomicrobiia > Limisphaerales > AAA164-E04 > UBA7971. The sequence goes on from NYYT01000112.1 coordinate 1,961, forward strand.
GGTGAAATTGTTTTGCGAGAAACGAATTACGATTCTTTGCTTGGTGAATTCTTTTCACCACTGAATGTCCTTTATACAGAAACGATTGTCACCAACGGTGTAAAAATTCAACAACGCGTCGTGCGTAATATCACGGCTCCGGACCTCGTTTTCGATGCCAAGGATTTGCAGGGAGCTTTTGCAGCGGATCCACCTATCGTTGTGATAGGAGCTCATGGGATGACTTTCATTAACGGTGATACCGTGGATCCAAATCCAGGGGATGATATGGGCCCAGGAATCATTCAAGATGGGTCGATTACATTTAGTACCGGTGGTCTCAACGGTGATTTACTAGGATCTCTGATTTCTCCAGTAGATGCTTGGTTCCAGGAAGGGGTGCCCAATTTTCTTGATAGTCAGCACATTTGGGCTGCTTTCGATGGCACCACCAACGATCCCGTCGTTTTCCCTCAAGGAATTGATTTTGAGGAAATTGAGCGTTTGGCCTTGGGTAGATCAAGAAATTAATCAGCAAGTTAACATGAGTTTTAAAAACCTATTGATAGGGCTTTTTTGTTCAGGATCGACCTTGGTCTTCGGCCAAAATCCAACGCAATTTGTCAATGATGGTCGGCTAAATGAAAGCACCGAAGGCGTTGTGGACGCCGAAATTTTCGTTAACAATGGTCTTGTTATTTTTGAAAGTATCACCCCTTTTCCCTTCGATACTCAAAACACTTTAGCTTACACCAACAACGGCATCATGAACCATCCAGCAGGGTTCGTGTTTGAGCATATAGATAATCAAGGACGGCGCTCGCCAGCTCATAGCTTTTTTAATGGGGTCAATGGCTCAATTGGCGCTTCGTTTCCTCCTTATGGTTTTGATGAAGTGGAGACCAATATTGTCTATTTTACCGACAATCGCATCACAGTTTCTGCAAACCAAGTTGCAAACCAGGGATTGATCTCCGTTGGGTCTAGCGGTCTGATAGATCTTCATGGGGCTCACTTGGATTTAAGTGACGGTGGGCTAATGGTCGAAACGGTTCAAAACGCCTTTGATAGTGTGAGCTTTGGTACAAATTTTGTTCCCAGCACTGGTATTTTTGACAATTACTGGGGTGGTTTAACCAATTCCACACGAGACTTTTCGGGGTTGCTCAACGTCGTCGGTACGGCCGCCAACATTACTTCCCCGAGTCATATCATCACCAACATCATCAACGGCTTTGGCTTTGGTAATGTGATTGGATTGCAAAACGCGGATTTCTCCATTGTCTCCAATGCCTTAACGGAAACAAATATCATTGTTCAGGCGGTGTTTTCATCCACACCTCCTTCCATTGGTACTCAAATCAGGTTCACGCCTAGTGAACGCACCAATGAGATAGCGACTGCTACCATTGAATACACGGCAAGCTTGCCAAACCCTGTCACAGGATCGGAAGATGTGATGACCGTCTACTTACAAGATACTCTTGCTTGGGCGACCAACCTTGTCTTTGAACAAAATTTATTGACTGGAAATTCCTTAAAACCTTCCACTTACAACATTTATCGCAACCCACCGATTGAGTGGTTTTTAGGTGCACCGGGGCTAGGGGAGTTATCCCCAGATTTGCTCTACAATTCGACTTTCAGCAATACAGTGGTCACCAATTATCATGCAGCTTATTCGACTTACGTCTCACCTTCAGCCGACAACGTCCGATACGAACCCTCATCTTCCATTCCTGCGAGAGAATACATCAGCGGTGCCATCGAACTTGAGACGGATGTGCTGGATCTAAGAAATGCCCGGATAAAAGGCAACTTTTTAGACATCAAAGCCGACCATCTCATTGGCGGAAGTGTTGATAGCATTCATGCGGCCCATGCCAACTACCAATTGAGCAGCACCAACTCGGTGCTGGATTTTGCGAGCGTAGTTCCGGATACAGTCCCTAATTTTTCTGGAGACCTTAAAGCTTATAGTGCTATTTGGACCAATTTATCCGGCATCATTATTACAAATCCACCTGCTGATGAGAATAGTGAAGAAACTTACACTACGAATGTGGTCGAGTATTTCTACCACGTACTCATGGTAGATGGAGTTAGCGGGTGGGAGCAAAGCGGTTTGAAAACCACGACGCCCTCCATTATTCACGATTTGGCTTTAACCGCACCGGAGGAGGTTGTGATTGGTAACGCCTTGGTGGATCAATCATTTCACATGGATTCACCAAGTCTATCTATTGATGGGGATCTTCTTCTAGAAGGAAGAATCCAGGATCTGAAATCCCAACAAGTTTCTTCAGTTAGGAATTTCACCGTAAATGGTAGTTTGAGTGTTAACGACGAAATAGAGCTAGGAACTGGAGAACACGGGCCCCTGGAATCTTTTGTTAATCATGGCAACGTATTCTCCCGAACCCAGCGCATTCTCAGCGATTACGTTGAAAATCGAGGTGAAATGAACGCTGGGTCAACCGTGACGATCGAAGCCGACACAGTGAAACTTCAGTCTGGCACCATCGCCGGCAAAGGGGTGTCAATATCAGCCAAGCACCTCAAGATGCATGACTCCACACTGCCGGCCACTGATCGTCTGAATATCTTGAGTTCCTTTGTTGACTCGGGTGAAGAGGCCAACAACCTCATTACTGTTAATAATGGGTTTTTTCTTGGTTCTGTGGCTGATAACGGAGACCTACTTGGGACGAGTATCAGTAGCATTCTTCCTTGGTGGGCTGAGATTGAACATTCATGGGCCGGCTCCGACCTTGGTAAGACCGAGTCAGGTTTTTCCAACAACGCGGCATTGGGACACCTCGCCTTGTCAGGTGTGGGTAACGCCCGTGCTCGTTTTTCTTCACCAAACGGAACATCTGCAGCACTTTATGTGGATATGCTAGAATTCCATGGAGATTTTGCTGAAAAGTGGGAATCCAATCTCACCGTTGATTCAAACTTCACCATTTATTTTGGCGCAAGCAACCTTCCGGCTGAAGAGTTGGATGGTGCCTTGGGAGGTCGCTTGCAATGGGTGCCCAGCTACGCTGGTCCACGTTCGGGAGTTGCCTACACACGCCCCGATGGCACCGTGGAGAGGGTGAATAAAGCGAGGTTGCTTAGTGGAATGATTGACGATGATGGGGATGGAATTGCCAATGGTTTGGATGTAGAGCCATTTGAAGGGGTTTTACTCAACGGCATTGTTTTCACCAGCACCCCAAACCCTGCTGCCAGCCTTTCGTGGACTTCTGGGCCAGGTGCCAATTTCGAAGTTCAGTTTAAGAATCACATTCTAGATGAGAACTGGACGACTCTTGGGTCCGTAGCCAACTTGAGTGATGTGGCCCAAGTGTTGCGGTATGATGACACTGGGCTTGAAGAGCATGCAAATCGCTTCTACCGGGTGATTTTTCTACCGGGAGCCAACTGANCAATAACCATTGAGTATACAAACTATGGGATTTCAATTTCCAACTATCAAAGGCCTTTCCATCAGTGTGGCGTTGCTNGCCNCTTTGGGTGTNNTCACCCATNAGCAGCTGAGNGCATCTGAGGCCTCTTGGATTCAGGTGAACGGCTACGACGCNCATCCTACNAAAATTCTGGCTAAACTAAAGGAGGAGCGTATTCCCCATTTGAGGCATGCCTCAGTTGCAGGTGTCATACAGCAAAGTGGTTCTCAAGTCGTAGACACGTTTCGTGCACTACCGGGATTATTGATTCTCGATGTTGTGGAGCCGAACTTCAAAAGCAGATCGGCAAGGGAAGAAGAGCAAGAGAATCCTGCGACTGAATTAATGCAGCGCATCGGTTTCCTGCAGGATTCTGGGCTCTTTGAATATGTCGAGCCGAATTACATTCGTTATTATCAAGCTGAGGTGGACGACCCCGCTTATGCCGATGGTCGCTTGTGGGGGCTGAACAACGATGGGGCAATCGGAGGTAAGGAAGATGCCGACATCGATGCCAATCTTGCTTGGGATATCACCGTGGGTTCGAAAGATGTGGTGGTTGCCGTCATTGATACGGGGATTCGATACACTCACCAAGAATTGGCCGATAACATGTGGATGAATCCGGGTGAAGTTCCGGATGACGGTATCGACAATGATCTCAATGGTGTGATTGATGATGTTTACGGCTACAACCCGGTTTTGGAATCAGGAGACCCTCTGGATGTCAACGATCACGGTACGAATGTAGCTTCTGTGATTGGTGCACTTCCCGATGGCAACGACGTGGTGGGTGTGGCTCATCAGGTGTCGCTCATGGGGATCAAGGCACTCACTGATTTTGGTGGCGAGGATGGGCACCTGGTTAAGGCTATCGATTATGCGGTTTTCATGGGGGCTGATATCATCAATGCTAGCTGGGGAGGTTATGCCCCGTCGCAATCGATTTTCGATGCTGTGGCGTTGGCACAAAGTGAAGGAATCTTATTTGTGGCTGGAGCTGGAAATGATTCCTTAAATACCGACACTGGTGGATTTTACCCAGCTTCCTTTGATCTGGATAACATCCTTTCAGTCGCTTCCTTTGATCGTTTTGATCTTTTAGCAGATCATTCTAATTACGGTCAGATTTCGGTGGATATTGCAGCTCCTGGAAGTCAGATTTACATGGCTGGTAGTGGAGATGAGGCCTCGGGAGTTGGCGGTGGCGTTGACCCTGACCAAGATTACGACTACGCCGACGGCACGAGTTTCGCTGCTCCACACGTTTCGGGTGTGGCCGTGCTTTTGAAGGCAGTCTTTCCCGACGCGTTGGCAACCGAGTTGAAACAAATGATTCTTGATTCTGCGGTTCAGAAAGACGCTTACGCCAATAAAATGGTAACAGGGGGTCGGGTTAATGCTTTCGATGCTCTTCAAGTGGAACCAGATGGGATCATGGAAGTGTCCGTCAACCCACCTTCTGGTTCGGTATTACTTACCGGTGAAGCTCAAGCTTTCTCCGTTAGGGTGACCGATCTTGTAGGGATCCCCGATGCTGAAGTGAAGGTTCTTTCAGCAGACGGCACAGAATACCCAATGCTAAACGATGGAACCCCACCAGACGAAGCTGCTGGAGATGCTGTTTACACGTTTGGAGGCAGTATCAGTGGACTGGGAGACATACTTTTAAAAATATTAGTGACCCACCCAGATATGCCTTCTGTAGAGACTCAGGTCATTTACACCCTTGTCGAACGTCCGAAGAATAATAATTTTGAAGAAGCTGAAAAAGTCGATCCATCTGGAGGTGTTTTCACGACCTACAGTAAATTTGCCGATCTGGAAGAAGGTGAGCCCAAGCATGCGGGCGTTCAGCGCGTTGGCGACACTCTTTGGTGGGAGTGGTCTCCAGATACCTCGGGCCCCGTCGTCATCGATACGGCTGGAAGTGGCTACGATACAATTTTAGCTGTCTATCAAGGGAATGATTTCGAGTCATTGGTTGAAATAGGCTCGGTGGACCAAGTCGAGGGTCGCACCGCAGGATATCTGCAATTTATCGCTCAAGCAGGTGAAACTTATCGTATTGTGGTGGGTAGCTATGTTGAAGATCGAGGTGGCTCCCTTCGTTTGCGCATCGAACCGAATGGTATCATCGACCACCTTCCTCCAGTGGTGAAAATCACTAGTCCAAGCGATGGAATTATTTTCGAAGAAAGAGAAATCGAAATCAGCGGGTATGCTTTCGATCCGAACCCGTCGGTTTATGGTGTGAAGGAGGTCTTTCTTCGTGTGAACGGGGAAAGAGTGGGGGGGGCAGCCCGGGGGATTGAAAATTGGTCTGTGACAGGTTACTTGGTGCCAGGATTGAACGAAATTGAGGCTTCAGCAATTGATTTTTCGGGTAACAAATCCATCATCGATCGCATCTATATCACCCGTATTTCATCAGCGGTGGGCAATGACCATTTTCATCGTGCTCAGGTTCTTACCGTTGGTGGCGATCCCATCAGCGGGGACAACACCTTGGCGACAAAGCAACACTGGGAGCCTGATCATGCAAACAATGCGGGGGGCCATTCTGTTTGGTATCGTTTCACAGCACCTGCTGACGGTCTCCTGACCCTCACGACCAAACGTTCTCGAATAGATACCGTGCTGGGGCTTTACACAGGAAACTCGATTAAGGATTTAACGTTCGTGTCTAGCAACGACGACGCAAGTATTTCCAGTGCCTTCAGCCAGCTCAACTCTGCGGTCAGAGGAGGGGAAACCTACAGTATTGCGTTAGATGGCTTTGGTGGCGCCTCTGGTGAGTTTTCTTTTCATCACACTTTTCAGGAGGGGGNGCTNTNTCATGCGAATGTCCTNGCGACTNAGGGCGGAAGCATCGAAGGTCCATCCGGTTTGCTTATTGCGGGGCAAGNGGTCCAGTGGGTGGCGAACGCTTNGGNTGGCTACGAATTNGTTCGNTGGGAGGGAAATGTTTCTGAGGCCGCTGCTAACAACCCGGTGCTCTCATTGAATATCGCAAGTGATCTTGAAATCACGGGCNTCTTTGCTGCTACCTCCGTTTTTGAGAATTTTGATCACGGAGGGCTTACTTCTGCCTTTTCATCTACAGGTTGGCACATTGTTGAAGGCGAAGGTTTTGACAAGCATGGCTTGCAAGCCAGTCAAGTAGCTGATGGTGGTTCTGCAGTCCTTTCACTGCATCAGCAAACGACGGCTGGGCGCGGGAGTTTTCATCTGACGGTGAGTTCGGAAGAAGGATGGGATACTTTGTCTTTTAGCATCGATGGTAAATTAATGGGACAATGGTCAGGGGAAGTGCCCTGGCAAGANTACCAGTTCGATCTGGCCGCTGGGACTCATCATTTCGAGTGGNTTTATCGNAAGGATGCTGCTCNGTCCGAGGGTNNNGATNTGGCTGTTATAGACAACCTGGATCTTCCTNTTGATTCNNGAGACTCGTCCCAACANCCNGCTGCNGTTTATGTTNGCCCGGCTTTGGATGGCACTTTGGATATTGAGGTTCAGGGTGTGGCTGGAGAGTCTTATGTGATTGAAGCCTCCAAGGGTCTTCAGACTTGGCAGGTCATTCATNGAGGGCTTGCGGATAGCGANGGACGCATGCAATTGCGCGGTGTNTCAGGAGGGGGNAAAGCCCANTCCTTCTACCGCGCTGTCACNGAATANANNAGCCAGCATCCCGCTCACTTTTTCAAAGCCGTCCCGCGGGACGGCTTTTTATTTTCATGAAACGCATCGGGCTCACGGGTGGCATAGGGTGTGGTAAATCGACTTTGGTGGATTATTTGATCGGCCAAGGGATGTGTGTGGTGGATACCGATCAATTGGCGCGTGAGGCCTTGTCACCGGGGCAACCTGCCTACGACACGGTCATGGAAAGCCTCAAGGGCGCATGCCGTTTGGAGGATGGCACACTCGATCGCTCTGCGTTGGGGCATCTGGTTTTCAATGACGACAAGAAACGCCGCTGGCTGGAAGGTCTCCTGCATCCTGTGATTCGCCAGGCTTGGGAATCGAGACTTCATACCTGGGATAGGGAAGGATGCCCCATGGCTGTGGTNGTGATTCCGCTTCTGTTTGAAACTCAGGCTCAGGATCTGTTCGACCATGTGATTTGCATGGCCTGTTCAGAAAAAGAACAGCTTCATCGGCTGCTGCAAAGGGGTTGGTNGCAAGAGCATANTCAGCAACGCCTCAAAGCGCAGTGGTCCCTNAAGGAAAAAATGGANGCNAGTGATGGGGTGNTCTGGGCTGAAGGACCGCTCTCATCGACTTTTCAGCAGTGGGANCAGATCTATCATCGGATCGTCAGTCCTTGAAAAGACCGTCAGCGAAGGATCTCCAAATACTTTGATATTGGGCTTGTTGGCTGAGGACCCATCAACGATCCGCACCCCCCCCCATACTTCAGCCTCGGGGACCAAATTCTGGGCCGAGGCGGTCTCTGGCCTTTGCCTTCTGTTCCTCACTCAATTGACGGAAGACGGAATCTCGATTCTTGGCTGCCTTGCGATCGTGTTGAGCAGCCGCGCGATAAAACCAAAGATAGGCCGTCAGGATATCCACTTCCAAGCCATCACCCGAATAGTAGCGAGCACCCAAGTTGTTCTGAGCCAGTGCATGACCACCCTCGGCGGCCTTCTTGAGCCAATCCAGAGCCAGTGCATCGTCCAGTTCAGCCCCCATGCCGATGGCGTGCCTCCAACCAAGCTCATATTGAGCATCCAAGTCCCCTTGCTGCGCCTTGGCTTGAAGGTTTTCCAATGTTTCGTCGCTGATTTCCATCGGTATGGCCGGGGTTTCAGGGTTCTCGACGCTTTCGNAGTGTCATCNCACCCACCCAGCGGGTGTTGTAGGNTTTCATCCACCCATCGTCGAGATCATCGGGGCGTTGTTCCTGACCATANGACTGTGGGTCCATNCCGTGCCAGGGTATGGGGTTCACCNTCCANCCNTGAGCCACGTGAAAATCCGCATCCTTGTCCCANCCTGAGGTGAAAAGAAAATAATCTCTTTTGGCAGAGCTTGGTNTTGCTGGNAGCGTACCCGTNTCAAACCCNAGGGTGCATTCATCTCCACCATTCATCANAACGAGCTGGTTGTCCTTACTTCCCAAAAGTTCGTTGACNCTCCCGTATCGCGTGCACCATCCCGAAGGAGTGATCAGCCAGGAAGGGTCAAAGCGCACCTGATCGTANTCGGGGGTGAGGGGCTGGNTCCAGAGNCCTTCCTGGTATNGNCTGAATCCCCGCCAATGAAGGTCGCTAGTCGCCGGGCTCACGGCATGGACCAGAGTGTTTGCTTCATCCACAGCCTCCATGAGTTGAATGCGGTCCCAATGGATTTCAAAAGCCATACTGCAACGGATGCGGCACGCGTCGTAGGGCAGACGATCGGCAAGATCGACAATCATGGTCTTGGTCTTTCCTGCAGGAGCGCCTGTCACAACCTCCAGGGGTTCCCAATTGCCATTTGGCCCCATGATTTCGAGTGTGGGAAAGGGGAAGGGAAGCGAAGTATCATGTGAGGCCCCAATATTGGCCATGCCACCTCCAAAATGCAGCCAACCCGTCATGACCAATGCCCATGGGCGTGAAGGATCGAGAGTTCCAAAATCCATATCCAAACTGTAAGGCTCGGCCCAGCCCCTGAGCTGCGGGCGCTGGAGGGCGACTGGCGAAGCCCTGATTTCATCAACTTCTCTGAGTGCTTCGGTCATTTCCACACCATCGTTGCGAAGGGCTTTGATGGGTGGCATGGGGTTTCGAAAGGTGCGAATTTTGGTTTCAGGGAAAGGAGCCTGTGGGACCAGCTTACTGGTGGCATGCACTTCAGTGCCCTCAGGATGGTCCACGACCATCAATTTGGCTTCATCCAGGTAGAGTACTTCTCGCAACTCCTCGGTGATCTGAATCCAATGCTTGCCATCTCGGGCCGGAAACATCGCTTCGTCCCCAATCCAGACGATTTCATCGGTGTCTGCCGGGATGTATTTGCCCTCAGCCACCGGCAAGCCCAGTGGGGCAGCTCCCAGAAGGTCGGTCACAAATCGAAATCCAGAACCATCCCAGGCATAAAGGTAAGGGCAAGAACCTGTCGGCATCTCCAACTCGAACATCACCAGTGAGGAGCAGTCTTCGATTTCATAATCCACCTGAGTGATGGTGTCGGTCCAGTGAGGGTCAATGGAATCAACCTTCTTGCGTTTGCCCAGACCAATCTCAAGAGGGATTTCGTCGAGGGTCCGCATCATGCGCAATCCGCCCGTGGTCAGTTCGACTTTTACGCCCAGGCCGGATGGGTTGGATCGGCTCCCTTCCATACGAATCTTCAGCATGGTGTTCGTATTCCCCCCTTCGTTCCTGAGGATTTGGATCGATTGATCAGCCAGTGTCAGGACTAGATCACTGTCACAATCCCCATCCATATCCCCCCTGAGCATGGAAGTAATGGTGCCGTTGATGGCTCCTGACAACCCCAGTGCGTCTGTGGTCTCCACAAAACCCTCCAGGCCAGTGTTGCGCCAAGAGCTCAGGAAGCCTTCCCCAAAGCCCATGATGTCCAGCCATCCGTCATTGTCATAGTCCATGAGCTTGATTTGATCTGCCACAGGGCCTTCCATCGGTAGGCGCAAGGGTTCTTCTTTGCCTTGAAACCAGATTTCGATTCCCGATGCCGTGGCAAATACGGCGTCATGGCGAAGATCGTTATCGAGGTCGCCGACGGCAAGGGTGCGGGCAATCGGCCAGGGGCTGCTTGCTTGCGAGAGTGTCATACCACCCCCACGTTTCTTGAGGAAAAGCTGGGCAGGCTGCTCGGCGCGGGTCACGAACAAGTCGGGCAGGTCGTCTCCATCCCAGTCCTCCAGGACAAAGTCAGAAACATTCTCAAGGCCCGTAGGCAAGTTGGTGGACTGAAGTTCCGGCAGGAAGGAAAGGGTTCCCAAATTGCGGTGAAAGAGAAGGGATCGGTTGGTGGATTCGATGGTGAGCAAATCCAACTTGCCAGTGATGTCAAAATCGATCAGTCGCGCTTTTTCTGCCTTGAGATCAGCAATCCTGGCAAACATGGAAGAATCGGTTATCAGGCCATTGGGAGATATTTGAAAAACCTGCATGCCCTGATCGGATACCAGAATGGCATCCTCCTGTTGGCCGGTCCGCATGGTGCCTTGATGTTGCAAGTCGCCGATCAGGCATTGAGAGTAGCGTGCCTCGGGCAGCGCAGGCACAGGAAAGCCAGCTGCCTGAAAACCCTCGGGNGATTGGACCAGCAATTGGAAACCCTGGTCCGGNTCGCGTAGCAGCAAATCCAAGGTATCATCGTGGCNAATGTCTAACAGGCCCACCGGGCCCCTGAGGGTGGCTGCCAGATCCCCAAGAAACTCCTTGGTGGCATCGACAAAACGCACCTCAATGCCGGAGCTGTCAGGTTGCTCCAGTTCAAAGGGCGCAATGGCCTCGGTGTAGAGACACTTTTCGATCACCGACGGGTCGGTGCTCAGGGGTTGGTTGGCGATCACTTCCTGATGTTTCTCCAGCATGGCCTGTGCCTCTTCTCCGCGGTCCAGTCTGAGATAGGTCTGGCTCAGATTGTAGTAAGCCGAAGGGTGAAGCGGATCGAATTGAATGACTTCTTCGAACTGCACGGTGGCAGGCTCCCATTGTCCGAGACCTTGGTGGGCCCTTCCAAGCTGATAGCTGACCGCATTGATGGTGTGATCAATCTGCTTGGCGATTTGAAGGGATTTGATGGCCTCTTCAAAGTTACCCTCGCGTATGTAGGCACAACCCCTCAGATAGTGCGCTGCAGCTGCATTGGGATTCAGATCAATGGCCTGACTGGTTTGCAGGATCACCTCCTCTGTCTGGTTGAGGAGCAACAGCGCATTGGCGTAGTTCAGTCGGGCATCCAGATCTCCACCGTGGGTGGCCACTGCCTGAGCGAACAACTCGGCGGCTTTCTCAGCTCCATTGAGCCCCTGGTCCAAAAGATTCTTGCCCGATTGCATGATTTCCATGAATCGAGCGGCTTGGGCTTCCTCCTGCATGCCGGAGGAGGTTTCGGAGTTCTTGATTTTCTGGGTGGGTATGTGGAAGAAGGCAAACATCCCAAGCACCATCAAAAAGAGAAGAAGCACAAAAAGCCCCGGAGGACACTTCCTGGTGGCCGCTGTTTTCGGATTCGAACTCATCGATTGAAATTAAACCAACCCTTCCTGACTGCAAGCTTGGAGCCCTGCCGCCGGCAGATTGCCTGGAGCCCAAATCCCCAGCTGGACAGGCATTGTGTCAGGGCTGGATGGACAGCGCCTTGCGTATGTGCCTGGCCACTTCTTTAGCCAGCTCCAGAGAGCCTTCCTTGGTGAAGTGCACATTATGGGGCTGTTGCCAGTCCGTGAGCTTGGGCAAGGCCAGGGCATGGAGGTCATTGATAGGGATGCCGTGGCGTTGCATGATGTCGCGGGCGACTTGGTTGTATCGTTGGGTTTCTTGGGCCTCTCGCAAGGGGCCTGAAGGCCGATCCGGGAAGGGGGTGGTTGTGGCAAAGATCAAATGGGCTCCGGTTTGCTTCAAGCGCTTGGCAATCTTTTCCAAATTCTCACCATAGCTTTCCAGAGGAATCTGAATGTGCCCATCTTCTTTGGACCGAGTGTTCTTACCTTGCGCGTCGACATATTTCAGATCGTGCAAGCCGTGGTTGAAATGAATCACGTCCCAGGATGCATCTCCCAGCCATGCCTCGAGATGAGCTAGTCCATGCCCTGAGTGCTGGGCATTGCCTGGGTTGTGATGCACCTCTGCTTCACCCTTGAAAAGCTCCTTCAGCGGCTGGGTATAGCCGATGGAGATGGAATCGCCAATGATGAGTATCCTGGGGATTGATTTCTCGCCGTTTTCGGCTCCTTGCGCAAGCAAGGCGCTCATCGAGAAAAGCCAGAGCCAAGAGACCCACTTGCGAGGCGACTGAAAAGAATGCATTGGCATGGAGCGGGGTGATTGAATTTGTTCGAGTGAAATCGAAACCAGCAAAACGCACTCAGGTGATATGCGCGCCTTTGGTTGCCACATAGACTGCATAGAGGGATTGACTCCCGGTCATGAACAGACGGTTTCTCTTTGGGCCACCAAAACAAAGATTGCTGCAGATCTCGGGGAGTTTGATTTGACCAATGAGCTGCCCCTCGGGTGAAAAAACATGCACCCCGTCGAAGCCATCTCCCACCCATCCGGCACTCGCCCAGATATTGCCATCTTCATCGGCACGGATGCCATCCGAGCCCCCTGCGCCCACACCTTCGATCTGCATCTTGCAAAAGGCTTTCTTCCCGCGAAGTGTTTTCCCATTGGCAATGTCCCAGCGATAGATTCCCTTGGGGGCATTTTCACCTGTGTCGGCAGCGTAGAGCTGCTTGTAATCTGGGGAAAAACACAAACCGTTGGGTTTGACCAATTCATCGGTGACCAGGCTCATGGAGCCTGAATTGGGGTCGATGCGATAAACAGCTTCCTTCAATTGAAGCGGTCCCTTGTTCCCTTCGTAATCCCACATGCTTCCATAGCCTGGATCAGTGAACCAGATGCCCCCATCGGGGTGCACGATCACGTCGTTGGGAGCATTGAGGGGTTTGCCCTGCCAACGATCCGCCAGAACGGTCACGCTGCCATCATGCTCATAACGCACCACACGTCGGTTGCCGTGTTCACAGGACAGCTGCCGTCCCTGAAAATCAAACGTATTCCCGTTGCTGTTTCCCGATGGGTCGCGGAAAGTGCTCACTGCGCTATTTTCGTTCAGCCAGCGCAGCTGCACATTGTTTGGGATATCACTCCACATGAGATACTTGCCCACCGCATTCCAAGCCGGACCTTCAGCCCATAACATCCCGGTGTGCAGTCGCTGAATGGGGGTATTGCCCAACTTGTATTTAGCAAAGGCGGGCTCAATGACCACGATATCGGGGTCGGGGTAACGGGTGGGTTCCTTTCCACTCCAATCCCTGGCCAGGGCAGGTAAGGATGTGGTCGCCAAACCCAGGGAGGATAGAAAGGCTCGACGATTGGAAAGGGTTCCAAGGGATTTGTTTGATGGATGTTCCATGAGCAGAATGAGGGGTGTTTTGGGTCTCATGATTCTGATGGCAGGACCCGACAAAGTAAAGCCAAAGGGGCTGGATCGAAGCCAGTCGGGGATGGAGCCCTGCGACGCCGGGGACCATCTGGGCTGCATGCTGCCTCATGGTTGTGGCGTGCTTTCAAGAGAGGCGATAACCAGGTCGGCCGAGGTGCGCAAAACGAAGGGAGCGCTTGAATTAAAACGCCATCGGCCTACAGTAAAGGCATGAGTTCTGAGGTGGTCCCTGTCAAAATAAGGGGTATCTTGCCGGTCAACAATGGCGAGGCGGTGTTTCTTGGCAATAAGGACAAGGTGTTTGTGATTCAAATCGAGCGCAGCATGGGGGAGGTCATCAAAATGTTCATTCAGAACAAGGCCAAGCAGCGCCCCCTCACACATGATTTGATGACACATGTGTTTCAGGGTTTTGGGATCAGTGTTGAGCGTATTTTGATCAGTGAACTCAAGGGCACGACCTACTATGCCCGCATGGTTTTGCAGCAGCGCAATGAGTTGGGGCGTAAGATTGTTGAAGTCGATGCGCGTCCCAGCGATTGCCTGGCCATGGCAACGGCTCAGAAAAAGCCGATTTTTGTCTCTGCTCCGCTGTTTGAGGAGGTGGAGGACATGTCCCATATCCTGGAGGATATCAAAAATTCCAGCAGTCCATCGGACGAACTCTGATGCCCCCCAGCAAGGCAAGTGCATCCAGTGATTTTGTCCTCATTTGTGGTCAGGATGACCATGCCACCCGACAGCGGTCCAAGCAGGTGTACGAGCGGTGGATAAGCGATTGCCCGGACCATGAGCAGGAAATCGTGGATGGCTCCGCTGCCACGGTAAGTGAAGCTTCTCAGGCTCTATCAAGATGTCTTGAGGCCTTACAGACCCTCTCTTTCTTTGGAGCTGGTAAGTTGATCTGGTTTCGCCACTGCACCTTTCTTGGAGAAGAAAAGATGGCGGCATCCAAGGCAGTCACCGAAGGGCTGGCTGCCGTCGTTCAGGAAGTGCAGCAGGTAGGGGAGGGAAGTTTCCGATTACTGATATCGGCGGGAAAGGTGGACAAGCGCAAGTCCTTCTACAAGCAATTTCAGAAATTGGGAAAAGTGGAAGTGCACGATGGCTGGGATCCTTCCAAATCAGACTGGGTGATCGAGGCTGAACAGCGCGTTCGGGACTCTTTTGCTCAAGCCCAGATCCAGGCAGACGCTGAAGCCATCTCCTTGTTGGTCGAACTGGTGGGGCCTCATCCAAGGCAGCTTGAACAGGAATCTGAAAAGGTGGTGCTCTTTGCCTCGGCCTCGGGGCAGGCCACTTCTGAAGATATTCGGCAAGTGGTTTCTCGGAACAAACAGGCCAAGGCATTTGCGCTGGGAGATGCCCTGGGAAATCGAGATCTGGAGACAGCCATGCGCTGTCTGGATGAAGAGCTCTGGGAAATACGACTGGATCGGCAGCGAAGCGCCATCGGTTTGTTGTATGGTCTGATCTCCAAGGTGCGCACCTTGATTTTGGTCAAGGAGATGCAGGCCAGGGGGTGGTTGCGATCGGAAAGGCAATTTTTTCGTTTCAAACAGCAACTGGAGCAAATACCAGCCGGTGAAATGCCGGAGGATCCTCGTTTCAACCCCATGAGAATCAATCCCTATGTGCTCTTCCGTGCTTTGCCTCAGTCAAATTCCTACCAGATGGAGGAGTTGGTTTCAGCCATGCATCAGCTTTTTCGTGCCAACCAGCTCCTCGTCTCCAGTCCCATGAGCGATGATCAGATCCTCCAGCAAGCATTGGTGTCGATCATGGCGCGACCCACTCCGAAAAAAACTTCGAAAACATCATGAACGACATGCCCCCCAAACATGCCGAGATCCGCGTGGCTCACCTGGAGGGCATGGTCTGCATTCGCATCAAGGGGCGCGCGACGGTTCATTCCAGTGTGCCATTCAAGCGGTTCATGTTGGAGCAGCTTGATCTCGGGCACCGATCCTTTGTGATTGAGCTGAGTCAGTGCTTGGTCATGGACAGTACGTTTCTGGGTGTTTTGGCTTCGCTTGCAGCGCAACTCCAAGACACGGATGCCGCGTCGGCTCACCTGGAACTAGTCCATGCCAATGAGCGCGTGCTGGGGCTGATTGATAATTTAGGGGTCCTGGATTGGTTTGAAATCCGTCAAGCAAGTCATGAAGCAGATGCTTCACTCCGAACCCATGAAACGCCTCTTGCCATGGAGGAGGGAAGTCGCCAGGAGATGGCAAAAACCAGCCTCAAGGCGCATCGAACCTTGATGGCGCTGCACCCCTCGAATCAGGAGAAATTCAAGGATGTGACGGCCTATCTCGAGAAGGAGTTGGGCTCCTCCAGCTTGCCTGAGTGAAATCACTTGGACCCAAGCCTCGGGAGCGATCCATTGGCAAGGGCTGCTGGTGTATTGGGCTCCGTCTTAAGGGCCTCAACCTTGCGTAAAGCTGCGGTGTTGATCAAACAAGCGCAGGAGGGCCTTGCCCGAAGTGTCCTGCATGGACTGTAGTTCTTGGTATACGGAGGCATGCTTCGGGTTGGGTGTGGCTCGCTCCTGACGATGGACCCGGACAAACCGATCGGTCAGGGTGTCGATGGATGTGGATTTGCCCTGTTGATTGTGCCAGCACCACATCGCCTGCAGGGCCGCACCGTAGGCGGCTCCCTCACTGACTTTCAGTGTGATGACTTCGGTTTGAAACACATCAGCCATGATTTGTCGCCAAACCTTGGATCTGGCACCACCGCCAGTGACCCGGATTTGAGACGGGCGAACCCCGAGCTTGCGAAGGCGATTGAGCCCGTAGTTCATTCCAAGAGTCACCCCTTCCATGGCGGCTCGGGCGCGATGTCCAGGCGAGGCGGTCGCTGCGCGATAGCCCAGCCAGACACCTGTGCCATGGGGGATGTTTGGCGTGCGCTCTCCCTCCAGATAGGGGAGCAGCAGCAGACCGTCGGATCCGGCCGGGACCTTGGCCGCAGCCCGGGAAAACTGTTCGTGCGACCATCCCAGTTCCGATCGCACCAATTCGGTGGCCACGGTGACATTCATCGTGCACAGCAGGGGCAACCACTGATTGGTGGAATCGCAAAAGGCGGCAATTTCTCCTTTGGGATCCACCACTGGTTTGCCCGCACAGGCATAGATGGTTCCACTGGTCCCAAAGCTTGCGGTGACCATGCCGGGGCGAGTATTACCCGTTCCTATGGCCCCCATCATGTTGTCTCCTCCCCCTGCGCTGACCCATACCTTGGTGCTCAGACCCAGCTCCTTGGCAGTTGAAGCCTGCAGATGCCCGGCGGGCTGATCGCTGGAGATCAGTTCGGGGAGTTTTTGTTTCAACCCTGGATCAATGGCTTTGAGGGCAGATTCGCACCACGTGCGTGTCCGGACATTCAGCAGCGCGGTGCCACTGGCATCGCCATATTCCATCACCGCTCTTCCAGTGAACCAATGGTTCAGATAATCATGAGGAAGGAGGATCGTGGCCAATTTTTTGTAATTTTTGGGCTCGTGTTTTTTGAGCCATAGGATCTTGGATGCGGTAAAGCCTGGTAAGATGGCATTGCCCAGGGCTTTGAGGGTGGCTTTGCTGCCTCCCAGGCGCTCCATGATTTCTTCACATTCTTTGGCCGTACTGGTGTCACACCACAATTTCGCAGGGCGAATGACCTCACCGTGCTTGTCCATGGGCACGAAGCCATGTTGCTGCCCACTCACTCCGATGCCCACCACTTCTTCTTTCTTTGCCTTGCAGGCCTTGAGGGCCCGCGTGATCGATCGTTTGGTGGCTTCCTTCCAGGTGTGTGGATGCTGTTCTTTGGCTCCCGCACCCAGACCAGGGATCAGGCCATAGGCAGCGGCTGATTCAGCCAGTACGTTTCCTGAAGTGCCATCCACCACTAGGGCTTTGGTGGATTGAGTGCCGCTATCAATACCGATGAAGAGCTGACGGGTTGCCATGTGGCAGACTCTAATCCGCGCTCGACCGAAGGATCAAGCACATCCCCTCAAAGCAACTCTTCCGGTGTGCCTTGTGTCGTATTCCATGGGGTGATTACCCCAGCGGGTACCAGGCTTTGGCTACCTTGAAACCCCACGCTACGGCCAACAAGCAGAGGAGGAGTGAGAGAACCATGTTCAGAATAGCAGAGGTCAGCTGGCCTTTCTGCATGAGCTCCAGAGTCTGCAGGCTGAAGGAAGAAAAAGTGGTAAAGCCTCCCATGACTCCCACCATGAGGCATCGCTGAAGATGCTTGCTGAGGTGAGCCAGCGGTTCGCCATCCTGGACCCACATTGCGAGGCAACCGATCACAAAGGACCCGGCGACGTTTGCCGTCAGTGTTGCCAGGGGGAAGGAGGATGGCATCCAGCGTTCAAAGCCCAGCGTCATGGCGTAGCGCATCATGCCTCCCAGGGCACTGCCGACACCCACCCAGGCGATGGCAAGGACGGAGTCCATCATGGGCTCAGGGCTTCAGCGAGTTGTTGACCAAGGGAGAGGGGATCATCGGCTTTTCCTTCCAACTCGGCTTCCACGCAGGAAGGGCCGTGGAAAGCACGTCCTTTGAGGGTCAGTCGATCGGGTTGCGCCCAGGATGCCAAGGCCGCATAGGGGGTTTGGCATCCACCTCCCATGGCATGGAGGAAACTGCGCTCTGCAGTGGCTGCGGTGGCCGAAGGGGTATCCTCCAGCGCCTTGACCAGCGATGCCACGAAGGGATCCTGTTCACGGATTTCGATGCCCAGAAACCCCTGGCCCACACAAGGGAGCAAGTGCTCGGGTTTGATGACATAACCGTAGAGTCTCTCTGGTGCGTCGTTGCCCGTCAGTCGTCCATTCTCTTCCAGCTGGTAACCCAGTCGGTTGAGCCCTGCCAAGGCCAAAACTGTGGCATGCAGTTTTTTCTGTGAGGCGAGCTTTTCCAGACGCGTTGGCACGTTGCCTCGCATGGGAACGACCTCTACGGGGCTGTCCCAAGCCTTGATTTGGGCCGCTCTTCTGGGGCTGTTGGTGGCCACAACAGCCTTGCTGGGAAGTAAGGCGCAGGGATGCGCGATGGCTGCATCCACAGGTTTCTTGAGGATGAGGATTTCCCGGGCATCTTCCCTGGCGGTAATGGCGCCCAGACACAATTTCGGAGGAAGCTCGGTGGGCAGGTCCTTCAGGCTGTGAATGGCCATGTCTGCCTTGCCATCCAGGAGGGCTGCCTCCAGCTCCTTGGTAAAGAGCCCCTTGGGCAGAGGTTCCTTGGAGGATTGATCGTCCTGCAAGGCTTGCAATTGATCCCCAGTGGTTCGAATCACCCTGAGTTCAAAGGTGTGATCGGGAAAAAGCTCTTGACTCAGTGATTGGATGTGCCTTGCCTGAGCCAAGGCCAGCGCGCTTCCTCGAGTCGCGATGAAGAGGGTGCGATGTTCTTCCAGAGGGTTTTTGGATGCCATGTTTTCGTAATGGAGCTTCTTGATTGAGATACAAAAGATGTCTTCCTGAACTCACGCAACTGAGCCTGTTTCAGGAAGCACCTGAAGGACCTGCCTGGAAGTAAGAATCTGTTCCTCCACCTCTCTTGGGGGGAGTTTTCCATGCCTCAAGCCACTCCTGTGCCTTGGAGCGAATGTAAGTTTCACACTTGGTCAATTCGCTTTGGCGTTGTTCCAGATAATCCTGAGCAATGGACTGAAGGTGGTCAATGTTATAGACGTAGACATTCTCAAGTTCATTGATTTCGGGGTCGATATCACGAGGCACTGCGATGTCGATCAACAGCAGGGGGGTGGCTGGGCGGTGTTGGATGAGCTGCTGAACCTTGAGTCGATTGAGGACGTAAGTGGGGGCAGAGGTGCTGCTGATGACGATATCCAGGTGGTGAAATTCTTCCTGCCAGTCCTCAAAGGCGACGGCCCTTCCATCAAGCTCATCTGCCAGAGCCCTGGCGCGCTCTATCGAGCGGTTGGTGACCAAGAGTTCAGATGCGCCTCTGGAAAGCAGCGAGCGCGCGGTCTTCTCACTCGTGTCACCCGCACCAATCACCATCACCCGCTTTCCTTCCAGGCCATCGAAAATCCTCTCTGCCAGCTCGACGGCCACCGAACCCACGGAGGTGCTGCCCCGTTGAATCCCCGTATTGGAGCGGATGTGCTTGGCAACATGAAAGGCTTTTTGGAAAAGCTTGTTCAGGGCCTTACCTGTGGATTTTGCTCCCACAGCGCATTGGTAAGCATCCTTGAGCTGCCCGAGGATTTCCGTTTCACCCAAAACGAGTGAATCGAGCCCGCTTGCAACTTTGAAGAGATGCTCGATGCAGTCGCTGTCCACATGGCTGTAGAGCGAAGGTAAAAGCGCCTCTTCCTCGCACCCGCGATCCTTCTGGAGAAAGTGATGAATCCTTTCAAAGGCCTCGCTGCCTGAGAAAGGCGAGGCGACATACACTTCGACACGATTGCATGTGGAGAGAAGGACGCACTCATCGGCCAGCCCGCTCTGCTGCATCTTAGCGAGTGATGGTGCAATCTCCTCTTGCCCAAAAGCGAACTTCTCCCGCACGGACACGGGGCAGGTATGATGACTGAGACCGACTACAATCAGGCTCATGAGGGCGAACCCTTTCTCTTAATGACTGATGCGATGTTGGCCCAAGCCTTCATTGGTGCATCTCCGACATCAGGTTGGTCCCGGAAAAAGTGAGGATGAGGAAAACAAAGCAGGCAATGAGGGCCCATGCCATGGGGCGACCTCCAAAGCGCCAGAGGTAGCGGCTTGAAACCACACCCACATAGGTGGCCCAGATGACTATCGACCAAATGACCTTGGCGTCTTGATACCATGCCAAGGGGCGATCTGGCTGCCCCAGGAACGGTGCAAAAGAAAGCCCGACGGAAAGAAGGATCACTCCCGCTAGAACCAGTCGACTGGCAATGCTTTCCAAACGTTCGATGGAGGGAAGCTTGGAAAGAATGGCAAGGATGTTGTGGGTCTTCAGGTGCCTTTCCTGGATGAGATACATGCCTGAGGCAACGGCGCACAGGCCAAAGGCGCCATAGGAAAAGAGAATCAGCACGGCGTGCAGGCTCACGGCCCAGTTTTTGGTGATTTGCCCTTCCGGATCCTGATGGTCCAACCCGGGCATCAGGGCAAAAATCCCCAGAAATAGAAAAATCGGTGAAGCAAATGCGCCCACGAAGCGGAATTTCTGCCACAAGCCCAGGATCAGATAGACGCCCACCGCAGACCAGTCCACGAACATGGTCGCCTCGAAGAGGTTATTGACGGGGCATCGATTGAAGGAAAACCCCCGCATAAACATGGCAGTGGTATTCAGGGCAAAACCAGCAAGCAGGAGGAAGTAATGGATGCGGTCGTCTTTTCGGAATCCCTTACGCCAGAGAAAAACCGAATACATCATGCCCAGCCCATAAAGAAGCGTCGCACATAGAAACCATTGCCTGTCTGTCAGCATGCCTAACAAATCTACCAATATGTTCCACGGCTTACCACATTGGCAAGCCCAGGCATTCTTGGGTCCTTGATGATATCAAGATTTGAAGGATGATAAACATGTTCAAATAATGTCTATTGCTAGGCATTATTTGAGTCTTACCTTTCAGTAGAATCTTTGCTTATTTGGATTGATAATCTGTAAGTAATTCTTAATCAACAGAATAAAGTTTTTATTAAGCGTGGAATGTTTCTTGTTANTTGAGAACAGGATAAGGATCTACTCGAGAANAATGNNTGTACAATGACAGAATTGGCGTGTTAATTCTATGNTACGCCCAACTTTGAAATACTCAGGGTGGGNTGTCATGACTCAGNCCTTCGTCCTTTTTTTTAGTAAGATCTTTTTANTAGAAATCTAACCTTCGCCNACTAGGACATCATGGCCTTTTTAACATTCTTGATATCACTCCTNGCCCTTTTAATGGCTTTGGATAACCGTCGTTCTTTGGTCGAACTCAAAAGACGTCACAGGCAGATTACACACAAGGCCAAAGACCTTGCTCCTGGCAAGCAAGGGGAGGCGGGAGTTCCCTCCACGAAACCTCAAGGATTGCGGTATCACCCATCCCAAGTGCCGAAGACCAATGATGCCTCGCATCAACCAAGTTCCTCTAGTGAAGCGGCACCACCTCCTTTGCCACAGAGCATTTCCCAGGGTTCCGGATTCTCTGATTCCTCAAGTTCCTTGAATCTCGATCGTGGTTCGCATTCCAACGTTCAAGAGAAAAATGTGCCTCCCGGTGATGATAGCAAAGTCAAGGGGAGCACGGATCAACCGCGCTTATTTCCCGGATTGAAACACATTCAGTGGGAAATGTTCATGGGGGCCAGACTCTTTGCATGGTTGGGTGGTTTGGCGCTCTTTTTTGCCATTGCTTTCCTTGTAAAGTATTCTTTGGATCATGACTTGATTGCGCCATGGCTCCGAATTGCTTTGGGCTATCTCGTATCTATGGGCTTGACGGTGGGTGGAATAAGGTTGCGCCGCAAAGAGCTTAGGGTCACTTCTCAAACCCTGGCAGCCACAGGCTTAGTGGGGCTTTATTCGGTCACTTTCGCTGCTTATGCCCTTTATGACTTTGCCCTCTTCAATACGCCGGTGACGGTGCTGCTGGCATCCATCACGCTGAGCGGAGCTGTCTTTCTCGCCGATCGATGGAAGAGTCCGTTGATGGCGACTTTGGGTATGCTGGGAGGTTTGCTGACCCCCCTACTGCTGGATGTCGATTTGGGCGATGGGTTGCCGCTCTTTGGATTCATCGGCCTGCTGTCGGTGGGGATCCTTTGGGTATCCCTTCGGCACGATTGGGTGTGGATCACCGGAACGCTGGCTTTTGTCACCACGGTGTATCAGCTTTACTGGTTCGCTCAACAGGCAGGGGGCATCAACTGGGCAATGGCCTGCCTGCTGACCTTTCCATTTGCGCTCCTTTATACGGCAGCAAGCCAGCGCTTGCGTCGATGGGGTGCCAAGAGCCTCTCCCATGCTGCCATACTGGAATGGCCTGGTTTCGCCTTGTTGGTGATGATGATGCTTTTCATGGGCGCCCATGGGGCGACGACCCTGCATCCACTTTGGATCGGTCTTTACTTGCTGGGAGTAGGGGGATGCCTGTCTCGCCAGTCACTGCTTCGTAGTTTTGTTCCTCGATTCGAATGGCTGCGAATAGCGTCCTTGAGTGGCGCTCTCGCGTGCTGGTCCTATTGGATGGGCTCATCCATGCACCCCGCTTGGCTCATGCTGGTGTGCCTGCTTTTTGGATTGCTTCAATTTTGGATGGTGGCGCGTCAGTATCGAGAGGCAAGCCATCCAGAGCAGAAAGCGCCCATTTTGTTGGCTCCACTTTTCCCCCTGATGGTGATCCTCCCCATGTTACCAGGCTTTGGCGAGGCTTCCTGGATCGTGGGTGTGGGTATTCTGCTCCTTCAGTGTGGGTTGGTAGCCCTGGCTCTGGTCGCCGGCTCGCTGGGCTTGTTGGTGTTGAGTGTCCTGGTCGGTTTTGGGATGTTTGCCATGGGGGTCTTAAGCCTCGATGCCTTCGCCTTCGGACAGGGATTGGGTTTTCTGTGGCTTCTTCTTCCGGTTGCTGTGCTGGGGTGGTGGATGAGAGACTTGACTCGTTGGAGAGCTGGCTTCGAGGCTCTCGGAATCTCGAGTGAGAGTGCCATCAGCCCTCAGCGTCAGGAACAAATTCAGGCTATAGGGCTTCGGTTGCACTCCCTCCTTCCCTATCTGCTGCTGATTTTGATGATACCTCAATGTTCAGCGGACGCCATGCACTGGGTGATGGGCAGTACGGTGTTCCTCGGGGCGATGACGCTTTGGCATCGTCATCGCGTTCCAGGCCTTGATGTGGCCGGATTGATGGCAGGTTGTGCGGCACAGGCCGTTTGGCTCCTCACGGATAAGGATCTCCCCTCATGGGGGTGGGTGCTTTGGGTGTTCTCTCATCAGGCACTCTTCCTTTTGCCACCCTTTCTTCAAAAGAAAGAAGAGCTTTCAAAGAGAAGCTTTGGCGCATCGGCCTGGTCGAGCCCCATTCACTTCCTCCTGATTCATACCTGGTTCAAGCAAGAGGGCACATGGTCGAATCTGGGCATCTTGCCACTGATCTACGCGTTGATGACCTTTGGGCTGACCCGCTGGCTATGGCAACGATTGACGGTCAAGCATCAGCCGGATCAGACCATTCTTGCCTGGTTTGCCGCTGCCACCACCCTGTTTGTGACCTTGATTTTTCCGATCCAATTCCAACACCAATGGCTGACGATCGGGTGGGCTATGGAAGGAGCGGCGCTCATCTGGCTTTACCGCAGCATCCCGCACCGGGGGTTGCTCATGGCCGGGAGCAGTTTATTAGCGGTGGCATTTCTTCGTTTGAGCCTCAACCCAGCCATTCTGAGCTATGAGGCACGAGGGGACTGGGCTTTGTTCAACTGGTACCTCTACACCTACGCCTGTGTGATTGGATCACTTGTCTTTGCCAGTCATCGTATGAAGCAGTGGGCACCTAAGCTCAAGCCGTGGACCTGGATGCCTCAGGCATTCCAGGCCATGGCCGTCTTGCTGTCCTTTCTATTGATGAATATCGAAATCGCTGATTTTTTTGCCCCCAGTGGACAAGCCACTCTGATTTTTGAATTTGGAGGCCATTTTGGGAGAGATGTGACGTATTCACTGAGTTGGTCACTCTTTGCATTGGCGATGATGGGCTACGGTCTTCGCTATCGTATCAGAGAGTCTCGATGGGCAGGCCTGGGGCTCCTTTCCATGACCCTGTTGAAGGTCTTTTTCCATGACATGGCACAACTGGATCAGCTTTATCGCATTGCGGCCTTGGTGGGGGTGGCCATCATCGCCATCCTCTCTTCAGTGCTCTATCAGCGATTTGGGGCAAACGCACAGGCTTCGGCTTCTGAGAGTCGACCCACCCACACCGAGTCCTAAAAACGGCATCGCCCCAGCCTTGGCATGTTTTGGATTGAAAAGTTCGATTCACCCACTATCAATGGTGCTCTTTGGGCGCCCGTAGCTCAGTTGGATAGAGCAACTGCCTTCTAAGCAGTGGGTCGATGGTTCGAATCCATCCGGGCGTGCCATTTTTCTCCTGCCATTGAAGCCATTGTATGAATCAGGGATCGTTGGACCCACCTTACGAGTTAAAACGTGAATCCAATAAAACCATGAAAGATGAGGAAGACTCCATGGCAGAAAGGCTGGATGAGCTTTTCAAAGAAGCTGGAAAAGGTTGAGGGCCTAATTGAGAACAATAAAACTGACCCTGGGCTTGTAGTTATCGTCTTTTTCGGCACACAGCTCACTCAATTCTTTGGACTGCTTTCCAAGCTGAAGTTTTGAGGAGACAAGGTTCCCAAGCCCATGCCTTCAAGCGCTTCAACCCCGCATGCCTGCGTCCATTCCTTCTGACCTACGACTAAAGTGAAAATCGAAACGTTTCACAGGAGACCTACGGGCGCCAAAGTCGAAGGAAACCAGAAAGATTAGAATGTTGAATAATGGCGGAGAGGTTTGAGCCATCGTTTTTTGGGATTATCCCCTTTGATACGATCCAATCAGATGAGTGTTGGTCGATAAAGGAACGCTCTTGAACAACATAGCCTGGCGATCGGCTTTGCCATTGAATTTCAATTAAAGAGCTTGATTTGGCAGATATCATTAGTAGTGGCGGAGTGCTATCAAGCCTGACTATAAAGTCACAGGCAATTGCAGCCATCAGGGCTGTACCTGCGGCGTCAGGGTGTATTCCATCTGGAAAGTATTTTTCAGCGTCAAGTAGGCGGTCATGAAATTCAATGTATTCCAACTGAGATTCCTTAGCAAAAAATCGAATTCTAGGGACGATTTGATTGCTTACAATCGATTGATCGAACCCTCCATAGACCGGTGGCGGAGTTCCAAGAATGATTCGTGGTCGTTTTGAAAGCGCCTGATAGGACAAAACTAACACTCGGAGATCGGAAATAAACTCTTCTTTATACTTCCAGTTTTCTGGCTTGGAATCATTAGTGCCCAGCAGTATGAGAACGATATCCGGATTCCAAGAGAGGCTTGCTTTATATTCGGCGGTTGTTCTATAGGGCATATCACTTTTACTCAAAACAGCGTAGCCTGCAGCACCATAATTGTGAACGGTATAACTATCCCCCAATAATGAACCGAGTCGTGAAGGATAGGACCTATCCCCCAGTTTTATTCCTTCAGTAATGCTATCCCCGACACAAGCGACCTTTACCTCAGCCTGAAGAGGTCCGTTTGAAGTGAATACCAATAAAAATAAAGGCAGATGAACAAAAACTAAGTATAATCGCATCAGTATTTCCAGTACTCATAAAATAATATTGTGGCAAGTCATATCTCTTAATCCTCGAGGCCAAATCCTTTCACTCCCTTGTGGAAGGGCCTTTTATATCCTGAGGGTCAGGACGACCCTCCAACAAGGGCAGCCTATGGCTTTACTTGTGTTCATCGGCGTTTCCCAGAACCGCCCAAAC
>NYYT01000113.1 GCA_002686885.1 Pedosphaera sp.
CTCCACGAATGAGCACCCAGTTATGGACCATTTCATCGTTATTGATGAAAGTCAGGGCAACCTTTTCACCAGGCAGGACTGAAAACTCCGCGAGATCAAAGCGCAGCTTACCGGGAAGCGTCGAGAGGGTCACCGATCGATCAGCTTGGAGTGCATTCCCTACAAAGAGCCATGCACCTAAAATGAGCCACGTTGTCTCCCTAAAATATCGTGTGATTGCTTTCATGAAAGGATGCCCGTCAGGATGCATGCGGCCGAAAACATGCCAGCCGGGGCGGCCATCAATACATCATACATGGGGGCCTGGTGCCAAGAATTAAACCCTCACCTCTCACCGATAGGCCTCGGATGGCCCCTTCCATTTCAGGGTGTCGTCGATGCGCTTTCCTTGTCGGGAGGATCCCCATTGGAGTCTTTGGACTCTTTGGACTCGGGTCTGGGTGAGGCAATCACCAAAAACCAGGCGTCTCCAGCGCTCTCTTTGTTGTCTCCAGCAATCACAAATAACTCGCCCTCCTTCCATATGGGCTCCAAAGGATGTTTGAGTGTGCGCACTGATTCATCAGGTTCCAACAACTGCACTTGAAGGACCTTCCCCTCCTCCAATACTTGGAAGATCAACTCGCAATCCTTGCTCATTCGGATCTTCTTGCCCGTTGCTAAAGGAAGATTCACTTCTTTCTTGGTGAGGAGAAAGTAGTGTTCCCATTTGAAGATCTTGGTAAATTTATCCTGCAGCTCTTGGTGCACAGGGCCAGCATACTGAAAGGAAGGTGACGGTTTGTCTGTTCCACAAACCAAGGAGACCGAGAGTGTGACCGGAGCATCGGCCCCCATCACAGGCTTCATGGCAGACAGGCACATCAGCAACATGACTGCGTGAAGCAAGTTTCGAAAGTATTCTTGGCACCTCTTTTTCATCGTTTTTATGCTTGACCAAGATTATTCAAACGCAGCTGCGGCCCGCAATGGCAAAAATCAATCATTGCTGATCCACATGACTGAAACGCGCTCAGACTCAGACCGAAAGGAAATCACACCCCGTGGAGGCATGGAGCTATCCTTCGACTCGTAATACCCCATCGCAGAAGTTCCTGACTTGATCGATTCCGAGGAGATGGTGTCGGGCATCAGCTTGGAATCGTTTGCCGGCTGGAACCACCAAAGGGCGATCAAGCAGCCAAGGCTTATGGGCAGGACCGTTCTCCATAAAAACTGCAACCTCGTCATGAAACTACCATCCTGCCGCCCGACCGATGCGGGATCCTCCAAGGAATGAATCCTTTGCATCACCCGCTGCGCCAAAAAGGAAGCCTGAAATGGCATGCCATGCTCTAGCTCTGATATCTCGCTCATGCGCTCAACCTCCTTGAGAAGACGCCGATGGTAGGCACCGCACTCTGGCAGCTTGTCCATTTCACGGCGAAGGGCTTCTTCTTCAGGTCTCGATAGCTCTCCATCTACCAGAGCCTGAATCTTTAGCATCATTTCATGATTCATGTGTTTGATTTCTCTTTTGCATCATTGGTTCCAGAATACTGGCCAAGTGCTTACGCGCATAAAACAGACGCGACATAATGGTGCCGATGGAACAGTTCATCGACTCAGCCATTTCAGCATAGGACAATTGCTCATAGGTGTGCATGACCAATACGGAGCGATGATCGGCACTCAGTGCCTGCATGGCCTGATCCACCAACTGGCTCAACTCCTGCCTTTCCAATCCTTCCAGCGGATCGTATTCCACGACCGGCAGCCTGAGATCAGGTCCCTTTTCAGTTTCCAACATGGCTTCGATACTCTGATCGAAACGCCAACGCTTCGATTTTCTTAAAAAATCGAGGCACACATTAATGGTCACACGTGTCATCCATGTGGAAAAACGACTTTGACCTCCAAACTGCCCAATGCGCTGCCAGGCCTTGACCCAGGCCGTTTGAGCCATATCCAGCGCCAGGTCCTCATCCCGAACGATCGAATAGGCACGCGCGTAGACTCGGCTGGAATGGCGCTGGACTAGCGTTTCAAAGGCATCTTTGTTCCCCGATTGAGCCTTGGAGACGAGCACATCATCCGGATCCTCACCAGCGTGGAACTTGGGATTTGTATGTTCTGACGCCTCGGACACTTTGGTTATTCATCAGAGGCTACAACTTGCCCTTGGTGCTTGGGATTTGATCCTGAATACGGGGATCATGAGAGCAGGCAAAGTCGACTGCTTTGGCAAAAGCCTTGAACAGAACCTCTACAACGTGATGAGGCTCCTCCCCGTAGAGCAATTCGAGATGAAGGTTGCATTTGGCTGCGTTGGTAAACCCCTGAAAGAACTCCCTTGCCAAGCCAAAGCGAAATCGGGAAGACATGTCCTGATTCTGTTCTTCGGGTGAAAGGATTCGGTAAGCCATGCTGTCCATTCCTTTCCACACAAGATACGGTCGACCGCTAAAATCAATCACGCAACGAGCAAGACACTCATCCATGGGCACATAAGCTTCGCCTGTGAAGGGATTTCGTGGATCGAAGGCAAAACCATAGCGGCGAATGCCCTCCTTGTTCCCCAAGGCATCCAGGAAAGCTTCTCCCAGAGCGATACCACAATCCTCAACAGTGTGGTGGCCATCCACTTCAATATCTCCCTGACAATGGAGCTCCAAATCAAGCACGGCGTGCCGCGCCAAAAGATCGAGCATGTGATCGAAGAAGGCAATCCCAGTCGCGTTCTGATACTCACCCCTCCCATCGATATTCAGGGAAAGTTTGACATGGGTTTCTCCGGTTTTTCTGTCAATTTGCGCAATACGCCTCATCACTGCTTCTTATCCCATGTTGCCATGGGCAACAAAAGAACAAACTTTCAGGCGCTTCCCCGCAGTTGGGTGGAGGATTCTACCTGGTCTTCATCCAGCACTTCCAAATCGACCAATTTCCACTCGTCGTCCACGGCCTTGACCTCCAGTTCTGCACGATAGGCGTTTCGGCGGGTATGAATGTGGCCCCAATGTTCCACCGTTCCGGTAATCTCCCATTTCACGCTGAGAGAAAAGCTCTGTGCCCGCATTGGGTGCGAGGTTGGTTCGGATTCGAGCCATTGGACATTCCGGACTCGGGAATGCGCTCCGCCCTGCTCGGTTAAAATCAGTCCTTTTTTAATCTGAAGATACAGCTTTTCCAAATAATCTCCATCAGCACTTCGCGAAAGTGCCGAGTAGACATCCGCATCCTGCAAGTAATCAAACGACCGATAAATATTCCGCAGGAGCACTTCGGCAATTTTATTTTGCTCGGGCGGGGTTGGAAGAGGAGCTTCCTTGGTTGGATGTGGGATCACCATTTGCTGCCAAACAGGATTCCACCATCCAAACCAGCCACCCAGCACCAGCAGGGGAACCGCTATCTTCCAGTTTCGCTTCAGCGCGAAAGCGCCACCCGAAAAGGCGGCAAGAAGGAACAGCAAGGACAACGGCATGGTTGGCATCGATGGAACAGGAGGCAAGGAAAGCCATGAAGAGACCTGAGGCCCGGAAGCATGCTTCGGGGATTGCCATTGCCATGTGCGCTCGTTATCCGTGAAGAAAAACCTCTCACCAGGCTGATCGAACACATAGGTCATGGTGTTAAGCAGTGGGGTCACTTCGTTGAAAAAAGACCATTCCAAAGAGGCCGATTGAAAGTTCCCCTTCGTCGGGAAAGAGAGGATCATGCCCACTCTCGCGTTCGCGACGCCCACTTTCTTACGCTCCTGTTTCTTCGCAAAATCCCGAATATCCAGAGTGAAGAAATCGAGACGATCGAGTTGGGCTGTGATCTCCATCCCATCGATATGTGTGTGACAAACCTCCTGCAGAAAACCAGGAAGAGCCTTCTCCATGGCATCTTGTTCCGCCACAGAAAGGTAATCGGCCTCTTCTCGCTGGAGAGGCAGCCAAGTTTCCAGCGTCAACAAAGGCACCAGAATCTCAAAGCGAATTTCCCGAGGTTCGAGATAAAGATAGGCGTAGGTCGCGCTGTAACTGGTCACCCCCAGCAGTGCTTCACGACGCTGCTTCATCCATTCCCTTCGCTCTTTCCAGTAAGTACGGTCATTGCGCGGCGGATTTTCCCAATCCAATGCGATCGAGTGAGGTGAGCGTGGACCAATCTGAACGGGAAAGTCCAAACGAGCGCCTTTTTGAAGCAGAATCAAATCCATCACAGATGGAACAGGAGCGTCACTGCCGCCAAATTGTTGTGTAAAGGTAAGGTAATCAGGCTGCTGCTCCATAGGCAGATGGAAATAATAGTAAACGCCCACTTCCATGACCTGATCCAGCCGCACCCCTGTTTCTGGAATTTCGCTGAGGTCCACCTCGGTAATCTCTCCTGGAAGAGGCTCACCATCTTTGAGAAAAACCCTGAAATACTGCTTCAGAAAAGATCGATGCAACTCCGATGCCGTCATGAGATCTTCTCGAGACACTGTTTGCTCCCCATCGGCCTTGAGCTGATGGTAAAGCACCAGATCTTCAACCAGAATGCGCAATTCAACCTGAAGATGGTCAGGGTAAATATCGGCAACCGCAGTGCTGAGAGAAATAGGATGCCCTACAAGGGAGTGAACCAATCCCACCGTCAACGAACCAATCACCCCGAACACCCGTATCAAACGATGCTGTAACAAGCGTGTATGCAAGAACCGCATAGGGTCAATTTAGATAGCTGACAGAAAAAGGAAAGGCTCTTCAAGGCCACAGAAGATCCCGGAAGCCAAAGCCACCCAAGCTACCCCGCAAGAGTTTCAATTTGAATTTATGAGCAATTTTCAGTAGGTTAGAGTCGGTGTTTTCCTCACAATAGCACCCAGAAAAGTCAGGTTTTGCCGCTTTTGGATTCAATTATGGAACGAAGAGACTTTTTAAGACTCTCGACATGCCTTCTGGCTGGGGGGATTCCTCTGGATATACTGGAGGCTTCGCAAAACTATCGTATCCTCAAAGGGGATACCTTGTCGGCTATTGCGAAAAAGTTCGGGACGACCGTAGCAAAGCTCAAACAACTCAACGGTCTCAAATCCGACCGAATTCTCGTTGGACAATCGCTCAAGGTTCGGGAAACGGTTCGCTCGACCCTCCAGGCTTCTACGGTCAGTGAGATTGCCAAAGCCCCCATCAACCGCTCCAAGTGGAAACATGTCATTGTTCACCACAGCGCGACGACTCAAGGAAGCGCTAAGAGCTTTCATCAGGCACATCTAAGAAGAGGCATGGCCAATGGACTTGCCTATCATTTTGTCATTGGAAATGGCAAGGGATCCAAAGATGGGATGATTGAGATCGGCCACCGCTGGCGAGGGCAACTCAATGGCGGCCATGTCAAAAACGAATGGTTCAATGGGAACTCGATCGGGATATGCATGGTGGGTAATTTCGAGAAATCCAAACCCACTACCCAGCAAATGCAAAGCCTCCATCAGCTTCTTGCTCACTTAAAGGGGGGAGGATTATTTAAGGCACAATTGAGACTTTTCGCCCACAAGGAACTCCCTAGGGAGCAGACCCTGTGCCCTGGCAAGCATCTGGATCTCAAGGCACTACACCGCACTTACGGTCGACTACCCAGCTGAGCGGGCCTGAGCTTTGATCTGCTGAACCATCGCATTGAGACCCGTGCTTCGAGTAGGACTCAAGTGCCGATCCAAACCCAATCTCGAAAAGATCGCCTTTTCATCATACGCAATGATTTCCGAAATCGACTTCCCTGAAAACATCAGGTGAAGAATATAGACCAACCCCTTGACAATTTGCGAGTTGCTGTCAGCGACAAAGGACAAGCATGGCGGGGTTTGATCGTCGGTTTGAGATTTGAGCCACACCGTGGCTTGACAACCCTTGACACGGTTCTCTTCAGTCTTGTCTTCCTCTGCCATCGCATCCAGGGTTTGCCCAAGCTCCATCACGTAGGCGTAGCGGTCTTCCCAGTCTCCCAAAAGTTCGAAATTTTCGATCAGTGTTTCAATCGTCATGGTTGTCAAAAAATCCTGTTGGTGCCGGCTGCATCATTCTTTCATAGAAGAGAGCCCAGCGCATGTGCCCTGGCCCATTGATCGGCATGAAGAATTTGCCCCAAATCCGGCTGATCCACAACCTGGTGGTCCTCCATAACTTTGGAAACCAGTTGCGGGATGCCGAGGAACGACAATTGCTGATCACAGAAAGCCTGCACGGCCACTTCATTGGCCGCATTGAGTACGGCTGGTAGGGTTCCACATCGCTCACCGGCTTCTCGCGCAAGCCTCAAAGCCGGAAATTTATCCTCATCAGGAGATTGAAACTCAAGAGAACCAATCGCTGCCAAATCGGTCTGCACACGATCATTGGGAACTCGATCCGGATAGGTCAGAGCATACTGGATGGGCAGGCACATGTCCGGGGTCGACATTTGAGCTATCATCGAACCATCTACAAATTCGACCATTGAATGAACCACACTTTGTGGATGGACCACCACTCGCACACGATCCATCCCGATATTGAAAAGCCAACGGGCTTCGATCATCTCCAACCCCTTGTTAAACATGGTGGCCGAATCGATCGTGATTTTCCGGCCCATGACCCATGACGGGTGCTTAAGCGCCTGATCCACGGTAATGTTTTCAAAACGCTCCTTGTCAAAGGAACGAAAGGGCCCCCCAGAAGCTGTTAACCAAAGGGCGCGTACCGTCTGCGCAGGCTTGTCTTCCAGACACTGGAAAATGGCCGAATGTTCCGAGTCGACGGCCAACACTCGAACTTGGTGTTTGGCCGCCTCCTTCATGACCAATTCCCCTGCCATGACGAGAATCTCCTTGGAAGCCACGGCGATGTCCTTGCCAGCGCGAATGGCAGCCAAGGCAGGCTCCAACCCTGCCGTTCCAACAATGGCGATCAGAACCACATCCGCATCCGGTAAAGTGGCCAGCCGCAGCAACCCCGATGANCCCGATACCACTTCCACNCNTTCATGCAACCCTTTTGAAAGTTCCTCCATCTTNCATTCNTCCCCAATGCTGATGCATTGGGGAAGATGTGCGTTTGCCTGCTCGCGCAGCAAAGACACATTACGGCCACCCGCCAGCCCGATGAGCTGAATGCGTTCCGGTAAATCGGAAGCGACCTTGAGGGTGCTCGTACCAATCGATCCCGTGCTGCCAAGTAAAACCACCTTCTTCATCGTTCCATTCATCGAGCTGCGCTTTCAGGCATGCGCGTGTTGAAATACATACAAATACAGGATCATGATGGGAGCGTTGAANAGCAGGCTGTCCACCAGGTCCAGAGCACCCCCAATGCCGGGCAGAAAACGACCCGAATCCTTGACCCCACACTCACGTTTGAGGATGGATTCAACCAAGTCACCCACTACGGCTCCAACACTGAGCACACCCGCCAAGATCCATATCTGCAACGAGGAAAGATGACCCAGATGGTCACTGGCCCATCGCGTAAGTGCCCATCCAAATACCATGGAAAACAGAATCGCTCCTGCAAAGCCTTCCCAGGTTTTCCCAGGACTGATCTGCGGAATCATTTTATGCCGCCCTATGAGTGAGCCCACCACATAAGCCCCCATGTCACTGAACTTGGTGCAGACAATCATGAGCAAAAGATACCACTTTCCGAGCTCGCCACCAAAACGGAACACACCGATCAGGCATCCCATCATCAGGAAGATGTATCCCCAGCCAAAGGCATAGCGGGACAAGGTTCCCAGACGATCTTGAGCATGGCGATAGNGAAAACACAAATAACAGCACCAGGACCACAAGAACCCTATGCACCATTGATGAGGAATGGACGGCACCCCAGAAAACCANGNTGTGCCCTCAAGCAGACAATAAACAAGNTAGAGGCTTCCNAGAGCTGTGGTCGAATAAGCGGCAAAGGTCCAGGCTATCGCACCCGTCATTCTCAGGTATTCCCAATAAGCTCCCCAAGCCAAAAACAACAGGATGACTCCAGCCGAACAAAGCGAGATCCGTGGATCCTTTGCAAAGACGCCAAAAACCAGAATNCCCCATAGGCACAATGTGGTGCCCAGACGCTTGAGAAAGACGGNTCCTTTTGAGGNNGCTCCCTTNTCCGGGGATGAGGATTCTTTTTTCACTGACATNATGAAAAGACTTTGACGATCCTCATACTTTTCCAAATCGTCGATGCCTTGNGGCATAGGTTTCAATGGCCTCCACNAGATNCTCGCCGCGAAAATCGGGCCAGAGAACATCGGTCAGCACCCACTCGGCATACGAGATCTGCCACAGCAAAAAGTTACTNACTCTCATTTCACCACTGGTNCGGATCACNAGGTCTGGATCCGGCATNCCTTCGGTATCAAGATGCTGTGCAATGGTCTCTTCGGTGATTTCATCTGGNAACAGATGGCCTTGGGCNACTTTGTGGGCAATGCTGCGACAGGACTGGGCCAACTCCTGGCGTCCCCCATAGCTCANGGCAAGAACCAGTGTGAGTCCGGTATTGGTGGAAAGGGTTTCCATGCTCACTTGCAACTGTTTCTGTGCCTTGGGTGGCAGACGATCCAGTTGTCCGATGGCATCCAATTGGATATTGTTCTGATTGAGTTCCGGAATCTCGGTGCGGAGAAAGCGCACCAGGTAGGTCATGATGGTGTCGACTTCATCAGCGGGCCGAGACCAGTTTTCNGCTGAAAACGCATAGACCGTCAGATAGCGTATTCCCAGTTGACTGGCCATGCGCAGNACGGACCTCAAGGCCTCCATGCCNCGACGATGCCCCACTGTGCGNGGCAGTCGACGCTGCTTGGCCCATCGGCCATTGCCATCCATGATGATGGCAACATGCTNTGGNAAGACCTCCCGGNCTCGCTCGCTNAGTAGATTTTCTGGGGTAGACATTTCAACAGGCCTCCAACACCGGGAAGCAGCCCCAAGGTTAATTCAACCGAATGGTTTGAAGTCGATCAGGTCCTACAGAAACAGAAGACAAGGCGCACTGCGTCATTTGGCTGATGGCCTTGAGATATTGCCTTGCCTTGAGNGGAAGCGACGCCCAGGTCTGACATTGACTGGTATCTTTTTNCNACCCNGCAAANACCTCATAGACTGGCTGGCATTCCAAGAGGTCCAGATGGCTTGAGGGCATCGTCTCAATACGTTTCCCTCGCAGGCGGTAAGCCACGCACNCCTTGATTTGTTCCACAGCATCCAACCCATCCAAATTCGTGACCGAAAGATCATCAAAACCGTTGACCATGCAGGCATGCCGCATCATGACACCATCCAACCAACCGCAGCGCCGCGCTCGACCCGTGGTCGCCCCAAACTCCCGACCCATGCCGTGAAACATCTCGCCCAGCTGATCGTCCTCGGTAGGAAAGGGTCCTTCCCCCACCCGGGTGGTGTAGGCTTTCATCACTCCTACCACCCGATCAACGCGATTGGGTGGAACACCAGAACCCGTGCAGGCACCCCCTGAGGTTGTAGATGAGGAAGTCACATAAGGGTAGGTTCCATGATCGATATCCAGGAAAGTGCCTTGTGCTCCTTCAAAAAGGAGGTTCTTTCCTTGAGCCATGGCGGCGTGAATCAGTGGGAGCGTGTTCACCACAAAAGGCTTGAGACGCTTACCTGCCGCAAGACAAGCATCGAGCGTTTTCTTGAAAGAAACGGTCTTCATTCCATGGGCCTTGAACAAGGCATTATTGGTCCGAACACGTTCTTTGAGCAATCCGGCGAAGCGTTCGGGATGCATGAGATCCCCGAGACGGATCCCCTGACGGGATGCCTTGTCCATGTAAGTCGGCCCAATCCCCCTCTTGGTCGTACCGATTTTCTTTTTGCCTCGAGACTGTTCCCTCAACGCATCGAGTTCACGGTGATATGGCATCACCAAATGGGCGTTCTCGCTGATGAACAAACGTCGCCCCATACCAATCTTGAGCTTGAGTAGCCCGTCGATTTCATGCACGAGGTGCACAGGGTCCAGGACGACGCCATTGCCGATCACGCAGGTTTTGCCACGATGCAAAATACCGGAGGGAATCAAGTGGAGAACATACTTTTTCTTGCCATGCCAGACCGTATGTCCGGCATTATTTCCCCCCTGCATCCTCACGACCAGATCGGCCT
This sequence comes from Pedosphaera sp., assembly GCA_002686885.1. Classification (GTDB taxonomy): domain Bacteria; phylum Verrucomicrobiota; class Verrucomicrobiia; order Limisphaerales; family AAA164-E04; genus UBA7971. The sequence goes on from NYYT01000113.1 coordinate 10,118, forward strand.
CCTCAGTAAGAACGTCGACAATTTTCCCTTTTCCCTCATCTCCCCATTGGGCCCCAATCAAAACAGTGTTCGGCATAAACAGATAATGTTGACAGTAAAAAGCCCCGAACAAACTTCGGGGCGAGAAAAAGATTAAGGCTATTGTGCGGAAAAAGTCAACCGGGGCATGGATTACTGCCCATCCAGCCCCAAGGGGTTGGTCAATCCCTCAAGACCGGGTATTTGAATCTCAGGAGC
>NYYT01000114.1 GCA_002686885.1 Pedosphaera sp.
CAATCGAATAAGGGTCCATTTGCCTCTTGAAAGTAGGAGATTTCTTCTACGGATTCGGCCAGATGAACCGAGCAAATTCTTTCTTGACTCTGAGGCAGGTTGCCGAGTGCCTCCCAGAGAGAGGGCGTTGTCGTGTAAGGTGCATGAGGCGATGAGCCTGCCAACCCATCGCTCCATTGGTCGGCAAGGGTCAAGGTATGTTGCATCCGGTCCATACTGCTGGAAGGAAGGGGATCATCCTGGGTGTGAATCCATTCGAGGAGAATCTTGAGTCTAGGGCCCCTAGGAGTTTTCGCCATGCAGCCAAGCAGGGCATGGTGCGAAAGGGTGTCGGCGAGAGTGGTCGTCCCGCAGGGGATTTGCTGCTCCAAACCCTTCAGCCAGGAGTGTTGATACTGAGCTGGCTCCCAAGATCTTTTGAGTTGAACCATTTGATCCACCCAGTTCGTAAAACCCTGCTGGGAGGGTAGCTCTCCAAGCATGTCCGTGTATTCGAGATGAACATGAGGGTTGACCAGTCCTGGTAAGACCACCCGCTCTTGCAGATCGGTGATGGAACCCGTCCAGTCTTTTCGAAGATCTTTCCATGGACCCACAGCCAATAAAATACCGTTGTCGGCAATGAATGCTGCATCCTCCACGGGGGGAGAACTGATCGGGAGCAGCAGGCGACACCGAAACAGCTCGCCTGAAGCTTTCAATGATTGGCTCACTGATTTTCTCGCTTGGCCTTGGCTCTGGCCGGTTGGGTATGGATCTGTGCCTTTTTCTTGCTGTGGCGTTTGCGGATTTGTTGTTCCATCTTCTTGGTTACCAAATCAATGGCGGCGTAAAGATCGTTCTCATAATCCGTGGCATAGAGGTCGTTGCCTTTGACTCCTAAGCGTATAGAGCACTTGAATTGACGTTCGGGAGAACGCGTATTGTCGTGCTCAAGATTGACTCTTGCGTCTATCGCCCATCGATCGAAATGCTCCAGTTTCTCGATGCGTGAAAGGATGTGGTTTTCGATGGATTTGGTGAGTTTGATGTTGTGAGAAGTAAGAACAAATTTCATGTCATGACCTTTTTTGTGTTGCTATAGAGGATGGAAAGCGGCGGCTAAGCAAGTGACTCCGCTCGCAGCGTGGTGATCTGGAAAGGGTTTGCGGCATAATCAACGAACGGCACGTTCTGCATCCGCCACTTAGCCTTTCTCTAACACTTCCACGCTATCACTGGCCTCTGAGCCAGTCAACGATCAGACTGATCTGTTCCTGATTCAGAATCCCTTCTTCGAGGTAGGCGGGCATACGATCGTTTTGTTCGCCATAAAAGCGTTCGCTGGACGGATTGCTGATGAAGTCTTTCAACCACTCTTTTGAACCATAGCCTGTCAAATCCGGTGCATCGAGATCCTCGTCCTCAAAATGGAAGCCATGGCATTCGGTGCAGCCAACCTCATAGAAGAGAGCATCGCGATCCACCGACCGCCATGCGGCATCGGATGTTTCCAGGTGTTTTTGCGCTGGGAGCCGGGCTTCGGCTGACAGGATGTGGATGACCTCTTCCAACTGCTGCCTTTCCTGGGTGTCAAATGAGGCGATGGTTTCAGTGGTAAATGTCGCCATTTCCCCATCTTTGAAGGAAGTATGGCCGAAAAATGCAGGGGTAAGAATATGGTCCGGGCTCAAGAATTGACGGAGCCATGTGCGGCTGGCAAAACCCGCGAGATCCGAAGCGCTGGGAGCCTCTTCCACTGGTAGCCCGCGTCCATCATGACGATCGTATCGATGACAGCTGCTGCAGTGTTCGGCAAAGAGCTTGGGACCCTGTGTTTGCGGGTCTTCCAACAACAGGGTCAGAGCGCCGCTTTGAGGGATTCCATTCAAACTGGCGGCGAGTTCCCGNGCCCGCGATGCCTCGCTATCAGCCTCCTTCCNGGCTNTCAGATAGGAGGTGTTCTGCTGATCTTCATGNATGGCAACGATACTCAGGAGACACACACCCAAACATAGAAAGNCAAGGATCGTTTGATTGACTCNTCGTCCNATGCGTGACNTGCCCCACATNGGCAAAAAGACGAGCCATAGCAAAATTAAATTGGGAATGAAGATCGCTCCCACCACCTCAAGCGGACCCGGGAAATATTTTAAAAATTGATAAAGAAATAGAAAATACCATTCGGGTCTGGCAGCAGGGTAAGGTTCAGCAGCGTTGACTGGAGCCGAAAGAGGTGCTCCTCTCAAGGCTCCCTCCAGGTCACCGGCCCATGGTTGCCACGCGAGGATCCCAACGCACAAACTTCCTATGAAGATAGCCACTCCGCACCGCCAACTCTGCGCGCCCCACAAGAAATCATTCTCGGTTTCCATGGAGTCCTTGAGGCCCTTGGCCCCAGGAGTGGGTGAGCGTCCCATCCTCAGGCCAAGCCAAAGTAGTATTGGAAGCCATCCGGCATGTAAGGCGAAAAAGCGTGTCAGAGTATAGTGGCCCAACTCAGTTCCCCCCAGCATCAGGCGCTCAAGACCGGAACCAATCACGGGCGTCAGCCCCATGATATGGGTCCTTATTTTTGCCGACCAGAAACCATGCTGATCCCACGGTAAAAGATAACCGGTGATGGCCAGAGCTAGAATGATGCCCGTGATCCAAAGAGCACGCAGGTAGGATCGATGTTTGCTTGCAGCGCTCCCGATGCTGCTAATGTAGAGTATGAGCAGCAAAAGAGAGGCGACGACCATGCATTCGGCGGCCCAATAGTGGATGCCACGGATCCACCAGCCCATGGGGATTTCATGCTGCAAATAAAAGACACTTTCCCAGGCGGTATGAGTGCTGGGGCTGTAAAACATCCACATCACCAGGCCGGTGAGAGTCTGAATCAGGAAAAACCATCCCAGGAGCATCCAGATGGCCCGTCTCCAGCCCCTTGGATCAGCATCGTTTTCTGGCATGAGGCAAAGGAAGAGCTGCTTCATGGAAGCAGTCATGACCTCTTGCCAGCGCTTCCCCGTTTTCATGACTGGCTGACCAACTGCTTTTGAGAAATGCCGCTCTTGAAGCGTTCAAAGCGCACCCAAACTTCTTCCTCTTCACGGATCTCTACCGCCAGACGATCCATGTCTCGGGGGCTTGGGTTTTGTGGCCCCATTCGTTTTCCGTTTATTTCGAAACGACTGTTATGGCAGGGGCATTGGAAGTGATCGTGGCTGGAAGCCAGCTGAACCATGCAGCCTGCGTGTGGGCATGAGGTGCTCCATGCAGAAACTTCAGTTGATCCCTTTCTGCTGATCCATACCGACCCAACAGCCTGATTGGCATAAAGATTCCAGGCGTCCCGGCGGTCAGAACGAATCTCAAACCGTCTTGGAAGGCCGTCGACAGGGAGGTTTTTGAGCTGAGTGACTCTGAAAAAAATTCCCTTGGTTGACTTGGACTTTGAGGAGAGTGGCCATAGCAGGGCTTTGAGGCAGCTCCATGCAACCGATGCCATGATACCCAATGGGGCAGCCAAGTAGAGAAGGGCCGCGGCAAAAGATCTTCTGGATGACAAAGGTTGACGCATCTTCTTTCGATTTGAGACCGATGAAATTTGGGTGCCTTTGGCCTCCTTCCCTCTGGGAGTTTTTCCACTGGCATGACTTCAAGCCAACAGCTTCCTTCCGGACTATCGGTAAAGTCCTAAATATCCCTGGTAGATCAGTTTATACACCATGATAATGGGTGGCAATCAAGAAGCTCAAGCTGACCCCTCGCTCAGCTTGCGGTCGCGGTCGTTGATTTGAGGCGAAAGACTTCTGTCAGGTCGGTGGTTTTAGGGCGCCCGTCCTGATGACATTGCATGAGCGGTTGCATGAATTGCCACCATCTTTGGCAAACCGGCGTCGAGGCAATGGCTTCCCATTGTTCCTCGGTCTCGATCTCTGCGTAAGCGAAAAGGGATCTCTGGTCGGGATGCAGGAAAATACTGTATTGGTAAACTCCATGGTCTTTCAGGACCTGCTCCAACTCGGGCCATATGGGATTGTGACGCTCCTCATAGAGTGCCGATTGCCCCGGGTGCAAGGTCATGACAAAAGATTTTCGAATCATGAGGCAGAGAGGTCCAAATCCACGCGTTCGGCGGAACGGTCTTGCGTATCAAAAACAACCATTGAGGAGTGCCCTGTCAGCTTTCCATAAATTTCCCCCGGGTTGATGAGATGGCATTGTTCAACCTGGCTGACATGAAATTGATGGTTGTGTCCGTAGCAGACCAGATCAAAGGCGCCACTGGAGGCCAGGTGTGGAGCGATGGAGTCGTAATGGTTCATGCCGATTCGCATGCCGTCCACCAAGAGGTTGGCCATTTCTCCGTGCAGTGAGAGGTGGGAGTACGCCTGACTGTTTTGCGTCATTCGATAAAGATCGCCATCATTATTTCCGAAGACGATATGGATAGGTCCTTTAAAACCCTTTCCCAGATGATGAATGACAAAAGGTGAGCATAGATCTCCACAGCAGAGCAGGACATCGCAGGAGGAGGCTCTTTCTAGGGCCAGGCTCAGGGAATCCAAAGCGTCATGAATATCCGAAAGAATGGCTAGCTTCATCAGGACGGTTTCTGTGGTTCGAGTTTTTCCATGAAAGCCTCCATACCGGCACAGCTGCAAACCGGGTTTCGATCTCCGTAAACGTTGTCAATGCGGCCCACTCGAGGCCAGAATTTATGTTCACGCTGCGATTCCAGGGGAAAACCGGCCTGTTCACGCGAGTAGTCATGAGGCCAGGATTCCGCTGCGATCATGTCTGCCGTGTGCGGTGCGTTTTTGAGTAGATTGTCCTTTGGATCCATTTCACCGGACTCAATATCGGTGATTTCCCGATGGATGAGGATCATGGCTTCGCAGAAGCGATCCAGCTCCTTCATGGATTCACTCTCAGTCGGTTCAATCATCATGGTTCCTGCAACGGGCCATGAAACAGTGGGTGCATGGAACCCATAGTCCATGAGTCGCTTGGCAACGTCTTCAACAGTGATTTTTTTGAAGCCACGCAAGTCGATGATGCATTCGTGAGCTACCATCCCTTCTTTCCCCCTGAAGAGCACTGGGTAATAGTCCTGAAGTCGTTGGGCAATGTAATTGGCACTTAGAATGGCTACTTGAGTGGCTTTTGTGAGCCCCGCCAGTCCCATGGCGCGAATATAAACCCAGGAAATGGTGACGATGCTCGCGCTTCCCCAAGGTGCAGCTGAAACGGGCCCAATGCGATCCTCCCCAGGGAGTGGAATCACAGAGTGCCCTGGAAGAAAAGGGGTTAAATGGGATGCCACTGCAATCGGACCCACACCCGGTCCACCCCCTCCATGAGGAATGCAGAAGGTTTTGTGTAAATTCAAGTGGCACACGTCTGCTCCGTAATCCCCGGGGCGACAGATACCGACTTGTGCGTTCATGTTGGCTCCATCGAGATAGACCTGGCCACCGGCTTGGTGAACAAGCGAACAAATGGTTTTCACCTGCTCTTCAAAGACCCCATGCGTGGATGGGTAGGTGATCATGAGTGCGGCCAGCCGGCTGGAAGATTCGGCGATGTTTTTCTTGAGATCTTCCAGGTCGATGTTCCCATCCGGGTCACAGCCGACTCCCACCACTTCCATACCGGCCATCACGGCACTGGCGGGGTTGGTGCCGTGAGCCGACTGGGGGATCAGGCAGACATTTCGATTCGATTCACCGCGGCTCTCCAGGTATTGCTTGATCACCAACAATCCGGCGTATTCTCCCTGGGCACCCGCGTTGGGCTGGAGGCTCACGCTGTGGAAGCCGGTGATATCCGCCAGCCACTGCTCAAGGTCGCTGAAAATCTGCTGATAGCCTTCCGCCTGAGACAGGGGGACAAAGGGGTGTAGCGAAGCAATCTCCGGCCAACTGATGGCCAACATTTCAATCGTCGCATTGAGCTTCATCGTGCAGGAGCCAAGCGGGATCATGGAGTTGGTTAAGGAAAGATCTTTTGATTCCAGTCGCCTCAGGTAGCGCAGCATCTCTGTTTCCGAATGGTAGGAATGGAACACATCGTGCGTCAGAAACGGGCTCTGGCGTCGCAATGCAGTCGGGATGCACCCCTCATGACTCAGATTTTCAAGGTTTTGCTCAAGCGCTTTGACAGGAGTTCCAAGCAGGTCATAAAGATCTGCCAAATCCTTGTGCGTGACCGTTTCGTCCAGTGCGATGGCAATGGTCTGGCGATCCAGTTTCCTGAGGTTGATGCCTGCTTCCTGAGCCCTTTGAAGAAAGGCATCCGCGTGTTCGGTGTGGCATCGAATGCGAACTGTGTCAAAAAAATGATCGTGCTCGACGGTGTGGCCACCCTGCTTGGCTCCTTCAGCCAGAAGGCAGCACATCTGGTGGACGTAATTTCCGATTTTCCGGAGTCGTTCAGGACCATGAAAGATGGCGTACATGGCCGCCATGTTGGCAAGTAGCGCCTGAGCTGTGCAGATATTGCTGGTCGCCTTTTCTCGGCGAATGTGCTGCTCACGGGTCTGCAGGGTCAATCGGTAGGCGACTCTTCCGCGGCTATCGCGAGAGACACCGACAATGCGGCCCGGCATTCTTCGCTTGAGTGCATCCTTACAAGCGAAAAATGCGGCGTGTGGTCCGCCGTAGCCCATGGGCACGCCAAAGCGCTGTGCAGATCCAATCACGATGTCCGCGCCCATTTCCCCGGGAGGTTTGACCAAAGTGAGTGCCAGGAGATCCGTCGCCACTATGGCCAATGCGCCCGCTTTTTGTGCGGCTTCGATTTCAGGCTTTGGATCTCTGAGTTCACCGTCTGTTCCCGGATATTGGAGAAGCACAGCAAAGGTGCGATGGTCCGGTGCCAGGTCGGATCGTGGCTCGACACGAACATCGATATCGAGGGCCCTTGCTCTGGTGCGTATGACCGAAATGGTCTGGGGATGACAATCCGCTGATATCAGCATGAGGTTTCGTGTGTCGCTGCCCGAGCTGCCATAGCTCAATGTCATGGCCTCGGCTGCGGCAGTTGCCTCATCCAGAAGGGATGCGTTGGCGATGTCCATGCCGGTGAGATCACAGACCATGGTTTGGAAGTAAAAAAGAGCCTCAAGTCTCCCTTGGGCAATTTCAGCCTGATAGGGGGTGTATTGAGTATACCATCCAGGGTTTTCCAGTAATTTGCGTTGTATGACCGGGGGCGTGATGTTCCCGGAATACCCCATCCCAATGTAGGATCGGAAGACGCGGTTTCGCTCAGCGACACTTTTGAGATGATGAATGACCTCGTGCTCATGAAGAGGATCCGGCAGTTCGATGGATTTGTTGAGACGAATGTCTTCTGGAACGGTGGTCTGGATCATGGCTTCCAGGTTCTCAAAACCCAAGAAGTTGAGCATGTGAGCCAGCTCCGTTTCCGAGGGGCCGATGTGTCGGTCGGCGAAGAGGTCAGGGTGTTTCAGGGTATGCATGTAAGGAGGTTCCTGGTGCAGCAGCCTTCTTTTCCTTTTAGGGAAAGTGTGGCCCTGGTAACCGACTATTGAAGGCAATTTAACCGAAAGGCTTCCGGGTTCAAGAAGGATTGAAATGTCACTGTTTTTAGGGTGGCAAAGGCTTTGATAAGTGCTAAGACACTTCCCATCGGACCGTTATGGAAACGTCTTCCACAAACCGTTCTGCTTTTGCCTCCTGGTTGCTTTGTTTACTGGGTGTGACGCTGGTGGTGGCCATGGGACTGGGCCACGGCTCCGGTTGGGGGCGAGGGGTTCAGAGAAGCGGTATGGAGAAAAGGCTGGCAGAACAGCTTCCCGCTCTCGGAGCCCGCTCCTCCTACACATCGTCCCAAACCTGTCTCTCATGCCATCCCGATCAGCATCATTCCTGGATGACAACCTATCATCGCACCATGACCATGAGAGCCCTCCCTGAAACGGTCCTGGGAGATTTCAACGGCCAAACCGTTCTGAGTGATGGACTCGCCTACACCGTCTCCAGAACCAATGACACGTTTTGGGCTCGCATGCCGGATCCAGATTTGGTGATGCAGGCAGTCCAAGGCAAAAAAGGGGGCGATCTGACCCGCATTCCATCCGTCGACCTTCAGGTGGTCATGACCACCGGCTCTCATCACTACCAGACTTATTGGGTGGAAAGCCCCCGTCTTGAGGGATTGATGCAAACCCTTCCCTTGGTCTACCTCATTGAGGATCAAAGGTGGATCCCTCGAGAGGCGGCTTTCATGCGAGGCCCCGATGATCAAGAGCGATTGGTGACCCAGTGGAATCACCACTGCATACGCTGTCACAGCACAGGGTGGAATCCCGGGCTGGATGATCGTTCGGGTATGCTCAACACGGAAGTGGCAGAATTGGGCATCAGTTGTGAGGCTTGTCACGGCCCCGGTAAGGAACACATTGCCTATCATCGAAATCCGTTCAATCGATATGCCAGGCATCTAGGGAGCGAGCCAACCGATGCGTCGGATCTGGTCAATCCGGCGAAATTGGATCACCAGCTTTCAAGTCACGTTTGCGGTCAATGTCACGGCGTCTTCATGCCCAACAACGATTCGGCCATGGATGTGGCTCATAAGGGCGTACAGTTTCGCCCAGGAGAAAACCTCCATGACAAGCGTTACTACATTCAATACCCCAAAGATCCGGATGATAAAGAGCGGTGGGCTGATTTCCAGGCCAACCCTCAGTTTTTTGCCGAGCGCTGGTGGGAAGACGGAACGGTTCTGGCAGGTGGCAGAGAGTTCACGGCCATGTCTGCCTCCGGTTGTTACACTCGAGGAAAAATGTCCTGTCTCTCCTGTCATTCCATGCACCAGGCGCCTCCCGAGGATCAATTGACCCCTCAATCCGATGCCAATGCCTCCTGCACTCAATGCCATCAGGAAGCCGAATACAACGAGCGGATCGAATCGCATACCTTTCACTCAGGGGAATCCTCCGGAAGTGAATGCATGAACTGTCATATGCCTCACACGACCTATGCTTTGTTCAATGCCATTCGGAGCCATCAAATCGCATCGCCTCAGGTAGCCAGTAGCCTTGAGCATGGAGTTCCCAATGCCTGCAATCTCTGTCATCTGGATCAAACCCTTGCCTGGACCCAATCCCACCTGGTCGATCGCTACGGACATGAAGCCCTGGAAATGCCTCTCGAACATCGGGAAACGGCCGCTTCCATTCTGTGGACACTCAAAGGGCATGCGGCGCAGAGAGCTGTCGGGGCCTGGCACATGGGGTGGGATGTGGCCCAGAAGACCTCCGGAGGTGACTGGCTCTCTCCCTATCTTGCCATTCTTCTCAACGACCCTTACCCGGTGGTGCGATACATTGCCAAACGGAGCCTGGAGTCGGTCATGGGCGAAAAAGTGCCGGACTATGATTTCATGGGCGATTCATCGGATCGTCAGCGCACCTACCAGGAGATCATGGCCTATTATGCAACCAATGTCTCGCAGAGGGGAGGCGATGGGAAACTGCTTCTGGATGATGCCGGACAGATTGATCAGCGAACCTATCGCCGACTCTTGCGGCAAAGGGACGATCGTCCCATTACGATTAAGGAATAAGCCTGGCTGTCGATTTTCAGGTCGATCAAGGTTGCCTGTTTTTGATCTTTTTCACGGCCTGACTTTTTGGGAAGATGCCCCCTCGGTAAGCCGTAATCTCCGATCACTGATTTATGAAAAGTAAGTCTGCTTCATCCAAAAGTAAGGCGGCCAAGGGTCGCAAGGATTTGAACCGCCAACATTCGGCGATCATCGTCGATGGGCCTGAAAGGGCCGCCAGTCGGGCCATGCTTCATGCCGTGGGTTTTGAGCGGAAGGATTTCAAGAAATCGCAAGTCGGTGTTGCATCCACATGGGGGATGGTGACGCCGTGCAACATGCATATCAACGATCTGGCTGATCACGTGACCAAGGGGATTGATGGTAGCGGCGGAAAGGCGGTCCTTTTCAATACAATCACCATTTCCGATGGCATCTCCATGGGCACCGAGGGGATGAAATACTCTCTGGTTTCACGCGAGGTGATTGCCGATTCCATCGAAACGGTGGCGGGGTGTGAAGGTTTTGACGGCATTGTGGCCATTGGTGGCTGCGACAAGAACATGCCCGGTTGTTTGATGGGGCTGGCTCGACTGAACCGTCCTTCTGTCTTCGTCTACGGAGGCACCATCCTGCCGGGTTGTTTCCAGAAAAAAGATGTTGATATTGTCTCGGTTTTTGAGGCTGTCGGGAAACATGCCAATCAGCAGATGACCGATCGACAGCTTGCCAATCTGGAGGCATGTGCCATTCCTGGAGCAGGGTCCTGTGGAGGAATGTATACTGCCAATACCATGGCATCTGCGATTGAGGCCTTGGGAATGTCACTGCCCAACAGCTCGGCTCAAGCAGCCGTAAGTTCTGATAAGCGTTCTGATTGTCAGAGGGCAGGAGAGGCGGTCATGCGTTTGCTCAAATGGGGAATACGCCCTCGCGACATCATGACTCGAAAGGCATTTGAGAATGCCTTGACCGTGATCACCGCATTGGGAGGATCGACCAATGCGGTCCTGCACATGCTCGCCATGGCGCATTCTGCCGGGGTGAAGTTGAGCATCGATGATTTCACCCGCATTGGTCGCAGGGTGCCTGTGCTGGCGGATCTCAAACCCAGCGGGAAATATGTCATGGCCGAGTTGGTCAGAATTGGCGGTCTGACTCCACTGATGAAAATGCTCCTCGACAAAGGCTTGCTTCACGGGGATTGCCTCACGGTGACGGGTCAAACAGTGACAGAGAATTTGACCAAGGTGAAACCCTACCCCAAAGGGCAGGATGTGATTCGCGGTTTCGACAACCCGATCAAAAAAGACGGCCATCTGGTTGTCCTTTATGGAAATTTGGCCGAAACCGGAGCGGTTGCCAAAATTAGTGGAAAAGAGGGACTTCGCTTTGAAGGGGTTGCCAAGGTTTTCGATTCTGAGGAAAAAGCCCTCAAGGCCATCCTCAAAGGCAGTATCAAAAAGGGAGACGTCATCGTGATTCGTTACGAAGGGCCCAAGGGAGGGCCGGGCATGCGCGAAATGCTCTCGCCAACTTCTGCGATCATGGGCAAGGGCCTTGGCAAGGATGTGGCCCTGATCACGGATGGGCGCTTTTCAGGAGGTAGCCATGGCTTTGTCGTGGGTCACGTAACCCCGGAAGCCGCCGAGGGTGGTTTGATTGGCCTGCTCAAGAATGGTGATCGTATTGTCATTGATGCTGAAAAGAGATCGGTCAATGCCAAGTTGACCAAAAGCGAGATATCCAAGCGCCGACGTCAATGGAAGGCTCCGAAAGCTCGATACACCAAAGGAGTCTTGGCCAAGTATGCCAAGCTGGTCACCTCAGCCCATTTGGGGGCAGTGACCGATGCCTGATTCAATGAAATGCTGAAAATCAGAGATTCAGTGGTATCGGTCGCATCCGTTGATGGCGGGCCCCATCATGCCTCACGCGTCAGGGTGACGCTTGCAAAGGGCATGTCCGCTGGACCTCACCATGGCGATGCTTGCAGGCCTTGCGAAAAATCGTCGGCAAGGCGTCCCACCTTTTTAATGGGGATCTTGGTAGCGATGATCTTCTTTCTCATGGGGTGTTCGGTCAAAAAAATGGCTATGCGCCAGGTCGGGGATGCGCTGGCTGGGACAGGTAGCACTTTTTCATCTGAAAATGATCCCGAACTGGTGCGGGAGGCCCTTCCTTTTTCGCTCAAGCTGATGGAGGGGCTTCTTTCGGAAATTCCCGATCACCAGGGGTTGAGGTTGGCGACAACAAGCGCCTACGTCCAATACGCCTATGCATTTCTTCAGCTGGATGCAGATATATTAGACGATACGGATTTTGAGGCAGCTCAAGCGCTTAGGAAGCGAGCTGTCAATTTGTTCAAGCGAGCCAGGGACTATGGTTTGAGAGGGCTCGAGATCCGCCTCCCGGGTTTTTACCATCAATTGCAGTCCTCTCCAGAGAAAGCGATTGAGAGATTGCAGGTTGAGGATGTTCCCATCCTTTACTGGACTTCGGCTGCGTGGGCTGGCTGGATTAATCTGTCCAAAGAGCATCCCGATCGCATTGCAGAAATTCCTATGATGGAGGCCTTGATGGATCGGGCCCTTGCTTTGGATGACGCCTGGAATGACGGGGCCATCCATAACTTCATGATCACTTATGCTTTCGTCAGGCAGGGAGCGGAGCAAGAACCAGTTAAGGTAGCCACCTACCACTACCGAATGGCCATGGAATATGCTCAGGGGCGACAACTGGGACCTCACGTGGCCATGGCTGAATCGGTTGCCATCCAAACCCAGGATAGCCCACTTTTCCGAGAGCTTTTGGGCAAGGCTCTCGCTTTTGATGTGGATGCATGCCCCGAGACACGATTGGTCAATTTACTCATGCAGAGGCGCGCACAATGGCTTTTGGATCACGAGGATGACTTGATCTTGCCAGATTTGGAGGATCTGCCTGTTATTGAATAATGTTGCCCTAGCAGGCATCCTATGAGGAATGAATGTCATGAGCCTAATCACCCCTGAAGCACCACGGCGTTTCTACCGCCGTTGGATGGACTGCCTGGTCCCTGTCATCTTGGGCTGCCTGATTTCTGATGAGGCGCTGGGTGCACAGCGCATGAGACTGGGAACCCTGGTTCCCAAAGGTTCGTCCTATTACAATCATCTCAAGACCATGGAAAGTGCCTGGAAACGGTCTCCCGGTGGAGGCGTTTCCATCAGTATTTATCCTGATGGGCGCTTGGGTGGGGAGGCAGAAATGGTCCGTCGCATGCGGGGCCGCCAGCTCCAGGTGGGGCTGTTGACGGTAGCTGGCTTGGCTGAGATTGAGCCTCGAGTGACGGGGTTGCAGCAGGCACCGATGATCTTTCGGTCCATCGATGAGGTAGAACATGTCATGCAGGAGCTGGGTAAGGACCTTGAGGGAATGCTGGAGAAAAAAGGCTTCAAAGTTCTGGGCTGGACGCATGCCGGTTGGGTTCACTTCTTCGCTACCGATCCCATTCAAACCATTGATGAAGTGCGAGCCCGTAAATTGTTCTGTTGGGCCGGTAGCCCTGAGGTGGTCAAGATTTACCAGAACAATGGCTTCAAGCCAGTTCCTCTGGAAACCAAGGACATTGTGCCTGGCCTTCAAACCGGCATGATCAACTGTGTGCCCATGCCTCCCATGGCAGCCAATTTCAGTCAGGTAGACACGCGGGCACCATACATGCTCAAGGTCAATTGGGGGGCACTCACCGGTGGTTTGGTGATGACCATGGAGGCATGGAACGGTCTCAGTAAGGATCAGCAACAGCCGATATTACGCGCTGCCAAAGAGGCTGCCATGGCCATTCAAAAAGATGGTCTTCGAGAGGCAGAGGAATCGATTCAAGCCATGCAAAAGCGCGGCCTGAAAGTCATCGAGCCTTCTTCATCACAGTTGGATGAGTGGCATCTTGAAACCGCAAAAGCCTACCCTGAAATCAGGGAAATGGTTGATCCCAGTGTCTTTGACCGTGTCGATGCCATCCTCAAGGCCTATCGAAAATAACAACCCCTGGCAATGGATCCGTGTGACCATGGATCTTCGATAAAGATTTTCATGGGCTCGAGCGCTCCAGTTGAGAAGCAACCCGCCGTCAGTGAGACACGCGCACCATTTCGTTGGTGGCATTATTTGGAGAATGCCCTGCTCATCGCTTCTCTGCTGCTGCTTATTTTGCTTCCACTGACCGAACGCATTCTCAGGGCGTTCTTCGATTCCGGTATTCAAGGGGAAGCAGACTTTGTTCTGCATTTTACCCTGATTGTTTCCATGGTGGGCGGCAGTGTCGCTGCCCGGGAACAGCGCCTCCTTGGGATTTCCACTTTTTCACAATTTCTCAAAGGCCGATGGAAATCCTGGGCCCACTTCTCAAGTCATACATGGGGGGGAGGCGTGACGTTTCTGATGGCCATGGCAGCGTGGCAGTTTGTTCAGGATGAAAAAGGGGCTGGCAACGAGATTGCCTACGGAGTGGCGCGGTGGTGGATTCAAATGGTGCTTCCTTTGGGTTTTGCATCCATTGCCCTTCGTCTTGTATGGCATGCCGGTCCTCATTGGAAATATAGGATTTTGAGCGCTGCAGGGATCCTTGCAATGGGGGTGTTGGTGTCGAGACAAGGTCTCGATCCCGAACAGTGGATAATCCCTGGAATCGTTCTTCTTCTGGGTGCAACACTTTTGGGAGCACCGCTTTACACGGCTCTAGGAGGAGCTACACTTTTGTATCTCTGGCGGGAAGACTTCCCCCTGAGTGGCATGGCGACCAGTCAATATTCCCTTTCAACTGAAGCCCTGATTCCTACGATCCCACTCTTCACACTGGCAGGTTACTTCATGGCCGAAAGTCAGGCTTCCAAGCGCTTGGTGCGAGTTTTCCAAGCCATGGTGGGTCAATACCGTGCGGGCCCGGCCATGGTGACTTTATTGGTCTGCGCCTTTTTTACCGCCTTCACCGGAGGCTCAGGAGTCACCATCCTTGCTCTGGGTCCACTCTTGCTTCCAGTCTTGTTGGCGGCTCAGTATGGAGAAAAACCTTCACTTGGTTTGATCACCGGAGCGGGGGCCCTGGGGATTCTTTTTCCCCCATCCCTTCCCATCATCCTCTACTTCATTGTGGCCAATGCCAACGTTCCAACCGGGCTCCGGTTGGAACACATGTTTCTTGGAGGTTTGATGCCCGGTCTATTGATGCTGGCTGTGCTGGCATTTTACAGTCGCCGATTGATTCCCAAAAACCATTTTGTGGGCCGTCAGTTTAATTTCAGGGAACTGCGGCAATCCTTATGGGAGGCCAAGTGGGAGCTGGGCATCCCGGTTGTTGCGTTGGGGGCTCTGTTCAGCGGATGGTTCAGTACTCCGGTCGCAGCCGCAGCGTTGACGGCATTCTATGCCTTGATGGTTGAAGTGGTGGTTCATCGGGAGCTGCATCCCATACGGGATGTGCCTCGGGTCATGACCGAATGCGGGCTTCTGGTCGGGGGGGTACTTTTGATCCTGGGAGTAGCCATGAGTTTTACCAAGGACTTTCTGGTATTTGCCATGATTCCAGACATGGCCATTGAGTGGGCATCCACCCACGTGGAATCCAAATATGTTTTCTTATTAGCCCTCAATGTGTTTTTGCTCCTTGCCGGATGTTTGATGGACATTTACTCGGCCATTGTGGTTCTGGTGCCTTTAGTGCTACCTCTGGGGCTTCAATTTGGCATTGACCCCATCCATCTGGGCATCATTTTTCTGGCGAATTTGGAATTGGGTTATCTCACTCCACCGGTCGGTCTCAACTTGTTTCTTGCTGCCTACCGTTTTGAAAAACCCGTCATGGAGGTAGCTCGCGCTTCCCTCCCGGTATTGTTGGTTTTGTTCATCAGTGTTCTTTTGATTACCTATCTACCTTTTCTGACGACCTTTCTCCCGCACTGGCTGCTTGGAGCCGCCCCGTAACACGCCATGGCTCCTTTCATGGCCAATCTTTGGCTTTTTTCATCTCACATGAACTCTTCGATGGCTTGCATTCACCCAGTTTGGCGTGAATAAATAAACAGGATGACAGTTGCAGCCATGTTACCGGATATCAGGGACCTTATCGCCAATCCCTTCGTACTGATCATCTTCATCTTCCAATTGTGGATGACTATCGATGCCGCCCGGCGACAGGAATGGCTCTGGATGGTGTTCAATTTTCTCTTCGGTCTCTCCGCTATTCTCTATTTTTTCATGGTATACCGACCTGCCAGAGTGATGGAACAAGGTGGCACAGGCTTCGAGTGGCCTGGTGCTGCCGATCGGGAACGTATTCGGGAGCTTGAGGAGCAGATTCACCACCTGGACAAGGCACACCATCACGCGGCTCTCGGAGAGATATACCTAAAGCAAGAAAAAGTCGACAAAGCCATGGCGTGCTATGAAAACGCCTTTCAAAGAGATCCGGAGGATCTTGATATCCTTGCTGGATACGGCCGTGCCCTCATGGCTTACAAGCAATCTGCCAAAGCAGTGGAAATGCTTGAGCGAGTCCATCTTCAGGATTCAGATCACGATTATGGAACAACGACCATGGCGCTGGGCCATGCGTATTTGAGCCTCGATCGGATGCCGGAGGCACAAAGGGTTTTGGAAAAGGTGCTTCAAAAGCACAGCTATGCTCAAGCCAAGGTCCAGCTGGCGGAGATTTACATCAAATCAGGGCGTGCGCGCGAAGCAGCTCAACACCTTCAGGAGGTCATGGATGATGACAAGCATGCCCCAAGTTTTGCTAAAAATCGTGATGTGGAATGGACACGAAAAGCCAAGCAGATGCTTCGTGAATGTCGGATCCAATCGGACGATACAGCCTTTTGAAAGTGAATTTATGAAGGATTCCCATTCAGTGGATGCTGCAGGCCAGGCTTTTTTTAATTGGATCCAACGTTCTGAGCTACCTTCACTGGGGCCAGAGAGGGGGAGGGGTCTCCTGAGCACCGAACAGCTCGATCAAGCCTTAGATGATTGGCTGCAGGAGTTTGTCCTGGGTAAAAAGCTCGGCCCTCTGTTCCGATCTGCCGCCCTTTTCTGGCACGATCACCTCGATGCTTCTCATACGATTTCTCAATCCATTCGCACACCTGAGGGAAGTCTCCTGCATGGAATGATGCATCGGCGTGAACCGGACTACCCCAATGCTAAATACTGGTTCAGTCGGGCTGGCCATCACGCCATTGAAGATGTCTTGTCGCAGCGCTTGAAAGAGGAAGGGAGGCTGGATGCACATGAGATGGAGCGTCTGGTTCCCGGAGGCCTATGGGACCCTCACAGCTTTGTCGATCTTGTGGAAGCCTCCCTGGCCGGCCGGCCAGGTGCCTGGTCCATTGACACGTTGCGCTACATTCAAGGGGTTGAATTTCAGTCGTTGATTCTTTGCTTGCTCGGTCAGGATGACTGATCCACGAGCCAGTGAGGCGTTGGTCACCTTGACGATTCGCTGTTAAGCGCCTTGTTTGCTGATTTTGGGGAAAGACTGTCTTTGGCCGCCACCCAGAGCCCAACGAGGGTCGTGGGTGCAAAGAAGATCAAGTGCATGACCAGGCCATAGGCCAAAGCGATTTCCTGATCATTATGGAGTTGCAGTAATCCAAAACCCAAGATCATGCCAGCCTCGTACACTCCCCAATAGCCCGGAGCTGCAGGGATCATGGTGGCAAGGCTCTGGAACACCACCAGGGCAATGGCTTGGATCAGGCCCATTTCAATTCCGGAAAATCCCCGACTCAGGGTCATGGCTGCCAGGACATTCAACATCCACATGAGCAATGAAAAAGTCATCAAGCGCCAAAATCGCTGAGGTTGAACGATGGAGGAAAGCCCCTCAATGAACCCTTCCATCAAGCGCCGTGCAATCGAAATCCAGGCTGAGGGTAGGGGAAGCATGCCCCATGCTTTCATGATTCCATTCCTGAAATGGGGTTGGACCAATAAAAGAATCCCCACGATCAAGCACCCGGAAAGAATGGCAAGTTTATCAATGAATCCAAAGAGCAGCCTTGCGTTCACGTCAAATCCACTGAAGCTGATTTGAAACGACTCGCTGATCGGAGGAAGCCACTGCATGGAGAGAAAGAAGAAACCCAACAAAGTAATGCCATCGAGCAATCGCTCTGCGAGGATCGTTCCAAATGCGACAGCAAAGGAGACTTCTTTGGATTGGCTCACATGAGCTGCTCGGAGCCACTCTCCCACTCTCCCGGAAGGTAAAATGTTGTTGAAAGCCTGACCCACAAGGATGGAGCGAAACAATCGGATCACAGGAGGCGCATGGTGGCTTGGAAAAAGCCCCTTCCATCGGATTGCCCGTATGACAACTCCTGAATAGTAAACAACAAACGTCACCCCCAGCCAGCCGATTTGGACTTCACGGAGCGCTCTGCCGACCTGTCGCCAGTCAATTTCACTTATCAGATAGGATGCTGAGATCAGTGAGAGGAGAAACCCGAAGATGATCAGAGAGCGCTTCATGACCTATCGCCATCCCCGAGTGCCATCGACTCCAACCAATCGCATGCCTTGGGCAAGATGCGGTTCCAATGAAATTCCCTGGCCCGTTTCCAGGCCAACACTCTGCATCGTTGGTAATCCTCCGGATGTTGGGCAAAATGAAGAATCTCCTCTGCTAGTGCCCTCGGGGTTTCCTCCTTGCTGACTCGACCCGTTGCGCCATGGAGTGTGGATTCGGTCAACCCTGGGACGGGATACACGACCGCAGGCGTTCCCATGGCATTGGCCTCGATGACATTCAGCCCCCAACCTTCTCTTACGGAGGTATGCAGGAGACAGTGAGCCTGAGTGAGCGCCATATCCTTTTCTGACTCACTGAGGGCACCCGCCAGCCGGATATCAGATGCACAAGGTAACTGCCTGATGCGCGACTTCAGTTTCGAAGCTTCAGCGCCACTACCAATGATGGTCAGTGAAGCCTGCAAGCCGAGTTCTTTCAAGCAGGCGACGGTATCGATTGCATCTTCAATCCGTTTGTTGGGAGCTAGACGAGAAACAGTGACCAAGCGCAAAGGCTCCTCGATGGTTTTCTCCGGGAGGCTGGATAGAACTTCAGTGTGAACTCCGTAGGGTATCTGCTTGATCTGCACCACACCCCGCTCATGAAGCATGGAAGCGGTTTCTGAGCAGGCCGTCCAAAAGGGAATGTTGCGATAAAGGCGATGAGTCAGGTTTTCCTGAAATTGTCCGAAAAGAGCCAGTGGGGCAGGATAAAAAGAGGACCAGATGGGCCCTAAGACTTCATGGATGTACGCAACACACCGGGTCTTGCACCACCAAGGGGCAAACCATGGGATACCGTGATGCTGATCGATGACCAGATCAAAAGGAGGCTGGCGCTGCAACCATTGACGCACTTTCAGAATGGAAGAGACCATGTTCCCAGCTCGTCGAATATGCACCCCTTCGAGCAGGGCCTCTTCAGGCGCATTTTTGAAGGCATGGGCATGCCACCAAACTTGATGACCTCGGTCCACCAAAGCGGCAAGGTAAGCCAGGGAAACCCTCTCTGCGCCTCCCGATGCCGGGTTTTCAGGGTCTCTCCAGTTGAGCATGAGAAATCGCAGTGATCGTTCCATCAACTTTCAGCAATTCGTTCTTTCATATGCCAAAGCGAACTTTCAGGCATCCCAGGCTGATTTTTCCAACATTCCTTGACGGAATCCCATGCCTCTTGAAGGTTTTTTTCTCTAGCTCTGAATCCAATCAAAAACTTCAAGCCAAGCCGGCCTGTTGGCTTTTTCTCATTAGCAGCAGCATTGTTACCAAAAATGCCCTCTCCAGGGAAAGCCATCAATCTCCAAACAACAACAGGCCGGCAAGTGCCGGCCTGTTGGCATCTCTGGTGTAAGGAGTTGAATCTATTTCTGATCGTATTGACCCAAGTGGCGAATCCATATGTTTCGAAATCGCATCGGGTTGCTGTGGTCTTGGAGCTGGATGGGCCCTTTGGGTGCGTGAGGCTGCTCGTAGTTGCCAACACCTCGGTGCCGAGTAGGGCCTGGATATTCCTGTTTGTGGTGCAAAAGTACACCGTTATGGATAACGGTGACACAGGCCTTCTTGGCTATTTTTCCGTCCACCCACCGAGGGGCCTCAAAAATAATGTCATAGGACTGCCACGCCCCGGGGACCTTGCTGGCATTGGCCAACGGTGGCAGATGACCATACATCGCACCCGCTTGCCCATCGGCGTAAGTACGGTTATTGAAGGAGTCAAGGACCTGCACTTCATACTTTCCGTAGATGATCACTCCGCTGTTGCCGCGGCCCTGGCTATCCCCTTCCACCTGATGAGGGGTGGCGAATTCCAGATGAAGCTGAAAATCTCCAAAATCATCCTTGGTCTGGATGGAACCGGATCCCGGTGTCACCTCCATGTAGCCATTTTCCACCTTCCATGTGGCAGGCTTGTTTCCGTT
>NYYT01000115.1 GCA_002686885.1 Pedosphaera sp.
GCGCGCGTGATCACCGAAGCGGCCGCCAAGGCCGGGGTGGCCACTCAGATGGGCACTCAAATCCATGCAGGAGACAACTACCGTCGTGTGGTGGAACTGGTGCAATCCGGTGCCATTGGTGAGGTCAGCGAAGTGCATGTGTGGGTTTCGCGAGCGTGGGGCTGGCAGACCCAGGCTCAGGCAGAGGCCAACCGCGATATTGTCTGGAGTGCCGAACGACCGTCGGGCGAGCGCCCCGTGCCAGAGCACCTGGATTGGGACCTTTGGTTGGGGCCGGCTCCATGGAGACCCTACCACGATATTTATTTTCCCGGGCCGAAGTGGTATCGTTGGTGGGATTTCGGGAACGGCACCATGTCTGATCTGGGGAGCCACTGGAATGACCTGCCCTTCTGGGCGCTGAACCTCGATGCCCCAAGCGCTGTCAGGGCCTGGGGGCCTCCTGCCCATCCGGAAATTGCTCCTGCTTCCATGTCCGCAGAATACACCTATCCGGCTCGGGAGGGACGACCGGGAGTCAAGCTCACCTGGCATCAAGGCAGCCACAAACCCGAAGCATGGACTCGGGGAGACATCCCCCAGTGGGGCAGTGGCGTGTTGTTTATTGGAAGTGAGGGCATGCTGCTGTCCGATTACGGTAAGCACCTTCTTTTACCTGAAGATCGCTTTGCCACTTTCAAGCGACCCGAACCCTGGATTCCCAAGTCGATCGGTCATCATCAGGAGTGGTTGCATGCCTGTCGTACGGGGGCTCCGACCACATGCCACATTGGTTATGCAGGCCCGCTTACCGAGTCCAATCACCTGGGCAATGTGGCCTACCGCGTTGGCAAGCCCATCGAATGGAATGCACAGGCAATGGAAATGACCAACCTGAGTGACAAGCAGGCCTTTCTCAAGCGCTCCTACCGGGATGGATGGAGCCTGAGCTGAGACCAGGCACTCAGAGCTTTCAGATGTCGATTCCGGTACTTTCAGTAGCCGCCATGCGCGACTGGGAAGAACGTTCCTGGTCGGAGGGCATCGACCCTTGGGATGTGATTGCCCAGGTCGGGAAAAAACTGGCCGCTCGCTACCTATCTTCAAGCCAGGCAGGAGATAGTCTTCTGTTGTTGGCTGGGCCGGGGCACAACGGGGACGATGTCCGCGCCATGGTTCCATGGTTGTTTCAGCGACGCGTCGAACTGCTCTCCTTGAATGGAAAACCCGAAGACCTGATACGCCTCGAGACCCACCTGGCCCAAGGGCCGGATGCGGTGATCGAAGGGCTTTTTGGTATTGGGCTCAACCGCCCCTTGGAAGGTGTCTGGGCTTCGATCGTGGAGGTCCTGAATCGATTCTCCGGCCCCGTGATATCGGTGGATGTGCCAAGCGGCCTTGCGTCAACGGGAGATGGTATCATCGGTCCCGTGGTTCAAGCGCGGGAAACATGGACGATTGGCGCGCTTAAGGAAACTCTGTTGAAGACCCATGCAGGAGCCGTCACCGGGCGACTGGTGCTGCTGAAGGATGTCGGTTTGAACGCATTGGAGCCCCGTTTGAGTGAGCTTCACGCTTACGATCCTCACGATGCCGTCGGTTTCCCTCCTCCCAGACCCGCTCATGCCCACAAAGGGTCGCAGGGGTGGGTGGGCATCCTTGGGGGTGGGGCTGGCTATCATGGTGCGGCTGTCCTGGCTGCTCGGGGAGCTGCCTCGGCCCAGCCGGGCCTGATTCGGCTCTGGGTGCCGCCCTCGGTCTATGATCCAGTGGCTTCTCGACTCGAGCATGTGATGGTGGAGAGTTGGGCTGGCGAGGATTCGCTTCCCGGCAAGCTCACCTGTCTGGTCGCAGGTCCTGGCATGGCTTCGAAAGAATGGACCCAAGAGACCTTTGATACCTTGGCAGATGCGTGGATGAATCGACCGATTGCCATGGTGGTGGATGCTTCTGCACTGGATCGGCTGCCTACAGGAAAAACCGTGGGGGCCCCTCGAGTGATCACACCGCATCCGGGAGAAGCAGCCCGCATGCTAAGTTGCACGGTGGCCGAGGTGGAAGCCGATCGACTGCAGGCCCTCCGAGCCCTTTCTGATCGTTACGGGGGCTCCTTGGTCGTCCTGAAGGGCCACCATACCCTGGTGGGACAGGCTCAGGGCCGGGTGACGGTTCACCTGAGTGGCAATCCCTACCTCGCGCAGGGAGGTGCAGGGGACGTGCTGGCCGGGTGGCTGGGCGGCTTGCTGGCCCAACCTGCCTTGCAGATCGATGTAATGCGAACCCTGTGCTATGGGGTTTGGCGGCATGGAGCGGCAGCCGATACGCTTGAGCAAGAGGTCGCAGGCTGGACTCCGGATCGACTCCCCTCAAGGTTGGCTGGATGAGACGATCGGGCCACCTTGGTGCTCAACCATCAAGGATGCGCATCGAGCCACGATCGCAGCCGTGATGATACCAGCTCAGCCCGATCGTGCTGCACGAAGTGACCGGCTCCAGGCAGGGTGATGAGGGTCATTTCAGAAGCGAGCCACTCCCACGTCTGATTCAATCCATTGGCATGAAGTGCTCGGTCCTCGAGCCCGTGAAAAATCAATACCGGTGCCTGGACTTTTGTCGAGACGGCGGGCTCGAGGCGCTCGCTGTTTCCTTTGGGGGGAAGGTCGGGGTAGTTCTGTTGATAATAAGCCATCATCCCGGACAAACTGGAGCGTTCGAAGGCCTCGATGTAGCGGTCACGAACCGCTGGGCTCTTCACCCACCCGGCAAGGTTCTGCGGGGTCATGGCCCGACCGAAGAACACTTTGGGATCCTCCGGGCTGCCTTGCTTGAAGGTTTGGGCGTAGGCACTGTTGCGACGCTGTGATTCATTCAGGGTGAGTTCCCGCATCAGGCCGTTGGGGTGGGGTAGGTTCAGAATCACCAGGTTGCGAGTCACTTCCGGATGCCGGAGGGCCACCTGCCAGGCCACCGCACCTCCCCAGTCGTGTCCGACGATCGTGGCCTCCGAGGCGCCTTCGGCCTTCAGAACGCCAAGTACGTCCTGAACCAAATGGGACATGGCATAGGCTTCTTTTTCGCTGGGCTGCCCGCTGAGGTTGTAACCTCGCTGGTCCATGGCCACCACTCGGTAGGCATCCTTCAGGGCTTGCATTTGATGACGCCAGGTATACCAGAAATCGGGAAAGCCGTGGATCAACACGACCAGCGGCCCTTTGCCCATGGCGGCATAATGGATGCGCACGTCCTTGCTATCACTGTAATGATGGGTGGCCTCCTGCCAGGGGTCAGCCGATGTGTTGCAAACGGCAAGCAAAACAAAGATGGCAAGCGAGGCCAAGTAAGGGGAGGTGAGCCTGAGTGGATTCTGAAGTGCGAAAGGAAGGATCATGGTTTGGGTCAAGGATGTTGGAATGGGGAGGGGATCAGGCGTGCATGACCTGACCTCCATCGATGTTGAGAACTTGTCCGGTCATATGACGGGCATGATGCGATGCCAGGTAGGTGGCCATGCTGGCGCAGTCTTCCGGGCGTTGCCACTGGCCCATTGGCGAGACGCGCTTGACCTTGTCATCACCCCACTGCGCGTAGGTTGTTTGTTCCTCGGGGTTCAATCCTGACTGAGCGGATGCCCAGACCGACCGATTGAGCTCCGAAACCACCATGCCGGGCGCAATGGCGTTGGCACGCGCGCCGTGCGGCGCGAAATCCTTGGCAATGCATTGCATGAAATTGATCAAAGCGGCCTTGGCAGCACTGTAGGGAGGGTCGGTTTGCGAACCGATTTGTCCGGCCACCGAGCTCATCAGGCAAAGGGTGCGGCCCGCTTGCTGGATCGCTTCAGGAGCAAAAGCATGGGCCAGATGAACGGCCCCCATGAGGTTGATCTCAAGGACGCTGGGCCAGTCGCTTGGGCTCAAGTTCCAGAACGGGAACCCATATTTACCAGAGCCCGCCCCGACGGTATAGATGGCGTGATCCAGCCCACCCAGGTGACGTTTGCCATAGGCTACTGCCTGGTTCATATCTTCAGCCCGACGGACATCTCCTTGAATCGCATGAAGCCGCTCAGGTGCATGAGGAAAGTCCTCGCTTTTGAGCGGATCCTTGTCCAAGAGGATGACCGAGCACCCTTCCTGGAGAAAGGCCTGAGTGACCGCCTTGCCGATGGTGCCGGCAGCGCCGACCACCAGAACCCTCTGTTGCTCCAGTTCGAGATTCATTTTTGGGCAAGCGAAATTAAAACCAGGTGACCTTGTCGTTCATGGGGCTGCGTCGACTCTCGGGGAGGGTCACACCCTCTTTAGGCCATCCGAGATAAAAAAGCCCCAGGCACGCGTCCTTGTCGCCGAGCCCGAGGAAAGCCCGCATTTCCGCCGAGCTCAAGATGGGCGGGGTTGACCAGAAACCACCCAGCCCCGCCGCAGAGGCACTCAAATGCAGGTTCTGAACGGCACAGGCCACCGCCTCCACCTCTTCCAACTCCGGGATCTTTGCGTTGTTTCCGCGCTGCATGCAGATGGCAAGCACCACTGGAGCCAGAAGTGGGTTGCGGCCCAATTTCTCATGCTTCTCTTTTTTAAAGGCATGTGTGGGTGTGAGAACCTGGTAAAGACCTTGTAGGAATCCGGCCAGCTTCTGGCGGGCTGAACCGGTGAATACCGTGAAGCGCCACGGCTCGGTCAGGCCATGGGTCGGGGCCCAGTTGGCGTTTTCCAGTAAGGTGTCCAAAAGGGTTGCATCGACCGGTTTTTCAGGGTCCATGAAGGTTGGCTTGACCGATCGCCGCTGGCGAATGATCCCTGACACGTTCGATAAGTCCGTATAACTGCTTCCCATGCGCTCTATCCTGCCGGAAGCAGCCGCCTCAGAGCAACCGGCAACTTCTCCGGCTCATTGAAGCTTGAAACGCAGGGTTTGTTCCTGGCCCTTCCGGAGAATGCGAACGGCAACGATGGAATCTTTCGGGCGTTCCCGCATCACGTAGGCGAAGACATCGGTCTCGGTCAGCAGGTCTTCCCTTCCATCAAAGGAAATCACGATGTCTCCTTTGAGAAAGCCAGCCTTTTTGGCCACCGCATGATCATTGTATTGCCCGACATGTTCGACCAGCAAGGCGGTTTGACGTTCCTTGAGCCCATGTTCCCTGCGCTCATCGGTGCGAAGGTGTCGCATCTTCAGGCCACCGGCTGCCATGCGCCGCAGGTCCCAGCTGGTGGTTCGCCAGCTGATGTCTGAATCGCGACGCCAACCCCTTGCCAGAAGAAGGGATCGGCTGAGGACATCTGGGCCCCGCTGAAGGGTCATGGCAATGCTGGATGGCTCTTGCGCTTGATGCAGAACCCACTGAACGTCGGCGATGGAGACGATGGGTTGACCTGCCATCGTGAGGATCTGATCATCGACTCTGAGCCCGGCTGCTTCGGCGGCCGAACCCTCTTCCACCCTGCCAACCGTGGCAATCTCTTTTGGGTCGAGGTGGAGTCCCAGAACCTGTGGCATGGGCCAGGGATAAATAGCCTTATCGCTCAACGGGCTGCCTTGATGACGCCGATAGCGTCGATCGGCATCGCGTACCATGTGACAGTGAATGCAGCTGGCTGCGACCTTGCCCTCAAAATCCAGCCACGGCTGGAAACGCCCCTCCAGGTGGGGGTAATCCTGGGGGATGGCAAACTCGCTGTAGGGTACTTTCTTCCCTTCCAGTGCCGTGCGATTTCCAGGGTAGGCACGGTGCAGGGTAAGTGCCTTTTCCATGGCCTTGGCAAATCCCTCGATCGACACATCCTTTTCAGCCTCATCATGGCTGGAGCGGGTGCCATATCGACCGTAGAGGGTCTTGTCTGCGTTCAAGAAAAACGCGGCAAATGTCAGATCGTAGTCAAAGTGAAATAGGTTCAAATCAACGGAGTTGCATTGAATCAACCGGACCCGCACGAATTGATTCATCCACCGGGCCAATTCTTTTTCCATACGGACAACCTGCCCGTCAAATCCGGCACAAGCCGTTCATGGGATACATCGAAAGGTGGCCAACAGGGGTTTGTTGTCGCGTCTGGCTTCGGCCATGGCCAGGTCGAGATCGTTGTAGATCCATTGCCCATTGGCTTGGACACTTGCCTTGTCCTGTCGAACTTTTTCGTCACGCGTCTGAGCCTGTGCGGATGGAGGCAATACCACAAGAAGGGACCAACACAGAAGGATCCATGCGGATGAGGAGGGGTTCATGATCAAATACTAGACGTAGCATAGGTGGGTAGCAATCACCAATCACCAAGGTGAAACCTACGTGAGTCCTACACTAGCCGGCCGAAACAGACGGTGGGTTGAGCCCATCGCATGGAGCTTCGAAGGACTCCTTGGACGCTTTATCGGTAAGGAGGGTGGGTCTTCGGAGGGTAAAAAGGATGTTTTTCTGGTAGCGGGGAAAAGGATGTTGCTGCGCCTCCGGCAATGCCTGTCAGAGGGGCATCCATGTAAAATGAAATCACATCAAAAACTGTTTCCATCGNACCCTCATCAGCCTTTGTTTGCCCTCCTCCTNGGAGCAGGGTTTCTGATAGGGGGCTTANCNNAAAGCCAGCGACTGCANGGCGAAATCCTGGTTCANGACACCTTCGACGGCGGCCCNGGGGNCTTGTTGAATCAATCCGANNCNGGTTGGNTNCATACCAGTGGCACCGAGGGAGATTTACAACAAGCCCAGGGCTGGTTGCAGCTNTCCTCCAAACAAAGCGAGGATGTGGCCATTGCTCTTGGGGATCGTCACTTCGACGACGCATCCGAAGACCTCCTCTACCTCATGATGACACTCAAGGTGACGGAGCAACCTTCCAAGGCGGGCACTTACTTTGCCCACTTTCGTGGCGGGGGCTCTTCGACTTACCGTGGTCGACTCTTTGTGGCGGCTGAGGAAGAGGGTGAGGGCTTTCGGCTTGGGGTGGCCAATGGTGCCTCCAAGTCGTCGGAGGTGACCTGGTGGCCCGAGCCCTTTGCCTTGAATGAGCCCCTTCAGGTGGTGATGAGTTATCATGCTCGAAGTGGCCTGAGTCGATTGGGGTTGAATCCTGCGCAGGAAACGGATTTGACCCTCCTCGCAGAGGATGTGGCTATCCCTCGTGGCATTCATCAATTTGCCTTCCGTCAGGCTTCGGGGTTGGGAGGTATCTGGGTGGATCAACTGACGGTCACCGATGACTTTGGGGATCTTCCCAGACAGACGGCCTCTGTCACTCCAACCTTTCAGATTCGTCCCTTAACAGATGTCTTTCCAGAAGGGGCGGGTTCGGCGGCCTGGTTCGAGTGGGAGCGAGGTGGGGATCTCACCCATCCCATCCACTTGCAGGTCCTTTGGTCGGGCACTGCTGACCCTGAAGAGGATTTTATGGTGAGCGAAGCTTCCTGGGTCTTGGCCTCAGGTCAGTCGCATGGCCGGGTGTATCTGGAGACGATGAAGGATCGGCTGGTCGAAGGCGATGAAGTGTTGATAGCAGAGGTGCGAGCCTTTGCTGGCGAGGCATTGCTGGGTGATGCCACCCTTGAAGGAAGGATCATGGATGATGACACCCTATCGCTGGCTCAGGTCGGTGGCATCCACTGGCAGCATGCCGATACGGAGAACCCTACCGTGGCAATTGATGTAGTGGGTAACAAGGGTGATTTCTACAAGATCGAAAGCTCGGTCGATCTTGTGACTTGGGAACCTCGGGAAACCGGTGTTCTGACCGAGCCGTCGCACACCCTGAGCTGGGCTTTGGATCGAGATCAACCCGCTCAATTTTTCCGGGCAGGCGTGGCGACACAATAATCAGGGAAAGGCCTCTCCCGGCTCTACCCATACCCCAATGGGGGTCTGCGAAAAGAAAGTCTATCTCTAGGACATTCTTCCTCTGAAACCTGATGGACGTTTTTCCTTGCGCAGGCCCCCAATTACGGGTTCATTGTCTCTCCCGACCCGGGCGGAGAGATGGCTGAGTGGTCGAAAGCAACGGTTTGCTAAACCGTCGTCGTGGGATAACTGCGACCGCGGGTTCGAATCCCGCTCTCTCCGCCATTAATAAATACCGAACACTCCAATACCCATGTAAAAACAGGGGGTTTTTTGTGCCCCAATACCTCCAAAACCACCAGGGATACCCTTTGTGAAACTTTTCACAAGAGGATTTCATAGTCACTGATTTTGCTTGTCGCCATTAAATTCGCCATTCTAAAAGTAGTGCTATGCCTAAACCGAGGTCACACTTCGCCATAAAGAGGGTCACAGTCCACACCGGCAAGAGGACTTGGCTGGTCAGTGGAACAACCCGCGAAGGGGATCGACAGAGGCGATATTTTGCCGATCGAGACGAAGCTGAGAGGCATCGGCAGCAGCTTGAGTTTGCCGAGAAAAGCAAAACCCAAGTTGATACGTTTGCCAAAACACGGCTTACCCAGGGACAGGTGGCAGATGCCGAGATGGCATACAAAATTTTGGAGAAATTGCCCATTGCTTCGCTCTCTGAAGCGATCGACTGGTGTTCCAAGAATTACGTGCCTCCTCAGACCTCTACGACCGTTCAGTGGGCGTTTGATGAGATGATGATGGAGAAAGCTGCCACCAATCGCAGGCAGCGCACTGTGGGTGATCTCAGGGCCCGTATTGGTAAGATCGCAAAAGCATTTGGTGGCCTCGAAATGCAA
>NYYT01000116.1 GCA_002686885.1 Pedosphaera sp.
AAAGGGGACTCGGTGCCAAGAGTGGTCTTGATTCCCAGTCTCTTCGCATGAGTAAAGGCGTCATGTAGCAGGCATCCTACTTTGTTGATCACGGCGGCCTTCTCTGCAGGAGTTGAGGGTTGTTTCAATCCCACCGCGTCTGACGCCATCTCATCGTAAGCAAAGAGCGTGTCGGCACCGTTGGTGAACCCGGTTGTTTTAAGGGGAGTGCCACTCCAACTGTTTTGAGCAGGCCGAAACGTGCTCGCCCAGTAGGTGGCGTAAGCGCCTCCTTCCGTGACGGTGCCATCACCGTTGACATCCCTTTTATGCCCGATCCAAACATGCGGTTCGGGCCCCTCAGTTGATGAAGGTTCTCCGCGTTCTGGATAATGGTGCATCCCGAAAAAGTTGAGTCCCATTTTGGCCTGTTGCGTCAAAAAGGACTTGTAATCAGCTGTGCTCCAAAAATCGGGGCCAGCCAGAAAATTGTGAAACGGGAGATTCCCCCGCAACTCAAACCACGGTTGTGATTTCTCATCGAAACCACTGACATCTAGAGGATAGGCCAGTTTCTGGTCTGGAATGACATCACCTGCCAAATTAAAGTAGCAACCGATCCGTTCCGCAAATCGATAGGCAGCAGTCAACGTGGTCACGGTATCGGCACCAGTAATGACGAGGACGTGTCGCCCATCCTTGCTGATAGACTTGAGAAGATAACCCTTTCTATTGTCGGAATCCGGTGCGTCTACATTCCTGTATTCAGGTTTCAGCTCTGTGATAATAGATTGGTTGTCAGCGGCGACAACAATGACATCACCTCCTGGCAAGTCTGCATATCTGTTTGCTGATATCACTTCAGGAGCGATACCCGTGCGAAGAAAAACGTAGCGTCTAACTTCTTTTGCAGCCTGCTGTTCGACGGTCGATGCATCACTGGTATGCGCGATGTTTAAAGCTTTAACCGGCACTACTAATAACAGAATACAACCACTGAAAATAATTTTCAGTAGCCGGTGCGGCGACCTCCTTTTTGATGAATTCAAACTATTCATAGTTATTATCACTAACAGACAAGACCTGGTTTTATTGTCATCCTTCTATGTTTTTATCAACTTCTTGAACTTTTACATAATATGTTACAAACGTGACTTCGAGAACCCGGGCTTGTAGGGTGCAATAGCCATTTGAAAGTTAACCACGAAACCGACGGCATGTGGTTTCGATGGTAGGAGACGCATCTCGCGAAATGGTTTCACTATTGAATCGGATACTGAGTGGATTGTGACAAGATAGTAGGCGGAGAGTTGGAAAATCGCCATTTGCCAGGGAAACGAACCCCCTCTTCAGGCCCGTAATACCATCCGATAAAACTAGATACAGATGGCGGAGAGGGTGCGAATCGAACACACCAGAGATGGTTTGACCACCTCTCAAGGTTTTTGAAGAACCCGGGGACCACCAGGCACCCATCACTCTCCTCAAAGGCAAGCTCTCAAAAAGTAGGATGATCCTCATCATCCATTCAAGGTTTCTTCCCCTTAGTGTTCCGGTCCGTGAACAGCAACGGCCTCATGGAAGCTTCGAGCTTGCTCGCAGGGCATTCCTTTCATAAGTTGAGGCCCTGATTTGTTATGAAACCTTTCACGACCCACCCATTCTACTGGGCAGCTTTGGTATACGGCAGCTTGAGTCTGACGCTCCAGGCAGCGAACCCCCAAGTCACGATGAAAACCACCTTGGGAGATATTGTCCTGGAGCTGAATGCTGAAAAAGCCCCCATCTCAACACACAATTTCCTCCAATATGCCGAATCGAAATATTATGACGGTACGATTTTCCACCGTGTCATTCCCACATTCATGATTCAGGGGGGTGGATTCGACAAGAATCTCGACAAGAAAACCACCGGCATGATGCCCCCCATCAAGAACGAGTGGAAGAACGGCCTCAAGAATTTGCGTGGCACTATCGCCATGGCTCGCACCAGTGACCCCGATTCGGCCACCTCACAGTTTTTCATTAACGTGGTCGACAATGCCTCCCTTGATATCGCCCGAGGCGGCGCTGCTTATGCCGTCTTCGGCAAGGTCGTGGAAGGCATGGAAAACGTCGATAAAATCCGTGACACGGAAACCAAGACCGACCCGAAATACCCCGGAGGAAAGGTGGTTCCAGCCACACCTGTGGTGATTGAATCGGTGACCCTCAAGGGAGAATACTCCATGGCAGCTTTGGAGGCTGCCGTCGAAGAAGCCAAAAAACAGGAAGCACAAATCGTGAGTGATGCCATATCAGGAGAAGAGGCCTTTTTTGCCAAGAATGCAAAAGAGGAGAACGTCAAACAAACAGCCAGCGGGTTGCAATACATCATCGAGCGCCCCGG
Organism: Pedosphaera sp.; assembly: GCA_002686885.1. Taxonomy (GTDB): domain Bacteria; phylum Verrucomicrobiota; class Verrucomicrobiia; order Limisphaerales; family AAA164-E04; genus UBA7971. The sequence goes on from NYYT01000116.1 coordinate 2,369, forward strand.
TTCGGATGAAAAACCCAGTGCTACCGACCGAGTCGAAGTCCATTACAGCGGAAAGCTGGTGGATGGGACTGAATTCGATAGTTCCTACAAACGCAATGAACCCATCGTTTTTGGTCTCAACCAGGTCATTCCCGGTTGGACGGAGGGCCTCCAGCTCATTGGAAAAGGTGGCAAGGTGAAGTTGTTCATCCCTTCGAAGTTGGGATACGGCGAGCGAGGTGCCGGGGGCGTGATCCCACCCAATGCCACGCTGGTCTTTGATGTGGAACTTCTCGACATCAAATAGGAAGACCTTTTGTTATTCAAGGAGCCAGGCCCATGCCTGGCTCTTTTTTTTTAGGATAAGGATCCTACGGCTCGAGCAGGCCACGATTGCTTTCATTGAGTGGATCATCCGGAGGGCGTGGATAATCTCGCCACAGCCACCGCAACATCTCAGGCATCATGGCTCCACCCTGACGGTTGGAGTGCGTCCCGACTCCCCAACAATAATTCAGGTCGTATCCCTTCTCGGTGAGAGCAGTAACCATTTTTCGGTTTTGCTGATACCAGTCCCATTCCGGGTCGTAGCTGCCTCCTCGCCGTCGTCCCCGATTGTCATTCAGGCCATCCTGAAGAAAGATCCGTATGGGTTTTTTGGAATATTGAGCAATTAGTTCCGGGTAGACGTGGCCGCCCCGAATGTTCGTGAAACTCCCGATGGTGGAGATGACCTTGCCAAAAGCATCCGGCCGATGCCAGGCCACGGTAAAGGCACAGATGGCGCCTGAGCTGGCACCCGCAATGGCGCGGTCTTCAGGTTTGTCCGAAAGCATGTAGTCCTCCTTCAATTTCGGAATCAGCTCATCGATCACCATGCGAGCATAAGTGTCATTCAACTCATTGTATTCGGTGGGACGGTTGTTGATGCGATCTCCCCAGTCATTCGCTGAGGATTCCTGCTGATCAGGTGTCCGTCCCGGGTTGATGAACACCCCAATGGTGACCGGCATTTCACGGCGGTAAATGAGATTGTCGAAGACATTGGGTATGCGATAGGCGCCTTCCAACCCGACAAAGGCATGGCCGTCCTGAAAAACCATGAGGCGTGCCGGAGAGGATCCGTCATATTGGGCAGGCACATAAACCCAGTAATGACGCGTCGTGTTGGGGAACACCTGGCTGGCATGGGTCAAAGGACCCAACACGGTTCCTTTGGGAACCCCCTCCTGCGGCAGGGAATCAGGCCCCAGTCGGTAGACCTCATCCAATGGACCGCCATAAAGTGTCAGACAACCTAGGAGGGTGAACACCCGCATGCAGACTTGCATCTTCTTAAGGGGCATCAGCGCTTTCATGTTTTGCTGGCAGGGCTAAAGGGCATCACGCCGATGGCGTTCGTCGCAAGACCACATCGAACCTTGCAGACCACTGAGCGAAACCTTCGCTCTGGATAGGCTTGAAGTCGACGGTCACATTATCGCGTTGAGCCGGCGTTTTTATCCGATTCCAGAGGCCATCCTGGGCGTTTTGTGGGTGCCCCTTGATGTAGCACTGCGTGGTGAGCAATTCCTTGCCACCTCGCTTGACCTTGAGATGGATGTGGGGCGTCCTCCCTGGGTAAGGAACGGGCTTGATGGTGCGAAACAGGTATTCGCCGGAATTGCCGGTCAAAAAACGCCCAAAACACTGAAAGTGCGTGTCTCGCCGCTTGAGCGCATCTCCGCTGCCTGAGTGGTAGTAAACCCCCTTGGCATCGCATTGCCAAATTTCGACGACCGCATTCGGCACGGGTTGACCGTTGCGATCCAGAACGCGGCCACTCAAATAGGTGACCTCCCCTACCGCCGGAGTGGTATCATCGTTGACCACAATCAGGTCGTTATCGGTATCCAGCGGCAAGGTGTCCGGATAAAACGGACCTTCGGTCGATCTGGGTGTCACAGCAAGCTGCTCGGCAAACAGCCCAGGCACCTGCCAGAGAGCCACAGCGCTGGCCGCATGGCGTATAAATTGCCTGCGAGGCAGGTTGGAGGTTTTGATGATCGTTGGGATTTCTTTCATGGAGTTCATGGTTTTGATTGGGTTATCGAAGGGCGCAGGGAAAGGACAGAAACGCTCATCAATGGTTGATCCTCCTTTGCCTCACGATTGGAAAAGACCAGACAGAGGTCTTGAAGTCCACTTTGAGGCATCAGAGAAATAGGGAGCGGAGGCGTCCGGGAGAAGCCCCCTCTGGAACCGGGTGTGGCTGGGGCAGGAGCTGCGACATCGGCTTGCCCTATCAAAGCCCCTTGGGCGCCCCCCAGCCGGACCTCGACGCGTCCGCCTGTGTGGTTCATGCGCGCAGAAGCAAAGACACCGATTTCCAGGGAATCCACTTGTGTCATATCAAGCCCCTTATAAATCAGTGAGCCTCCGTGCCTGACGGAGACACCAAAACGCTGAGCTTCTACCTTATCCATCACATGGGCTCTGGCAGCATCCAGCTGTGGAGCCTGCAGCATGCGAACAGCACGCTGTGAAAGCGATGGCACGCCGTCATCGCCAAGATCCTTGTAGCTGGCCTGAATCAGAAGTTTTGGAGGCAGTGAGCGATTTCTTCGTCGGGCGCCATTTTGATCTGCATCCGGGCCAGGACTTTCCAATTGGTAGGCTCCACTGAGCGCCAGTCTGGCACTTTCCTGGCCGACACTGAGGATGTATTTCAAAATCTCCCGAGCTTCATTTTCGGTAATCAAGGCATTGGGAGGCATAGGTACTTCACCCCAGACCCCACGCCCACCTTGAACGATTTTTTTTACCAGCCCATCCATCGCATCGGCTTGGCCGAGGTAGCGCTCGGCGATCCTATCAAAGCCTGGCCCCACCAATCGTCCTTGTGCGAGGTGGCAGGAGCGACAGTTGGCTTTTTGTATCAATCCAGCGGCCACGGGAAAACGAGCCAGAACCGGATCTTCCTCCCCCACGGCATCCAGCTCGTCAGGATCAAAGCCCGCCTCGACCATCGAAATACTGAAGCCGACCGATTCAGCAGAAATATCACCATCACTCAAGAGCCCATCCTCCCGATCCTCCACTTCGACCGCATACTTTACTGGAACCTCCTGGAAGTAGAACTGCTGATTGCCCTCCAATTCAATGGAGACACGGGGTGGTTCATTGCCTGAGACGATGGGCAGCGAAGCGCTGGCCGCAGCCCCACTAGAATCGGTCACAGTCAGATGTGCCGAATAGTTGCCCGTGTTTTGAAGCACCACACGGGGATGCGCCTCGGTGAACACCTCCACATTGCCGCCCGCGTCCGAGATCTCCCAACGGTAATCCAATGGATCCTGGTCAGCGTCGTAGGTACCTTCTGAGGAAAGCTGGATTGGCAGGGGCGGCATTCCCCCGGTTTTGTCAGAGGCAATGCGTGCGACCGGAGCGCGATTGCCTCCTTCATACGCAATTCTTACAAGCTTGGCTTCCGGGCTGGCCTGGAACCAGCGTCCCCCATATTCCAACACGTATAAATCACCGTTGGGGCCAAATTTCATGTCAATGGGCTCCACTGGCCGGTAATCAGGCAGGAAGCGTTCGAGGGATTCATAACCACCCTCTTCATCCATGCTGATGAGGAAGATGGCGCGACGAGACAACTCGGCAGCCAGCCACTTACCCTCGAAATAGGCTGGCCAGGGCCGAAGGGCATTGGGGTAATCTGCTTTGTGGTAGATCGGGCCTCCGGTGGCCGACCGACCTCCCGTGCCCATGGCGGGGAACGCTTCAGAGGCATCATAGGGATAATAAACAAAACTCGGCTGCAAGGGTGGCAACTCGACAAGCCCGGTGTTGTTGGGAGATAGGTTGATCGGGTTTTTAGGATTTTTCCTCTTCCCGGGAACCTGAGTTTCGTAATCCATGATCGGGTAGGCATGATCCCCCACAAAATAGGGCCACCCAAAGAAACCAGGCCCCCGCGCCTGGTTGAATTCATCGTAGCCCTTGGGGCCTATTTCCGAGTCTTCGCGCGCGTCGGGACCGACTTCCCCCCAGTAAATCCATCCCGTTTGGCTGTCGACAGAAACTCTCCAAGCATTGCGATGGCCCATGGTATAGATTTCGGGACGGGTATTGGGGGTGGTCAGCGGAAAGAGATTCCCGGGCGGAATGGAATAAGACCCGTTGGCTTCAGGGTGAATTCTCAATATCTTCCCTTCCAGGCTATCGGTGTTGGCCGTTCCACGTTGATCATCCCAGCTGCTTCTTCCCGGGCGCTCATCGGTGTGGGATGCTTGGTTGTTACCCGTGTTATTGCCAATGGTGACAAACAGGTTGCCCTCTGAATCCCAGGCCATCCCACCACCGGTGTGGCAACATGTTTCGCGCTGGGCTTCAAAAGAAAGCAGCACTTTCTCGGAATTGGCTACCAGAACATTGTTTTTGAGGGTCCAGCGACTGATGATCGCCTTGGGCTCCTCAGGAGAAAAATAATAGGTGTACATCCACCCGTTTTCCATGAAGAGAGGGTCCAGCGTCATTCCCACCAGGCCTTGCTCATTGTTCCCTTCGGTGTTGACCTCAAGGGCACCGACCGGCTTGAGCTGACCATCCACCGGATCGATCATCTGGATGCCTCCCCTTCTCTCAATCAGGAAAATCCTGCCATCTTCCAGGACCTCAAAGGCCATGGGCTCATTGAGCGGGCCCTGAAGAACGACCGTTGGAGTGAAACGATTGTCGTCAGGCTTGATGCTGGGATCCAGATTCCAATCATCAGCGAGAAGAGGATCGGCACCCACCATGAGACTCATCGATGCGAAAAGGAAGAACTTGTGAAGCCCAGAGCATGGGGTTGAACACGCTGTTTTCATCTTAAGATTCTGGAGGTCAGCATATTATCAGACAGCATCCTGATGGCAATCATGGAATCGGGTTGTTCGAGTGGATGCCTCCTTTTTCGAGGAGAGGTGGATCTATCCGGTTGCCATCCCATGGGCCCTTTGGCACGATGCAGGCGATGACATTAGATACTGCCGGCATTCGCTCTGAGAATAGGGGCCCCGACCAACTCAGATCCATTCGCTTTCAAAATCATATTGCCCCACATGCGACAGGTTCCACTCTGATCGAATGGGGACAGACGCGGGTGGTTTGTGGGGTCACCATCGAGGAAAATGTCCCCCGTTGGATGAAGGAACAAAAGAAAGAAGGGGGCTGGATCACCGCCGAATATTCCATGCTTCCCTACTCCACTCTGACCCGTAAGCAAAGGGATGCCACCAAAGGGCGCATCGATGGACGTTCTCAGGAAATCCAGCGCCTCATCGGGCGTGCCATCCGGGCTGCGGTCGATCTCAAGCAACTGGGTCCTCGCACCATCTGGGTCGATTGCGACGTCCTCCAAGCAGACGGTGGCACACGGACGGCCTCCATCACGGGCGGCTATGTGGCCTTGGCCTTGGCCATCGAAAAACTACGGCAGGACGGCATCCTCAAGGAAAGCCCCCTGGTCAACGGAGTGGCCGCTGTCAGCATGGGGGTGGTCGATGGGGTGCCCCTGCTGGATCTCGATTACAAGGAAGATGTGAATGCAGAGGTCGACATGAATCTCGTCATGACCGATGAAAATCAGTTCATCGAAGTTCAGGGAACGGGTGAAAAAGGCACTTTCGACCAAAGTGCATTGCAGCAATTACTTGCTTACGGTATGTCCGGCATTCAGGAGCTTGTGACGATTCAGCGGACAGCCATTGCCCAGGCAGCTTCCTGATCATCCTCAAAGCTCTTTAGAAAAACTTCATGCCCTCGAAAGCATCCAGGGATTCTGAGGCAGAGGTCTGGCAAGTCAGTTTCCAGGTTCCAGCCGCTTTGGAAGAAGCCGCCACGGAGATCTTGGTCATGGCTCTGGGCCAAAGCGCCTCGTCGTATTGTCCGCTTGAATCGGATCAGGCAGAAATATCGGCTTTCATCACCCAGCGCAGTGCCTGGAACTTGAGTAAATCACGAGAAATTCAAGCATGCCTTCAAAACGGCTTCCCGGACCTGCTTGAAAAGTCATCCCTCACATTTCGATGCCGCAAAATCAAGGAGAGTGACTGGAGGGAATCCTGGAAATCCCACTTCAAACCTCTTGAAATCGGAAAACGCCTTTTAATCAAACCCAGTTGGTCCAAGAAGCAACCCAAAAAGGGGCAGAAGCTCATCACCCTCGACCCCGGATTGAGTTTTGGAACCGGCCAACACGCCACGACTCGATTCTGTCTCGAATCCCTGGAAAAACTTCANNCACNGGATCGCCGAGCCTCCATGCTGGACATCGGCACGGGTTCAGGGATCCTGGCCATTGCGGCCGCCNGCCTGGGATATCAGCCCATCAAGGCNTTNGATCATGATCCAGACTCGATCATGGTTTCGAGGGAAAATGCCGATCTGAATCAGGTTTCATCTCAAATCAGCTTCAGCCGGTGTGATTTGACGCANCTCAAACCGNTGGTCCAGACAAANTATGATCTGATTTGCGCCAACCTGACGCANGANCTGCTCAAGNCCCACGCTTCCACCCTTCTTGGAAGGCTCAAGCCCGGGGGGTATCTGCTTCTCGCTGGCATCCTGATCGAGCAATTCCGCGCAGTGGAGAGCGTTTATCATGCCCATGGTTGCCGNCGCATCGAATCTCGTCAGGAAAAGGAATGGCAATCCGCAAGCTATCGGGCTCAAGGTGAAGGTTCATGAACCGCTTCCAGCGGCGCTTNTGGCATCCAGCTGACGGAACTGTTCCAGCATCTGCAATCGCCTGAGTTCCAATTGCTCCAGCCTTCCAAGGGTTCGATTCACAAGGGTCCTCTCCCGGAGAGGCAAGGCCCCTTTTTTCGCGGATTGAAATCCCAGCCGAGAAAGTTGCTCCAGAAATTCTTGGATCAGCTGNGCATAGTCNTCCACCAGNGGNANACATTCGAANACCACCTGGTTCTTCAACTCCATCAGGCGAAGGTGNACCTGCCNCAGTTGTTCATCGCGNACAGCTCCCTCCCACTGTCCTATCACCCCTTNCAGTGAAACGCTCGTGTATACAGGCAGCGCATCCTCCCTTTCGGCAAGCTTGGCCTGTGGCGTCAGACTTGCCTTGAGCAGTTCCAGGCTACGCTGCATGTCGGCTCTGCGAACCGGATTATACTGACTCAGCGCAGCTGTTTGCAGGGCCCACCATTTTTCCAGGCGAAGCATATTCGGAAAGGAGGCGTGGTAGCTGCGATGAAAGGTCGTCTGCCAATTCAAGAAATGGGGCATCTCCCGGAGAAACTGTTGCATCCCCGAGACACCCTCTACTTGAGTCAGAAGGCCGTGAAAAAGCAGATGGGCTGAGTGCCGATAACGAATGTCGTCGAAATCATAGGACTCGGGCATGAGCAAGGATTCCAGAGAAAGAGGCTCCAGGGTCTTGAGGGTCAACTTGGCCATGTGGGTGGCATCTTCATTGTAGACCCACGTGCGAAATCGCATACCNGGATCTGAAAACTGCCCAGGGGCCACCACATCTTCCAGGCTCAATGACGGATCCACCAGAGAGGTCTGGAGCATTTCCTGCCAGACTCCATCAATCAGCCATGCAGGCGGATCGAACATGCGTTCGGTTCCGGCGCGATTGATGAGATCCAAAAGAAGGACATGCACCAGATTGCGAATCCATCGGTCTTTGCGGATTTTGGGATAGAGCATCACACGAAACCCCCATCCGTTGTTGAACCGGGTCGGCAAGGTGACAAAGGGCTCTTGGTCGATCAATTTGGAGCTCANATGGATGCGGATTCGCTGAGCCCACTGATCCTCAAGGCCCAAAACTTTGAGAATACCGGTCTTGACTTGCTCGGCGGTCAAACTAACCAAGCTAGGGGTCAANGCAACCCAGCCTTGGTTCACCTGATTGGGAGTCAGTTCGGGGGTATAGAAGCGATCCTTGACCCAAATGGTCAGAAATTGTCCACTCGTGCTCTGCAGACTCTCGCCCTGGAGTTCAAGCTTGGGTGTCCCGAGTAACACCGCCCACAGGGCAAAGGTGAGCAAGTGCCCGGACAGAGTGCCAAGGGGTCCGCACCCAACAGGCTGACGGAGCACCAAGTGCATTAACTTTTCTTCTTCGNTTTGGAAGATGTTTTGGATTTTTTGGAATCAGTCGCTGGCGCCGGCTTGTCCTTTTTGGCACCACTTTTGTAGTTTTCACTGCGATAATCGGTGATGTAAAAACCAGAGCCCTTGAAGATCAAACCTGCTCCAGAACCAATGGATCGTTTCACCTTTCCCTTGGCCCATCGCTTTTTGGGACAGACCCCTTTCGGACAGGTGGTAAGAGCGTCATCCTTCATGGACTGGAAGTGTTCGAATTCCAGTCCACATTTCTCACAATAGTATTCGTATGTTGGCATAGTCCTGAGGCGTTACTTGCAAGTCTGCGGCACAGCAACCGCTCTACATTTCTGAGGGAGTCCTTCCCATGAGGCGGAAGCGTAACCTCATTCCAATGCCGCACATCAAGCCAATTTTGCAGCTCATTTTTTCTGGTATGAACCGGTTTGGCAGATTAGGACTGGAACCCATTGAGCCAAAAACCTCAAATTCAAAAAAAATTTTACAAAAGATCCACTTTTGTCACCCATCTACCGATCCCTTTTCGCTACAGTCCGACCCATGCCTGGGCGCAGGAAATCGCTCCCAATCACTGGCGGGTCGGCATGACCAAATTCGCCACGCGCATGCTTGGTGACATGGTGGATCAGGGATTTGACATCAGCCCTCATGAAAAGCTGCATCATGGGCAGATCATTGGCTGGCTCGAAGGTTTCAAGGCCATCTCCGATCTTTATTCTATTGTTCAGGGAACCTTCCTGAGGGGTAACCCGGCCTTGAGCAAAGACATCCAGGCGATCTCCAAAGACCCCTATCAGGAAGGATGGCTCTATGAGGCCGAAGGGTTGCCGGATCCTCGTACGATGGACGTCGACCAATACACTTCACTACTCGACACCACCATCGACAAAATTCTCGAGCAACAACAGAGCGGTGAAGCTTGAAGGACAAACACCTTCCAAGCTTGTCATTGGGCCTTGATGCCGTCATGATCACACCATGCCGCGACGCTTTCCAGGGCCTTTGGAAACCCTGAAACCCACCCGAAGGGTGACCGGGTTGCTGAGCAGCGTGTTCCCCTTCCTGCTTGGCATGACGGTCCTTGCTGAAGAAAGTTCGCAATCATCCACACCCAACATCGAGTTTTTCCCGAGTTCCATCACATTGACCAGTGGGCAATCCTGGCAGCGTCTGCTGGCATGGAGCCGTGACACCCGGAACCATCACCAGGATCATACCGAAGAGCTGACTTGGAGCGAATCAGGCGAGGATCCCCGCCTCCGTGCGCAGGGATCTTCCTGGCTTGCCGTGAAACCAGGCAGCACCCTTTTGGAAGCGCGCAACGCCAGCGGACACATCGTAGGCCATGTGCCGGTCACCGTTCACCCGGCACCCAGCGATCCAACCCTCAGTTTCCTGGACGACATTCAACCCATTCTCACCAAGACCGGTTGCAACAATGGTGCCTGCCACGCCAAACCGGGTGGCAGGAATGGCTTTGAATTGTCAGTCTTTGGCTATGACCCGGCTTCCGATTACCGCCAGATTGTTCACGAAGGGAGAGGTCGGCGCATTTTCCCCCCTCAGCCAGAGCGCAGCCTTCTTCTGCTCAAACCCACACAGGAAATCCTTCACGAAGGAGGGAAGGTGCTCGACCCGGGAAGTCCCTTCCATCAACAAATCATCGATTGGATGAACCAGGGTATGAGGTATCAAAATGAACAGGACCCACTTTTGACACACATTTCCCTTCACCCCGAGGGCGGCAGGCTCTCAAAGAGCACCTCGTTTCACTCAATGGTGCAAGCCCATTACGATGATGGTTCCATCCGGGATGTTTCTCACCTGGCGGAATGGCAAAGTTCCGACAAGGACATTCTGATCGTGGAGGAAGATGGCTTGGCAACCACAGGAGATCGGGAGGGCACTGTCGTCATGATCGCTCGCTTTTCAGGTATGTTGGATGAAACCCGATGGACCGTTCCCAGAGAGCACGAGAGCCGTCAACTGGCCTCCCGATTTGCCCAGCTGTCCCCCCACAACCTGATTGATGAGCTGGCATTCCCAACCTTGCAGGAACTGGGATACCTTCCCTCGGAAGCCTGCTCTGACACCACCTTTATCCGACGCACGACCCTGGATGCGGCCGGGGTGCTTCCCTCCCGGGAAGATACCGAGCGTTTCCTTTCCGATCGACGACGGGACAAACGAGAGCGTTGGATCGAATCGCTACTGACCCACCGCTGGATCGGTGATCACTGGGCCATCAAATGGACCGATCTGTTGCGCCCCAACCCGGATCGAGCAGGCATCAAAAGCGTCTATATGTTCGACCAATGGGTGCGGCAATCCTTCAGAAAAAACATGCCCTATGATGCATTTGTCCGATCCATCCTGACGCTGGAGGGCAGCAATCATGGTTTCACACCTGCTTCCATCTACCGGGACAAGCGCACCCCCGAAGACCGCACGATCCTCTTCAGCCAGCTGTTCCTTGGGGTCCGCCTGGAATGCGCCAAATGCCATCATCACCCCTTTGAAAAGTGGGGGCAGGAAGACTTTTACCAAACAGCTGCCATCTTTCAATCGGTCAAACAAAAGGGCGCAGGGGTTTCACCNCCCATTTCAGCTGGAACCGAAACGTTTTATTTTGAGTCAGGAGGCGAGATCAAGCACCCCCGGACCGAAGAAATCATGCAACCTACCCCCCCGGGAGGCGGTCCATTGAAGTATGAAGCCAACGAGGATCCAAGAAATGCCTGGGTGCATTGGATGATGCGCGAAGACAATCCCTATTTTTCACAAGCCATCGTCAACCGGGTTTGGGCTGTCTTTTTTGGTAAAGGCTTTGTGGATCCCGTGGATGATTTTCGAACCAGTAATCCTGCCGTTCACCAANCCCTGCTGGAGGCCCTTGCCAAGGACTTCGTTGCCCATGGCTACGATTTACGCCATCTCATGAGAACCATCATGTCATCGAGGCTGTATCAATCCAGTTCGACCCCCAACGACACCAACATCGCTGACACGCGGTACTTTTCGCGATACTATCGTAAAAGACTCCCCGCAGAGGTTTTGTTGGATGCCGTCAGTGACATCACCCACATTCCTGAATCCTTCGAAGGCATGCCGCCTGGTTCGCGCGCAGTGGAAACTTGGAATTTCAAAATTTCCTCTCAATTTCTCGATGCTTTTGACCGACCCAATTCAAGTTCGGACCCNCCATGCGAGCGGATCAACACCCCAAGTGTTGTCCAGGCACTTCATCTCATGCATTCCGAAGCGATTCAGCGCAAACTGCACGATGACGAGGGGTGGGTTGCCAAATTGGCCAACCAGGCCATGAATCCCGAACAGAAGGTCGAAGAGATTTACTTGACTCTATTTTCGCGCAGGCCAAATTCGACAGAGATCCNCATTGCGATGAAAGCCATTTCCGGTGAAAGACAACGCGAGGGTTTGGAGGACTTGGTTTGGGCGCTGCTCAACAGCGCTGAATTTGTGTTCAATCATTGAGAGTCAGAATCCTATGAGTCGAAAAACCTTCAACTGCCAGGGAGTGAGCCGCCGAGACTTCATTCAGCTGGGGCTGGGTGGCACTCTAGGGCTTGGATTGGCCGATGGCCTGCGACTGCAGGCAGCCTCCAAGGACCCATCATCCCAGGCCAACGACACGCGCTGTATTCTTGTCTGGCTGGACGGAGGTCCCTCTCATTACGAAACATTCGACCCCAAACCCAATGCTCCTCAGGATATACGAGGAGATTTCGGCACCCTTCCCACCTCCGTTCCCGGAGTGCATTTCAGTGAAGCCGTTCCCCACCTTGCCAAGGTGATGGACAAGGTTTCCATCATCNGGTCCATTTGCCACAAAGATCCCAATCATGGCGGNGGCAACCACTATATGATGACGGGAGCACCCACACCGGTTCCCGTCTCCTGTGGGGCCTTTGTCACCTTTCACCCCAGTTTTGGCTCCATGATTTCCTATGATCGGGGCATTCGAGACGGTCTCCCGGCCTACATGAGCCTTCCAAGGGTTTCCCGTTCGGGTGGACCCAATTTTCTGGGAGGTCAGCACGCCCCTTTTGTCGTGGATGGTGATCCCAACCAAGAGAGTTTCCGAGTGAGGGATGTAGTGCTACCGACCTCCATCAGTGAAGGCAGGGCTGAAAACCGACGACAACTTCGAGNCTCACTGGACAACATGCTCAGGATGCAGGATGCCTTGGCTGAGGATCCTGCCGTTACTTTTGACCAGTTTTATCAGCAAGGAACGCAGCTGGTCACCTCACCCGAAGCCCAGAAGGCCTTTCAGATCNGAGACGAATCGGAATCAACGCGCGATCGATATGGTCGCAATGACCTGGGTCAGCGGCTCCTGATGGCGCGACGCTTGACCGAGGTAGGCGTCTCGTTTGTCACGGTCTATTACGGCGGATGGGACAACCACACCAACTTGTTCAAAGCCTATAAGGGATCCTTCATGTCCAAATTGGATCAGGGTCTTGCCGCGCTGATCAGCGACCTTCACGAGCGCGGTTCCGCTGAAAAAACCATGGTCATTTGCCTGGGAGAGTTTGGTCGCACGCCCAAAGTCAACAAGGATGCAGGAAGGGACCATTGGCCGCACGCCATGTCTGTCTTGATGGCAGGTGCCGGGATCCCCGGAGGCCAGATCATCGGCGCCACCGATGCGAAGGGTTTTTATGCTGCCGACAATGTCCTGAGCCCTGAGGACTTCGCTGTATCCCTTTATCAAAAAATGGGCATCCAGCCTCACCAGACACTTTACCANACCTCCGGAAGACCNGTGCGTCTGGTCAATGGGGGGAAGAGGATTGACGAGCTCTTTGCCTGATGGCTTAAAGATTACTTATCGGATGGAATGAAAAAACCATCCGACTTAGACTTGCGGGAAAAAAGCCTGCGGAAAAAGGAAGGCTTGTCCGCCGGTTGATACCCTCCCACTTTCTGCTGGTTTTTNGTCAGACTCCGAACCACCTTCTTTTGACGAGAAACCACCTCGCGNTGTTCTCTGCGGATCTGTCNCTGAGTCTTCTTGGACTCCTGTGTNAGTTCTGATTGGCGCTTTTCCTCGGCACGACGCTGAGCGCGCTGTTCCTTTTGTAGGTTTTTTTCGTTCTCAACCCGCTGTTTCTCGGCTTCCTGTGCGCTGACATCCTCGACCGGCACCGAGGCACCCTGAGACAAGGNGGAAGGTTCGGTTTTGCTTCGTTTCCAGAANTTCCAACCCTCGGCTTCGAGACGTGGTGCCCAGGAGCCGACCATGCAGCANCCAAGAAACGNCGCGACGAAAAGAGCGATAAAATGTGGAGGTGAATGCATGATGAAAGTGGTGGNNCCAGAGGGATTTGAACCCCCGACCAAGCGATTNTGAGTCANTNGNNTANNCNNNTNNNTTGANNCANNTTTANANTACTNATTNNCNNGATATCGTCAAGNGATATCGAACAAATTCACACTGAATNTGGGCACAAAAAAAANGGGGATGAACCTCGGCTTGTGCTTTGAAATTGAATGGAGACTTACTCGGAATCTTCCGGCTCAGAAGCCCCACTCATGGCTTCGTTGACCCCACTGACGGTGCCCAGCATTGAGTTGCCTTTGAGGATGCATCCACTGTTGTAATACATCCCCTTGTCTTTGGCTCGCGGGTTTAGGCTGATCGCCCTTTCCCTTGCGCCATATCTTTGGGTGTCTTTTGGTCTCCATTCAATTTCCGTTGAGAAATGTTAGCGGGCTTGACAGGATTGAGTTCATAGGCAAATCAAAATTGGATACCATTTTGATATTTTTGGTCACAGATTTATTCAAACAGAAATCAATACGCTCATAAAACACATATGAAAAATATAGATACAAAAAAAAGAAAACTATTAGCTGGCGCCCTCCTAGCTTCTTTGGGTGTAAACCCTATTTCAGCGAAGAATGAGAAAAGTGGGATGTTCTACCATCTACATTACTTCAAATTCAAACCAGAGGTATCTGAGATCGAAATAGCGAAGCTAATGAAAGAATTAGCTTCGCTGCAAGATAAGATCCCCGTGCTGAAGGAGTTCTGGGTTGGGAAGAATGATTCCCCAAATGGCAAAGGTTTTCAATATGGTGAAGTAGCCCTTTTTGAGAAAAAGGAAGACCTCAAAGTCTACGACCAACACCCTGAACATAAGAAGATGGTAAAAAAAATTGGACCAAAGTTAGCCGGGGGAATTAGCATGGATTTTGTCCCTTTGGATCCAAGCGCAGCTTGAAGTTAAAACGTAGGCCAATTGTAGTAATTTGAGCCACAAATATTGTCCAGGGATATCGAATGTAGA
>NYYT01000117.1 GCA_002686885.1 Pedosphaera sp.
CCTTCGCCGGGAGCGAGCAGGGAGCGCTCTCGCAGACAGAGCTTGACGGAGAAGGACTTCTGGCCTCGGTGTATGTCGAGGCACCCGATCATCAGGGGCTGTTTGCCGTCCGCATCCTCCCCAAGGAATATTGATTGTCTTACATCAATACAGACGCAGAGGAGGGGCGGTGGGCCCTTCCATGGTCTCTGGCAATTGCCATACACCAGAGCCTTCCCGATCGGTGAAGTAAAGCAGGGAAGGGGAGAGCCTGTCGGGGTTGCCATCGGCCCAGAAAGCTGCAAAATCAGGGTGCGCATCCAAGGGTCGCCTGACGTAGGCGTGGTTGCGCGGGCTGTCATGGGTGATAGCCTTGATCGGTTTCCAACTTCCGGGAGCTTTTCGTTCCCACAGGATGACCTCGCCTCCGGTGCCCTGTTTTTGCGGCCCAGGCGCTGTGGGGGCGATCAGGCGCCAGGGTTGTCCTTTTTCGACAACGAGGCTTCCCATGTCGTAGTTGTGCCAGGCAGGTGCAATGTCCTCCATGGCCCAGGCACCGTTTCGCCAATGAGCCACTCGCCAGGAGCGAGGGCGTCGGTGTGGACCGGGTTGGTGATGATCACTGATGAGATGGAGGATGATGGGCTGACCTTCGTCATCCACCGTGAGATCCTTGAGATAGACCCGACGGCCCTGTTTTTGATAATCCTCGACGCGGGCCGGATGGCTGAAATCGGTCAGCGGAGGGGTGATCTCATGACCGGTGATGGTGTGCCAGCTTTTGCCCAGATTGCGGGTTTCGAGATAATAGAGATTCGTGCGAAGATCCACGTTACCATTGGGGTGTGCGTTGAAGGCTGTGAGGACGCGATCACCGATGCTGCGACTAATCTGGTAATGCCCTCCCATGCCAGCGAGTTTTCGGGGAGGTGTCCAGTCTCGGCCGGTCAAACTGTGGCTCCAGTAAAGTTCCCGACCCCGGGTGTATTGGGTGAAGAGATGCAGGCACCCGGCTTCTCCCAGCCACCACGGTTGGGGATACGTGAACTCTGCCTCCATCACCTGCTCAAAAGCGGACTGATCGTAGGGTTTTCGGCTACGGTAGACAAACCCGGGTCGCTGCCTGCCTCGCCCACTGACAAACACCCAGAGATGCCCTTGAGGATCCATGGTCAGGGAAGGATTGTCGTGAGGATCATCCACGGTTTGTTTGTCGTGCACGACATGCGGCTGGTGGACCTTGCCCGTTTGGTGATCGTACACACCGATCATGGCCAGCAGACGGCGCTGCCCCGCCTCGGGTGTGCCTCCATAAACAAAAAAGGTGCGATTCACCGCCTTGGCATGGATGGCCAGTGGGCAATGCTTGGCGGTGTAGGTGCCCAGCCCTCCCGAATACTTGGAACCATGGGTGGAGCGCTGGCCCAGATCGAACCAGATGCCACGGTAGCCGGGGATGTTTCTGCCAGACCAGGATTCGGCTGCCTGTAGAGCCCCCGGATTCAGCAAGACAGCCAGTAGGGTCCAATACCCGAGGAGAGAGGAGCTGGAGTGCCTTTCGGGGAACAAGCGACGCATGGCGGGCACCTTAGGCTTCATCCTGCAGGAAGGACATCTTTTGGGGGAAACCTTCTAATAAATCACGACTCCCGGCGTCTTAACTGTTACCATGACCGACATGATTCGCCTGTGGATGGGTTCCTGCTTGATCGTCACTCAATGCCTGCTGGGAGCAGTCACTCCTTGGTTGGAAGGACTGCCCGCCCTCACGGAGGCCGAAGCCCTTTTTGCCCGAGGGGCCTACCAGCGCTCCCTGGAAGCCTATCAGGGCATCGATGTGAAGGATGAGGCCCTGACGGCCCAACAGCGGCGATGGATTCTTTTTCGTCGATTGGACAGCCAGTGGCGTTCCTTGAGTGCCACTCTGCAACCCGATCAAGGTCCCTTGATGGAGGTGGGAAGGTCGCTGCAGCGCGTGGTGGACGATCGCGACGCTTCTCAGGGCGTCGATGCTATGGAGGCTGCCTTGTTGGAATCTCTGGGAGACTTCTGGTGGACTTCCCGCAATCGCCGGCAGTGGAATCAGGCCTGGTCGGCTTATCAGCGGGCCTTGGATTTCTGGGCTGGTTCGTCGGAGTTGGAGGTCGCCCGGGATCGCTTTCTGAACATTCTATGGAAAGCTTCGGCGGTGCCGCAGGCGAGGCCCTATGAAATGTATGGCAGTGCCGGAAACTATCTTCCGGTGGACGTCCTTGAGCAGGCCACCCGCATTGCCCGGACTCCGGAGGATCGTTCGCACGCCTACTACCTTCTGGCTCGGTCTCTTCAACAGCGCTGGGGGGTGCAGGCACGCTCTTACGAACGCATCCTGCGAGCCTTCGAGAGGGCAACCGATACCTCGACCCAGCATGCATGGTTGGATGATGCCCTGGCTCAACAGGCCCAGTGGCTGGGATCGCAGGGTCGGGCCGAGCAACGCGAGGATGGACGGTGGTCCTTCCTGCCTGATTACCCGGCTGCGCTCAAGGTGTGGCGTCGGCTGCTGGATCTCTACGGCAAGGAAGAAACGCGCTATCACGCAAGCGCCACTCGGAGCGTGGAGGAGATTCTCAAGGTGCGAGCCGACCTGGCGGTGGATCACGCGTTCAAGCCTGATTCCAGAATTCGACTGCACGTTCGCTGGCGCAACATCGAGTCTTTCCAGCTCAAGATTTATTCCATGGACCTGGTCCAGGACCTGGCTCTGACCGACAAGGGCCAGTTGGGTTCCTACCAGTGGATACGCTCGGTTGAGACTCCCAGCCAGGAGCCGGTCTTCCAAGAAACGGTGGAGACGGAGGATCTGGGACGACACGATCCCGGACATAAGGAATGGGTGCTCAAGGAATCCTTGCCCGAGGGGGCCTATCTGGCCATCGCCTCGAGTGGCGGGAAAGAGCTGAGCCGTGAATGGATTCTGGTCAGCAATCTGATGGTGACTGCCAGAGCCTCCTCCAACCGCATGTTGGTGTGGGTCTGCGATGCGCGCAATGGCCGACCGATCCCTCACGCCACGGTGCGGCTGTGGCAGCAGACCCGACGAGGCCGCGAGCAGCAATGGACTTCGTTTGATCGCCAAAGCGATGCCGAGGGTCTGGTGGTGATGGAATGCGCACGGGCCGATGGCTCATCCTGGCTGATCACCGCGTCCAAGGATGATGGGCAGAACCTGACCATGCTGCACCACCCGGGGAACCGTCGTGGCCAGCAAGATCAGTGGAAGGTGTATGCCTTCTCCGATCGTCCGGCCTATCGCCCGGAGGAAACGGTGTATTGGAAGGCCATCGTGCGCCAGCGAGACGAAAGTGGTTACATCACGCCGGCTCAGGCTGATCTCAAGTGCCGTATTGTGGACCCGCGCGGGGCCACGGTGTTCGAGTCCCAAGTCACTCTCAATGCCTTCGGTTCGCTGCATGGGCAGTGGGAAATTGCCAGTGATGCCCCCCTGGGGATGTATCGACTTGAACTGAAGGAGAAGGACGATCAATGGGTTGCCAACCATACCCTTTTCCGTGTTGAGGAGTACAAGCTTCCCGAGATGAAGCTCTCCTTCGACTGGCCCGACCTGGAGGAGGGTCAGACACCCGAAGTGCCGCGTCCGGGAGATTCTGTGAGTCTGGATCTCCAGGCTTCCTACTATTTTGGTGGCCCAGTGACCGATGCTCAGGTGCAGGTCAGGGTGTATCGTCGGCCCTACCAGATGATTTTCCCCATGCCCCGCCCTTATCCATGGATTAAGGTTGCCGATGCTCTGGGGCGCATGATGCCCGGTCGGCAGCCCGAGAGCCTGGAGAAGGAATGGTCGGTCAAGACCGATGCCCAGGGGCGAGCCCTCATCACCTTTGATTCCAGCGATGATCTGTCGACGGACATGAGTTATCGCGTCGAAGTGCGCGTGAGCGATGCTTCTCGTCGAGAGGTTGTGGCACAGAAGGAAGTGCGGGTTTCACGGCAAGGGCACTTTGCCCACATCGTCGGGGATCATCGCGTGATCGAGCCTTCTCAGAAGGCGGTGTTCGACATTCATATTCAGGATATTCAGGAGCGACCCCTTTCTCGTGAAGGGCAGATCAAGGTCCTGCGCAAGCGATGGCGTGAAATCTGGATTTCCCCCGAAGGTCTGGAAGTCGAGCGTCCGGGTCTGGGTGCGGATGCGGGCCAGTGGAAGGATTTCCCTCCGCAACCCGAACGCCCCGACCAGCGTCCCTGGCAATTCAAGGAACGTGGTTATGAGAGCGAGGTGGTGAGTAATCAAGTGCTCAGCAGTGATGCATCGGGAAAAGCCACCTTTGTCTTCACGCCCACCGAACGGGGCTACTACACCTTGTTGTGGACAAGTCAGGATCAGCGACCCGGAGGACTCCCCGGACCGGGTGCCGAAGTGCGTGCGGAATGTGACCTGTGGGTGGGTGGGCCTGAGGATCAGGACTTGGGCTATCACTCTCAAGGATTGGAAATCATTCTCGACAAGGAGACTTTTCAGGTGGGGCAGACCGCGCCTGTGTTATTGAGTGTCCCGACGAGTGATCGTTGGGTGCTCTTGACCCTGGGTGCCGAGCAATTGCTGGAGCATCGGGTGATTCACGTCCCCGGAGGGGTGCGCATGGTTCCCTTGGAGATCACCGCTGCGCACGTCCCCAATGTGTTTGTTCAGGCATGGAGTGTCAGCGATCACAAGGTTTATCAGGATCAGGAGTCGGTCACTGTGCCGCCCACCCATGCCTTTCTGGAGGTTGTCGTTGAGGCAGATCAGGAAGCCTACGCCCCCCGGCAGGAGGCAGAGGTGACGATCCAGGTGCGCGATCACGCGGGTCAGCCCGTGAAGGGTGAGCTGGCTCTGGCGGTTTATGATGAGTCGGTGACGGCCATCCAATCGGATCTTGCCGGGGATCCAAGGGAAACCTTCTATGGGCAAATGCGCTCCCTCATCGCTTCGCAGGGGGGATTGGCACGGTCCTTTGTGAAATGGTTGGAGGTGGAGGACAAGGGCCTCATGACGGAGGACCAATGGCGGCGTTACCGAGAACTTGGGCTTTCCTCGCCCGCTGATTCGCGGTTGGAGGAGGGTTCGAATCTGGCCATGTCCGATTTCAGCAGTCGCGGCTATGCTGAAGGAGCGGCTCCCGAGTCGATGATGGCAGTCGCCGACGCGGCCCCGATGCAGGCTCGGATGATGAAAGGGGCTCCTGTGGCTGGCAAGGCCATGGAGATGGATGCTGCGATGCCGGCCGCGGCACCCGCAGGTGGCGCCGCAGAGGTCGAAATGATCGTGCGCCAGGACATCCGGGCGACTGCTTTTTGGGAGCCTGCCTTGCAGACGGATCAGAATGGAGAGGCCCGACTCAAGGTTTCGCTGCCAGATACCCTGACGACCTGGAAGTTTGACGCATGCTGCCACGATCAGGACACCCGCGTGGGCCGAGCCGAGGCCACGGCCCTGACCCGTCAGCCGCTGATGGTTCGCCTGCAGACCCCGAGGTTTCTGGTGGTGGGGGATCGAGCCACCCTTTCAGTAGTGGTGCACAATGAGACCGATGAGGGGGTGGAGGCTTCGGTGACGCTGGAGGTGCTTTCTGGAAATCTGTCCGGTTGGACCGAAGAGGTCGATCGGAAGGTTCAGATCCCCGCTCAAGGAAAGGTGCGGGTGGATTGGAGCGATGTGCGGGTCGACCAGCCCGGCAATGTTCGTCTGCAGGCCTCCGCNCGAAGCCGCAGTCATGCCGATGCCATGGTGGTGGACCTGGTGGCGCATGAGCATGGCCTGGTCCAGCGTCTGGTGGCNTCTGGCCAAGGCAAGGCCTCTTCACTNGAGCTTTCCTTGAACCTGCCNGAGCAGCGCAAGGCAGGGAGCACCGAGCTGGAGATCCAGGTGACCCCCAGCCTGGCGGTCTCCATGCTCGATGCCCTGCCATACCTCATCGACTACCCCTACGGATGCACCGAGCAGACCCTGAGCCGTTTTGTGCCAGCCATGATCGTGCGTCGTACTCTGGAAGATCTGGGCGTTCGGGCTGAGGATGTGGCCGCGCGATCTTTGGGTGGGATCGATCCAGAGCAGATGGAGGCGACCCATCGTTCAGGACATGTGGGATGGGATGAAATGGATGCGGTGACCCAGGCTTCCCTTGAGCGTCTGACGGATTTCCAGCATGCCGATGGCGGGTGGGCTTGGTGGAAGGAGGGTGCCTCCGACCTCTTCATGTCTGCCTACGCGGTCTGGGCCCTGAGCTTGGCTCAGGATGCTCAAGTCGACTTGCCTGAAAACATGTTGCGCCGAGGAAGGGATTTTCTCGCCGCTCGGCTGGTGCAGGCGGAAAATCGTCCGGATCTGCAGGTGTGGATGCTTCATGCCATTCATGCCGCAGGTCGTGAAGACCTCAGCCCTAAGGCAAAGGAGGCCACGCGCAAGGCCTGGGAGCAGCTTTGGAGAGAGAAAGACACCCTCAATGCCTACGGTCGAGCCNTGTTGACCCTGGTGGCTCATCATGGTGGCCTGAAGAAGGAGGCCAGGCTCTTGGTGCAACAATTGNAAAATGGCGNGATTCGGCGAGAGCAGGGGGCAGGATCGGTGCTCGCATCCGGAATCAGNTCAGGAGATTCCGAACCGACCGCTCACTGGGGAGAGGATGGCCTGTTTCGTCACTGGTCCGATGGTGGNGTCGAGGCCACTGCCATGGCCNTGAGGGCCTTGCTGGCCGTGGATCCGGACAATGAACTGGTGGCTCCGGTTGTGCGATGGTTGATTCAAAACCGACGTGGTGCGCATTGGTCCAATACCCGGGATACGGCCATGGTCCTTTTTGCTCTCACTGACNACCTCAAGCANAGCGGGGAGCTGGAGGCCACNATGCGCTATGAGCTTTACNTCAATGAGGTNNTTGTGGCAACCGAGTCACTGACTCCTGAAAACTGGCTGAAGGCTCCGAGTCGATTCCGAGTGCCGAGTGCAAGCATTGCGGATCAAAACCTCATCAAGGTCATCCGCGCTGAAGGAGAGGGCACCCTTTATCTGAGCGCCGNTGCTTCNTGGTNCAGCACCGAGGAGCCTGTTTCTGCGGTGGGTAATGAATTGTTCGTACGAAGGGACTACGCTCGCTTGAAGGAAATCCCGACNCTGCTCAAGGGAAGGNTTCTTGCGCGTGAGCCACTGGCCGATGGGGACTCGCTGGCCAGCGGGGAGCGCGTGGAGGTCATCCTGACCCTCGATGCCTCCAACCATCAATCCTACCTGATGATCGAGGACCTCAAGCCTGCCGGTTTGGAAGCGGTGGAGGTCCAAAGCGGTTCATCGATCCGGGCGCGAAGACTTTCCCAGAGAGCTGTGGATCGACTCGTTCAGGAGGACTTTCCTTCCGATCCGGNCGCGTCTGGGTGGCGATGGTCCGGGCAACAACAACCCTTGCATCAGGAGTGGCGCGACCGACAAGTCGCTCTGTTTGTCGATGAACTTCCCGAGGGGGTTTGGGAAATCCGTTACACGCTTCGAGCGGAAGCTCCTGGTGCCTTCCACGCATTGCCAGCGGTCGGGCAAGCCATGTACATCCCTCAGATACGAGGGAACAGCCATGAGAAGCGGTTCAAGGTGACCGAAGCTCTGGAGTAGCCAAAACCTATTCCCAGGCAAGTTGGTGGGTGATTATTCTCTCGCAAGCGAGGCAGTGTGGGGATCCATCGACGGACGAGCTGTCGATCAAACCGAGTGTCCGCTGGCAGGCAGGACCCTTGCGCGGCGTTGCATCCAGATGCGCACGCCAGCCCCCGCCAGAATCAGCACTGCCACAAGGAACAAGCCGGGTACCAACAAGGATAGAATGGAGGCACCCACTGCGCCGCCCAGTTCCACGGTTGAGATTAGAGGATTGCCTAGGCCACCGGTGGTGGCGGTGCTGCCACCCCTGAGCACTGCCATTGAGGCGTGCACGATGCCTGCGGCGCCTCCACCGGCAATGAGGGCCAGAGACCATTTCATGACCGGGCTCATGTCGGTAAACACCGAAGCACTGACAATGGCTCCTGCCACGACCGCTGCGGGAGCGGCGATGGTGTCGAGCAGGTTGTCCACCAGCGGTAGATAATATGCGGCCACCTCCAGGGCGACCGCGGTGCCAAGGGCAAGGACTGCTGGCAAGGTGGCCATCCAGGCAAAGTTTTCAGACAGCTCCAGATGCCCCCCCAGGGCAGCCAGGCTGATGATGAAGGGAGGTACGAAGATGCGGAAGCCGCAGGAGGCGCTCAGGCCCAGGCCAATCAGCAAGCTGAGCATGGTTGACGATGTGGGTTGAATCCATTCCATGAAGGTATCCTTTCTCTTATACGATGTCTGATCTTAGCAAAAGTTTCTCAAAAGGCCCTTACAAAAATGTCTTTTTTTTGGAACGATGCGCCCATGCGGGTTGTTTCGCACCCAACCAATCCTTCCTGGATGATAACCTCGTTTGAAGGCATAAAGGCTTCAGGCCTTTTTCTTTCTATTGCCACTGGAGGCAAGGCACCGGCATCATGAAGTGAGATGAAACGCCTCGCGTCAGGGTGGATGGCAGGTGAGACCCTATCGCCCCTTCGGTTCACGATCCTCTGCGGAGTGATGGGAATGCTGGGCGCCTGTNCCCTTCAATCNCAGAGCCTTTCGAGNCAAAGCTTGNAGCTGACGGTGNAAGCGGGCCAAGNCCTTGAGGGTTTTGTCGGGGTTGCGGCTGAAGACTGCGGGGTTGATTTCCGTAACGATCTGAACCCGCTCAAAGGCGCTGGCAACCGCGTGCTGTTCAATGGCTCCGGATTGGCTCTTGGAGACTTGAATGANGATGGGCTGCCCGANGTGTTTTTCTGTGCCATTGATGGGGAGAACGCACTTTTTACCAATCGNGGTTCCTGGCAGTTTCAGTCGTGTGCTCTTCCTCCATCGCTCAGGAACCCGGGCGTGCCCAGTCGTGGGGCGGTNTTTGCCGATGTCGATGGAGACAGGGATTTGGACATCCTCCTGGCGACGGTGGGGCGCGGCGTGCTCGTGTTTCTCAANCGCGGGTCCTTTCGTTTCGAGGATGCCAGCGCCAAAGCNGGGCTGGAAACCCGCTTCAGTGCTTCAGGCCTGACACTGGCCGATGTGGATGGCAATGGGAGTTTGGATGTGTATGTGGCCAACAACCGAGTCGATGACATTCGGGACAAGGCGCGGGTTCCGGTTCGCAGGGTAGGGAATCAAATTCTTCCACCCAAGCAGTGGGAAGACCGNCTGTTCATTCATCAATCGCAGCTTCATGAATATGGGGAAGCCGATCGCCTGTATCTGAATAATGGCCTGGGGCAGTTCACCCCNGTCTCATGGACCGAAGGAGCCTTTCGCAGCGATGGGAAGCCTCTGAAGGCCCCGCCGCAGGATTGGGGACTGAGCGCCATGTTGTGCGATTGGACAGGAGACGGCTGGCCGGACCTCTATGTGTGCAATGATTACTGGACGCCCGATCGCCTCTGGGTGGGGGATGGACAAGGAGGCTTTGATGCTCTGGATGCTGCGGCTCTCAAGATTACTTCGGCCAGCTCNATGGGAGTGGACATGGCAGATGTCGATCAGGATGGGGACCTGGATCTGTTCGTGGCGGACATGCTTGACCGGGACCCGATGCGTCGCAAGGCTCAGCTTCCTGCCNTGAATTGGGTAGCGAACCTTCCTCATCTCAATGGCCCATGGACGCAGGTCAACCGCAACACCCTGCTTGTGCAAGAGTCAGGCGGTCGTTTTGTCGAGATGGCACAGATGGCAAGCGTCCAAGCCTCAGGATGGTCCTGGTGNCCCATCTTCATGGATGTCGACCTGGATGGCCTGGATGACCTTCTGGTGTCCGCAGGTTACTCGCACGACATGCAGGACTTGGATACTCTGGAAAAGATCAAGGGGCTTCAGCACCCCTGGCAAGGCTATCCGNATGAGGCCTCTCTGCAGGCTGCTTTCACTCAGGAAATGNAGGAGCACATTGCCCTCTATCCTCCGCTGAGGGAACCGGTGGCTGCATTTCGAAATCTTGGCAAGGGTCAATTCGAAGACGTGACCNATCGGTGGGGAACCCAGCATCCTGCCGTGCATCAGGGCTTCGCCACGGCGGATCTGGATGCNGATGGTGATTTGGACCTGGTGCTCAATCGATTCAATGACACCCCTGCCTTTTATCGCAATCAGGCCTCGGGCGCTCGCCTCTCGCTTTCCTTGATGGGCAGGGGGCCCAATACCGCGGCCGTGGGGGCGAGGATGTGGCTGGATGTGGAGGGGCTGCCTTCCATGCAACGAACCGTGATTGCCGGTGGACGCTATCTTTCGCATGGAGAGAGCAAGCAGGTCTTTGCCATGCCAAGTGCACAAGCCATCGCTTCGCTGAGGATTCNATGGCCAGACGGAAGCCAAAGCGTTCACGACTCCCTCATGGCTCAGCAGCACCACCTCATTCAGCAGCCAGCGATTCCGGAGCTACCGGCAGGAGGGGTGTCTGAACCATCGTCTGCCCCCGACCCACAACCGTGGTTTGTGGATGCCTCGCATTGGCTGAATCACGTCTCAAAACCCTCCCAGGCCAATGACTTTGCCATGCAACCTAGTTTGCCCTTTTCCCAGGCGCATGGAGGGACCGGCCTTTCAAGTGTGGACATCAATCGTGATGGGCGCTCGGACATCATTCTGGGGGCAGTGAAGGGCGNGAGGATCACTGTCTTTGAATCTACCGACATCGATGGTGAACCGGGTTTTGAACGTCGAGAACTNTCNTANAAACTGGTNNANAACAGCACGGGTCTCCTGGCNATGGGGCTCCCCGGAGGAGCNGTTCACTTGTTGATGGGACAGGATGGATATCAAGCCCGCGGGGCTTCCTCAATGGTGGAGTTTGATCTCAAGGGTCGCTGGCGAACCCTGTTCTCGAAGGAACTTCCGGGGATTCATTCCCTGGTCGCAGGCCCGGCCCAAGGCATGGGGCAATTAGGCGTTGCTGCGATGGGATACACCCGATGGGGTCTCTACCCCCATTGCCATCCATCCTTGATTTTTGAACAGGAGGCAAGCAAGCCCAACCCATGGCAGATCGCCCCTGATCTTTCAAAAGCATTGCGCTCGGTGGTTCGTCCTCGATCGGCGCTTTGGTGTGATCTGAGGGGAGATGGTTACCCGGAGCTTCTCATTGCCTCCCACGGTGGCCCCATTCGACTGTTTGAAAACCGAAAGGGTCATCTGGAAGAAGCAACCGCCAAATGGGGTTTGGATCGTTGGAGAGGCCTGTGGACCTCACTGGTGGCCGCCGACTTGGACGGGAATGGTCACCTGGATCTGCTAGCCGGCAACTTGGGGGCCAATACCCGGTGGCATGCTTCACGCGAAAAACCCCTCCGATGGTATTTTGGAGATCCTCTTAAAAATGGCAGGTATGTTGTTATTGAAACGGTCTATCATGCCGATGGCAGGCAAGGCCCTGCTTTGCCGCGTGATAAAATGGTCTCGTGGATGCCCTCGATGCGAAGTGAACTCATGACACATGAATCTTACAAGAAAATGAGTATTGAGGCATTGTTGGAGCCTGATCCTGAAGGTTGGTCTGTCATGGAAGTCGATACTCTTGAGTCCATGATTCTTTACAACAATGGTGAAGGAAAATTCGATGGTGAGCCTCTACCGCTTCCCGTTCAGCAAGCCCCAATCTCGGGGGTTCAAGCGGCAGATTTTAATGGAGATGGTCAGGTCGATCTGATTGTAGGCCAGATTGGAATGATTTCCTCTGTTGGGAATTTCTCTTTTCAGTTGGGAGGATTGTTACTGCTTCGTGGGGAATCTGATGGCACTTTTCGCAAAATGAGTCCTGATTCCTGCGGGTTGCCCTTTGACGCAGGTTTCCAATCGATTGGGCTTGGAGATTTTAACGGAGATCACCGCATGGATATTGTGGCCACTCAAGCGGGAGGCCAGACGCGTTTGTTTTTTAATCAGCATCCACAAGCTGCGGGTCTGAGCGTTAGGATTCAAGGTAAGGGTAACAACCCTTTTGGTGTTGGGTGTCAGTTGAGAATGCTAGATGATGCGGGGGGAGTTCTTTTCGCTAGGACTATGCCAGGTGGAGGATCGGGCTGGCAAACTCAGAACGACCCTTTGCTGATATTGCCCATGATTTCCGCTGATGTTGAATATCAAATCCTCTGGCCAGGAGGAGAATGGAGATCACATCATATCGGGGAAGGTGTTGATTCCGTGACAATTATCGAATAACTGGTCCTACTAGCGTCGTATTTCCCATGTTGGTTTTTGCGAAATGAAGGCGCGAGTGCATGCATTGGGCTTAGTTATTCCCGGCAATGTCAAAATACTGTCAACGTTTTTCGACCATACCCGGTTACTTTAAAAAAAAAGCTCGATTAATGAGACTTTTTCACCACTCTATTTCTATTCTCACTGCCGTCTTTTTCTAAGCGCATTCGATGAGCTGACCATTTCTTTTGAACTGGAGTGCCAACATCCGGATGCACTTAGTTTTAGTTGGTATCGATATCAATCAAAACCAAATGAAAATGCTCAAGAAAAACAAGTGTATCCTATTTTTGTTTGGGGCTATCATGGTTTCCATATCTAGTTATGGGGCCGCCCCTTCTATAACGCTGGCTACGGGCTCAGATTCCTTTAATGAAGTTAAAGTTATCTTCTCAGAAGCTGTCGATTCCGCTACCGGTGGTAATGCTTCCAATTATAAACTCTCCGGTGGACTCACTATCAGTGGAGCTAATGTTGAAGCTGCTCCCAATGACAATACCGTCATTCTTCAGACCTCTCAGCAGTCAGTGGGGACAGAATATACCGTCACCGTGAACAATGTGCAGGACTTGTCTGGTAATGCTATCGAGGCTGGTTCAACCATGGAATTCAGCTCCTTTATTTGGCAAGAGGGAGTGGTCCTACACAAGTTCTGGCAATTTGATGAGACACCTAATCTTGAAACCCTCCAAAATGATCCGCGATTCCCTGATAATCCTACATCTGTAACACTGGAGCCCTATTGGGAGTATGGCCCAGGAGGATCAAACGAAAGCGGGGGGAACTACGGAAACCAACTTGTGGGATACTTTGTTCCACCAGCAGATGGTAATTATATTTTCTTTACCAATAGTGATGACCCTTCAAATCTTTACCTCAGCACAGACGATGACCCTACAAACAAACTTTTGATTGCTCAGGAAACTGGCTGGTCTAACGCCCGATCTTGGGTTTCTGTAGGGGGTGGGAGCAATGTGGATGACAAGCGATCGGACTTGTTTTGGGAGAGTGAATGGCCCACTTATGACATTAAATTGGATGCGGGTAATCGCTACTATTTGGAATCTATTCACACGGAAGGTGGCGGCGGGGATAGCGTTGCAGCTACAGTGATTCGCACGTCCGATCCTGACCCTCAAGATGGAGATGCGCCTACTTTGACTGGGGCTTTGATCGGAACCTACCTCGATCCTAACGGTGCAGCGATCACCATCAAACAGCATCCTGCCAGCCAGGATGTGAGTGAAGGTCTTTCACATATCTTATCCATCACAGCCAGCGGTACTTCGGCTTACGGTGAATTCGTCGCTTATCAATGGCAGCAGGCCAGTGCCGGATCCTCCGACTTTACTGATATTCCAGGTGCCACTGAGGATACTTTGGAAACTCCCGTTTTAACGCTTGCTGAAAGTGGTATCCAATATCGCGTTTTGTTGACAGTGCCCACCCTCTCTATGACTAGTGATACTGCGATTTTGAGCGTGATTAAAGACACGGTTCCCGCTGAGGTGGTGAGCGTCGCCGCCAAATCCACCAACAAGCTATTGGTGAAATTTAATGAAGGCCTGGATGCGACTTCTGGTGCGGTGGCTGGGAATTATGCTCTCTCCGACGGTGTTTCGGTCAGCGGTGGAGTGGTCAGTGGTTCATCGGTGGTGCTGGATACCTCTGACATGACGCCTGATGCTACCTACACACTCACCGTGCAAAATGTGCAGGATCTTTATGGAAATGCTATTGGAAGCTCATCGGTGACCTTCAAGGTGCGCATCGTGACCTACGGTGAAGTCATTCAGTCTGATGGTCCGATTGCCTACTACCGCTTTGAGGAAACCTCCGGCATGGTAGCCAAAAACTTCGGGACCCTGGGTGAGCAGGCCGATGGTCTGTGGATGTCCGGTAATGGAGAGGCCGATTCCATTGAGGTGGAAGCCAACAGCGGTGCTGGGCCTCGTCCAGGGGATGGGCTTCTTGGCTTTGGGAATGAAAATCATGCAGCCGCCTTTAACGGTGATTTGGATCAGTTCTGGATCGAAACCCAGGGGCAGTGGCTCAACGAGTTGAGCGCTTTTACCCTTGAATACTGGGTCAAGCCGACCAACCGAGAGGGTGAAGGGTGGAACCGCGTGGGCATTGTGGGGCAGAATGATGCGGTAGAATACGGGTTTATCAACGGAACCACTATTCAGATTTGGACTCCAGGTGGTGGATCGCTCAATACGACTTACGAGTTTTCGGATGATGAATGGCATCACATTGCGACCATTGCGGACGGACAGCAGATCCACAATTACTTCGATGGTGAGCTAATAAATAGCTCGGGTAACGCTACCGCTAATTACGGTGCCTCTGACTTTAATGTGCACATTGGAGGTGGAGGTGTTTACGATGCAACCGGTAACGCCTTTGAAGGTTTTCTGGATGAGGTAGCTATCTTTGACAAGGCCATTCCTGCTGAGCGTGTGCGCGAGCACTACATTGCTGGGCTTGAGGGTGGTACCTTGGCGCCTCCTGAACCCTTCGTCTTGGGGATTAATTTTGCTTCAGATGAGCCCGATGGAGCGGGATCCGTTGTAGACGGTGCAGCTGGCATCCGTGGGACGACTGTTTGGAACAATGTCGAGGGTGCTGAAGGCAGTGCTGAAGAGTTGGATATTCAGATCAATGGAGCTTCAGCAGCCAGTGGCATCAGTGTTTCCTGGTCTTCTCCCAACACCTGGTCGAGCACCGGTCGGGGGGAAGAGAACAACACTGCCTCAGGCAACGACAAGAATCTCATGACCGGATACATTGATACCAACGCAGAGGATCCCATATCGGTGACGGTGTCTGGAATCAATACAGAACTCTCCTATGATGTGATTGTTTACATCAAGGGCGGCGTCAATGATAAGGGAGGGGATTACACCATTGGAGACCAGACTTTCCCCCACACCGACACCCTGGCATTCGATGGTGATTTCGTTTACGGCGAACTCGGTGACTACTTAGTGTTCAAGGGAATCTCAGGGAGTTCCTTTACATTGCAATCCCAACCGACTCACGGAACAACCGCCCCGCGTGCACCCATCAACGCCATCGAGGTGGTCATCGGCGGTGGAGTGGAAGTGCCTGGTGGCGGGGGTGGGGCCGGAAGCATTAGTTCGGTTGCGCTGTCAGACGGGAGTGTGGTCATTGAATACACCGGTACACTCAAGAGTGCTTCCACTGTGACAGGCCCCTACAGCGCTGTCGCCGGTGCCAGTTCACCTTACTCAGTAGCCCCCACTCAGGCCGCTGAATTCTATATCGCTGAGTAATTCGCTCGAAATTATATTCGACAGATAATTCAAGGCTGGGTGGGCAACCACCCAGCTTCTTTTTGTGCCTCCCCCATCGTCAAGCCGAGTGGCATTTTGGGATGTCACTCGGTCTTTTTTTCATAAAGGATCTGCGCTTTCTTGGAGAATCGATACCAAGCAAGCTTGCCACGATGATTTCACAACGATCTTCAATCTCCAGCATGCTCTCGGCGGTCAGGACTCAGGACTGTGAGTAGGGGGGGGCATGCGAGCATTTGTCTACTCCTGGAGCGATGGAGCTGGTGAGTTCATTCCAATTTTGACAGGATTGTTGGGTTTATGCATTCGGTAGCCTTACCTAAGTAACACGTAGTCAAATGGTCAAGGTCCTTTTGTGGGTTTGCGCTGGCTGGTTTTATGAAAAAAG
>NYYT01000046.1 GCA_002686885.1 Pedosphaera sp.
CGATGCATGAGAAAGCCCAGAGGCATGAAAGAAAAATGAGGGTGGAACCAGTGGGAAACATACCTTAAGACAAGTGCTATCATGGCCATTGTTTCAAGGTTGTTTCAAGCCTCAAGCGTCGCAAGTCCTGGCCTCTCAGCGGAGCAGAAACCTGTAACCGGTGGTTGGTCGAAAAGCATTGTCACCAGCACGAGAAGGCCTCACCCTTGAAGCGTTTGACTCTCACATACCAAAACTCATTTTCGCTTCCCATGCCCTACCATGACGCACTGATTCTGGATCACATCCAGCAAACCCACGACACCTCTCTGTTGAGCGAGAGGGAGAAACACTTGATCGGCCTGGCCGTCACCATGACACGGGGATGTCAGGTGTGCACCCGCAACCGCATCGAAAAGGCCAAAAGTATCGGGATCGACGATGAGACCCTGAATGCCCTTGTCGCAGTGAGCGCCGCCGTCAACAGTGGCGTGACCGCGGCCACCGCACGCGTGGCTTTTGGCATGCTTGAGCAGGAAGCCTCCGAAGCATGCGGGGATACCTGCAGCCCATAGTGCTTGAGTGATGCCTTATCGTCGCCGAGCTTTGAGCTCGATCGTGTAGACGGTGACTTGTTCTCCCTGTCGAGGGGCCTGTTGGGCCCATTGACCATTGGGCTGGAGAACACCCGAAGGCGCGGAGCACGGGACCGTGTGAGGAAAGGAGTTGTCGGCACTGACGACCCACAGGCGACCGGCAGCGGCTCGCATGCGCATGTTGACCTCATGATAGGGCCAGTTGACCTCTTCGGACCAAGGGCCTCCATCCCGCCCCCCATTGATGGCCAGAAAGATGATTTCCGCCCCCGCCTTGGATAGCTTTTGACTCAAGTGAGGGTCGGCCATGGGCGTGCACTGCGGGTTGCCCCACATGTCATTGCAAATCAAACCACCCACACGGATCCCCTGGATGTCAAAGGTGCGCAAAGGACGAGTGGCATACTCGGTAATTTCTCCCTGAGGTGGATCGGCGAAGTTTCCGCAAAGGAGGGTTTTGCTGTGAAAGCCGAGAAACTCCCCCGAGGCATCATAAAAGCGAAGTTGATTGTAGCATTGGCCATCGTCTTTCTCGACGTAGCACGTCCCCAAGGCGAGAGCGATGCCCGCCTGGCTGGCACGTTGAACAATCTTCGCCAAAGCCGCCTCCACTGCCTTTTGATCAAACCTCGGGGTATAGCCACTGAGGGAACCCTCCGGCGTCAGAAGAATCTCGGCCTTTTGTTCGATGGCCGCGTCGAGAGCTCGATGAATCGTCGCCGCGTTTTCTTCAATGGAGGAGGTGACTGGAATCTGCGCTGAAGCCACTCGAAGCGTTCGACCCTCGGCCGCTCGGGCCTCGGAGTGAGAACCATTCAACAACCCCATCATCAGGGTGAGAATGGCAAGGCCTGCCAGGCGCGTTGTGGAGTCTTTCATGACCCCAAGCACAAAGGGAGGAACCTCATAAAGCAATCCTAAAATTCCATGGGTGTCGTCTCATTGCATGCTTTTGGAAAGGCCCTCTCCTTTCCTATCTCAAGGTGAGATCTCTTTGAGGTGCTCCCTCCACAGGAGCGGTGAAGAAAATATAATCGTTGCTGAACAAACCATCTGGATTCTGAATCTGAAGCAGGTGCATCCCCTCTCCGGGGCCAAGGTCTTCACTCTCCAGACCCACCAACTCAGGACGTACCAGAAAATCACTACTGGAAGCACTGCGGTTGAACCCATGAATGGCCAACACATTGTTCCCATCTCGCAGGGCTGAAAGATGTTCCGTGATATCGAAAAGGTCAAAACGATCGGCATCCACATCCAGGGAGGCCCCGTCGGCGGTGGCGTCCCATGAGGTGCGTCGAGGTGCCCGATCCGAGGCAATGCGCTCTCCATTCAGGTAGGCCACAAAACCATCGTCGACCTGCATCCTCAATATCAACTGATCAAAGCGGGAAGGATCTGCCACCTCAAAAGAAACCCGTATGTAGACACTCGTGTGATCCTCCATAGCCTCTCGGAGATCGGTCCCCAGTAAGGCACGATAGGATCCCTCACCTCGATCTCTATCATATCCAACCCCTGTGCGACCTTGAATCCACTGAGAGTCATCAAACGGCTCGTAGCGAGGTGTCCCACGCCACTTTCGACGGATGGCATCGTCCTTGGGTATCCAGGAGCGGGCGGGCGTACCCAAGGCAACAAGCTGGGTCGCTCGAGGCACTGCAGGAACCGCATCGAGTGTCACCTGGACCTCCTGATCGTGATGGGCAGCTCCTCGATGAGTCGCTCGACTCAATTCAATGGAGGCTCCGACTCGCCTGCCATTGACATAGACACGAGCTCCCTGGTGCACATGACGCCCACTGAGCACCATTTGGGGTTGGCTTGCACTGACGCTTGGAAAGGATTGCCTCCCACGCTGTCGTTCAATGGGGCCAGGACTCCAGATCACGGGCTGGGAGTCATCGGCACCTGCTTGAGAGCCCAGCCGTCCCGTGAAGGTTCCAACAAAAGTCCCCTTCTTGGCTGCCAGCATCAAATCATGACGTAGAAAGTAGCGTCCTTGCTGATGGCGATCGGCATAAACTCCCCCATCATATTCCAGGGCGATGGGTTCGGTCGATGCACCATCCATCAAGACACCTTCAGCCTGGAGACGAATACCACCCTCCGTGGCCGCCTGCTCCAGCGCCTGGAGCAACTCCAACGAATGAGACTCCCGCACACTCTGCACATTCAAGGTCAGCTGGCGCGCGAAGGATCCTGAATAACCCGTACTCCCCTCAAGGACCATGTCCCAGATGGGGTCAAAGCGAGAGCGCCCGCCCCACGACAATCGCCATATCGAGCGCTCATCGAAGCCGCGCTCTGCGATCGACTCATAAAAGCTGAAATCGATCAGGTTGAGTCGCCCTTGCGGTAAAATCATCCAGCGATCATAGGCTCCTCGCCAGGTCGGTGCGTCCATCCCCGAGCCACGCGTGTTGGTGCTGACCCAATACGGCATGCGATGACAATCGCCACATACATTGGGGTCGGGATCGTCCTGATGATCTCCATCAATATGGAAGAGACGAAAACCATTCACTGCCTGTCGGGACAAAACATTGTCATAGGAGCGACGCTGAGCGGGTGGATAGGGAATGTGCAACAGGAAGGCAGAGAGATCTTCTCGCTGTTTTTGATCCAGCTCTCCAAGCTGGCCTGCGTCATTCTTGCCTTGATCTTCCACGGCCCGCATGGTCGTGGCCAAGGCGCCATCGACGAGGTGGCGCGTGGAACTGGAGGGCTTGTTCCTGTCACTATTGGGTGCTACCGATTTACGGGTACTAGCGGTATTGATCCCCCCATAGGGATCCCCTGGGATACCATCCCAATGATAGGGGGCCGTCCCTCGAAGACCACGTGCCGGCATGGTCGTGCGGGGGACAATCTGGTGGCCACCGGTTGAGATGGGCGTTTTGAGAACCCAGAGCAGTTGATCGGTGTGCCCGTCTGGATGGCAGCTTTCGCAGGAGAAAGTGGCTGTGGAAGAAGCCCGAGCATCGTGAAACGCCCTTCTGCCTGCCTTTATCTGGGGAGGGGTTGGATCTTCCAGGGCCGCCGTCTTGATCACGACAGGCTGGCGAAGACTTTGTAGTGCCACCAACGACACCGAATTGGCGACCGCGTTCAAGACCCAGGCACTGTGAGGCTGACCCTCCTCACCCGAAACCAGTGCGATCCCACGCGGCACCGATTCGACATCGACCCGACCCAGGATCTCACCACTGGAGGCATCCACCGTAAAAAGTTTGTCCGAACTCGCAGCGCTGATGACGAGAGTGGCATCGTCTTCGCTGACCTGTATGGCAAAAGGGGTTGCCAATGCCCTTTCCCGCGAAGGATGGTCGGGAGGCAAGGGCTCACATTCCATGAATTCAAGGGGTTGAGGCTCATCTGCCTCAAAAGGAACCTTGGTGATGCGATTCAAGAACGCACGATTTTCCATTTCAGCCAGCCCATGCCCTTGAGTGCCGGAAAGGCCGTTGGCGGCATTGCGGGCGTCGGTTTGCGCGACATAAACCGTGCCTGACGAATCGACCGTCAGCCCATACAAGAGGGTTCCCAAGCCTTTGACCACGGCCACGGGCTCATCGGTTCGTGTATCGAATACGTAGAGATCTCGATCAGGAATATCCGGATGCTTGACGATATCCACGACCGCACCGACTGAGAGGACGTTGTTGTTATCGAGGACATGCTCGCGAGCGTCGAAGGTTTTGAGTTTTCCATCCAACTCGCCAAGCCCCCCCGAAATTTGAGTTTGATTATTGGACTCAAATGGTAGGACGTAGAGTCGTTCGCCTCGGACGGCGATGGCTCTTGGGTCCTGGGAGGGTATGGGCAATTTTTTCACTACGCGACGCGAGACCACGTCTACTACCGCAATCTCATTTTCCGAGGAAAGTGCCACATAAGCCTTTTGGTTATGAGCAAAGGCAATGCCCACCGGTTCATCAAACCGAGTGGCCTTGGTGAGGGGATCGAGTTCCTGAACCGTTCCAATCACCTGGTGATGGGTGGGGCTGGTTTCTTCGAGATCGATCACATTCACGGAGTCGGAAATATGGTTAGCCACCCATAGTTCCCTGCCATCCGGGCGCAGGGCCAGGGCGACGGGGTCAATCCCCACATTGATGCGATCCACAATGTCGAGTGACTGCGCGTCGAGCACATCCAGCGTGTCTGCAGGTGTGTTGACGACGTAGATGCGCCCCTGATGATGGAGGATGGGTCTGGAGTGTGGGCTCATGAACGTCGGGTGTCCGACATTGTGAGCNATCATGGCCTCCCACGGCTCAGCCTCCTTGGCGTGACTGCAAAGCAGGCCATGGCAGCCCAGCAAAACCCACCACAAGACATAGGTCCTCTTTTCTTTGTTCACCTCAACCTTTCATTCATGCTCCATTGAGATCCATTTTCGAACCTGAGCGAACGATGCCCAAAGACCGAGCTTTGTTCTGTTGCTTCAACTATCTGAGACCCACTTTCCTGACAATTTTGCGAAAGGGTGGTTCCGCTCAGAGGGAGAAGGGCGAGCAAAAAGGGACAGAGCCTTCAGAAGGGCACAGGACTCCTCGACTCGCTGGTGGCAGGAATGAAGTGGAAATAATCGATATCACCAATGCTTCCCGAAGGCCCTTGTTCCAGCATCACCACCCGGATGACCTGCTGGCCCTTTTTTAGACGAACACCCTTGCACTGGATTTTCTGGAGCTGAGTCCACCCACCGGTATCCGGCACCTGTATGGGCTTGCAGATGGGCTGGCCTTCCACCTGGAGAACAAATCGCCCCCCTTTTTTCTGAGAGGCCACGGGCATCTCCAGGGTGTAGGTTCCGCCTTTTTCAACCTCAACGGTGTAGTGCAACCACTCTCCCTTGCGGGTCCAGCCAATGCCGTGGCCGTTGGAGGCATCGGATCGCTTTTCGATGTCCACCTGAGTGGCTTCGCGGTAGTCGGCACCCTGATTGGCCTCGTCGGTATCCTGATAGGCAACCCCGGGAGGCCCCTCATCATAATGCTCGGCTTCCACCTTGCCAGGGATCTTGTGCACCTTTCCCTGAAAGGGCTTGGAGTCCGCACAAAGCCACCCTTGGGAGAGAAGCAGGAGAGGTACGATGAGGCGTTTCATGATCCCAAGAATCCACCAAGGCTGGCCTGGATGCGACTCTTTTTCATGCCCTCTCTCCGCGAAAGGCTGCATCCANATTNGAGTGGAAGCACCGNAGCCGGCCCGGAGCGGCNGGGTCGCTCACCTTGACCTCAGAGAGGCTGTCCCTCTAGCATGCTGGGCCACAAACCAAGGCCAAGTCGANCAACCCGATCAACCNGATCTCCGACAGCATTGCCTTTCTCATGAAACCAGCCCTTCCATTCCGTCTTTTCGTGCCTCATTCGAGGACCTATCTCATCGCCCTNTGCATCGGTGGGTGCCTGCAAATCCTCATGGGCCCNTCCNGCNTGGTGGCGCAGAAGAAGGCACCAGACGCAGGTTTTGGTCTNCTGGNCCATTGGCCCTTTGATGAAAATTATNCCAGCAGCGTGAACAACGACCTGTATGAGGGGAGGCCCGTCGGGGGAGCTTTCACCTCCATCCACAAGGACAAGCAAGTGGCCAAGGTGGGCGCAGGGGCACTGCGCCTGGACAGCGGCCGGGCTTCCGGGCAGAAGACCTTTGTCGCGGTTCGCAACCCACTCTTTGGCGTTCGCAACAGCGACGTGTTCACCGTCGTCGCCTGGTATCGGCACGAGGATTTGAGTGGCGATGGGTCGGACACACGCTCTTTTGTCTGGGAGTCCACGCCGGGGTTTTCCCTCGCCTTTGGGGTGAGGGAAGAAGAAGGCCGGCATGACGCCGAGTGGTGGTTTCAGACCGCTTCGCATGCTGCCATCAGTGATGCCAGCGGACCACCCATTGCCCAAGGACAATGGGTTCACGTCGCCATGGTCTGGAATGCCTCCCAGGGATACGGCAAGTACTATCACCAGGGTGAGCTGCGCGATGAAGTGGCCCTCCCCAGAGGCGAATCGCTCGAAGAGATGAGTGGTTTTCACATTGGCAACCATCGCGCTGGCGATGGTTCGAGGGATTGGGATGGCTACATCGACGATGTCGCGGTCTATGATCTGGAGCTGACCCCCACTCAAATCCGAGCACTGGTGGCAGGCAGAGAGAACGGACAGGTCGTGCACGCCGGAAACCTGCTGCAGCAGGTGCCACAGCCAGAGCATCAGAAAGTGATTCCACGGCCGCCCGATTTNAAACCACCCCTGCCCTTGTGGAATGGAGAGCGCTCTCAGGGGCCTCTGGTGGGCCATGTGAGCGATGATTCGGCCATTCTCTGGGCCCGCGTACCTGTCTCCGGAACCTACACCCTGGAGGTGACCCGGCCCGGCGATTCCGACACCCCACCACAAAGCTTCGAAGCGGTCGCCCGGGCATCCGAGGACTGGTGTCTTCGGTGGGAGGTGTCCCCACTCGATGCCCATACGGTCTATCGCTACCGGATCCACAGGGCTTCAGAAACACTCTGGGAGGGTGAGGATCTCACCTTCAGGACCGCACCGGAAAAAGGCGTACCCGCTGAGGTCACCCTCGCCTTTGGTTCCTGTGCCAACTTTGAAGCCTCCTCGATCTGGACCCGCATCCGGAGCGAAGGGGCCGATGGCATGGTATTGTTGGGCGATACGCCCTACATCGACCTCACCGATCTGGATCGGGTGCACGATGCCTACCGTCGCTTTTCCAGCATCCCCACACTGAGCGAAACCCTGAAATCGATCCCCTTCTGGGGCACTTGGGATGATCACGATTTTGGTCGGAACGATTCAGATGGCCCCCTGCCTGGCAAGGAGCACTCACGAACGGGGTTCGTGCATTACCGACCCAACGCCACCTTTGGTCAAAACGACGAGGGCATCTATACCAAGTTTCGCTACGGCCCCGTCGAAGTCTTCCTGCTCGACACCCGCTGGTTTTCCCGCACCGAGCCATCCTGGGCGGACCCCGAGAAACCCACCCTTCTGGGCAAGGCACAGTGGGAGTGGCTCAAGCAGGGGCTGCTGGCCTCGGGTGCTCCCTTCAAACTCCTGGCCTGCGGCATGATCTGGGACGACAAGAAAAACGGCGAATCCGACGACTGGGGGACTTACATGCATGAGCGCCAGGCCCTGCAGGATTGGTTGGGGCAAGAGCGGATCGAAGGCGTGATTTTGATCGGAGGCGACATCCACGTTTCCAGGCTCCTCCAATATGAGACGGTGGAGCAAGTGGGATACCCCCTCTACCAGTTCATTGTCTCACCCATGCATGGAAGCGTGATCCCAAGCCTGAATGTCCCCCATCCCGCCTTGTTAGAATCTGCCGAAGAGCCCCACGTGTTCCTGAAACTGCATGCCGACACCACCGTCACGCCCGCTACCCTTGAGGCGACGTGGATGAACCGGGAAGGCAAAATCGTCTTCAACATCCAACTCGATCGCGATCAGCTCTCACGAGCAAAGTAAAGGGGGAAAGTGAAGTGGAGCGGGTGAAGGGAATCGAACCTACAAACATCAAATCCCACGTTTCCGGGGGGTATACAGCTATCACACCGACCACTCAGCAAATCCTGCGAGGCCCAATTCCCCCAATGCTCTCCCTTTTTCTAATGTGATGTGGTGTGTGGAATTCTTCGGTTCTTTGAATTTTGGTGCTTCTCAGGCAACTCGGGGAGAACAGTGGGATTGAGATGAGAATCCCCTGAACTTCTCAGAATCAGGATGGTGGGGTAGGATTCTCTCAGAGGTGAAAATACTGATTCCAATTTTGATAGCTTTGTTGGTTATGGGGTGTACGTCAGGGAAAACGCTTTTGGTTCAGGGAGCCGCGCCCAATACCGGAAATGCGAACTCAGACTTAGTCGTGGTAACCTGCAACGTGCAGGATCTTTATTTCGCCGGCAAAGATAGGAAACGTCGCATGGAATTGATCGGACGCACACTGGCAACCTTAAACCCGGATGTCGTTGGGATTCAGGAAGCGTTTATTGCCAAGGACCGGGCAGTCCTTCAGGAACAACTAAAATACAGCCGGCTACAAAACTATGCCTACTTCGATTACGGTATAGTTAACAGTGGATTAATGATCCTTAGCGCTTTCCCAATTCTTGAAACGGAGTTTCACCAATTCACCAGCAAAGGTAAGTGGTATAAAATCTGGCAAGGTGATTATTGGGCCGGAAAAGGAATCGCCATGGCCAGGCTAGCGATCCTCGGAGGCGAATTGGAATTCTATAATACTCATGCCCAGGCATCCTATCACAAGAAAGGAGAACGTGATGAGTATGGCGATGTTCGGATGGGGCAAATGCAAGAGATTTGTGATTTTCTGAAGAATAAATCGAATTCGATAAACCCGGCCATCTTCGTCGGGGACTTTAATAGTACTACAGGAATGAAGGAGTATAACTTTCTGGTCAAAGAAGCTGATCTTCAAAGAATGTTAACCGTT
The DNA here is from genome assembly GCA_002686885.1 of Pedosphaera sp. GTDB lineage: Bacteria > Verrucomicrobiota > Verrucomicrobiia > Limisphaerales > AAA164-E04 > UBA7971. Next base: position 9,051 of record NYYT01000046.1, read on the forward strand.
GCAACGGAGTGGGACCATGTATTTGCAGTTAGAAAAGCGAATTGGGAATATACTGCATCGCCCACCCGATTACTAACCACGGCTAAAACCGAAAACGGAGAAGAAATACGCTTAAGCGATCACAACGGTTATATGACGGCCATTACCATCAAAAAAAAGGGCACCAAACAATAAGCTCTGCTACACTTCAAGGAGATCGCTCAGAAAACCCTGAGCGCCGCTATTCTCCCAATCTTCTCCCCTTCGTTTCCATTTTTCAGGCTCCCTTGTTCCACACATCAATATTTCAAGGCAATGTAATTACTGGACTGATCCCTTGATCTATTTAAGTGGAATCATTTCAGAGTGCATATAAATTTTTACTTACGAGTCAATCAATGGGACATCATTGCGTTGAGCGAGACATTAAGATGCATCTCCGCAGACGGAGCCAGCAACAGCAGATTCAACAATTGGACAGAAAAGTAAGAGATCAAGGCACAGAGTTGGAGCGTCAGATCTCAGATGAAGCCGGTGTGCGAATCAGAGTCTTCACTGCTCTATCATGTCCATAAATTGTTCGGACTGAAGGGTGGAGAAGTGGAGCGGGTGAAGGGAATCGAACCCTCGTCTCGACCGTGGGAAGGTCACATTCTACCATTGAACCACACCCGCACCGAACGGTGCGTATCTTGGCGGTTTCTCTTCGCCCGTCAAGTGCTTCCTGAAGGGTTCTCCCCAAGGAGACTCTGCCTTGCAAACCCATGATAGACATTGACCTCCCCGACAGAGATTGCTCATGCTTTGGGTTCATGAACCTCACGCTACCCCCTCTGCTTTCATCGCTGATCCAACCCCGAAATCTGCAGGCCTGCAGGAGCTTCACCCTGATCTTGGTGCTCCTTCACTGCTGGATCGGTCCTCTCGAGACGGTGGCGCAAAACCCACCGGTTTTTGATCGGGGGCCCAAGGCCTTGGGCGAGGTGCTGGTCTTTTCGGGAACCGGATGGTATCGCCATCCGGAAGTGGCGGCCATGAGCGGCTGGCTGGTTCGATTGGGAGAGGCGTTGGAGATGCAGGTGGATGTCAGCGAATCGGGTGCGGACCTCAAGCAGATTCTTCCCCGCTACAAGGTGCTGGTTCTGAACAACTGCACCGAAATGACAGCCCTCCTCGACAAGGATCAACGTCAGGCCGTCCAGGCATGGTATGAGGCAGGAGGCGGGATTGTCGCCCTGCACGCCACTCTGGTGCGCCAGACAAAGTGGAAGTGGTTCCACCAATTGGCGGGATGTGATTTCAACAGCGATTCGGAATACTTGGAAGCCCTGGTCGAAGTCGACCCTGAAGCGCAGGATCATCCCACAGTCCGAGGTTTTGGAAAAAAATTCCTCTATCGGGCCGACTGGACCAACCATGATCGAAGCGTGACAGGCCTGCCGGGTTTCAAGGTCTTGCTCCGGGTCAACGAATCGACCTATCAGCCCGTCAGAGAGGCCTTTCAAAAACAGGGTGGCAAGGCCATGGGAGCGGATCATCCCATCGCATGGTTGCACACCCAAGGCGGCGGGCGTTTTTTTTACACCGAACTGGGACATGACGTGCGGTCCATGGAGACGCCCTTCGGGCGCCAACACATCGCCGAAGCCATTCGCTGGGCTTCCGGAAAAACTCCTTAAGAGGCTCTCTGGGTCCGAATGGAGGATTGCATCCCCATGACCCGCAAGCTATTATCCTGCCATGTCCCGATGGCGTTCCACCTGCTCAAGCCTGGCGATCATGAGCCTGTGGCTTCTGGTATGCGTTGGAGTGCTCGGTGCAAAAGCCGAACGCTCTGAAGAAGGGCTGCTCGCCCTGTATGCCTTTTGCGAGCCTTCGGGCCCGATCCTTCGTGATCTCTCCGGCGTCTCCCCTTCTCTCCCATTGCGCATTGAACACATGCAGCGGGTGCAACGGGAGGGCACTCAACTCAAGGTCACTGGAGACACTCGGATCAAAGGCCTGGCGCTTTCCAAGGAACTGGTGCAGGTCATCCAGAAGGCCAATGCCTTTTCCATCGAGGCTTGGATCACGCCCGGTCTCAAACAGCAGAAGGGCCCTGCCCGCATTGTCACCCTCTCACGCAATGGCAGCGAACGCTGCTTCACCTTGGGGCAGGATGGGGATGCTTTCGACGTGCGCTGCCGATCCACCCAATCCAATGCCAACGGTATTCCCTCGCTCCGTTCCCAGGCGTTCTCCATCCAGCCGGAACTGACCCACGTGATCTACACCCGCAGCCCTGAGGGACAACTCAAACTTTACATCAACGGGACGCTCAATCATGAGGCTCAGGATGCAGGCACCTTGAAGGCCTGGAAAACCAACGTGCAACTCGGCTTGGCCAATGAGTCGGACGGAAACCGAGCCTGGAAGGGTACCTATCACATGGTAGCGCTTTTTGCTCGGGCGCTCCGTGAAGAGGAGGTGGCAACTCACTACCGGGCGGGAAGCCAGGCGGCCGACACGCCCGTCGCTCCCTTGGTGGTTCAAAGCCCGGAAGAGCGTTTCTTTGATCAGGAAGTAGCCCCGATCCTCGCCAATCACTGCCTGGAATGCCATGACTCTTTCCACACCAAAGGAGGCTTGGACCTCTCGAAGAAAGCCTCGGCCATGAAAGGATCCAAGCACGAGGCGGTGATCCATGCCGGAGATCCCGAAGGTAGCGTTCTCTGGGAATCGGTCTGGCACGATGAGATGCCCGAAGATCGCCCTCCCCTGAGCTCCGAACAAAAGGAGGTGCTGAAGCGGTGGATCGAACAGGGAGCCGCATGGGGGCTGGATCCGATTGACCCCGCACTCTTTGTCCATGGCCACCAGCGGCAGGAGAACTGGGTGCGTCGACTGACCCGAGAAGAGTATGTGCAGACGGTCTGGACGACGTTTGAGGTCGATGTCCGCAGCCAGGCGATGGACATCCTGCCCACCGATACGCGAGCCGATGGTTTCAGCAACACGGCCTACAACCTGACCGTCGACCTTCAGCATGTCGATGCCTATGCCCAGCTAGCAGCGATCATTGTTCAACAGCTCGATATCCCATCCTTTGCCAGAAGGTTTTCAAAAAACATCAAATTCACCGACAACGACATGGGGGCCTTGATTGAGTCCATGGGCAAATGGATCCTAAGAGGCCCGATTGAGGAGCACGAACTTTTTGCCCTGAGGGGCATCACCACCGGTGTGGCAGCCACCGGAGGCGATTATGAACAGGCCATTGGTCTGGTCATCGAGTCCATGCTGCAGTCTCCCCGTTTTCTCTATCGCATCGAAGACCATCTGGGAGATGGCACGCGCTGGCCACTGGATGAATACGCCCTGGCCAATCGCATCAGTTACCTGCTCTGGGGCTCCAGCCCCGATGCCGCACTGAGGCAGGCGGCCGAAAGCGGCCTTCTCTACGATGCCAACCGATTGGTCGAAGAGGTCGACCGCATGCTTCAGGACCCTCGAGCCATCCAGCGCTCCGAGGCCTTCCTGATCGACTGGCTCCATCTGGATCGCCTGAATCATCTGGCACCCTCGAGCGAACATTTCCCCGATTGGTCGCCCGCCTTGGCAAAGGCCATGCGCGAGGAAACCATCGCCTTTTTCCGCCACCTGGTCTGGGAGCAGAAGCGTCCCCTCCATGAACTCTTCAACGCTCGTTTCACCTTCCTCAATGAGGCATTGGCCAGGCATTACCAGGTACCCATCCCGAAAGACCTTCCATCGGACGAGCTCCAAAAAATCCAACTCACCGCGGATTCCCGCCGAGGCGGGCTCCTCACCCAGGGAAGTGTCTTGAGCATCGGTGGAGACGAGGCGTCCATGGTCGCGCGAGGGCTTTTCATGCTGCACGAGGTGCTGCGTGGAGTGATTCAGGACCCGCCGCCCTGTGTCGATGTCACCCCCGTCCCCACCGGGTCGGGCCTCTCTCAGAGGGACATCGCGACCAAACGGATCGAAAACAAGAGTTGTGGGGGCTGCCACGGCAAGTTTGAACCCCTGGCCTTTGCCATGGAGCCGTTTGACGGCCTGGGCCGGTTCCAGCGTCAGGATCGCCACGGGAATCGACTGCGGGAAGACGGCCTGGTGCATGTTCCCGGGGACACGGCCCAACAGCCTTATGAGACCACTCTCGAACTCATGGATTTCATTGCTCACCACCCTCGAGCCCAGGCCACGCTGACCTGGAAGGTGGTGCAATTTGCCATCGGACGGCCCCTCATGGTTGAGGATGCGGAGGCTGTTGAAGCCATCCACCAGGCATCCATGGCGCAGGGTGGCAGCTGGGCCTCCCTCATGAAGGCTCTGGTCACCCATCCCTGGTTCACCACCATCCAAACCGAGAAACCCCTATGACCCCACGTTCCATCAACCGACGCGCCGCCCTCAAGGGCCTTGGCACCATCAGCATCGCCCTGCCTCTGCTTGAGGAATGGAGCTTTCCGACCCTGAGCGCCAGCCCCCATCCTTCGACCGGCGATATCCCCGTCCGATCCTTCAACCTGTTTTTTGGCTTGGGCATCCCCGCCCCCTTGCAGGAAGAAGGATTCGATGGCGTGCTCGAACCACTCAAGCCATTGAAGGACAAGCTTCTGATCATGCGGCACGTGGATCAGGTGCGTTGCGACCAGTCTGGCATCAATGCTCACTTCGATGGCGCCAGCGGCGCCTTCACCGCCACTCCTCCTCAGGGAGAGGCCAAAGCGGGAGGAGCCTCCATTGATCAGCTCGTTCGACGTCATCATTACCCCCAGGGGCAACCTGCGGGAGTCGCCGGCACGGTGGTCGCCGGCACCTTCTTCCGACGCAGTCGCGTCAGCCGATACGTGCACAGCTATCAGCCAGACGGCACGGTAGCAGCCACCATGATGGAACGGCCAAGGGATCTGTTCGACCGGATCTTCGGAAAGGTGGGCTTTGGCAGCGATCAGGACGCCAACCAACAGCATCTCAAAAGAAGTGTGCTCGATTCGGTGGTCGAACAGTACAAGTATTACACGGGAGGCCGATCCCCACTGGGCGCTTCTTCCCGCTCCAAGGTAGCCGATCATCTGGAACGCATCCGTGAATTCGAGCAACGGGCCTTCACCTTGCATGGGGAGGACACCGAGGGGCCTTCACGCCCCCGACCTTCCGAACTGCTTCACGGAGGCCTGGCCGATCCCGGAGGCGAGGGCATTGACATCACTCTGGAAGAACTCACCACCGAATGGCGACTCATGGCCGACCTTTACGCCACGGCCATTGCGATGGACCGTGTGCGCTTCGGCGCCTTGACCTTCCTGGCCGCAGGGGAGCGCATTCGATTGACCGGGGATTATTTCTACGATGGGCAAAAGCGCTACACCTTCGAGGATGCACGCAAACTCAACGCCTCCGGATCGCAGGGCTGCAGCCACGAGTGGTGGCATCAGTTCAACGAGAAGAAGGACAACCAAGCACTGAGGGCCCACGCTCACATGAAGATGCGCGAGCTGGCCTATTTCTTGAAACAACTGGATGCCGCCGAGAACGTCGAAGCCAACGGCAAGACGATTCTGGAGAACATGCTGCTTACCCTTTCCACGGAATCAGGAGACGGACGCCACAACGACGTCAAACGGGAGCTTTCAGGTGTGTTCCATGCCGTTACGGGCGCCAATGGGCGATTCAAGACCGGTCAGATCGCCGATCTCAAAGCCGAGGGCCTCGATGTCTACAACACCCTGCTGAGCGGCATGGGGGTGGAAGCCCGACTCGGCCCCAGCGATCGGGATTATCAGGAGGTTTCCAGCATCCTCGCCTGAAATCTCCCCCGCGAATTTCGAGCGAAGAAAGTGTCCGTCACCCGAACGGTCAACTGGCAGAGACGCTGATCAGCGTTTGCCCCGAAGTGGGTTGAACCGACTGACCGGCTTGAACGATCTGAAGGGATCCTTTGGCATGGATGACGAATAAGGGCAGCAGCGTGTCCCCCATGGCTTGTCTGGCATCCTCGAACGTGTAGGTGTCGGTCAGGTTCGTACACTTGATGCGCTGTTCTTGCTGCAGCCGCTCCTGAAGCTCGGCGTAGCTGGCGGATTCATGAAAAAGGGTTTTCCCCTGCAGGCCCTGCGCAAAAGCATCCCTTTTGGACGTGTTGCTGGAGGTATCGGCCAATTGATAGACCTCGCGCTCTCCAAATAACTCACTGAAGTGCAGGGCAGCCAGGGCATTGACGCGATGATTCGGGGTCAGTGCCAAAAGGCGGCCGATACCGGAGAGGTCGACCTCATCGACCAGATCCTCCGCCAGAATGCTCCCATAGTAGACAGGTAGCCCATCCATGCGTGCCTGCTGAATATTTTGAGAATTGTTATCGACCAGCAAGACGCGGAAGCCTGCTTCCTGAAGCACCTTGCCCATGTTGCGCCCCAAAGCGTGAGCCCCGGCGATCAAGACCCCCTGCGGGTCCGGGTTGGAAACTCCCAGCCAACGCGCAACTGGCCCAGCCGTCAGACCGTAGACCAGGACGGTCCCCACAATCACCATGAAGACAACCGGTGTGAGCTGGGCCGCCTCGGCCATGCCGGCATCCACCAGTCGCATCGAAAACACCGAGGCCACGGCAGCCGCCACGATCCCTCGTGGCGCCATCCACGATAAGAAGAGTCTTTCCGAACGATTCAGTGAAGAGCCCAGGCAGGAAACCCACACAGTCAGGGGCCGCACAATGACCAGCAGCCCCAGGAGAAAGCCCAACGTGCCCAACACTGGAAGGGCCGAGAAGGTGGCCAACTCGAGACGGGCTGAAAGCACGATGAAGAGCGTTGAGATCATCAGGACCACCAGGTTTTCCTTAAATTCCAGAACATGCCGCACATCGACCTGCTTTTGGTTGGCGAGAATCACCCCCATCAAGGTGGTGGCAAGCAGGCCTGACTCGTGCTGAAAATGGTTGGAAAGGGTGAAGGCTGAAACAGCCACCATCAGGGCAAAGGGTGTCTGCTGATGTTCGTGCACCCAGTGGTGTTTGAAGAAATAATAAATCAGCCCCGCCCCTAGGCAGCCCGCCACCCCACCGATGACCAGGGTCCAGAAAAAGCCCATGAAGGCATAGGTGGGAAATTGGGTCCATTGCGCCCCATGTTCCCCCAATCCATGGTGGATGGTTTCAAAAACCAGCAGGGCCAGCAGCGCTCCGACTGGATCAATCATGATGCCCTCCCATTTCAGGGCCGAGGCCACTTGCCGCGTGGGCTGGAGAAAGCGTAGAAGAGGCAGGATCACCGTGGGGCCAGTCACTACCAGAATGGCACCGACCAGGGCGCACAGAGGCCAGTCCCACCCCAGAGCGAAGCGAGCCAGCAGGAGACTCAACCCCCAGGTCATCAAGGCACCGACGCTGATCAGGCGTATCACAACCGACCCGATGGCATCCAGTTCGCGGAACTTCAAGGTCAACCCACCTTCAAACATGATCAACCCGACACTGAGGGATACCAGGGGCATGAGGAGGTCTCCGATCAGGGGATCCGGATCCACCCATCGGTGATCGGTGAAAGGGCCCACGACAAAACCCACGACCAACAACAGGAGAATGGAAGGCAAGCGCAGGCGAGAGGCCAGCCACTGAGAGCCAATCCCAAGAAAGAGGATAAGAGTGATTTGTGCTAGAATGGACTCTCCCATAGAAAACGCCTTCATTCAGGCACGAACGGGGGGCACCATCAAGTCCTTAAGAGAGCGAAGCACCCGACCGCACGCGGAGTCCAAAAAAAGGTGGAGGGCCATCGGCGCCTCCACCTGTATCCAAATCACCGGGGGAATATCGTGGGTCAAATCACCCAAGGGGCCCGCATGGGCTGCTTGATATAGCTGTTGGCATCTTCATCACCGATGAAGCGCTGAGTCGCATTGTCGAAGCGAAGCACACGACGGGTTCGCAGGGCGATTTTACCCAAATTGACGATCGTGCAGGAGCGGTGGCCATTCTGGTCATTCAGAGCAAAAGTCTTGCGCTCACGCACGGCTTGAATGAAATCGGTCACCTGTGGCTCAGGATCAGGAAATTCCGCGAGTTTTTTCTCCAGATCAGGAATGTCGGATTTGAATCCCTTGAAGAGCTTGCCCTTGGGGCCCTCAATGTAGGCGGCCTCCTTCAACTTGTTTTCGCCATCGAGGAGGATCTCGCAGCCATCGGCATATTTGAATCGGATCATACGCCATGCGGTGACGGCATCACCGTCTTGAGGATCGGTGTCTGCCTCGATTTCCACCGGGCTTTCGTTGTCCTTGCCCAGCAGGTACTGGGTGGGGTCGAGGTAATGCTGCCCCATGTCTCCCAAACCACCTCCATCGTAATCCCAATAACCCCGGAAGGTGCCGTGCACCCGATGAGGGTGATAGGGCTTGAAAGGAGCAGGCCCCAACCAGAAATCATAATCCAGCTGCTCGGGCACGGGTTGAGGCGTCAGGTCGGTACGTCCACTCCAGTTGTGCTTCCAGTTGAACCCCGTCGACTGGTTGAGAGTCACTTTTAGCGGCCAGCCCAGCAGGCCACTGTTGACCAGTTTCTTGATGGGTTGGACCGGGGTCCCCATACCGTAGAAACCTCCTTCAAACCGGAACCAGGTGTTCAGCCTGAAAATACGCTTGTTGCGTTGTACGGCCTCAACGACTTTCTCCCCTTCCCAGATGGTTCGAGTCATGGGCTTTTCACACCAGATGTCCTTCCCGGCTTCTGCTGCAGCAATGGAAATCAGGGCATGCCAGTGGGGAGGGGTTGGAATGTGCACGATGTCCACATCCTTGCGAGCCATCACCTCGCGGAAGTCGGTGTAACCCTGAACATCAGGGCCAGACTGTTCGAGCGCGGTCTTGAGGTGGCCCTTGTCGACATCACAGACAGCGACCAGTTTGGCAGCCGAGTTGACATTCTTGAGATGCCCTCGCCCCATGCCGCCCACGCCAACAACAGCCTTGGTGGGGATTTCATTCGGGCTCAAGGTCCCCTGCCCACCCAGAACGTGCCGGGGAACAATCTGAATACTGGCCGCGATGGCCGGGAGGGAGCCAATGAAACGGCGCCTGGTAAAGGGGTGATGCTTTCTCATGGGATGATGCCAGTTTAAGTGAGCTCTTGGCTGCGTCAATAGGAAGATCAGTGATCGGACTTGAGTTGATAATACTCACACAGGTAATCCCAGATCTCCTGAGCCTCATCTGCATAACGGAACAAGTCCAGATCCTTGGGGGAAATCGTACCGGCCTCAACGAGGAAATCGAAATCCACCAAACGCTCCCAGAAGGCTTTTCCGACCAGGACGATGGGCAGAGGTTCCATCTTACCGGTCTGAATCAAGGTCAGTGCCTCGAACAACTCATCCAGGGTGCCGAAGCCACCGGGGAAACAAATCAAGGCTTTGGCGCGCATGAGAAAGTGCATCTTGCGGATGGCAAAATAGTGAAACTGAAAGCACAGATCAGGCGTGATATAGGGATTGGGTTGCTGCTCGTGAGGCAGGACGATGTTGTGACCAATATTCTTGGCCTGCACATCGTGGGCCCCGCGATTGGCAGCCTCCATGATGCCGGGGCCTCCCCCTGTGGTGACCACGAAGTTGCAGATCCCGTCCAGCTGACAGTTCGAGGACACCATGCGCGCCAGATCGCGAGCGACTTCGTAATACTTGGACCAGGTCAGCAAGTGCTCGGCAGCCTGGAGTTCCTTTTGAATGGCCTCATCCTCGGGCTGATTCTTCAACCGCGATTGGATTTCATCAATCTTGGCCAGGGCCGCCTCGCGGGAGTGAATCCGCGACCCACCGAACATCACCACCGTGGAGTCGATTCGATGGAACTGCTGAATCTGCTCCGGTTTCTGATATTCCATCTGCAATCGCAGACCACGGGTGGATTCACCCACAAGAAACTCTTCGTCCTGAAACGACAATTTGTAGGCGTGAGCGCGCGTTTGTGGGCTATCACTCTGACGAGCGGCATCCCTGGCCGCATGAGCGGCAGCTTGATAGGAGCGATTTTCGAAGGACTCGGGAATGTTGATCTTGTTCATGACGGTGAGAGTCACCTTAAGGACTGCGTCGGGCGGCTCAAGAAGAAAGCCTTTGGTTGCCCCATCGCACACCAGAGTCGATCGAAAAGATTCGCTGCCCTCTCCACAAAATCATCGCTATGGAGCCGGCATTCTCATAAATTACAGGCCATTCTCATGAGCGGAACCTCCCCAGGCATGCCTCCACCCTCCAACCCGCCATACGCTTGGGCCCTTGCATGCTCGGTTTGGGGTCTGCTGACCGTATGGCCTCAGACAGCCAGCCCTGACGCGTGGCTGGGAGCTAAGCCGGTGGGTCATTCGATGAGCCTCCAGCAGCTCGTCCTTCCCGGACCCGAATTGGAAACCAAACCCAGCCGCGAAGCAGGGGCTCCTCTGGTCGTTCGCATCGATGGCGTTTGGCCGCATGGTTCGGACCATCGTTACGACCTCTCCGTGCTGGGTCTGGAGGCCGGCGAGTTTGACCTCCGCCCCTATCTTCGTCTCAAAGGGGGTGGCTCTCATGAGCTGCCCACCCCACTCCAGGTGCGTTTTGAATCCATCCTGCCAGAGGGGGCTTTTGAACCCACTGCGCTGAAACCCCTCGAGGTTCCCTTGCGTTATGGTTATGGTGACTTGCTCAAGGCCCTGACCGTGCTGTGGGTCCTCGGCCTCATCGGCCTCTGGGTCTGGGTGCGAGGAGGGAGGCCAAGAGATCTGCAGCAGGAAACCCAAGTGGCACCTCCCAGCTTGATCGAACAATTACAGCCCCTGATTGAGCGTGCTGCCTCAGGGCAACTCGACAACCAGGAGAAAGCTCGATTGGAGAAAATGATTCTGGGTTACTGGTCCCAACGATTGCATTTGAAGGAAACCACCGCGAAGGAGCAGCTGGCTACCCTGCTGCAACATCCTCAGGCAGGACCTTCGATCCGAACGCTGGAACAATGGCTTCACAGCCCGGGCTCCCTGGAGGCACCCCTTGTCGGTCCCTGGCTGGAGACGTTCCGGAGCCAAGAGGATGCATCCTCCCTCCCCCCCGCATGATGTTGTGATATGACACCCTTTTCGCATCCATGGGTCCTGATCCTCCTTATCCTGCCTCTGGCCATGATGCTGCAGGAGTGGCGGGGTGCCCGGATCAAGGTGGCCTTCCCCTTCGACCATCTGCTGGATCGGAAGTCCGGCGGGCGGGGATGGACCCTCCTGCTGAGGCTTCTGGCAAGTGCTCCCGCAGGCATCCTGGCGTTGGTCATTCTCCTGCTTGCGGGCCCGAAGCGCCTGTCGGACCCACAGAGCAAACGCTCGCTGACCAACATCCAGTTCTGCCTGGATGTCTCAGGGAGCATGACCAGCTCCTTCGGCGAGGGTGATCGCTACGATGCCGCGATGGCCTCAATCAATGAATTCATTGACGACCGCCAGGGAGATGCCTTCGGCCTGACCGTGTTTGGGGATCACTTCATTCACTGGGTCCCGCTGACCGATGACACCACCGCACTGGCGCATGCACCTCCTTTTCTGAACCCCAAGCGACTGCCGCGCTGGTTCAGCCAGGGGACTTCCATCGGCAAGGCCCTGCGTGAATGCCGCAAGCTCATGATCCAGCGCAAAGAGGGAGATCGATTGATCATCCTGCTGAGTGATGGCTACAGCTTCGATTTATCCAATGGTGAAGATGAGCGTCTTGCCAGAACCTTCCGGGATGACCGCATCACCGTGCATGCGGTTCATATTGGTCCAGGCAGCCCTCCCGACCCACTGGTGAACATGACCGCACGCACCGGAGGAGAGGTGTTTGCGGCCGGGGATCCGGAAGGTTTGAGTGCGGTCTTCCGCCAGATCGACGCCATGCAGAAAACCCGCATGATCAAGGTCTCCGCGGAAACCATGGATCATTTCAAACCCTTTGCCGAAGCAGCCCTTTATTGCATGGCAAGCGTGCTGCTGGCTTCCTTTGGACTGCGTTACATCCCATGGTAGCCCCCCTTTGCGCCATCCTTGTTCTGGTTCTGATGTGGGTGGCTGAAACCCTGCATCAGCGTCGTGTGACATCCCTGGCTTCCCTGGCCTTTGGCCCGGATGGCAAACCCGCCTTTCTCGGGCGCGTGCTGCCCTGGCTCAAGGCGCCGGCGGCGGCCCTTGCCACCTGGGGGCTCCTCGTGCTGGCGACCATGCCTCCAAAGGTGCATCCTCCCGAAGAGGCAAGTGAAGGGGAGATCAAGCATGTCATGATGATCCTGGATGTTTCCCCGAGCATGCAGCTGATCGATGCCGGCAAGGAAGGCATGATCAGTCGTCGCAAGCAATGCGCTACCCTCATGCAATCCTTTTTCAGGCGGGTGATCATGGAACAAGTTCGTTTGAGTGTGATCGCCGTTTACACGGGTGCCAAACCGGTGGTGGTCGACACCCGCGATGTGGAAGTTGTCCGCAACATTTTAAACGACCTCCCCATGAGTCACGCCTTTGACCCTGGGCAGACTCAGCTTTTCAGCGGCCTTGAAGAAGCCATTGGCATCTGCCACCCCTGGGCGAAGGACAGTACGACTCTGGTCATCCTGAGCGATGGAGACACCCTGCCTGCGATCGGCATGCCCCGCCTGCCACCGTCGGTTTCTGATGTGTTGGTGGTGGGAGTGGGAGACCCTCGCCAGGGCTCTTTCATCAATGGCTATCAATCCAAACAGGAAAGCAGCACACTCCGTCAAATGGCAGCAAGACTGGGAGGCGTCTATCACGATGGCAATGCGCGCCACATTCAATCGGATGTTCTGGAGCGCATGATGAACGCGGGAAAGGAGGGTTCAGCCATTCGCTTGACGCTACGCGAACTCGCTCTGATAGGCGCTTCGATCGGCAGTCTTCTGCTGGCCGCCATCCCCTTTCTTCTGGCCTGGGGAGGCACGCGTTATCGGCCCGGCGTGCCGGCTGAGGCTTAATGAAGGCTGGGGCAAGCTTGAAGCTGAGCTTGAGCTGAATCGGATAAACCAGGTCGGGACTAGTCCAGATCTCCAGACGGCATGACCTGATCAATGAATCCCCTCATATCCCGCATCAGGACAGCATCCGGGTTGCAGCGCAGCACCATGCCATCCATGTACATCAGACTTCGGATGATCGCAAAGATGTCCTTATCGAACTGCATGCCGCAGAGGACGCCCAACTTGATGGTCTCCATCATCTGGCGGGTCAGACTGATTTCAGAGACCGTGGAATCGGTGAACGGTTCGTAGAGCTCCTCAAAGCGGGTTTTGAACTGCTGCAGGGCTTCCTCATCAAGAGGAACCAGCGACATGCCGTGCAAGGCTTCTACACAACGGGGATAATCATACGTCGTCAGGGCTGAAAAGAACCTCAGGAGACCGACTCGAAGCTGCTTACCGACCGTCCCCACAAATCCCGTGTCCACCCAACAGATTTTCTCACCCACCAGCATGGCATTGCCGGGATGAAGGTCACCGTGGAAGGTCCCGATGCAGAACATGTAGTAGCCATGCATCCGAAACAGCTCCACCACCTTCTCGTAGGGTAACTTCCCTTCTTCCAGAAGCTCGTCAAAGGTGGGGCCTTGGATGCATTCGGCCACCATGACGCTTTCTCCCGTGTATTCCGAATAGATATGGGGAAAGGTCAGGTTGGAAAAATCAAAGCGATCGGCATGCTCATCCCGTAGGCGCTTCAAGGTCTGCTGTCCGGCAAGCTCGCGACGGAGGTCCAGCTCACTCAGCGTATAGGTTTCGATGTCTCCCAGCATCGCGACGGGATCCCCCACCCGCTTGAGGGGTGGGTAAAGCCGTGTGAACCAGGTGAACATGCTCTTCAAGGCCGCCACATCGCGAATGAACTGATCGCGCGCATCGGTCTTGACCACCTTGACAATCACTTCACTGCCATCCCGAAGTCGACCCCGGTGAACCTGCCCAATGCTGGCGGTAGCCAGGGGTTGATCTTCCAGGTGGTCGAAGGGGCTCTCAGAACCCCAGACAGCACCCCGTTGCAGCAGAGCCTGGAAGTTTTCCTTGGGAACGGCCGCGTTCTTGCGGTAGAGCTGACTGAGATGAAGGCATTTGGCGGGATCGAGGAAATCAATCCTCAAGGCATGCATCTGGCCTAATTTGACCGCCAGCAAACCCAGGTCCTGTATCCAATCCAAGTCAGGCAGCTTCTTGGATCCATAAATGGACCACATCAGCTGGGCGAATTGGAGGCGATTCATCAGACTTGGGTGTTTTTGGAGACAAACGTCACGCCATGTTGGCGGCAGATCATGTTGGCTGCGATGCGGCCCGATTCGTAAATGGTCGGCAACCCGCTCCCGGGATGCGTCCCGCCTCCTACCAGGTAGCATTGATCGAGCTCCTCGAAACGGTTGCGAGGCCTGAAATAGAGCATTTGCGTGAGCTTGTGGGAGAGATTAAAGGTGGCACCCTGGTAGATCCCCTTGGCCTCCCAGTCATCGGGTGCGAGAACCATTTCTTCTTGAATGTGATCTCGTAGATCGGTCATCTCCCCCTTGGTTTCCATGGCTTGAAGCACCTTCTCACGAAAGGCTTCCTTCTCAGCTGCCCAATCGACTTCGGCCGTCAGGTTGGGGACTGGAACTAGCACATAAACCGCTGAGTGACCCTCCGGAGCCAGGTTGGGATCGGTCACGCTGGCATTGCGCACGTAGAAGGAAATCTCATCGGAGAGTTTCTTGTATTGGAAAACATCCTCGATGTTTTGCCGGTAATTCTTGGCGAAGAAAATGGTGTGATGCGGCAAGTCGTAACCCTTGTCGAGGCCAAGATACAACATGAAGGTGGAACAGGAAAAATCCATGTTGCGCAACTTCTCGGGTCGATATTTTTTCAGGACCCCTTTGGGCACCAGATGTTCCATGGCATAGCCAAAATCGGCGTTGAGCACCGTTTCATCGGCATGGATCACCTCCCCTGATTCCAGCTCCACGCCTTTCACGGCCTTTCCCTCAAGCACCAGCTCTTTGACGGGGCTGTTGAGTCGAATCTCCACACCATACTCCCGGCACACCTTGGCCATCGCTTCCGAGATCTCGCTCAACCCTCCCTGCGTGTGATAGATCCCGTGGGCATGCTCCACAAAGGGCAGCATCGCAAAGGCCCCCGGGCATTCCCAGGCAGACATGCCGAGGTATTTGGACTGAAAGGTGAAGGCCAGTCGCAGCTCGTCCTCATCGAAATAGCCCTTGAGGATATCCATTACGGATTTACCAAGCCCCAGATGCGGCAGGGCTCGGATCATTTCCTTGGAAAAGTAACGGCTCAGGGAGGTGTAATCTTTTTGGAGGCAGGGATACATCTTGTCGTATCTCACCTGCTCCTTTTCCAGAAACCGATCGAACCCCTCTTCGTTTCCTGGAAAGACACGGGCAATTTGTTCCCGCATGGCGGCGTGGTCGGTCGTCGGTTCGACCGTGGCTTGGTCAAAGGCCAACCGATACATGGGCTCGAGCTTGACGAAGTCCAGATAATCGTCGCTGGCTCGTCCAGCCTCCTCGAAAACCTCATCCAGAATGAATTTCATCATCAGGAAGGTCGGACCGGTATCAAACTTGTAGCCGTTCAGATCGATTGCCGCGTTGCGGCCACCCAGCGTACTGTCTTTTTCCACCAAGGTCACCCGAAAGCCACGAGCCCCCAATAACATGGCAGCTGTTAGACCTCCCGGCCCTGCCCCCACCACAACGATATGCTTCTGCTTGTTGTTCAAAATAAAGCTAAACAAATATTCGACAAATAACGCCGGTTGCAAGTTATTCGGACGATAATATCCGCGAAGGCCCACCAAGGTTGCCTACCAAGCATCCATTGCCCCCTCAACAAACGACTCCCGTGAAGCCACTTGTGTTCGTGAATCAGGCCTTCAAAACGGGAAAACGCACGCTCTCCCCTCTACCCGAGCAACCAGAGAAAAGCGCCAATCATGCCCGCAACAGCCATCCAACAAAGCACAAAACCCACGACGGAAGTCGTCGATGGCTTCGGAAATTCAAAATCCGTCCCTGGAAAAAAGGAGGAGCGGCTTGCAGGTTTTACCCCTTCGGGCAAGGAACAGCTTTCGGTCAGTCTTTCCCCGGGTTGAATGGGTGTGCGGATGAGGGCATGAAATCGGTCGATGGAGGCCGCCTCGCGGCGGCGCGTGCACACACTGACGACGACACCCACCAGCAGGGCGGCTCCCAGGTAGAAAAGGATTTGCCAGGGCTCATAGACCACCCAAGCTCCCTTGGCCTCGACCACCATCCCGGCCGACAGGGCCCAGCTCTGCTCTCGAAGCCCGTCCACCAGGAAGGGCTGCAGGGTCAACCACCACATGGCGAATCCGGTCAGGGTGGAAGCCCAGGCCCCTGCCCCATTGTATCGGCGCCAGAACAAACCCAACCAGAAAGCGATGCCCAGCATGGGGGCAATCTTGAGCCACGTCTTCAAACCGCTGACCACATTGGGCATGCCAAAGGCGACCACAATCCCGACAAGCACCATGACAAGGGAGACCCAACGCCCCACTTTCAGGTAATGGGCCGCAGAGCGACCAGGAGCCAGTGGCTTGTAGAGATTTTCGGTAAACAGGCCTGCCGCAGCGATCATCATCGAGTCACAGGAACTCATGACTCCTGCGAGCAGGGATGCGAGAAAAAGACCGAGCAGCCCGGGCATGGCCTGCGGCAAAAAGGTCGCCGCCAAGTGTCCGTAGACCTGATCGGGTTGCACCTCTTCCAGCGCCACGCCACGCTGCTGATACCACGCCAGGGCGGCAATACCGGTGACCGCCCAGGCCGCCGTGCACACGCGCTTGATCAAATTACCTACCACAAAGCCGAAGCGACCATCCATTTCAGTGCGTCCGGCAGCACACACGCCCATGATGAAGGGCTGGGCCACAATGCCCACCAGCGAAAGGAGGGAAAACGTGGCAATGAAAAACGGCGTGATGCCCTCCGGAGCCACCAGGCTGAGCATGGAAGGATCATCCAAGGTTTCGCGGACGCCCTGCCAGCCTTGAACGGCTTCCAGCACCCAGGGCAAGAGCATGACGGAGAAGACAATGGTGAGGATGCCCTGGATGTAGTCGGTGACAATGGCGGCCCCAAGGCCTCCTGCCATGCCGTAGACCACAAACAGCACCGCGACCAGGGGAACGGCCCAGTGGGCTGAGATCGCCCCTTGAGTGCCTGACTCAATAAGGGCTCCAGCTCCTTTGAGAAGAAGACCAATTTTGACGCACAGACCGACGATCCCCACCAAGGCAAATAGCACGGCGACGGACTGACCAAAACGCAAGGCATAGACATCCGCCGTCGTAGTGGCTCGAAAGCGTCGAAAGATCGGAGCCAGCAGCCAGTAGAAAGGGGTGTTGAAAAGCCACAACCATTGATACCAGATACCCGAAAGGCCCTGTCGAAACGTCCCCGAAGCAACCACCACTGCCTGGTCAGATGCCGTACCCGTCCCAAAGGCGTGCATCATCATCATCCCCTTGCCGAAGCGCCGCGGCATGAAGTAGTCCGTCCCTTGCTGGAGCTTTTTACCCAAGCTCAAACCCAACCAGGTGATGCCAATCAGGTAAAAGGCAATCACGCAGACATCCAACCATGGGAGCGGAGAATCCATGCTTCATTCACCCTTTCGGATCCTTGGATGGACGATAGACTTCTGCGATCGCGCTGTTATCGGCCTCTCCCAGCCCCAGGGCCTGCGCCTTGAGTAGAAGCATTCGATGCACCTGTGAAAGAGGCAGCTCCACCCCCTGCTCGCTGCCCATCTGCAGCATCAACTCCACGTCCTTGAGGTGCTGTGAGAGTCGAGCTTGAGGCGGCTCATAGGCACGCTCGACCATGCGTTTCCCCTTGAGGTGCATCACCTCGGAGCAGGCGGGTGTCTGCTTGAGGATCGCGAGGGCCTCATTCGGATCAAAGCCCATGGTGGAAGCAAAGTGCAGGCCCTCGGCCAGGGCTGCACGATGGAGCCCGATCATCAGGTTGTGGACCAGCTTGAAGCGTGAGGCAGCACCCACCATGCCGATAACCCTCCGATGCTCACAGAGGAGCGCAAGGATGGGATCCCAACGATCAAGGGTCGCCTGATCGCCTCCCAGAAAGAGCGTTGCCTTGCCTTGTGCGAGCAGTTCACTGGAACCCGCCACATTGGCTTCAAGATAGACTATGTGGTGAGCGCCAAGTGTGCGGGCCATAGCCTCCATCTCCTGGGGTTGCCCGGTCGTGGTGTCGGCCACCGCATGTTTCGGGGTGAGATGGGGAAGCAGCTCATCGGTCACCTCAAGGGCCACCTTGCTGTTGGGCAGGCTGTAGAGAATCCACTCGCAGACACCAGCCAGATCGGCCAAGGATGCACAGACCTCGATCCCCTCTCCTTCCACCCCTTGAGGATCGTATCCCCATACCTGGGCTCCGCCCGCGATCAAACGAGATGCCATGGCCTTGCCCATGAGCCCGCAACCGATCAGTCCAATGGTGGGCGACTGTTTCATGCCATCAGTCAATCAGAAGAACGCACAAGAGGCAGACAACATGGGGATAGACCCGCATCAAGGGTTCAGGTCGGCATGGAGTTTTTCAAGCAGTCGGGCGACATAGCCACCGAAGCGACCCAGCTCCTTGGGCCCTTCATTCGGAAGCTTGGCAATGTCTCCGGCCACCGGCACTGCCTTATCCCCCAACATCTGAAGGGCATTGAGATGATACATGGCTGGAAACACCCCGTCTTCGACCATGTTGGAAGAAGCGACCAAGGTCTCCAGCACCTGCGGCATGGAATCGTCTGTAAACGTTCCCAGGGCTTCAGCGGCGACAGCTCGAACGTAAGGGGACTCATCCTTCAGTGCCTTCCCAAGCGCCTCGGCTTGGGAAACGACGGCCTCCTTGCCACGAATCAGCAAGCCCAAGGCCCCCCAGTATCGCACGGCACTGTCCTCGGCACCCAGAGCCTCCACCAGCTGAGGCAGGGTCTCCATGTCTCTCTGGGCGGCCAGCTGGGCCATCTCAAAGATTTGGGCCAAGGGATAATCCTGATCGGACTGCCCCATTTCATAAGGCGTGCGATCTCCTGCTCGTTGGTGGATTTCACCTTCGGGCAAAAAGCCCAGGTCCCTGGTTTCCATCACCCAGTTTTTGTGGGCCTCCCTGAAACGGTGGAGAACGGTACGGTGCGAGGGAGAGGCCGCGAGATTCTGGACTTCATCGGGGTCATACTCCAGATCGTAGAGTTCTTCAACGGGCTTGGGCTCCCAGAAAAAGGTCTGAGGAGCTTCCAGCTTGCCCTCATCATAGAGTTGCTTCCAAACCCGTGTGGTCGGTGTCTGAAACATGTATTGGATGTATTGTCCGTAAATCCGGTGCGGCATGTAGTGACGTATGTAGACGTAGCGCTGGTCGCGAACCGAACGAACCAGATCGTAGCGCTCATCCATGCGCCCGCGGAAACCATATTGGTAGCGCACAGGCGCCGCCTCATGCTTCCCCAGGAAGGCATGCCCCTGCATGTGGGAAGGCGGCTGCATCCCGACCAGACTCAAAAGAGTGGCCGGAAGATCGATGAAGCCGACCAGACGATCGGACTCGCCTCCTGCCTGGTAATCCTCCGAAGCCAGGTCCTGGTATTTCTCCGGGATGTGAAGGATCAGGGGTACATTGAGCCCGCTGTTGTAGGGCCATCGTTTGCTTCGAGGCATACCGGAGCCATGATCTCCGTAGTAAAAAACGATGGTCTCCTCTGACAGCCCCGCTTGCTCCAGCTCCCGAAGGTATTTGCCCGCAGTGGCGTCCATTTCCGTGATCTTGTCATGATATTGTGCCCAGTCCTGGCGTGTCTCTGGGGTATCCGGATGGTAGGCCGGCACGCGCACTTTGGCGGGATCATGCACGGCCTTGTGTGGACGCTTACGGATCTGACTTTCATGACTGGTGGTGATATTGAAGATGGCGAAAAAGGGTTGCCCGGGAGCGCGATTTTTCCAGTGAGCCTGACGTGAGGAGGCATCCCACACCTTGCCAGGCTTGGCGACGTTGTAATCCTCCTTGCTGTTGTTGGTACAATAGTAACCCAGCTCGCGGAGATACTGCGGATACATTTTCATGAACGCCGGCATCTTCACCATGCTGCGCATGTGCTGACCTCCGGTCGCAGGCGGATAGACCCCGGAGATCAACGTGGTTCTCGCCGGCGCACACACCGGAGCAGTCGACCACGCATTGCGGTAGATCACCCCCTTGGCCGCCAGGGCATCCAGGTTGGGCGTGTGCGCATAGGTGTCGCCATAGCACCCCAGATGAGGGCCATTGTCTTCACTGGTGATCCACAAAATATTGGGAAGGTCGGCACCCAGGTGCACCCAGGCGCATCCAGACAGCAGCCAGGCCATCAACCATCGTTGGCAAACTTGGAGGAACATGTCCGCCATCTAACAACCGATCAGCGACCTTGAAAAGACCATTCCGAATCCGCAAGGATGGGAAGGGTCGCAGAAAAGCGAAATCAACCCAGCTCTCAGAGGTTCCCAGCCTTCTCCGCATGGGGGAGAACATCCGGAATGACGTAGACTCCAGTGGTCATTTTCATGGGCGCCGGCATGGGTTTTTGGTGGAAGGTCATTTCCACCAGGAAGGCACGATACCCTTTTTTAGGAGCCTCGATGCGAGCCTGGTAGACCCTCCCCTCATCATCGACCGCCCGAAGCGGATTCGACTTCCAGGACCGGCCAATGGTATCAACCCGAAAGTCGCGGGCCTTGGGGTTGTCGGCAGACCAAACATGCACTTCCGCTGGCTTCATGCCCCGGACTTGGACCTTCACCATCCCCGGGGATGGGGATTCCCACTCGAGCTGTGGCAGCGGCAAATCATGCACCATACAGGCATACCCAGCCACCAGGGTCTCGTATGCATCGGTT
>NYYT01000118.1 GCA_002686885.1 Pedosphaera sp.
CTACGCAGGGTCTGGAAGTGGAACCTACACACTGGGTAAGGGATCTCAGGCTATTACCTTCCCAGCTGTTCCTAATCTGACCATCAACGGGAACCCAATTGTATTGCTTCTCAACGCAGTAGCATTCGATTCAAATGGCGCTGAAACCGGGCTGCCGATCGAATACACCTTAGTCAGCGGTGCTGCAACCATTGAAGGTAATCTGCTAACGATCAACCAACCAGGTCGCGTGGTCGTCACTGCCCAGCAGTTGGGCAATCAGATCTACTCTGCTGCTGAGGAAAAAGTGCGTTCCTTCAATGTCACCGGCACCGGAGTGCCTCTGGGTGCTGCCCAGACGGTTGCCAAATTGAATGATGACGGTTCGATTGGAATCAGCACACAAGGTCAGCCCTTCCAGGAACTCAGTGTCTACGCTTCTAGCGACGTCGACGGTTCCTATGACCCAGTCGTCAAGATCATGCTTGATGAGAACGGTAAGGGAACCTTCAACGCCAACACCGAAGAGACACAACGTTTCTTCCAGGTGAAGTAATCAAACACAGTTTCATAACTCTCTAATCAAACCGGGGACCTTTATGGGTCCCCGGTCTTTTTTTGGTCTTTTGATGATCCTAACTTAGTTACGAATTGCTATTGAGGCTCTTGAAGGAGTTGAAATGATAAAGCAGATCTTCAGTTCAATGGCGTTTTCCGCCTTGGGTCGATTCGCCCAATTTATCGGTTTTGTTTACGCGTCAAATTGTTTGTTGGAAGAGTTCGGGGAATCTTCTTTTGCTTTAGGGTGGGCTCAATATGTTCATTTTATCCTAACACTAGGGATGGATGTCGTTGCAGTTCGATATCTGGCTGATGCGTCCAAGAGGGCTGGTGACTTGATTCCATCCCTTTTTACCTTGAGGTTGGTGCTGTTTGGCGTGACTACCCTCATGGGAATGCTGCTTTGTCTTGTCTATTTTATGGGGCAACCCAGGCTGTTGTTTCTCTGTTCTGGTGCACTCCTTAATTTCTTCGCTTTAGGGATGAACGCTCAATGGGTGTTTCAAGGGAAACACGAAATGCCCCGGTACAGCATCCTACAGGCTACGATATCCCTATTGACCGTCGGAGCTTTTTTCATTTTTTTGTCTCGGCAATCCATTGCCGGTTCCGACCTCTGGTGTATGGGCATTGTACAAACAGTGGGAGTCGTTTACGCTTGGGCTTTGGTAAAGAAGCGATACCGTGTGCGTCTTTTGAATCCGAATTGGCTACAGCCACTTGGATCTTTTCTCAAAGAGGGTTTGGGGAATTGGGTTTTCGGTTTGTTGTATAATACTTTGATCACGATTGGCATGCTCAGTGTCGTTCCATTGACCCGTGGAAATTCCGATTTCATCCACCATGATGATGTTTTTGGAAATCTGTATCGCTTTACTCTGGCCATTCATTTCATTCTTGCGTTTGGAGGATCGGTCATTTACGCCAAAATTGTTACGTGGAAACATGATTTAATAGTTTTTTGGAAGTCTGTTTTGACCACCATTTGTTGGATTCTTCTGATCGGATTGTTCTCGTCCTTCCTACTTCATCTCATTCACCGTCCCCTGTATGCATGGATTTTCCCATCAGAGGTGTATCAGCCGGCAGCTCCCTTTGTATCCTGGATGGTTTTGGGCCGCTTTCTTGCTCTCGCAAGCGGGGTTCTTTCGTGGGCCATGTTTTCTTTTCGTAGAGATTGGTTAGCTGTCCGATGTGCTTTCCTTCCTNTTTCCGTGGCAGTGGCTCTGCATTTTTGGCTGGTTCCCCTGCACGGATTCAAGGCTTCGGTATTTCTTTATCTAGGGGGNGAATNGGGCCTCTTTCTTTGCTCCCTCCTAGGNTTTTGGTTTATGCTTTCCCAGCTTNGGTCTCAGAAAGATGAAAAATCCGCTTNAGCAATTAAAACATGTCGTCNGCTGCTGGTGGGATTTGAGNCGGTTCCCTGGTCTTTTTTCCCTTNNGGACGCCTTGCAGCAAATTCATCGTGTACTACTGCCAGCAAGAATCATTGACATGCTTGGAGGGCTGGGTTTCAAACGTCACTTACACACAAGCAAGGTAGATTCAACAACTCACTGTGTTGAGGTGCCTGCACTCAAACTCACCTTTCACTGGCAAGGTACGATGGACAATAACCTTTTTTTCATGGTGGATCAGGAACTCAACGCCTCCAATCCCCATGCCTATCTGACTCCCCCTATCTGCACGGATCGGTTGAAAGTGGTCTTGGATGTGGGTAGTTGTGAAGGCCTCTTCGCCTTTCGAGCCGCACGCTTGGCATCGAAACCCACGGTTCACTGTTTCGAGCCTTTTGCCCCCATGGGGCAATGTTTGTTAAAGGCTGCCGCCATCAATCACCTTCAGGATCGCATCGTGCTTCATACCAACGCCGTTGGGAAAACCAATGGCCACGTACGATTCAGCTCTTCCCATTCTCCTGATTCTGGGGAGGTTCATGAATGTAAGCCAGAGCATCCTCAAGCTCTTCTGTGTGTGACCATTGATCAATTTCTTGAAGAGCAGGGCATCACCATGGATCAAAATGACCTGATCAAAATAGACGCCGAAGGGGCTGACTTTGAGGTTCTTTTGGGGGCCCAAAAGACTATTTCAAGGTTTCATCCACAGATTGCCGTGACGACCTATCATCGCGATGAGCACGTGNAACAGATCGTCACTTTGTTAAAAGCGCTCGTTCCGCAGTATCGAATGAGGCTCAAAGGGTTTTCTTTTTGGACAACACGACCGCGCCCCGTGCTNCTTCAAGCATCTTGTGTCTCCTGAGGCCCCTGCGCATCGACAGATGCGGCAATGTCTCCACTACGCCTTTTCTNTCGATTCCTTTTTTGTTTGGGAGTTTTTTTGGCTGGTTGTGATGGGCTCCCCTTGTAATGAGCCGTTTCCAGCGTCCTGCCCTGGGCCTTGCACTCTGGACATAGTTNGTTTTGTGGATCCACTTCCAATGCATGGGGGTGGACGAGTATCAACTTGTGACANGGATCATGAAGGCAATTGATAAAGTTTTGTGTGGGCTCCNGTGTATGCACGCNGATGCCTTTGGGNGTATCTCCCGNGTGGGCTCCTGGCGGNTTGAGAGACATTCGTTCATCAAAAACAAAGCAATCGCCTTCCCAAAGGTCGTCGCCNANTTCCTTCCAATAATTGACAATGCCTCCATGGAGCTGAAAAACATGTTGAAAACCTGCTTCCTTGAACAGGACACTCGCCTTTTCACATCGAATCCCTCCCGTGCAATACATGAGCCACTTTTTGTCTTTGAGATGCTCATATTCGGAAATTTTTTCGGGTAAATCGCGAAAGTTTTCCGTATCCGGGCACACGGCACCTTTGAACTTTCCGATGTCGGATTCATAGCGATTGCGGGTATCAAACAAGACCACATCCGGGTCTTCTTCAATCATTTGCCGCCACTGAGCTGGTGAGAGGTGCTCTCCACCTCCCCGACGTGTATCAAGAGGTCCANCGACTCCGAGCGTGACGATTTCCTTTCTGGCCTTGACTGATAGCTTACCAAACGGGTTGGTCGCATATTCACTGATCTTAAATTCCATGCCCTTGAACAAAGGGTGTNCGCTCATGGTTTCNTGATAGGCTCGTGCGGATGCCGCGCTTCCTCCCAAGGTTCCGTTGATCCCCTCGGTGGCAATGAGGATGCGCCCTTTGAGTGCAAGCTTCTGGCAAAGGTATCTTTGCTCGGATGCCAGTGCCTTGGGATCCTCAATGGATGTGAAGTGATAATAAAGCAGGACGATGCTTTTTTCTTCCGACATGGCGTGATGGTATCGATCACCCGGAACGGTTTCCAGTGGCAATTACCCTTACATACGGACATGAGAGAGCCCGNGGCATTNCGCTGCAGCCGCCAGAGTGTCTTCAGGTTGTCGTTGATTCGGTACGGGTACGTTCCCATTTGGGGCGCTGGCGCTCAGGCAGACTTCGATCAGCCTTCACGTAGTAGGCCTTGGGTCCAAGGAGGGATTCGATTTCGTGCTGAAAGCTGAGCCCTGGGGTGACACCATACGTTTCGTGACACTCCACAAAGGCAATGTTGCCATCCGGTTTGGTGAAGCACAGGTAAAGGGGGCAGGAACCCTTGTGTCGTTTGACCAGCGCCATGATGGCATCCAGAGAATCAGTGGTCAGGCTGTCTACTGACAACCGAAGGTGGATTTGCTGACTGAAGCGCTTGGGTGCTTCTTCCAGGTCCATGATTTCCTGTGGNAAAATCTTNGGTCGATCTTCGGCATTGTTCACTTCTCCGATGACCATGATGGTCCTGTTGGCTTCAAAGAGGTGGCGATGTTTGTCGTATTGATCATTCATGCAGAGGATCTGCAATTGGCCTTGCAGATCTTCCAGNGTAATCATGGCATAGGGCTTGCCTGATTTTTTTGAAAACCCCTGTTGAATGGCNGAGATCATCCCNCCGATACGNGTCATGCTTCGATCTGGCAAAGTGGCGACCGATTCGGTATTTNCCAGGCCATACTGCTGGAGAATGGGCGAAAATGGGTTCAGAGGGTGACCTGAAACGTAAAAGCCAAGGAGTTCTTTTTCGGCGGCCAATCGTTCCGCCTTGGGCCAGTCTTCGACTCGATCTGCATCGGTGACTTCGATGCTTTCAGAATCATCCATTTCACCAAAAAGAGAGGTTTGTCCCTTGANCCGATCTGAAGCAATACTTGCGGCCCGGGAAAGGGCCTTGTCTACCAGGCCAAAGAGAGTGGCCCGGTTTTCGCCCAGCCCATCGCAAGCTCCCGACTTGATCAGGGCTTCGAGCATTTTTCGGTTCAGTGAACGTCCATCCACCTTGAGACAAAGGTCGTAGAGTGTAAGGAATTTCCCTTCCTTGTCCCGAGCCTCGAGCAGCTGCTGCACGGCGGCCTCTCCGACTCCCTTGATGGCTGCCAGGCCGAAGCGAATCACCTTGCCATCCTGTGCGGGAGAAAATACGACCCGGCTTTCATTGATATCGGGAGGAAGAACATCCACNCNCAGTTGTTTGGCTTCTTCAATCAGGATGGAGAGTTTGGCCGTGTCTGCCATGTCATTGGTCATCATCGCAGCCAGGAACTCCACCGGATAATTCGCCTTCAGATAAGCAGTTTGATAGGCAACGACGGCGTAGGCTGCCGCATGAGATTTGTTGAAACCGTAACCCGCAAATTTTTCCAGCAAATCAAAGACTTCATTGGCTTTTCCTGCCGGGATTTCATTGAGTTTGGCACAGCCTTCGACAAAAAGTTTCCGGTGCTCCTGCATGACCTCCACTTTCTTCTTGCCCATCGCCCGGCGGAGCAGATCCGCCCCTCCGAGGGTGTATCCTGCGAGAATCTGGGCTGCCTGCATGACCTGTTCCTGGTAGATCATGATGCCGTATGTCTCCTCACAGATGGGTTTGAGGAGGGGGTGCGGATACTCGATGGCCACTTCTCCATGTCGACGGCGAATGAAGTCGGGAATCAGATCCATCGGCCCAGGTCGGTAAAGGGAGACCAGTGCTGTAATATGCTCTACCGAGGCAATCTGAAACTTGCGGCAGAGATCCCTCATGCCACCGGATTCCAGTTGGAAGACGCCCACGGTGTTTCCCTTGTTCAAGAGATCGTAGGTCGTGGCATCATCCAGCGGGAGTCGATCCATATCCAACTCGATGCCTTTGGTTCGATGGATCATGTCGCAACAATTACGAATTACCGAGAGGGTCTTCAGACCCAGGAAATCCATTTTGAGCAATCCGAGATCGCCCACAGGATTCATGGCATACTGGGTGACGGTACCTCCATGTTCATCCTGCTTGAGGGGAAGGACGTTGTAGAGAGGTTCGGCCCCGATCACCACCCCGGCGGCGTGCACCGAGCAGTTCCGGGTGACATCTTCCAGGATGAAGGCGGTATCGATCAATTCTCGGGTGACCTCTTCTGATTCGTAGGCTGTCTTGAGATCGGGTGACTTTTCGATCGATTTTGCCAGGGTGATTTTCAGATCATTGGGCACCATCTTGGCCAGGCGATCCACTTCGCCATAACTGAGCCCCATGACCCGACCGACATCCCGGATGACGGATTTGGCGCCCATCGTACCGAAGGTGCCAATTTGGGCCACGCATTCCCGACCATATTTTTCCCGGGTGTATTCAATGACATCCGCGCGACGGTCATCGGCAAAATCAATATCGATATCAGGAGGATTGACGCGCTCAGGGTTGAGGAATCGCTCAAAGAGCAGTCCATAGCGTATGGGGTCGACGTTGCTGATTTCCAAAAGATAGGTGACCAGAGAGCCTGCGGCAGAACCTCTGGCGACACAGGAGATGCCTTTGGCGCGGCCGTATTGGACGAAGTCACCGACGATCAGGAAGTAACTGACGAACCCCATTTGTTCGATGACACCCATTTCGACGTTCAGGCGATCGATCAATATCTGCAGCGCCTCTGCGACGACGGGGTTTTCAAGCGCTTTTCTTGGATCGAGCCCATCCAAGCCGGTGTCCGCACCTTCGGACTCCAGTCCAGGCAGAAGTGAAGGGTCTTCCACCCGCAATACCTTAAAGGTTTCCCCATCCACTTCCACTTCCAGGCGATACCTTTTGTAAAGCCCCTTGGCCAACAAATGCCTTAAATAACCTTCACGGGTGAAAGTCTCGGGAGGATCGAACACCGGATAATGCAGCTCCCCAAAATTGATTTCCAGATCACATTTTTCTGCGACAGCCAATGTGTTGGAAACGGCCGAGGGTACCTCCTTGAACAATTCGGTCATTTCCTCGGCACTGCGGAGGTAGAACTGTTCGGGCACGTAAGACATGCGTTTGGTATCGTTGAGGTGGGACTGGGTGCCGATACAGATCAACGAATCGTGCGCATGCGAGTGCTCTTTCTTGATGTAATGGACATCGTTGGTAGCCACCATCTGAAGATTGAATTCCTTGGCCCATTGGATCAGGTGGCGATTGACCAGCTGTTGCTCCGGAATACCGTGATTTTGTAATTCCAGATAGAAATGATCTTTGCCGAAGACTTGTCGAAACCAGTCCAGCGCATCCCTTGCCTGAGGAATTTTGTCATGCTGGATTAATGCGGGGATCTCACTGGCCAGACATCCTGAGAGGACGATCAAACCATCCTTGTGAGCCTCAAGGATCTCCTTGTCGATCCGCGGTTTGTAGTAATAGCCCTCCAGGTGAGCGTCTGAAACCAAACGGACCAGATTCTTGTAGCCCGTTTGGTTTTGTGCGAGAAGGACCAGGTGGTTGTAGACCTCTTTCCCGCCGATGCTGGATTTTTTCTCCAGCCGGCTGCCTGGAGCCACATACACCTCGCATCCTATGATGGGTTTGATGCCTGATTTCTTCGCCGCCTGATAAAATTCGATAGCACCGTACATGACACCATGGTCTGTCATGGCCATGGCAGGAAATTCAAGCTCTGCCGCATGTTTCATCAAACGGTCGATCTTGCATGCCGCATCCAGCAGAGAGAATTCGGTATGAAGGTGTAAATGGACAAATTCGGCCTTCCCCATGCGCACAGTATAAGAAGGAGGGTGCCTTGCCCAAAGTTCAAAAAGGTTGATTTTCATCTGGTGGCCGTAATCTGGCACACCCGTGGCCATGCGATGCGTTTATGATGAGCCTGCGGTTGCTTAGGACAGGTCGGACAGTTTTGATGGGTGAGAACCGTGCTTGTGAAGACCATGGGCATGAAACCTTGTCCTCGCGGCTATTCTGTGGACATAGTCCTCCTTGATTGGCATGCACCGGATATTCATTTTACCTCATCGCGCCAAACGCCCCGGTTCTCGCTGCCCTGGCTTCATGAGGACGATCCCTGGGAGCCTCGGTCTTGCAGGGTGCCTGATTTGGCTTTTTTGTGCTCATTTCGCCACTGCGGAGCTTCCACCTGGGCGGGAATCGCTCACCGCTGATCAAATTCTGGACCGCCTCAGGGAACAGTTGTCCGAACAGGCCTCAGAGGCATCGCCCTTCACCTTTCTCAGGGAATCGGTCATTTACAAACTGGACAGTGGTGGGCAGACAAACAAGGTCGAGCGCAAGACGTATCGAGCTTTCACCCATGGCGAGGATCAGGCATTGGTTTCCATCAATGGCCGTCTAGCTACGGCGCAAGAGAGGGAGCAGGATCGTTTGCACAATCTTGAGCGTCAGCAACGGTATCTCCATAGAAAGGTGGATCGAGAGGAAGAGGCTCAGGAGCATTTGATGGCCCGGAACATGGATCTTTTTCGACGAAAATTCCATGCTGAAAAGACGGGCATGATCCACTACAGGGGGCGTGATGCCTTCACCCTGAAAATGACTCCCAAAGAGGAGGTGGAACTTGAGCACGGCTCGGTCAACCGCCTGATGAACGCCATGGAAGGCACCTTGTGGGTGGATGCAAAGACTTTTCACCCGGTCGGCGTTGCCGTTCGGATGCTGGAACCGGTGACTTTTGCCGGTGGCTTGCTTGGTGTGATTCGGCATGTCGAGCTGCATGTATGGCAAAAGCAGCTTGCGCCCGGAGTCTGGGTGGATGAGGAAATCGAGGCATCCTTTGACATGCGTTTTCTGTTCAAGAATATCCGATTCCATCTCACCAGTATCTCCAAGGATTTCGAACCGCATCTTTCCTATACGGATCGAGGTGGTTCGGTAGGAGTTGAGACAAGGCGTGGTAAGGATTAAATTCCCATTGGATGCGATACTTTGACCACAATGCGACAACGAGGGTAGACCCGGAAGTAATCGAGGTCATGATCCCTTTCCTGCAGACGCACTGGGGCAACCCCTCGAGCGCTTATCGGTTTGCCCGTCCGGTCAAACAAGCCCTTCAGCAGGCACGGGCTCAGGTCGCCTCCTTGATTCGAGCTCAGCCTGAAGAGATTCTTTTTACCGGCTGTGGCACTGAAAGTATCAACACGGCACTTCATCTGGGGGCCATGGTGGGGCGGGGGCAAAGGCATGCCATCGTCACCTTGGTCGAGCATGAAGCCAATTTGCGTTATGCTGCTTACCTGGAAAGTCAGGGGTGGGAAATCACTCGTCTGGGCGTGGATGGTCAGGGTTTGCTGGATCCGCAAGCTGTCAAGGATGCCATACGGGAGGACACGGCGATGGTCTCGGTGATGTGGGCCAATAACGAGACGGGCGTCCTTCTGCCCATTCATGACATTGCCATGTGCTGCCGGGATCGAGGCATCTTGTTTCATACCGATGCGGTTCAGGCGATCGGAAAAATTCCCGTGCATGTGGATGAGGTGCCTGTCGATTTACTTTCCTTATCCGCTCACAAAATGAATGCTCCCAAGGGTGTGGGTGCCCTTTATATTCGGAAAGGCACGCCATTTGCCCCTTTCCTGTATGGGGGTGGTCAAGAGGCTGGTCGTCGAGCTGGCACACAGAACATGGCTGGCATTGTGGGGCTTGGAAAAGCGGCTGAGTTGGCCTCGGTAAGACTCTCTCAAAAAAACCAGGTAGGTGCTCTCAGGGATCATCTGGAGCAGGGGATGTTGCGGTCCATTCCCAACCTAAAAGTCAACGGGCATCCCACCTTGCGGTTACCCAACACCTCCAACGTTTGTTTCGGTGGCATTGAAGCGGAAGCGTTGTTACATCAACTCGACCGTCTTGAGGTGGCGGCTTCCAGCGGATCGGCATGCAGCAGTGGTTCTCTCGAGCCTTCGCATGTTTTGACCGCCATGGGCTTGTCACCCAGGCAAGCCTTGTCCAGTATTCGGTTTAGCTTGGGCATTGAGACCTGTCAGGAGGAGGTGGATTATCTCCTGCAGCACTTGCCTGAGCAAGTGCGACGGCTCAGAGGCTATTCTCCCTTGAACCAATGATGTGAAAGCGACGAACACCATGGAACCTCTATTGAAATTACTACGCGAAAACGCTTCTTATTCCTCAGCGCAGCTGGCTCAGTTGCTGGATATGGAAGAGTCGGAAGTCAAGACCCGGATTCAGGCCCTTGAGGACGATCGAACCATTCTGGGATACATGGCTTTGATCAATGATGAAAAAATCCCAGTCGACCGAGTTCGCGCGGTCATAGAGGTCAAGCTCACCCCTGAGCGCGAAGGGGGGTTCAATCACCTTGCTTCCCGTATTGCCAGGCATCGCGAAGTCACCGCATGCTACTTGATGTCGGGTTCTTACGATCTTCTGGCCTTTGTGGAAGGCGAGTCTTTGAAGGATGTGGCATCCTTCGTTTCCGAGAAGCTTTCAACGCTGCAGGGGGTGGTCTCGACATCGACACATTTCATGCTCAAACCCTACAAGGAGCACGGGATGCTCCTGGCCTCCGACGAGTCGAACCAAAGGCTCCACGTCGCTCCCTGAGACCAGAAGCTGGCTGCTTGAGTCAGATTGTAAGCCTCTAGTCGACGTTGATTTCCTGGCGTATATCGAATTTTTCAATGCGCTTGCGCAACGTTGCTCGCGTGATGCCCAGAAGGCTCGCTGCCCGCACTTGATTGCCCTTGACTTCCTTGAGGGCCTGACGGACGAGCTCTCGCTCAACGGTAGGGATCAACTTCTGATCAGGATGAAGGCGAGTCCACTGGAAAAGCGCCTGGGTGAGTTGATCGATGTCGGAGTTGAGGCCGTCATCTTGACCTTGAGGCGCGACCCCGACGGATGCCGGGGCCTGAGGGGTGCTCGGCATGGGGGGGGTGGCACCTGGGCCCGTTGGGTGAGATGCTGCGTCCTGTGTGACTTCGGCAGGCAGGTTGCTCCAAAGAATGATGTCTCCCTTGGAAACCACGAAAGCACGTTGGATGACATTTTCCAGTTCCCTGACGTTCCCAGGCCATCGATAAATTTTCAGAGCCTGCAAGGCATCCTGGTGAATGGATTTCTCTGCTTGCTTGTATATTTTGGAGAACTTTCTCAGAAAGTAATGAACCAGCAAGGGGATGTCCTCTTGTCGGTCCCTCAAGGCGGGTAGCTGAATCCGCACGACATTGAGTCGGTAAAACAAGTCTTCCCGAAAGGTTTTTTCTGAAACGGCCTGTTCCAATGGCTGGTTGGTCGCGGCAATGACCCGAACATCGACTTCGACGGGTTTGTTGCTTCCCAGGCGCTCGAAGGTTCCAGATTGCAGGACCCGCAGCATTTTGGTCTGGGTGGGAAGAGACATGTCTCCCAGCTCGTCGAGGAACAGCGTGCCTTGGTGAGATTGCTCAAATTTGCCTATACGGGTTTGGGTGGCACCGGTGAAGCTGCCTTTTTCATGGCCAAAGAGTTCACTCTCCAGGAGGCTTTCCGGAATGGCGGCACAATTGATGGCCAGAAAGGAGTGTTTCGAGCGCGGGCTGTTCTGATAAATGGCGCGAGCCACCAGTTCCTTGCCTGTGCCGCTTTCTCCGGTGATCAGGACGGTGGCATCGGAGCTGGCCAGTTGACCAATCAGCTTGAAGACCTCCTGCATGGGTTCGCTCCGACCGATGATGCCCAGCTCATCATCGAGAGACTCGCTGTCGCCCTCGAAGGTCACCGGTTGACTCATGTCCTTCGAAGCCTTGAGAGCTTCGAAAATGAGTTTCTGTAATTTGGGCACGTCGAAAGGTTTGAGGACGTAATCAAAGGCACCCAATTTCATGGCCTCAATGGCGGTTTGGGTGGCTCCATAGGCGGTCATCAGGATGACGGGGGTTTTGGTGTCGAGTTGGCGAATGGCCTCGAGGGTCTGCAGACCACTCATCCCCCCCATCCGAATATCCATGATGATGACATTTGGGCGGAATTCTTTCAGCAGTCGCAGCCCCTCTTCACCGCTGGAGGCCATCTGCATCTCCAGATCGGGCATGTCAAAGATGCGCTTGAAGGCGTAGCGCACATCGGCCTCATCGTCTATGACGAGTAACTTATCCATATTGATCATCCGTTGGATCCTTTTTTGCTTCAGGTAAGGAGCACAAACAGCTCCAAAAATTTCAGTTCTGTTGCTATCTCTGGCCTTTGGTTTATGTTAAACCGAGTGGCAGAGGGTGGATGGAAATCCCTTGCTCTGAGGTGATTTGCACCCGATGACTTCAAACAAGCATCATTAAATTATGTCCATCGATTCCTCAGGTGTGCGCATGCCAGCCGCGAGTCGAGTATTGGGGTTTACCCTCATCGAATTATTGGTGGTCATTGCCATCATTGCCATCCTGGCAGGCCTCCTTCTGCCTGCCTTGAGCGCCGCCAAACAAAAAGCCCACTCCATCCGCTGTCTGAACAATCATCGGCAGCTCACTTATGGCTGGATTCTCTACGCGGATGACAATGAAGGCCACATCACTGCGGCCAGTGACCCACGAGATGCGGGTGGACCCGAGCCTATCAAACCCGCTTGGGTGCGTGGCCTCATGGATTTTGATCCCGGCAACCGCTCCAACTGGGATCCGCGATGGGATATCCACCGAAGTCCTCTGTGGCAGTATGTCCAATCAGAGGAGATTTTCAAGTGTCCCGCAGACAAAAGTCTCGTATCGGTGGGTGATAAGGCCATGCCCAGGGTGCGATCGATGGCCATGAACGTGCACTGTGGAGCCTGGGGCGAAGGTGAGAAAACCTACTGGTTTGGCTACCGGGTTTATCAAAAGGAGTCGGATTTTGTCGATCCAGGGCCCTCTTCCACATTCCTGTTCCTGGATGTCCGTGAAGATGCGGTCAATTACGGTAATTTTCTCGTAGGAATGAAAGGCTATCCCGACTTTCCCGAACAAATGCTTATTTTTGACTTTCCCGCCTCCTATCACAACCGGGCGGCCACTCTTTCCTTTGTGGACGGGCACTCGGAGGTCAAGAAATGGCAACACCCCGATACCATGCCCCCTCTTGTCAAAGGAGGGCTGCTTCCCCAAATTGCAGAAATGCCCACGACGCTGAGTTCTCCTGGCAATCCCGATGTCCGTTGGTTGCAGGATCACAACACCCGGCTTCCTTGAACCGAGTGGGGGACTCTCCAGTACAGGTGGCTATTGCAAAACCTGACATTTCGTTCAATAGTGCGTTTGATGGACACGGCGCAACAAAGTGAGCACACTATTCGAGCTTTCAAAGGCAAGTCCTTCCTGCCTGCGCTGACCGTCTACGATTACCCCATGACCCGGCTTTTGGATGAACTGGGGATCCCTATGCTTCTGGTTGGAGACTCCCTGGGGATGGTCGTGTTGGGGTATCCGGATACCACTCATGTGACCATGGAGGAGATGCTGCATCATGTGCGGGCTGCGGCTCGTGCCAAGCCCAGAGGCTTTTTGGTGGCCGACATGCCCTTCCACAGTTACGAGAACCCCGACCAGGCCCTCACCCATGCGACACAGCTCAAGGAAGCTGGAGCGAAGGGTGTCAAACTGGAGGGTGGGCAGGAGGTGGCGCCGCAAATCCAGGCCATACTCCAGTCAGGGATTCCCTGCGTGGGACACTTGGGTATGCTTCCTCAGCGAGTGGTCGAAGAAGGCGGCTATCGCATCAAGGGGCGCAGTGAACAGGAAAAGGCTTCCCTTCTCGAAAACGCAGAGCTTTTGACAAAGCTGGGAGTCTGTGCCCTGGTGCTTGAGTTGGTGCAGTCAGACCTGGCTCGAGAAATCACTCACCGGGTTTCCATCCCCACCATCGGTATTGGATCTGGGGATGACTGTGACGGACAAATATTGGTGACCCAGGATCTGATTGGTGGTTTTCCCTGGTTTCGCCCGAAGTTCGTGACGCCCGTGATGGAAAGTGCCTCGTTGCTTCAGAAGTCGGTAGATGCTTGGAGAAGCGAACAGTCCGAGCGTTATCGAAAGGCTTTTAGTCCTTCACCAATCGTGGCACACCATCGAACCTGATACCTTAAGTTCTCATGCCCTCCGATTCCCTGAGTCATATCGATCCCGAAGGCAAAGCTGCCATGGTGGATGTTTCAAGCAAACCCCTGACCCTGCGTGAGGCCATTGCCGAAGGCGTGGTATTCATGCAGTCAGAGACCTTGGATGCCATCGAGTCCAACCAGATGGCCAAAGGCAACGTGTTTGCGACCGCACGACTGGCAGGGATTATGGGAGCTAAAAAAACCGGGGAATGGATTCCACTTTGTCATCCGCTTCCGATCACCCACTGTGAAGTTGACTGCCAGATACCGCCCTCGCGTGATCGGATCACCATTCGTGCCTCAGCGCGTATCACCGCTGCCACCGGTGTTGAGATGGAAGCGCTCACGGCGGTGTCGGTTGCTGCCCTGACCTTGTATGACATGTGCAAGGCTGTGGATAAGTCCATGGTGATCGGTGACATCAAACTGGTTCAAAAAACCAAGACAGCGCTTGTTTGAAAGCTCCTCGCTTGTGAAGCAGCACCTTTGAGGGTTGCGTTGATCTTCAAAAGAGGACACCCTTGGGTGTTCCATGAAACTGTCGACTCACGCTTTTTTCCGAGGCCTGATGCACACCTTTTGCTTCAGCCTGCTTTTGACCCTTTCCCTCAAAGCAGAGGACCCCAAATGGCTGACCTTCAAG
Organism: Pedosphaera sp.; assembly: GCA_002686885.1. GTDB lineage: Bacteria > Verrucomicrobiota > Verrucomicrobiia > Limisphaerales > AAA164-E04 > UBA7971. The sequence continues at coordinate 14,530 of NYYT01000118.1, forward strand.
GGGCAGTCGGGGCCCGGATCTGGAAAAAAGATCGTATTGATCAGTGGTGATGAAGAATACCGGTCAGAAGAGACCTGCCCCATGTTGGCCAAGATTCTCAGCCAGCGTCACGGTTTCGACTGCACGGTTCTCTTTTCCATCGATCCCGAAAAGGGGTTTATTGACCCTAACAACCAGCAGAGTCTCCCGGGCCTGGAGGCGTTGGAATCGGCTGACTTGATGATTATTGGCACTCGGTTTCGCCAACTTTCTGATGCCGATTATGCTCATCTGGCGCGTTACCTCAACCGGGGAGGTCCAGTGATTGGTTTTCGAACCGCGACCCATGCCTTTCGGGGATCAGGCCAGAGCGGGGCATTCAAATGGTCTCAATTTGGATTGAAGATTCTTGGGGAAACCTGGATCAGCCATCATGGCAGGCACAAAGGTCAGGGAACTCGAGCCATCGTCTCGGATGTGCATGCCGATCATCCTGTCCTCAATGGGGTGGGAGAGATCTTCGGTCCGACCGATGTTTACGGCATTCGCAACCTGAACCCGGAGCAAGCCACCATAGTGCTTCTGGGGGGTGTCACCGAAAGTCTCGAGGAACAGTCGCCACTTGTGATGGGAGATAAAAATGATCCGATGATGCCGTTGGCGTGGTTTCGCACCTACTCATCACCAGATCAAGGTGCCGAAGGCCAGGCTTTCTGTACGACACTGGGTGCTTCGGTGGACATGCTGGATGCAGACTTGAGACGCTTGTTTGTCAACGCATCCTACCATCTGGTGGGCCTTGAAGTGCCCCGGCGAGCCGCTGTTGAATGGGTCGACCCGTTTTCTCCCACCTTCTACGGTTTCAATAATGACGAGACCTATTATGAGAGACGCAATTTGAGGGTTTCCGACTTCGAGTTGGGGCGTAGTGCCTCCACAGGATTGGCTCGCCCTCAATCCGTTCCCAAAGGTTGGCGTCCGACCAGTCCCTTTTGAGACGCAGGGCGCCTCACAGTGGTGGGAAGGGGGGGCTCAATCGGCAGAGGACTCGGAAGCGTCCTGCCTTAGATGGACTATGGTTGCCCCCCATCCGCCATGCCACTCAGGGGCCAGTTGGAAGGAAGCGACTTCAGGAAGCCTTTCCAGAAGACGGTGCACGCCTTCCCTCAGCTGGCCGGTTCCCTTACCATGAATGATGCGCACTTCTTCGATGCCAGCCTCCATGCAGGCATCCAGGTAATCGGGTATCAGCGTTTTGATCTCATTGGGACGAAAGGTATGAAGATCAAGCTCTCCATTGATGGGTAAAGGGGTAATGTCCTCTGGTTCCATGATGTGGAAGATTGGCTGGCGTGGTTGTCTCTTCTGTGGGCCAAACTAGTGGACGCGCCTGACTTTGCAAGCTGAGAGCCTCCGAGGTTCTGGTTTTCCAAAATGTCTGATTCAGGGGCATGCTCGAACCATCGCATTTCACAATTCCATTGCTTTGGGTCCGGACAACACATCATAGTAGAGCATTGTTGAGTTGTCTTCCTGAGAAGCCATGCGTTTTCTTCTAGCCCAGGTCACGGATTCTCAAACCGAATCCTTCACCGATCTCCTGATTTATCAAGGGACCGGTTTGATGATCGTGTTGATGGTTTTGGGCTCTCTCTGGGCTGTGGTGGCACTTTTAAGCTGGCTGATGGCCTGGTTGCAGCTGCCTGATCCGGCAGTCGAACAAATTTCATCGAAGCCTGTGCCATCGCGTGCTTCGCTGACCAAGCCTCCTATTGAAGAGCATCCGGAGCTGGTGGCGGTGATGACGGCCGCGATTCATACGGTGATCCAAGGCCCCTTCCGCATTGTTTCCATCAAGGATTCGAATTCTGAAAAAAAGCATGACACTCAAGAGTAAAGGTATGAAGCGACTGAGGGTGACGCTCCATGGAAAATCTTACGATGTGACTGTGGAATGCCTGGAAGAGGGAGAGGGCCAGGAAGTGAAGAGCACCGAATCCCTTGAGACGGCTTTTCCTGTTTCCGGCCCAAGCGCCTCCGACGAAGGGGTCTCTCTTCCCAGTCCATTGGCTGGAAAAGTTGTCAGTCTGACGGTTCAAGCAGGGCAGGAGGTGAAGGAGGGAGATGAAATCATGGTTCTCGAGGCCATGAAAATGAATACCCAAGTCCACGCACCAAGCTCAGGCAGGATCCTTGCCCTAAGGGTGCAACCCGGTGATCAAGTGGAGGAAGGTCAAACCCTGGTGACCATGGGTTCCTGAAAAAGTGATCCAAGCATGGAAAGCATCACGCAATTTTTTCAACTGACCGGTTTTGCTGCGTTGACCTGGCAGATGACGGCCATGTGGGGTGTGGTCAGCGTCCTCTTTTACCTGGCCATTTACAAACGTTTTGAACCGCTGCTTCTGGTGCCCATTGCCTTTGGGGCACTGGTGGCCAATTTGCCGACCAAGGGAATCATTCATGATGGGGTCCAGGCCGATGGCACTGTTCACTCGGGTGTGATCCAGATGGAGGCCACCTTGAGTTCGACCGAACCTACGCAAGGAGAAACTCAGGCGAGTGTGGAAATTCATCGCATTGAGGGAGGGCTCTTTGACATCATTACTCAGGGAGTTAAAATGGAGATTTTTCCGCCTTTGATTTTTCTTGGAGTCGGAGCATTGACTGATTTTGGCCCCCTGATTGCAAACCCTCGTGTTTTACTGTTGGGGGCGGCGGCTCAAATGGGAGTTTTTGTCACGTTTCTGGGAGCATCCCTCATGGGGTTCAGCAAACTCCAATCGGCCTCGATTGGCATTATCGGAGGCGCTGACGGTCCGACCGCCATTTTCACCAGCAACAAACTTGCGCCCGAGCTGCTGGGCCCGATTGCGGTGGCTGCCTACAGCTACATGGCATTGGTGCCACTCATACAGCCACCGATCATGAGGCTCCTGACCACCCGTCGCGAGAGATCCATACGCATGCAATCTCTACGAAAGGTGAGTCGGTTGGAAAAAATAGCCTTCTCCATTCTGGTGACCATGGTCTGTGTCCTATTGGTTCCTGATGCATCCCCTCTGATCGTCATGTTGATGTTGGGGAACGTTCTTCGCGAATGCGGGGTGACCCAGCGTTTGCTTCAAGCCGCTCAAAATGAAATCATCAACGTGGTCACTATTTTTCTTGGAGTCAGTGTGGGGATAACGATGAGGGGGGGATCCTTCCTTCAATTGGAAACACTCAAGATCATTGTTCTTGGAGTAATCGCTTTCTCTATTTCGACGGCAGGAGGCATTTTGATGGCCAAGCTCATGAATGTTCTCAGTCGTCGAAAACCCATCAACCCGCTGATTGGAGCTGCGGGTGTTTCGGCCGTGCCTATGGCGGCTCGTGTGGCACACACCGAAGGACAGAAATACGATCCTGGCAACTACCTGCTCATGCATGCGATGGGGCCCAACGTCGCCGGCGTGATCGGTTCGGCTGTCGTGGCGGGTTATTTTATTGCCACGCTCTCGCAGTAGGCCCTCTTGCTTTTATCTGCGGAGTCAGCTTGCTCGAGATTAGCCTTTTCGAACCCGATCTTTTTTCTCCTCCAGCTCCTCTTGCAGCACTTTTTTTTCGGTGGCCAATTGTGTCTTGAGCGACTCGTAGACCTCGATTTCTCCTGCTTGCAGGGCCTTCTCGATTTCTCCATTGAGAAAGATTTCCTTCTCCGCAATCTTGGCTGCGTATTTTGAATCCAGCTCCGATATTTGATCTTTTTGCTCAGCGGTCAGCTGGGCCATGGGGTTGTCCTTGTTCAGTCTTTCCATGGCGAGTTCGTAAGCCGATTTCATAAGAGTTAGATCGATAGCTGAATGAGTTGCAAACTCAAGGCTTTTGTAGCAAATAGGGAGCCTGATCTAGCCCTCCGAACATCAGGAGTCGAGTCCATCCTTGAGGGGGTTTGAGCATGAAAAAACCACCCTCGCATGGAGGGTGGTTGTCATTTTTCTGAGAAACCAAGAGGATCGCTCCTGAGAGCTTTAGATGTATTCGTTGATCAGGTTTTCAAGGTATTCCTGGCGGCCGCTGGCGTTCTTGGCAATCTTCCCTTTCTTGAGAATGTATTTTTCCAGATCCTTGAAGCTGGAACTTCCGGCCTCAATCTTCGCACCGATCCCCGAATCCCAGGAACTGTAGCGCTCGTCGACAAAGTCTTTCAGTCGACCATCTGCACGAATGGCAGCGGCGATTTTGAGCCCACGGGCAAAGGCGTCCATCCCGCCGATATGCGCATGGAACAAGTCGACTGGCTCAAAACTTTCTCGACGTACCTTGGCATCGAAATTGACCCCACCTGGCTTGAGACCACCGTGGTTGAGGATCGAAAGCATGCACTGGGTGGTCAGGTAGATGTCGGTGGGGAATTGATCGGTGTCCCAACCCAGCATCACATCGCCCGTATTGGCGTCAATGCTACCCAAGGCACCAGCGGCCGATGCGACCTCCAGTTCATGTTGCATGGTGTGGCCGGCCAAGGTCGCATGATTGGTTTCCAGGTTGAGCTTGAAATGTCCCATCAGTCCATACTGCCGGAGAAAATTCAGGCAAGCAGCAGCATCGGAATCATACTGGTGTTTGGTAGGTTCCTTGGGCTTGGGCTCAATGTAGAACTGGCCTTTGAAGCCGATCTTTTTCTTGTGGTCTACCGCCATGTGG
>NYYT01000047.1 GCA_002686885.1 Pedosphaera sp.
CATTCCTGGACAGGAGTAATGTCTGTGCTTCCTTGGTAATTCAATCCAGTAGCGGTGAACACACCCACAGGGCGGGCATTGTCGAAAATACCTTGGCCAACTTCAGCCAGACTGCCAACACCTTTGGGTTCAGCCTGCCAGTAGCGGCCGTCCAGACCGGAACCTTCAGCAGGCACCCCATCCAGCGATAGGATGGCCACCGTTGGGCCGTCCACCACTTCAGGACGATTGGCATACAGACTCTGGATTTCGCCAGCGCTGAGCTTACCACTGTAGGTGGCCCAAGCATGCATGGTGGAACCTGCAGCCATGTGATCGGTGGCCTGTTCGAGGCGGGCACCCATGACCTTGGCCTGACCTGAGAGTGGAATGCTTCCACCCCAGGTTCCAGAAAGGACACCATTGATGTAGAGATGGGTCTCTCCAGCGGCACTGTCGCTCACGAAAACCGTGTGAACAGAAGTGTCGAAGACTGAAGCCACGCTCTGACCGTCCACTGCAGCGAACAGGTTATCGGCCACACCAAATTGAGTGGTACCAAACAAGCCTTGTTCTCTCCATTGGTCTAACTTGATGGCAAAAGCATCGTCACCAGCAATGGCAGTCGAAACACCACCTTTGATCGCTGTGAAGTAGAACACATAACTCGCATCTCCATCCAACGCGCCGAAGTCCACCACGGTGGGCTCGGAGGCACTGCCTTCAGCCAACAAGGTGACAGGCTTTGGAGCATCAGGATGAGGCTCAGCGCTGAGCACGGGTTCCACCGAAGCTGCATTGTTGCCAGCGTTGCCACCAGCATAAACCGCAGCGATTTCAGGAGCGCTCAAACTACGACTCCAAATGGCAACATCATCGATGCTACCACGGAATGGGTAGCTTCCATCGCGCATCATTGGAGCGGCAGAAACATCAGGGTTGCCATCGGCGTCCTCATCCAGAGCAACGTCAGCACCAATAGCCAACCATGAGAAGGAAGGCTCGTTGATGTTATTCAAATAATCGGATGCAGCAACGACCTCGCCATCCCAGTAGAGGGTGATGGTTCTTCCGTTGGCCGTCATGGCGATGTGATGCCAAGCGCCACCATCACTTGTGCTTATTGGATGGCTAGCAACAGGTTCGTTAGGTCCAACAGACAAACGTCCGAGAGCCAGCGGACTAGCTGCGTCATCAGGGAATGGAATGTCGATCATGAACTGACCGAAACGACCATCACCCAACTCCTGCACCCAATTACGAACGATCGGCCCGAAGAAACCATCAGAGGAGTTGATCCACGCTGATACAGTAGTTGCTTCAGAAACCTTTGAGTAATCAGGCACATAGACCCAGTCATCGGTTCCATCTAACTCAACGGCTTGACCAATCTTGCCGCTACCGAATCCGGCACCGTTCTTGGCTTGACCGTTGGAACCACCAGCTGCGTCATTCGCATTTCCATCGAATGGCAAATGAGCCACTAAACCTTCAGAAATCGCGGAGGAACTGACCACATCCACGACAGCGTTCTTACTTGCTATGCGACCAGCACCATTGCTGACGCCAACAGAGTAGGCTCCTGCATCCTCAGCGGTGAGCTCACCGATGATGAAACGAGCACTGTTGGCTCCATCGATGGCTTGGCCGTTCCGGTACCATTGGATCTGCAAGTTGTCACCTGAAACACCCACGTTGAGTTCCAGACCGCCGCCGACTACACCATTGGTGGATTCAGGGTTGGCGGTAATGGACGGCAAGGAATCCACGTTGTCGGTGTTCAATAACACCTGGATACCATTGACGCCTGGTCCAACACCCTGACCGGAAGGTGTGAATCCACGAATGGTGACCTCTCCGTTGGAAGGTTTGAGGTTATCGAAACGGAGCATGTTACCGATGGAGCGATCCGAAGCGCTTTCCGCGGTCACCACCACCCAGTTAGGCGATGGATTGTACTCATCCGAGTTCTGAGGACGGCTGAAACGCTTGTGGGTGCCGTTGGCATCTTCCACTTCGATATCCAAGTCGTAGAACTCCAGAGGAGCTTGCACGGTGTAGAGCAGCAGGGAATGTGTTCCAGCAGGAAGTCCATAGACGACCAATTCTGCGGGGTCGTCGTTTTCGTAACTTCCGAAGGTTCGCACATAACCATTGAGCATGCGCCCAGTACCGCTGGAAGTACGGCTTCCAGCACCCCAAGTTCCACTAGTGGTGAATTCAAGCCCCACGTTGGTAGCCTCATTATTGCTATCCGTTGCAGTCCCTTCCGAGGCTTCCGTTTCAGCATCGTAGACACCAGCGCCAGAATCACCAGAACCACCATCNAGGTTGTTCCAGTAGGCCTGGGCATGAGCACCTGCAATGTCGTCACCTGCCATGTTGGTAGGGGCACCATTCGCGCCACTGCCACGGAAACTAAAGCCAACACTGGTAGTGGCTGAAGGCGTGAAGATGCTGAGTGTGATTTCTTCAGAAAGTTGAGCATCACAATCAGAGGTGGAGACGCGGGCTTGGAAGACGGTTCCGTCCATGTCCGCAGAAGCATTCTTGACTTCGAGCGTGGCACTGGTTGCGCCATCCACTTCAACGAAGGCATCTTCGCCTGGGGCTTTCTTGAGCCATTGAACATTCCAAGGNCCAGAGGGGATCACGTTGATCGCAGCGGTAGAACCGGCCAGGACTGGAGTGTCCGAAGGATGCTGAGTGATCAGACCNTCAGAAACAGCATTGTAATCCGCACAACTGCCTCCTGGACGAGGGAACAATTCGACCTCAGCAATCTGCATACAGCAGCTGCTACCATCTACCGTAGGGAAGATCAGACGGTAGGTCAGGTAAGGAGTGCTGTTGTCGAAGAAGATGTAGTTGGTGTGGAAACGAGTTGGGAAGTCAGCCACATCACCCGAGGAAACCTCGGTGAAGTTTTCGCCATCGTAGGAACCCTCCAACAAATAAGTTATAGGATCACGGTCAGGCGCATCGTTGGCCGATTTCAGAGACATACCGATGATTTCGGTCAGCCCAACAGAAGGGGTGACGGTGAAACCAGTGTTGCTGATGTCAAAGTTCAGATATTTGGTGTCGGCATTATCAATCGCNTTACCAACGCCTTCTGAACCAGGGCTGTTTCCGGAGGTGGCGATAATGGCGTCCCCTGGCTGGGTNGCATCACCGGGCAACTGAACACCGAGAAACTCAACTTCAGCAATCTGCATACAGCAGCTGCTGCCATCAACCGTGGGGAAGAGCAGTCGATATCCGCTGTAGGCCACACCATTATCGAAGAANATGTAGTTGGTGTGGAAACGAGTTGGGAAATCAGCGACCGAACCAGAAGCTACTTCTACGAAGTTTTCACCATCGTAAGTCCCTTCGAGCAGGTAGGTGATCGGATCACGATCCGGAGCGTCGTTGGCCGATTTCAGAGAAATACCGTTGACGATAGTCAGACCGACCGAAGGAAACACAGTAAAGCCAGTGTTGCTGATATCGAAGTTCAGATACTTGGTATCCGCGTTATCGATGGCATTGGTCACACCTTCGGATCCTGGGCTGTTGCCGGAGGTCGCGATAATTTCGTCACCTGGCTGGGTCACATCGCCTGGAGCCTGGGTTCCGAGGAATTCCACTTCAGCGATCTGCATACAGCAGCTGCTGCCGTCAACCGTAGGGAAAAGCAAACGATACGTGGGGTAAGGAATGCTGTTGTCAAAGAAGATGTAATTGGTGTGGAAACGNGTTGGGAAGTCAGCCACATCACCCGAGGAAATCTCGGTAAAGTTTTCACCATCGTAAGAACCCTCCAANANATAGGTAATCGGATCCCGNTCAGGTGCATCGTTGGCTGATTTCAGTGACAAACCGTTCACCACGGTCATTCCCACGGAAGGGCTGACCGAGAAGCCGGTGTTGCTGATGTCAAAGTTCAGATACTTGGTATCAGCATTGTCGATTGCGTTGCCCACGCCTTCTGAACCAGGACTGTTTCCAGAAGTGGCCACGACGGCATCACCAGGCTGGGTCACGTCTCCGGGAGCCTGAGCACCGAGGAATTCAACCTCCGCGATTTGCATACAGCAGCTGCTGTCGTCAACCGTAGGAAAGATGAGTCGGTAGGTGGCGTATGGAACGGCNTTGTCNAAGAAGATGTAGTTCGTATGGAAGCGGGTCGGAAAATCGGCCACNCCACCNGAAGAAATCTCCACGAAGTTTTCCCCATCGTAGGAACCCTCCAACAAATAGGTCATTGGGTCACGATCAGGAGCGTCGTTAGCAGAGGTCAGTGAGAGACCTTTGACGACCGTCAGCCCAACGGAGGGCGTTACCGTGAAGCCGGTATTGGTGATGTCAAAGTTCAGGTACTTGGTATCTGCATTGTCAATGGCGTTGGTCACGCCTTCCGATCCCGGGCTGTTGCCCGATGTGGCGACAATGGTGTCGCCCGGNTGTGTTACATCGCTNANCTGGGCCTGNGCNATANTGCACANACAACCCAGNANGAGCGTCAATAAGCGGTTTTTCATATGCTTGACTTGGTTTTGATCAAACCATCACGAGCAACAACACATCAACCCCTGGGAACGAACCGTGTCCCCAAGCCAATTGCTGGTCGAAGCACAATGAGGTCCNGNAATGATGGAGATCAGGGGCCGAAAATCAAGCAAAACCGCAACTAATTAAGTTCCCCACGTAAGGTTCGAGGATCTTTTAGCTGCGAGCTTTTCTATNACAATGACTTAAGGAAATCACTCCTTCTACCTAAAAGGGCTGGTGAGGGGGCGAGGTGATCAATCATTCTCTGTGATCACCCGAGTCGTCTTAAAATGCATCTTTGCAATTTTCTTTAAACATTCAATACCAGAGGTATGCGAAATATTTTTCGCAACTTCCACCACCTTAGGCCCCGCACCTTTGGGTAGGACCATTCCCATCTCACTGCCCATCTGNGCCAACCGGGTCACAAAAGCATCGCGAGCCAGGACGGAAGCTGCCGCAACAGCTATATCCTCCTCTGCCTTATGCATTTGCACTAGTTCAANCTCTCGCCCTTCCGACATAAGTGCTCTGGCGACTGTGGATTTTGAACGCGCAAACTGATCACTGATGGCCCTCACTGGAGGCGGATTCATGAAATTCTTGCGTTCCATCAAATTCTCAATGGCGCGTGCATGCCCCCAGGCAAGCANGGCATTGACGGTCCGCATTTTCAGATGCAAGCGATTGTAGGACTCGGGGCCAATAGGAATGACGGTATAGAGGCATCCCGGGGTTTTGCGAATCATCTCCGCAAGTTGTGCAATGCGACGGTCACTGGATATTTTTTTGGAGTCCATGAGGCCAGCGTCCTCGAAAAGGGGAATGATCGATGCATTCACGTAGACACCAGCCACACATAACGGCCCGAAATAATCCCCTTTCCCACTTTCATCAATACCGATCCTTGGATCCAAGAGATTTGGATCGAGAACATGCTCATATCCCATTCGTGCTTCTCCAAGGATTTCAGGCTCCAATAAGAACTTCACAAAGGACTCAGTCTCCTTACCTTGCACTACCAGTTTTCCTGTGTGGTAAAAAACCACGTTGAGTTTCTCCTGTTGAGCAGCAAAAAGCGCATGAGGAATCTCTCGAAAACTGTATCCTTTGGAATCGAGCAGTCGACGAAGCTGATCGCCTTGCTCAGCGGTCAGTTTGCAGCTATAGCTCGTCTTGGCTTTGGGCTTCATCCAATTCAAAAGGTAAATGGGCAAAACGCAAAAGGCAAATCTCACCNCGAACGAATCGGTTATCCGCCCCCTGCTTGCGTGGTATCGCCAAAATGCCCGCCCGCTTCCCTGGCGCGAGACAAGGGATCCGTATGCCATCTGGATATCCGAAATCATGCTGCAGCAAACACAGGTTGCCACGGTAATCCCCTACTGGAATCGATGGATGGATCATTTCCCTGATCTCTCAAGCCTGGCCAAGGCAAGTGAGGCATCCGTCCTCAAATGCTGGGAAGGTCTTGGTTATTACCGTCGAGCCCGAGGGATCATGGAAGCGGCTCATACATTGGTTCACNATCACCAGGGTCAATTCCCCACCGAACATGATGCCATTTTAAAATTACCGGGTATCGGCCCCTACACTGCGGGCGCAATCGCCAGCATTGCCATGGATCAGCCCAGACCCATCCTCGATGGCAATGTGATTCGAGTCCTGAGCCGTCATGGTTATGTGACAGGTAACNTCAAGGAACCTNGCATCACCGCTCAACTATGGAAAACAGCAGATGAGTGGGTCCGTGCAGCGCATGGTCTCAAACCGCGGCCCAGAAACGCTTGCAGTCACTTGAATCAATCGATCATGGAGTTAGGGGCCCTGATATGCCTTCCCGGAAAACTCGCCAAGTGCGATGCCTGTCCGATTTCATCATCGTGTGATGCCCTGAATGCCGATGCGGTCTCCCATTTACCCAATAAACCCAAGCGCGAGGCCAGCATCCAGCGAGCTCGAGTNGTCATTTTGATTGAGTGCGGAACAAAGGTCCTCGTAACCCAACAGAAGGTAGAGGATGTCAACGGAGGCCTTTGGGAATTTTTCAGTCACCCTCTGGAATCCACCAAGAAGCTATGCGAGCCCACAGCTGCCGCAGTGAGCNGNATCCTCAAAGCCCGCCTCGGACTCATTGGGCAAACCCCTACCCCGTGGACCCACATACGGCACAGCATTACGCGGTATCGTTACACGCTCTATTGCTTCAGGGTAAAGGTTCCCAAAGCCTTTGAACCCAATGATGAATACAAATGGGTCTCCAGGAGCGAGCTGAATCAATGCGCCATGCCCAGTGCACATAACAAGCTCNGAGGCATGATCGCATCGACAACAAGGGCGAAAAAGTAAAAAAAGGGATCACATAAAAAGCCGAAGAACGATCGTTCTTCGGCTTNTNTAGAATGCGTTGGAGAAGTTCNCGTCAGATGGGNNCACCACCTGNCTNANAGACTGCTGGCAACAAGATCCCCCACNTCGGAAGTCGANTAGCCCATGCGACCGGCTCCAAGATCCTTGATATTCTCGTTGGTCACCCGAATGACCGTTTTTTCGATGGCAGCGGCCGCCTCGCGCTCACCCAGATGATCCAGCATCATTTGTCCGGCACAAATGGCAGCCAGAGGATTGATGACATTTTGCCCCGTGTATTTGGGAGCACTTCCGCCGATTGGCTCAAACATGCTGGTACCTTCAGGATTGATGTTTCCGCCTGCCGCGATCCCCATCCCGCCCTGCACCATGGCACCCAGGTCGGTGATGATGTCTCCGAACATGTTGTCGGTGACAATCACATCAAACCACTCGGGGTTCTTGACAAACCACATGGTGGTGGCATCCACGTGGGCATAATCACGTGTGATGTCCGGGAAGTCCTTTTGTCCTATTTCGTGGAACGCACGCTCCCAAAGGTCGAAAGCAAAGGTCAAAACGTTGGTCTTACCGCACAGGGTTAATTTATTATCCTTGTTGCGTCGCTGGGTGTAATCAAAAGCATAGCGAAGGCATCGTTCCACGCCACGNCGGGTATTCACGCTTTCCTGAATNGCCACCTCATTGGGGGTGTTTTTGAAGACAAACCCTCCGGAGCCGGTGTAGAGGCCCTCATTGTTTTCTCGAACCACCACAAAATCAACATGCTCTGGTTTCTTGTCCTTCAGGGGGCAAAAACGCTCATCGTAAAGTTTGACGGGCCTTAGGTTGATATATTGTTCCAGTTCGAATCTCAACCTCAGCAAAATACCCTTTTCGAGAATGCCCGGCTTCACATCAGGGTGCCCAATGGCTCCCAATAGAATGGCAGGAAATTGCCTCAGGTCGTCAGCAGCGCTATCAGGCAAAGCCTCGTTGGTTCGAATGTAGCGGTCTCCGCCGAAATCAAAATCCGTGTAGTTGAGCTTAAAACCAAATTTGGCGCCTGCCGCATCCAAAACCTTGATGGATTCTCGGACCACCTCTGGCCCCGTTCCATCACCTCCAATGACTGCAATGTCGTAACTTTTCATCTGATTGTCGTATCCATCCTAAGCCTCGAATTCAAAGGCACCGCGGTGCTTCCCAGACAAGCCTTTCAGAAACGCATCCATGCCTTTTTTAGGATGCAGGGTCTGAATTGGGGTCAGAGAAGACACTCGAAGTCCCGAGCGTGGTCCACTGGTGGACCGGAGAGCGGAAAATATCGCTCCCAAGGCTTCTTGAAAAGACTTTTTACCGCAACGCTCAAAGGCCCAAAGCTTTTTTACCCTCAGGGGTAATCATGGATTGATGCCAGGGTGGATCCCAGACGATCTCGACAGTCGCCTCTCCCACTCCTGGCACATTGAGAAGTTTCTCTTGCGCATCGCCAGCGATGACAGGCCCCATACCGCATCCGGGGGCTGTGAGCGTCATCTTGACTTCGACCCTTTGAAGTCCATCTTGCCTTGCTTCGGATCGCATATCGTAAATAAGGCCCAAATCGACGATGTTCACCGGTATTTCGGGATCAAAGCAGGTGCGAAGGGCCTCCCAGGCCAAAGCTTCAGTGAAAGGTCGATCCTGATCAGCTCCAGGCTGANGGTGACCAGAAGCATCCTCATTCGCACGGCCCAAGGCATCGCCGTCCTTGGCCTCAATGCGAAAAAGACCTTGGTCAGTGCGTACGGTAAAACTTCCTCCCAACTCTTGGGAGAGAAAAACTTCAGTGCCGGAAGCAAGCTGATGGGCTTCACCGGAAGGGATCCGAACCGATGCACAATCCCTGCTCAACTTGATGGAATTGGTGGCGTGACTCATGTGATCCCTATGTTAAACTATAATGACTGGGTTGCCAACTGCTGTAGACAAAAGATGAACCAGGGCATCCAACACCTTCTTGGATAAAAAGTGAAAGAGTTACTCATCATCGGACATCGCAACCCAGACATGGATAGCATTTGCTCTGCCATTGCCTATGCTCACTTCAAACGGCAAATAGGTATGCCAAATGCCATCGCTGCCAGATGTGGAGACATCAATGANCGGATTGAGTTTGTCCTGAGNAAATTCGGGGTAGCCCCTCCGCGGTTCGTGGCTGATGTGCGCCCCAGAGTACGCGATGTCATGCAGCCCCAGGTCATCCAGGTCGCCCCCGACACCAGTGCCTGTGAAGCCCTGGAAATCATGGATCAATTCAATATCCGAACGCTTCCCATTGTGGACGGNGAGCTTTCCTGTCAAGGCCTGGTATCCGTNTTTAAGATGAGCAGGTTCTTTTCTCCCTCTCCATCTCGCCTGCGCGAAACACGCAACATTCGATGCACTCTNGAGCAATTGGCTAGAACGCTCAAATCCAGCACCGCATCCTTGCTCCGCCCAGATCAGGAAGAAGAATTGACCCTGATGATCGGTGCCATGAANTTGGATTCTTTTGAGCAGCGGCTGGGGCAATATGACCCCAACAGACTTCTGCTGGTGGTCGGAGACAGGGAGGATATTCAGCGGGTTGCCATTGATCATCAGATTCGGGTGATGGTGGTGACGGGCGGTCTGCGTGTTAGCCATGCCATACGTGATCTAGCTCTCTCAAAAGGTGTTTCCATTCTTCGCTCAGAACACGATTCGACAACCACCGCCATGCTTTGCCGAGCAGCTATCCCGGTAAAGCACCTCAGGAATGAGCACTTTCTGCACTTCAATGAAGACGAGCCGCTGGCACGCATCCGAAATTTGGCCATTTCTTCGCAATTTCAGGCTTTCCCGGTTCAGGACGCGCATCAGCGCATGGTTGGAATTCTCTCCAAAACGGATTTTGTCAAGCCAGTAGATCGACAACTGATTTTGGTCGACCATAATGAACTATCGCAGGCAGTCGAAGGAGCCGATCAAGTCGAAATCATCGAAATTGTCGATCATCACCGGATCGGCTCCATGACAACCCAACAACCGATTCTTTTCATCAATCGTCCCGTGGGTAGTACCTGCACGATCATCACGGAAATGTTCCTGCAGCATGAGGTTGAGATCCCTAAGGAAATAGGAGGATTGCTACTTTCAGGAATCATCTCCGATACCCTGAACCTGACTTCGCCCACAGCTACAGATCTCGATGCGAGGATGCTCAAACACCTCGAGGCTTTGACCGGCATTGAGGCGACGNCATTTACTGAGAGCTTGTTTGAGTCTGGTTCGGTTCTGAAGCAGGGCTATCCGGAAAAAGCCATTGTCAATGATTGCAAGGTCTATGAAGAGACGGGAGGCACTTTCAGTGTAGCCCAAATCGAGGAAATCGGTTTTGAAACATTCTGGGAACAACAGGAGACACTGGCCAAGGCTCTTCACAAGTATCGACAAGAGGGGAATCACATTATGAGTGCTTTGCTTGTGACAGATGTCGTAAGGCAGTCCTCCTTGCTTTTGATCGTTGGAGAAAAAGNAATTCTCAAACAAATCCAATACAAGCAGAGAAGACCAGGAGTTTTTGATTTACCAGGCATCGTCTCCCGAAANAAACAATTGCTACCCTACTTGACAAAGTGTCTAGCTTCATCGACTCAGGGTTAATTTAGTATTCTTATAATGAATGACTTACGAATGTGAATAAGTTGTGAATAAGTAGAACTGGCACCCCAGAGTCATCCAGCCTATCTTTTAAACAAGGCAGGCTGGTAGGCACGATGTCCACAAGCTAATGAAGTAACTCTTTGGGTGTGAATAAAGTCGTGCGTCGTTAAAGAGTTTGTTGACATAGCCTACCAGCTCGCCTGAACCTCAACTANATTCCGCCAAACCCCTGCGACGGAATTGCCTCAGGATCAAAAACACTCATTCGAAACGCTCATTGTTAGTGTCATTTCTGAGAACGTTGAAAAGCTGNCCCCTGAACTTGAAGACTTTTTGCGTGCAGAGGCCCAAAGCTTACCAACAAGCCTTCGGTGGCNCTTGAAGTGTTGCGAGCCTTTTTAAGCCTTCGTGAGCCTGGGGCAAGGATGGAGGAATCAAAGCACTATTGCATGGCGGCTTCACTGCTCCACAACCAGCGGGCAAAAAGCAATTCCAGTTTAGATCTAAGATCAGCCAGGAAACTCTTGGCTAATACCTGGCTCGCAGTGGCTTTAAGTCTTTTTGGGCCAAATCCCCAAGATCATCCTGCCAGAAGTAGGCATTGCGCGCTCCCCCAGTGCTCCAGCTGTGAATGAAAAGCATGCGATCAAAGTTGATCCAGCGGGCGGACCCATCCATGAACAGTTCGTTCCCCCCCTCGGGCAACCCTTGAGAATTTCGATGCGGAGGCATGTTCTTGAAAGCTTCGGCACGTCCCCCACCCCAGTCGTTGTCGATCCTTAAAACAGCATCTGCTGCGAGCACCCAACCAGGTTGGGAAGTGGAGTGTTTCACGGGACTTCTTGATTTGAATCGACCCAAAGGATTGGTCCACTCCTCGATTCCGCCAAAATACTGGTATCCAATATTCCATTGCGGAAAGGAGGGTTCGAAAGTGGGAAAACTGGGTCGGTTTGGGCAAGTCCAGATCTTGGAGACAGCGTTATTAGTGCTAATGGTCAGTCCAACACTTGCTGCAGCTTCCCGCTCTGGAGGATTAAGGGATATTTGAACGGAATTGTGACGCGCCTTGAGCAATACATCATTGTTGTCGTCCGCATAAATAGTCATCGCAATTCCAAGCTGGCGCAGGTTGTTCAGGCATTTGACGCGTTTACCCTTTTCCTTAGCCTTGGAAAGGGCGGGCAAAAGCATGCCGGCCAGGATGGCGATAATGGCAATCACCACAAGGAGCTCAATGAGCGTAAAGCCACGTTGGAAGAAGCCTCGAACAGAGCCAATGCGAATCGATGAAGGACAACGAAATAGTTTCATATCTTTTCTACGAACCAATACGGTCTAGAGTTGGGTGNTTGATCTTAGTCGCAAAGCACTCCTTGGCAACGACTAATTCCTCCGATGCCGGGGAGGAGATGTCTTGAGTCAGTATTCTACTAAAGTTCAATAACCCATGAAGATAGGTCAAGGGTTGGAAAAAGATTGAAAGGGTATCGAGGAGATGGCCTGAAGGCTGAGTTTCCCCCGGGTGCGATCATTGAAGCAANGTCCTTGAAACACATGAGCTCCCCCNCTTGCAACAGCCACACCGTAACTGAAGTCGGTCGTTGCATGGGATACCAATTCAAAAGCAGCGTTGACCTTGAGAACCCCCGGATTATCCGGGGACCCGTAACATCCGAGCCACCAATGATTGTCGACATAATCAATGGTTTGAACGCCAAGCCGCGTATACCCAGTGGGCAGTGAGTGTTTTTGGATGAAATTCAAATCCTTGTCATATTCAAACAGNTAGTTGTCCTGATGCGTTGGAGGAAGACCTCCCACCAGAAGAAATCGACCTTCNTGGTAGGCAATTCCCCCACATCCATGCACCAATTGGGGGACGCTTTTGCGCCTTTTGAGGCTCAAGGTGTCGGAATCATACAGATAGATCCATGGTTTTGATTGCCCCGCAGGCTGATTGAACATACCCAGCTCGACAGCAACATAGAGTTCATCTTCGACAGCGGTCAAATCGCCGTGATGAGAGGGCACTTCGACTTGTATCAGAGCCTGGCCCTGCTGGTCTGTTTTGACAAGGGTGACGGTATGCGACCAGTAAAAGAAGTTTCCATCATGGGCAATTCCCTGAAGATGTCCAAGGTAGCTCCCCTCACAGACGATGTCCTTTGGCGATTCTTCTGCCAGTCCTGCCGATCGGGTTCCAAAAAAGATGAGAACAAGGAAGATACGTAGTGCTTTCATTTTCGAATTTGAGTACGGGGATCATCCATACGCCACAAGGCATCAAAGCCTTTGCTTCAAGGCAGTGACTTCAGCCAGGCGATGTTTGCGAATGACTTTCAGCTTGTGGGTACCCCGTGCAACTAAATCAAGGTGATCCCATGCCCTGAGTTCAAAAGAAAAAAGCCGTTGATCGGAGAAAATGAGTTTGGCCTGGCAGCGAACTTCGTGACCTACCGGTGTTGGAGAGAGGTGCTCGACGTCCACTCTTGCCCCCACCGTACTTTCTTCATCTTCCAGATGTGGCAGCATGAGTTGTCGTGCGGCGTGTTCCAAAAACCATATCAACCAAGGTGTGGAGAGGATGTGAGGCATGACCTGGTCCGAAAAATCAATGGCATGCTCTGCCTTGACGACAAAAGCAAGCGTATCGATCGCCCCGATGCGTGGTTGACTTTTCATATCCGTTATAAGGGAGTGAATTCTTAGCCACAACTTACATAGATGGCGGCAAGTGCAAAGTTTTTCATCACGAAAGTCTCGCTTTCTGGACAGGGCCCTTCAGGAGCGAATGCACTCCAAGTTCGTGCTTCTGAACTGCAGTTGATCGCTTCTCACCAAGCCTCGAGCTTGCCGTCAAACTATGATTTTGATAATAACAGTTGAACCCCCAGAGCGCACCATGCCTGCCTTGATAGCCTTCTTTCTCCTACTACTTGCGGTGACCGTCCAGGGAGCCCAGTGGCCATACAGTCCGCTCAAAACGCAAACGATAACGACCACCGCGTTGGCTGCTCACCCCCTGGATGCCCTTCTCATGGAAAAGCTAGGAAGTCATGGATTGAGCATGAATGAGATGGCTTCCCCGCGAACTCGCGTGCGCAGGGCTTTTTTCGATCTTCTGGGCACCCCTGCCAGCAGGAGTGAGGTTCTGGCTTTGGAAAACAACAACTCGATGGCGAGTTGGAACCATTTGTTAGACCGTTTACTAGCCTCTCCTCGATTCGGTGAAACCTGGGCCAGGATGTGGCTGGATGCGGTTCGCTACGCCGAAACCAACGGTTACGAGCGCGATGGGCCAAAACCCAATGCCTGGCGCTATCGGGATTATGTCATCGAAGCCTTCAATGATGACAAAGCCTATGATCGATTCATATGTGAACAATTAGCCGGTGATTTGCTCTACCCGGAGAATGCATCGGCACTGATCGCAACTGGCTTTTACCGACTTCATGTTTACGATGATGAACCCGATGATGCCTTGCAGGCGGATTACGACATGCTGGATGACATGCTCTCCACCATAGGATCCGTATTCCTTGGAACCACGATCGGGTGTGCGCGTTGCCATGACCACAAATTTGATGCCATCGAACAACTTGATTACTATCGATTGCTTGGCTTTATCCATCAAGTGGAACCTTATGGCCGACCCCATCAAGGTGGGGGCTCACGCCCTATCGGCCGTATCACACGTTGGCTCGCCACTGATAGTGAGCTTACCGCATGGCGAGAGGAAAAAGATGGAAGGCTGAGGCACCTGGAAACGCTCTTGGGGCAAGGTGGCGTCGATGCCGCTGGACCGATTGAGGAAAAGATTGAAGCGCTGAAAAAGTTGGGTCCTCCCTTTGAAGAGGCATTGGCTGTCAGCGACCGCCCGGTTGAGGATCAGATCCCAGTGGTTCGCTTGCGGCGAGGTGATCCGAGATTACCTGCCGAGGTCGTAGATGCGGCCTTCCCTCCACTGCTTGGCAAAACAAAAAAGGCAACGGATCCTTCGCGTGCTGAGTTGGCCAGTTGGATCAGTAGCCCAGAACACCCTTTGACGGCTAGAGTCATGGCCAACCGCATATGGCAGCGTTTGTTTGGTCGCGGACTGGTATCAACACCGAATGACTTTGGGAAAGCGGGCTCTGGCAGCATTCACGCCGATCTGTTGGATCATTTGGCCAGTCAATTCATTCATCAAGAGTGGAGCATCAAATCGCTGATCCGCTACATCATGACCAGTAAGACATACCAGATGTCTTCCTCCATTCATTCCCCTCAAAATCATGTCAAGGATCCAGACAACCAATGGTTCTGGAGACAGGAAATCCGTCGCTTGGACGCTGAAGCCATCAGGGATTCCCTGCTCGACCTGAGCGGTGATTTGAATCGAAAGACAGGCGGTCCCAGTGTTTATCCCGAATTACCCCAGGAGGTGCATCACACTCAGGATAGCATGCGCAAAGGATGGGGGAAAAGCCCCGAGAGCGAACAGAATCGAAGAAGCATATATGTGTATGCAAAGCGGGCATTACCATTGCCGATCCTCGAAGTATTTGATGCCTCCCACAGCTCTTTCTCCATCGGCAGACGCCCAATGACCACGGTGGCGCCCCAAGCACTCATGTTGCTCAACAGCGAATTCATGCAACAGCGAGCAGAAAACCTGGCAATGAAATTCAGCGAAACCGATGCGCTTTTTGAGCACATCTGGCAGCGCCCACCGACCCAAGGCGAAAAGGAAGCCTGCAAGGAATTGTGGGAAAAGCTTCAGGAAGAAGAACCGTCAAAAACGGATCGACGAACACTCAAACAGCGGTATGTAAAGACGATTGCCCTGGCCATGCTCAATGCGAGTGAAACCATAACCATCGACTAATGGAGCAACAGCATGAGACCACACCCTTGCAACCTTAGCGGCGCCATGGATCTGTCAGTCAGCCGCCGTCATTTCCTGCGAACCACGGGTGCTGGCTTCGGTGCGCTCGCTCTTCATTCCATGTTGAGCCCGCAGAACGCAGCAGGAATTGCCCTGATGTCGCCTCATTGGGCCCCAAAGGCCAAATCCTGTATTTTTTTGTTCATGTATGGAGGTCCTTCCCAGCTCGACCTGTTTGATTACAAACCAGAATTACAGCTAAGGGATGGACAAAGCATCGACAATGAATTCCGACGAAGCACCCATACGAAAGCCGTTCTGCAGGCCAGTCGGCGCTCATTTCGGCAGCATGGTCAATCGGGGTTGTGGTGCTCCGACGCGCTCCCCCACCTTTCCAGGCATATGGATAAAATGGCCATGATCCATTCGCTTACCAGCGACTCCTTTGCCCATGGCTCAGCCTTGTTGAATATGAATACAGGCCGAGCCATCCAGGGCCATCCGTCGCTGGGCGCTTGGATCAGCTACGGTCTTGGAGAACTGAATGAAAACCTTCCTGCCTATGTGGTGATGCTGGACCCCAGGGGGGGACCCACCACCGGATCTCCCAATTGGTCACATGGATACATGCCAGCCTCTCTGCAAGGAACGGTATTGCGCACTCAAGGACCTCCCATTATGAATTTAACCCCGGCCAGAGGGACAGCACAGTCGACCCAGAGACATCAGATAGAGCTCACCCAGCACTTCAACCGTTTTCATTTGGAGAATCGCGATCATGCTTCCTGGCTGGAAGCACGCATTCGAAGCTATGAACTGGCTTTTCGTCTCCAGATGACGGCCCCTGAGGCATTGGACATAGAAAGTGAATCTCCAACCTTACGAGAACAATATGGTATTGGGGCGGACAAAGGATCCCATCGGCTTTGCCTCGGTCCCGACCCATTTGGACGCCAATGCCTTGTCGCCAGAAGGTTGGTCGAGCGAGGGGTGAGATTTGTCCAAATCTATTCGGGAGGGGGTGCAGCTGGCGGACAAAACTCCTGGGATGGCCACCACGGAATCGAGGAAAACTTGGGAATTCACTGTCCTGAAATCGATCGCCCCATTTCAGCACTCCTGGAGGATTTGGAACAGAGGGGCTTGCTCGAGGAAACCTTGGTGGTTTGGGGCGGTGAATTCGGGAGACAACCTGTCAGTGAAACCTTCAATACCGGAGGCAAATCCGGAGGGAGGGATCACAACCCGCTAGGCTTCACCTATTGGATGGCTGGAGGAGGTATTCAGCCCGGAGTGCGCTATGGCTCTACAGATGAACTCGGGGAACGTGCGGTCGAGCACCCTCACCACCTGCGGGACCTCCACGCTACCATTCTCCACCTGATGGGATTGGATCATACACGATTATCCTACCCTTACGCCGGGTTGGATCAGCGCCTCACCGGGGTCGAAGAACACGCTCAGGTCATCCACGGCATTCTTGCCTAATTAAGCCCATGAATCACCTAAAAGTCACCCTCCTTTGGATTATCAAAGTCTTGTGCGCATGTGCCTTGGCACCCAATGTCACAGCCCAGATTCCGGATAGCATTCAAACAGTGCTCAAACACACCAAAGTTTTGGATGTCACCAACCATACCCCAAAATGGCCACTCTTTGTCTGGCCCATTCATGGCGCCTTGGAAGAAGTCGACCATGCCATGACTCTTCAGGCTTTGACTCAATTGAAGCAACGAGGCATTGCCTACAGCGTCAGGTGGAATCCCCACGACCGAGAGAAATCGATTCAGGAAGCCTTGCGTATTGGGAAAATGCAGAAAGCACTTGGAATGGTCGTCAGCGTGGATGCAACCCAATGTCTCTACGCCCTTTTTGATGGGAGCGTGAAAACCGCTCATCTGGATCAAAACGGCAACCCTTTTTGGGACACGTCTTTTAGTCCTAAATTGGGGTGTCCCTTTGCCTTGGAACACCGCATCCCGGTCATCAAGGAACGCATCGAGTTCTTTATTCAAGCTTATCAAGTTGAGGGAATCACTCCGGAGGTCATTGTCGCTGATTGGGAAATCGATGGTCCAATAGAATGGAATGCAGCATGGGAAAATAGCCACCGTTGCCAGCGCTGCAGAGACTCACTCCCGAACACGATCGACTTCAGGGGCTTCCAGACGGTTTTGAGGCAGCTCAGAAGTCAATTTCAGCAATCCATGTTTACCGGTCCCATCAAGCATGCCTTCCCAGGAGTCCATGTAGGCAACTACGCAGTGAACCCACACGATGGGCACCGCTACTGGTTCGATTATTTCGAAACACTTCCTGAACAAGCACCCGTGGTCCATGAGTTTGNCGCAACCTACCGAGANTGGGCTGAGGAATTTGANGCATCGGGCTACACGTTGTCGATGCCCGTGGTCTACACCTGGCATCGACTTTTTGATGAGCTTCCATTCNATCAAACCGANTATCGGTGGTTTTACAACATGTTGAAGGTTGCTTCGAATGCCTCNTCCCATACGCGCTCCACATTNCCATCCATCCCATTTGTGCACTGGCATGTCACGGCTCCCCCCTNGGAACCGAAGGCATCGGTGGNNCCCATGTCCGCANANGTGTATCAGGACCTCCTTTGGCACATGCTCCTTAGAGGTCACGACAGTCTCTTTTTATGGTGTCAAGCCGATGAGCTGGCAGAAGAAGTGGCATTGTGCCACGAGGTTTATCGAGAAGCATCCAGGTTTTCCGATTTTTTGGAAAACGGNCAGCCTANTGAGCAGGCGGTTGATCCTTGGCCCGGTGACACGATTTCAGGGCTACGCTTGGAGAGTCAGGTTTTGGTCAAACGAAACCACTTTGGATCAGTCTCTGAGGAAAGGGTTATCCATTTGGACGAGAGTCATCAGGTAAGAGTTCCACAGGATCATCAGTTCGGGATCCTGGATGTTGAACCCACCCCGGAATCGCGATCCTGGCTGGAAACAAACTTCCCCTTTGGCTTTTATGAGTTGCCGAAAAACTCATCCAAACTTGAGGAAATGGCTCAAGCAGGGATCAACTTGGTGAGGTGTCAAGATATGGAGGACTTGGACAGGGTGAGCAAGCTGGGCATGAAGGGTTGGATCTCTCTGGCAGTGCAGGACGGGCTTTCCGAGAGTTTGATGCAGCGAGCAAGAGACCTTTGGCATCATCCAGGTCTGGCTGTCTGGGAAGGCCCGGATGAAATCATTTGGACATTCACTGCCTACAGTTTTCTTAAAGATAAGGCGGGTTTCACTCGCGAAGATTGGGAAAACCAAATACCCAAGGCCACAGATTACGCCTATTCNGTAGGGAACGATCTGATCCCNCGAATGCATCATGCCATTGCCTGGATCAAGAGGAACGACCCACTCAAACGGCCATTCTGGATCAATGAAGCAGTCGACAGCGATGCGTATTTCTCCAGAGAAATGATCGAAAGCGTGGATATCGTGGGTAGCGATTACTATGCTGTACGTGCATCCGGAACAGACATCCAAAGCACATCAAGACTTGTCAGCAGATGGAACAGCATAGGCATGGGACGTCCGGTTTGGGCAGTCCTTCAAGGCTTTTCATGGCATGCTATCCGAGAAGATCGTGATCGCCTCTATCCAACCTTCAAGCAATCTCGTTTCATGGCTTACGATGGCATAGTGCAGGGAGTCAGAGGTTGCCTTTACTGGGGCACCGAGACCATCGATGATGAGGAGTTCAGGCAATCACTCTTCGCATTGAGCTCTGAAATTCAGGCATTGGGACCTGTTTTGAGTCAGGGAAAAGACATCGAACTGGATGTCAAGGTCATTACAGACTTGTTTGAAGTCAAAGGTAGTGGCGCCGCCATTCGATGTCTCCAACGAGAAGAAGAGGTCCTTTTGATCGTGATCAACAAGGACAATCATCGACATTTGGGGGTGGAAATCACTGGNTTACATCACTGGGATGGCAAGCGCTTNCACCTCCTTTACGGATCGGANANGCACCGTCCCCGCCAGGGGCGNTTCATCACGCGTTTGCAGGCTCACGAGGTCAAAGTCTTTTCCACGCATCCCCAACGTGCCCGGGGTCGCTCCTCAGGAAGGGATTATGGCAATNGAGAGATACCTTGATGACGGTCCCTGGCAGTTTTGATTCTTTTCCCGGAAGAAACACCTCATGGCAGCTCCTTGCGAAGGACCGTGATGGCCTCGGGATCTTTGTAGTGGCGTCGCAAGCCTTCTTCGCTGAGCAGTTTTGCTGGAACACGCTGGAGGAATTCCGGAAAACTTCGNTCNGCGCCTTTGCGCAACTGAAGCTGACCACTGCGAGATTCCCAAAAATCGGACTGTACTTTCAATAAGGCTCTCATGCCTTCCTGGGGAGTCATGGTCTCCTTACGGCCTAGCATCCATACCAACTCCTTGTCCCCAGGCATGGCCACCGGAAAAGGCACCGATTTGACTTTCAGTTCCGCTTCCAGCTCCTTTTCATCCCAAGGCAAGTCGTTGATTCCAATGGTGCTGGTCANCGATCCATGGGGNAAATTCAGTGCGACATTGAGCATTCCCTCATCCTCGTCGATATCGAAATCAATCAGGTCTCGACCAAAAGATTCTTCAAAGCGCTGACNAACCTCTCTGAGTGTGTCTTCCTTCAAGTCAGGCAAGGGGCATCTTCGACAAAATTCCTGAAACGCAGAGGATTGTTTTTTTCGCTCCATTTCCTTACGGATTCCATCCAGAATTTTCTGTGCCAGGTGAGTGTCCTGGGTGGTTTGGGAAAGAACGCTTTGCAGAAGCTCGACGACTTCTTTTTCAGTCAGTTGGTTTTTTGCCATAAAACGAATGTCGCTTNTAATTTCATCAGACAATTGAGTCATTTCTTTTGCCTAAGCAATGAGTCGACTTCAATGCTTAAAGGCTTGAAAGAGGTTTTCAGACTTGTTCTTCGCAAAGGTGCCCCTCATTTTTTATGTATCCATGAAACACTTACCCAAGACCATCGCCTGTCGATGGAAAGCTTTCATTTTTTGGTTGGCACTCGCGCCTGGCCTCTTAGCCAAGGATCGCCCAAACATTGTTCTCATCATGGGGGATGACATGGGTTATTCCGACATCGGTTGTTACGGAGGTGAAATACACACGCCTCACCTGGATCGACTNGCTGCCGANGGAGTTCGTTTTTCCCAGTTCTACAACGGTGCCCGATGCTGCCCCACGCGTGCGTCTCTTTTAACAGGTCTCTATGCCCATCAAACAGGCGTTGGGCACATGCTCGGAAACCAGGGATTGGATGGCTACCAAACGGGATTGAATAGAAAATGTGTCACAATCGCCGAGGCACTCAGCGGGAACGGTTACCACACTTACATGAGCGGGAAATGGCATGTGACAACCCACACTTCCCCTGAAGGCCCAAAAGACAACTGGCCGCTGCAACGTGGTTTTGAAAAATTTTACGGAACCATCATTGGCGCAGGGAGCTTTTACGATCCAAACACCTTNTGTCGCCAAAACACTTACATCACGCCAGTCAACGACCCCCACTATCAGCCGGAAAGTTACTATTACACCGATGCCATCACCGACAATGCNATCTCTTTTCTCGCGGAACATGAGCAATCAAAGACAGAGAAACCTTTTTTTCTTTATGTCTCATACACGGCAGCACATTGGCCCATGCATGCTTTANCTGAGGACATACAGAAATATCAGGGATCTTACGATGACGGNTACGAGATGACCCGGATGCTCCGCTACCAAAGACTTAAGCGCCTGGGGCTCATTCATCCAGCAACCGAACTCAGTCCACCTGCGGGCAACTGGNGGCAAGTCAAACACAGGTCATGGGAAAAGCGTTGCATGGAAGTCTATGCAGCGATGATAGACCGTATGGATCAGGGNATTGGAAATCTGGTTCGACAACTCGAGGAGATGGATCAACTTCAGAATACCCTNATCATGTTCCTCCAAGACAATGGCGCGTGCGCCGAGGGTATGGGCCGTGGAGAACAAATCAACGACCGATGGACGAAAGCCATCAAAGACAATCAACCCATGGGCGCCAATGAACTACAACCCAAACTCTGGCCTCCCATGAAAACGAGAGATGGAAAACCAGTCCGAGGTGGCCCAGAGGTCATGCCTGGCCCAGACGACACTTACATTGCATACGGACGTCATTGGGCCAATGTTTCCAACACCCCTTTTCGCGAATACAAACATTGGGTCCATGAAGGAGGTATCGCGACGCCCATGATCATGCATTGGCCAGACCAAACCACCCAGAAGGGCTCCCTATCTCACCAGGTAGGGCATCTAATAGATATTATGGCGACCTGCATGGCAGCAGCAGAGGCCACCTATCCCAGCGTCTACAAGGGTCAGGACATACAGCCCATGGAAGGTCAGAATCTCTTACCCGTGCTTGACGGAAAGGAGATCGATCGATCGGATTTATTTTGGGAACATGAAGGAAATTGTGCCGTGCGTTCAGGTGATTGGAAACTAGTGAGAAAAGGAAGCATGTCTTCCGAAGACTCTCCCATGTGGGAACTGTATCGTCTGGAAAACGATCGCTCTGAAATGAAGAATTTGGCCAACCAACACCCGCAACGAGTTCAGGATCTATCAAGCAAGTGGCAAGCCTGGGCAAACCGCTGCAAGGTGACTCCATGGCCATGGAAATCAAAACCATAAACGCAACCATTGTCAGACCGCATTTGTTTTTGCAATCCAATGGACCTGTGATAAATTGTTTTCTGGTACTTGGTGAATTTTCGACATGAAAAAAATAAAGGGAGATGATCTTTTCGGTCAGTTGAATGCGTTCTTGAAAGGCCAAGGAATCGATTTTAGTCAGAGCAAATCACTAGCATCCAAAATAAAAAAGAGCTGCCAATCTCTCAGCAGGTCGATCAATAAAGCTGGCGAAGCACTGCATCATGCAAAAGAAAAGGTGGAAGACAAATTGAGCGAGGTACGCGATTCCATCCACCAGAAAACGGCTCCCCCCAACAAACAAAACACACCCAAAAAACAAAACATGAAAGCCAAAAAGAAAGCAGCTAAGAAGCCTGCCAAAAAGGCGGTGAAAAAAGCAGCTCCTAAGAAAAAGGTAGCCAAGAAGGCAGCTCCTAAGAAAGCTGTCAAAAAGGCGGCTCCTAAGAAAGCAGCTAAAAAGGCAGCTCCTAAGAAAGCAGCCAAAAAAGCAGCTCCCAAGAAAAAGGTAGCCAAGAAGGCAGCTCCTAAGAAGAAAGCAGCTCCTAAGAAGAAAGCAGCTC
>NYYT01000119.1 GCA_002686885.1 Pedosphaera sp.
GTGTGCGTTTATGAAAAAAACCTCGTAAACCTATTATGATATGATGTTTACGAGGTTGATGAAAAGTGGTGGAGCTAAGGAGAATCGAACTCCTGACCTTCTCATTGCGAACGAGACGCTCTACCAACTGAGCTATAGCCCCTTGCCATGACAGCTGCCCGAGTGATGCCCGCAAGAAAGGATGTCTCCATCAGAGACGTTTTGTGGGTCCGACAGCTTGCATGAATTTACAAGTCAGATCACGCATCAGGCAATTTAAATTGTAGGCTTACGTTTGTGAATCATGTGTCCTCCCTTTCTTGGATTTGTCGGATCAAAAAGGATGCGCCAACTGCCCCACGAAGGGCCTGGGAGGTTCTTCGCTCACCACCCCATAAGCTTCGGGCCCATGATCCTTGGGGCATCGATAGGTGCCGGAGGTCCTATCCACCACCGGCAGGGGCGCTGGGTCGTTGGGATTGCACTCCATCATGCCTCCTCGGGGTGCCAGTTGCGGTGACAAGACCTTTTGACAAAGGTCAAGGTGCCAGCTCACAATAAGGCTCTGATCTGAGTCAAACCCATGCAAACTCCCTCACTCCATCGTCGAACTTTTTTGCGTGGCCTGGGCGGTGCTGTGCTCGGGCTGCCGTGGCTGCAGGCCATGGGGGCATCCACAAAAGACTCTCAGCCCATGCGCATGGTGTGTGTGGGCACTCATTTTGGGTTCGTTCCTTCCATGTTCTTCCCCAAGGAAGTGGGTTCGGATTACCGGGCCCCGGAGTTGATACAACAGATCGAACGACATCGTTCCAAGCTGACCCTTTTTTCACACCTCGATCATGGGGCCGAGGGGGTTGGTGGGCATGGTGGGGTGCATGCTTTTCTTTCCGGGATCCTTTCCAAGAATGCTCGAGGCTTTGCAGAAAAAAACATCAGCGTCGACCAAAAGGCGGCTGATCATGTGCGTCATCAGACGCGTTATCCATCCCTGCAGTTGTGCAGCGGCAAGGATGGTGGAAGCGCGTTGTCCTGGAACCGGGCCGGGGTGGCTCTGCCGGCGATTCATCAACTCTCCCGTCTTCATGGGATGCTCTTTGCCAGTGCGGATGCCCGAGAGGGTTCGGTNTGGAGGGAAACCCTGGAATCCAAACGCAGTGTCCTGGATCTGGTGCGCGAGGATGCCGGNCGCCTTCAACGTCGTCTGGGGCGTGAGGATCAGCAAACCCTCGAAGGGTATTTCACGTCGGTTCGGGCTCTGGAGCGGCGTCTGGAGCAGTCCATTCAGTGGATGGATCGACCTAAGCCTCCGCCGGAACGCCCACTTCCCAAGGGGGTCGATGAGCTGGATTTCATTGATCGTGTCCCTCTTTTTTACGAGATGATGGGGTTGGCCCTGAAAACCGATGCCACCCGTGTCATCACCCTGGGATTGACGGACCTGGGNCCCAACCTGGGAGGCTTCCAGATCACCCGAGACTATCATCAGCTCACCCATCACGGCAAGGTGCCCAGTTACCTTGAGGAACTTTCAGTGATTGAGCGGTTTCATCTTCAGGCCTTCGGAAGGTTCCTTGATCAATTGGAGGGAGAGGTGCAGTCCGATGGCCGGACGCTCCTGGACCACAGCATGGTGCTGCTGGGNAGTGGCATGGGCAACGCCAGCTCGCACAGCAACAAGAATCTCCCTTTGCTGCTTGCNGGNGGAGGGTTTCGTCACGGGCAGCATCTGCAGTTTCGCCAGGGCCTAACGCCGGCTTCCAACCTCTTTGTTTCCATGCTGCAGCGTTTTGGTGTGGAAACCGATCGTTTCAATCTTTCCACGGGCTCGCTCAGTGGCCTGGATGTGGCATGAGATCGAGCCTGCTGTTGGTTGCCCTTCTGGGGTGGGGATGGATGCCAGCCTTGTCCTCTCTCGGGCAGGAGGTGGCTCTTGCCCCCTTTCTTCAAGATTACTGTGTGCGGTGCCACGGCAAGGAAGAGGTCNAAGGGGATCGTGACTTGGAATCGTGGATGGCATCCTCAACCTTCTGGGAAGACAGTCACACCCTGCGTGAGATTCTGGATCAACTCAATCTTGGAGAGATGCCTCCCGATAAGGTCGGGGTTCGGCAACCCGNTCNCGAGCTGCGGCGCAAGGTGGTTCGGGCATTGACGCTTCGTCTGGGGGAACTCACTTCAGAGGCCNCTTCCACCCTGCCTCGGACACGTCGACTGACCCGAAGGGAGTATCTTCACACCCTCTCNGATTTGCTGGGGATCGATGCTCAGGCCGCCGATCTGACAGGCTCCTTTCCTCCCGAGGAGCGGTTCCATGGTTTCGATCACCTCCCTCAGGCTCAGTCGCTCTCTGAAGAGCATTTGCAACAATACCTCGATGCCGCAATGGGCTATCTGGACATGGCCATGGTGTGGGATACCACCCGGCCCGAGGCCCAGAGGTGGGTTTTTGATCCCGGTGATCTCAATGGTGAAAAACACAATCCGGGTACGGTACGCTATCGCGTCTGGGGAGAGGGTCGCGCCTATCTGGACATCGGCCACGGCCAGCTTGCCGAAACCGGTCCGACCTATCCGCGGGCCTTCGCTCGAGAGGGTGTCCCGCATCCTGGCCGCTATCGTCTGCGCATCCGTGCCAGTGCCGTGGGGCGCGACCATCCCTATGACTCTTCGATCTACCCCAACGACTTGAGCCAACCTCTACAGCTGGGCATCTGGCATGTGCCCGATGCCTCCCTTTTGGGGAAGCGGGCTTCTGAAGGACGGGTCCTCATCGATGTGCATGATTTGCCGGATGATCGCCCCAGCAGCTTTGAAACGACGATCTGGATGCCGGCTGGCTCGATACCCTTTGTGCATTGGATCAACGGNCCGGGAGCTTCCAAGGCCATTCTTCGCAAGGTCGCCGAGCGTTACCACCCCGAAGCCATTCGAAAATCCCGTTCCAAAGTGGATCAGTTGAAGGAGCAAGGCCTTCCCGTGCCGGAAGACGCCCTGGTGCAAAAGGTTCATATTTCGGATGTGTATCAGGGGCCTCGGGTTCGGATCCATGAAATGAGTCTGGAAGGCCCGCTGTATTCATCCTGGCCGCCCTCATCCCANCAGGATGCCTTTGGTGCAGAAACCCGACTGGAGAAAGTGGCACTGGCCAAGGGTTTTCAGAACTTTCTCTCACGGGCTTTCCGACGGGATGTTTCCCCGGAAGAGGCCGCTCCGTATGTGCGGTATGTCCGTGCATCCATGGACTCAGGTGTGGCCGCCCGGCTTGCCATGCAGAGGGGCCTGGCCGCGGCACTGGTCTCTCCTGCTTTTCTGCACCTGCGCATCGGTCCGGACCAGGATGGTTTTGATGTGGCCTCACGTCTGTCCTACGCCCTTTGGCAACGCCCACCGGATGCCCAACTNATGGCAGCCGCTCGTTCTGAAGCGCTGCTGGATGCTTCTGTTTATGCGCAAGAGCTGGAGAGATTGATGCGCCATCCTCATGGCACTGCGTTCATGGAACCTTTTGCTGAGGCATGGCTCGGTCTGCATCGTCTGGGGACCATGCCTCCGGGAAGCAGGCAGTTTCCGCAATATGATCGCGACCGTCTGGAGTCGGCCATGCGCGCAGAAACCCTCCTTTTTCTCGAAGAAGCCCATCGGGAAAATCATCCCATCCCATGGTTGCTCCTTGCCCGGGAGAGCCATGTCAATGGAGCCCTTGCCCGNCATTATGGCCTCGATGGCGTCACCGGAGTGGCGTTTCGAAAGGTGGCTTTTCCCCCGCACGTGCGCCGCTCGGGTCTGCTGGGGCAGGCCAGTTTGCTGACCGCTTCGGCCAACGGGGTCGACACTTCCCCTGTGAAACGAGGGGTCTGGATTCTGGAAAACCTTTTGGGCAAACCCCCGGCACCGCCGCCACCCGATGTGCCGGCGCTGGAACCCGATACCCGAGGGGCTTCCTCCATTCGAGATCAGCTGGCACTGCACCGGGAGAAGGCAGCTTGCGCAGATTGCCATCAGACGATCGATCCCTGGGGCTTTGCGCTTGAGCACTATGACCCCATCGGAGCCTTCCGCACGCATTATCCCGTCCTGACCCCATCGGGTCGGGTGGCCTCGACACCGGGTAAGGCCATAGACGCCTCGGCCCGTCTCCCCAATGGCGTGCTGCTCCAGCACGAAGGGGATCTGCGGGATGAATTGCTTCGCCAGCAAGGGGCTTTCACCAAGCAACTGGTGCGCGCTTTTTTCATCCATGCCCTGGGGCGTTTGTTGCAGCCCGCCGATGAATGGGAGGTCGATCGCATCGCTCAAACCCTTCTGGATCAGGAGGGCGGTTTTCAGGACCTGGTGCGCTGGTGTCTGGGATCCTCCGTGTTTCTAAAAGGTTGACCGTGCCCTCAGGGTTGGGGGGTTTTGACAAGCCCTTCGGCTTCCACTAGAAACTAGCCATGCGGTCCATCGCTTCATTCAGTGCGCTCATGATCACCTTGTCCGGATGGTTGGAAGGAGCCACCCCGGGGCCGCGCCCGGAACGACTGGATCAAGTGGCGATCCTCAAGCATCTCAAACCCAATCCCATCCCCGCAGAGTTGCCTGCATCCTCCCGGGAAGTCCTGCAGCGTTTTTACGTCACCGATGGTTTTCGTGTGGACCTGGTGGCCGCCGATCCGGATGTGGTTCAGCCCATCGCCTTCACCTTCGATGCCCTCGGGCGACTTTGGGTATTGGAGGCCCTGAGCTATCCCGAAAAGCAGCCCGAAGGTGCCGGCAAGGATCGCCTGGTGATTCTGGAAGATTTTGATGGAGATGGGGTCTTTGAAGATCGGAAGGTCTTCGTTGAAGGGCTCAATCTGGCCAGTGGCTTTGAACTGGGTTATGGAGGTGTCTGGATCGGTGCCGCGCCTCAGTTGCTGTTTCTGCCCGATCGAGATGGTGATGATGTGCCCGATGGACCCCCTCAGGTCCTTCTGGATGGTTTTGGCTATCAGGATACCCACGAAACCCTCAATAATTTCACCTGGGGGCCGGATGGTTGGCTCTACGGCCTGCAAGGGGTCTTCAATGAATCGCGCATCGGTGTGCCCGGGGCTTCTGAGTCCGGTCGCAGGGTCATGCGCGCGGGCGTCTGGCGCTACCATCCCGTCAACAAACGATTCGAGGTCTATGCCCATGGCGGGAGCAATCAATGGGGCCTGGATTACGACCGACTGGGGCAGTGGTTCATGACCCATTGCCGCAGTTTCTGGGGCGGAGGGCCCACCACGCATGTATTGCAAGGAGGCCACTATTGGAATCAGGCCCATGCCCATTACCCCGATTTCATCGAACCCTACCCTCTGGAAGCCTTCTCCGATTTCAGACAATGCCTGCCAGCCTCAGCCAAATACGGCCATGGCGAGGGAGGCGCTGGTCTGCCGGGGTCGAGAGCCATCTACGGGGGGCATTCCCATGTGGGCACATTGATCTATCAGGGAGATCAATGGCCTGAGGCCTTTCGCAACCGCCTTTACACCCATAATCTCCATGGGCGTCAGATCAACGTGCAGGTCAACGTGGAGGATGGGGCGAGTGTTGAAACCCGGCATGCGGGGCAGGATTTCCTCTACCATGACGATCCCTCTTATGTGGCAGTGGACCTCAAGACCGGTCCGGATGGGTCGGTCTACATCAACGATTGGGTCGACCTTCAACATTGTCATCATCCCAATGTCGATCAATGGCAACGCCAGAACGGGCGCCTATACCGCGTCGTCCATGAGGCACACTACAAACCCCATCTGGTGGACCTGAATCGCAAGTCCGACCGTGAGCTGGCCTGGTTGCACCTGCACCAGAATGAATGGTATGTCCGTATGGCTCGGCGGCTTCTTACGGAACGGGCCGCCGCCAATGGAAGCATCGCTTCAGAGGCCCTGGTGGTGCTTCGCAACCTTTCGGTTGAGCACGCCAACGTCAATCGGCGTCTGAGGGCTCTATGGACCCTTCACGGCGTTGGAGGTGTGGAAGCTTCCCATTGGTCCGGCTACTTCAACGATTCCTCTGCGGAGGTAAGGGCTTGGGCGGTCGAACTGGCGCAGTATGCCTTGGAGCCCACGCCCGCTTTGGCTGGACGCCTGGTGCAACTGGCGTTGAGTGAAAGTTCTGCCATGGTGCTTGTGCGTCTTGCGGCCATCAGCTCCCTTCTCCCCGAAGAGGAGCAATGGTCGATTCTCAAAAGCCTCGTGCAAAAGGTGGCCCATCAGGAGGATGGGGTGTTCCGATCGATGACCTGGTTTGCACTGGCCCAAGCCATGCAGGAAAACCCTCAGCGAGCCTTTGGGTGGCTCGCCGATGAAACGCCTTTGATCCCGCTGTTTGAGGATTGGATCCCCTGGTACGGTGCCAGGCTCCAGGGGCAGGGGCTGGACCTGGCCCTGGAAAGGTTGGTGGAAGCCCCACCTGAAGAACAAAGCCGACTGCTTCAATTGATTGGGATGGCCTTGCGACAAGAGGCACAAGTGCCCATGCCCCGGGCTTGGTTGACCGGCTCGGCTCCTTGGCTTCAGCATGGCGATCCGGTAGCTCGTCGATCCGCTGAAAACCTGGCGGCGATCTTTGGTGATCGACAACAGGTGCGTGTCATGCGGCTCAGGCTTGGGGAGGCGGGACTTTCCAAAGAGGACAAGACACACGCACTGGCCATTCTGGAGCGCTTGGGCGACTCAGGTTCCTCCGAACCGTACCTAGGACTGCTGGATGAGGATGGGTTCCGCCAGCAGGCCATTGCCATCCTCGGTCGGATGAAAGATCCGAGGATTGCCCAGACCTTGATACGCTCCCTGACAAGCTGGCCTGCACGCGATCAGCGGGCGGCGCTGGAAGCGCTGAGCGGTCAGCCGACCTTCGCCGTGACCTTGATGGAAGCCATTGAGAAGGAGGAACTCCCTGTTTCCTTTGTCAATGCCTATACCTTGCGCCGGCTACAGGCCTTGGAGGATCCACGCATCACCGAGAAGGCCAGTCAGATCTGGGGCGGCATGCCCCCACAAGCCGAGCTTTCTGAACGTATCCAATTCCTGGAAAAACGATATGCCGAAGCTCCCCTCTGGGCCTACGAAGAAAAGGAGGGGCAAAAACACTTTGAAGCCCTTTGTGCGTCTTGTCATCGGATGGATGAGGGTGACGGCGGGCTGGGGCCTCGGTTAGGTGGGTCCGGCCAAAATGGGGTGCGTTACTTTCTTGAAAGCATACTCGATCCGCATGCCGTGGTCGGTTTTCCCTATCAGAGTGTGACGCTTCGCTTGAAGGATGGCCGTCAGGTTTCAGGCATTGTGGAAGCAGAATCTGAAAGTGCCTGGCTGATGCGTCAACAGGAGGGTACGCGTCTGGTGGATCAGCAGGAGGTATTGGAGGTGCAACGCTCCCAACAGTCCCTCATGCCCGATGGCTTGTTGGAGGGTCTTCAGGAGCGTGAGGTGCTGGAGCTGCTAAAATTCCTCATGACCCTCTAGCCGAAGCCACAAAAAAAAGCCTCCGATGGCTCGGAGGCTTGAAAAGAGAAAAGATGGCTCACGGATTCGGTGAGCGAAATTTCTTGATGTATTGAGCATCAAAGGCCAGTTCGGTATCCGCCGCGGGCTGGGCAAAGGAGAGGGTCGGAGCCCTTCCAGTGATTTCATGGTCGACGCAAAAGGTCACCACTTTGTCCATCGTCGCCTTGAGCTCAGCAGATCCAAACAGCGCGATGGCCTGACCGGGGCTGGAAAGGAATTTGGTTTGATGGACGATCTGGTTCATGGCCTCGGAATCCAGCCCTGAAAACTTTTCGCCCAGAGCCGTCAGAGTGGCTTCGCGGGTATCCGGAGCATTGAGTTTGGCCGTGGTAGTGTAAAAAGCCTCGATAATGGCGCATGCGAAGGCAGCGCCTCCTTCTTTCTTCAAAGACTCCTGCGACATGATGACCCCATCGACAATTTCCTGAGGAATGGCGGTTGAATCAAAGAGGACCTTCACGTCGCTGCGTTTGGCCAAGGTTTCCATGACGAAGGGGTTCCATACCATGATGGCCTCAATCCCGGCCTGTTTTTGCTGAAGGGCAGCTGCGGCAGCTGCAGGGTCCATGTTGCTGAAGCTGTAGTCTTTTTCCTTCTGCGCGTTGATCTCCAGGTTGCGGACAAAACAGTATTCGGAAACACTTTTCTCCAGACCATAGATGTTTTTCCCCTTGAGGTCCTCAATGGTCTGGATGGTGTCGACCACAATGCAGGCATCGGCACCATGACTGGTGGAGGTGGGAAGAATCATCGAGGAAGCCCGGCTGAGAGATGGGTTGAGTGCGTCCATGTTGGTGAGACAGGCGGCGTCCACGTTCTGGGAGCCATACATGGTGATGCAGGTGTCATAATCGGATTCATGCAGGACGACATCGACCTTCCACTTTTCTTCAAGGCTGCCCATCTCACCGGGTTTGCCGTTGATCAATCCATCGGCTTCGGCCACCGCAAAGATGCTCCAGGAGGGGTACTCGCTCCACGCCAGCGAAAAACTGGGTGTGCTACCGGATGCTGACGCGCTAGAGCTGGTTTCGGAGGCTGTGGCGTTTTCCGAACTCAGCGCATCGGCTACTTCGATGGGAGCAGGGGAGTCGTTACTAACGCCGCAAGCGGCCAATAAGGCACAGAGCGTTACCGTTGTGAGGTGACCTAATGGGGTTGTTTTCATAAATGTGGAATCTTTTTGACGGATGATTTGGGCTTATTCGGGGAGTGCCGAGGAGTCTTTGTCTTCCTTTTCCTTGTTCGTTTCCTTGGGGGCGGGAGCTTCTGAGGCCAATCCGATCAGGGCATCGAACTCAGAGGTGGATTCGCTTTGACGAGCATACTCAAGGAATTCTGCTTCCTGTGATTTGGTGTCGGTTCCGGCGAGTTCCTTGGTGATCTTGGCCTCCGCCTTGAGTTCCTGCCGCATCTCCCTCAAATTCTGCAATTCCTCGGCGGTGCCATCCTTGGCGATACCGGCAAAAGTCTCTGCCAGTTCCTTTTCCTGTTTGGCGGTGATGACATCCGCCACGGTGTCTGCGGCCTCGGCCTTGACCTTTTCGACATCACGGAGCAGTTGCTGGAGTTGGATCTTGTGGTCGCTGATGTTGTTTTTGTAACCCTCGATGTCGGCCTCCAGCTCTGAAATGCGTTCCTGTTTTTCCGAGAGGGTGGAATTGAAATCTTTGTAGGCGGTGAGACATTTTTTGTAGTTCTCATCGTCATGAATCGCCTCTTCCGAGATGCCTGTAGCCTTTAGTTGCTCCACCGTCTGCTTGGCCTTGGCGAGGGCTCCGGCCTTGAGGCGTTCGAGGTTTTCGACCTCCGAGGTGAGTTGCTTGATCTTAGTGAGCTTTTTTTCCTCCTGTGCAATCAAGCCGGCGACCGCCTGTTTGTACTGGTGGATGCGCTCAATCTTGTCTTCCACGATGGCATCGTATTTTGCCTTGATGACATGCGGATTGGTGTCGAGCACGCGTCGTGCCGAGTCAATTTGTCCAGTCAGTAGGTATCCAACTGCCTTGATCCATCTTCCGATTGCTTTGAACATATTCTTTAAGGTTGTGGTTCTTATTCCGTTTTGGAGTCGTGATGAGCTGTTGCAGGCCATTGTCGCATACGCGACTCTACTTTACGAGCGACCTCAAGAGATTCGTCCAGGTTGTTTCGCATTTGCTTCAATCGTTCGGTATTGGATTCCACCTGGTGGATGTTCTGCAAGGAGACCATGGTCTGGCTGAGCTGACTCACACAAGTCTGCACCTCTATGATGAGCCCCTCCCTTTGTGCCATGATGGGATCTTTGGCCGATGCCGTGTTCAGTCGCGAAGCAGTCTCCCAGAGAGCATGGCTTTGCCGAATCAATCGAACGCAGTGTTCAAAGAGTGCCTCCACCTGCATGCGCACTTCCATTATCATCGGCCAAGCCGCATTTTGCGGTTGTTTTTCCAAGGTGCCAAAGGTCGCCACCAAAGCCCTGAGATCCTTCAAAGCCTCTTCTGGCCTGGGATCCTCGTCTGCTTCAGTGAGATCTGCCTCCAGTTGATCAAGATCCCGAATGTGTGATTGGGATTGTTCCTTTTCCCACTCGGTTAACACATCCTGAGCCACCTGTTGGCCGCTGACCATCCACTTGGTGAAAAAAGCGCCTGCCCCCACCATCATCCCTGCCAAGCCTCCAAAGAGGCACAGGGCCATCTGTTTGAGGTCCATGGCCCAACCTGCCACGATGGCGGTGAAGCCCAACATCACGGGACCCACCACCAAAGGACTGGCCACCAAACGAGTCAAAACCCGTTTGCGAATCTCGTTTTTTGGCAGGTCTCCTTGCTGAGCCAACTTCATGCTACCGTTTAATGTAGCATCAAGGTCGATTCAAGGGAAGAACCGCATGAGTATCACGATTAGTAGGGAAGTTGCCCTACTTGGAAAAGAACAGATTGATAACTTCCGCTGGCCGATCGGGAGGGCGCTGCCTCGGTGCGTATTCTCCAGTTCTCGACGCCCTCCTGGCGCAATAAATCAGCTACGGCATCGGCTCTGTCTGTTGCCAGTCGCTGGTTGGCGCTGACGTTGCCCTCGGCACGCGTTTGACCGATGATTTCGAGATAGAAATTGGGAAAAGCTTCCAGTTGTCGTGCGAGTTTTTGAACCGAACGCTGGCTGGAGCGACTCACATTGGAAGAACCGCGCACGAAAGTGATGGGGTCGGCTTTCAGGGTGCCAACTGGTTTGAGTTGCTGCCACTGGGCGTCGGTGAGGGGAGAGGAGGTGATGGCTGCCTGTTGGTCAGGGGTCATGGTGACGGCCCCTTCCACGATATTCACCGCTCGCCCTGGATGGAAATCCGAGGCCTGCAATCGGCTCAGGACCTGGTCGTAGTAAATGGTGTGATACTGACCATTGAGTGGATCGGTTTGCAGGGCGCCTGTTTTGGTTAACACTTCCATGATACCGCCGATCATGTCCTCCAGATGCACATGCCCTGCAGAGGGGGCAGCGTTCTGCAACCCAAAATGGGTGTAATTTTCCATGGTGTTTTTCCAGTGGATACCTTCCATGACAGCCTGAGTGAGCGTCTTGTCCATACGATCGCCGGTTGTTTTTTCAGCATCTTGACCGATCAATTTCTCCATCTCCGGCTTTTGGGTTTGATAGTGGTAGAGCGCTCGGAAATACCCCTCGATGAAGGTGTCCGCCAGGTCAGGCTGATCCCGCAGGAAGGACCTTCGGGCCACCAGAACGTCGACGATGTAGCCCTTGATTTGTGAGCTGTCCAACAAGACCTTGAAGCCGGACGATTGAAGTGCCTGAGCGATATGGGGTTGCCAGAGAATGAATGCTTTGCTGTCGGTTGGGTTGGACTTCTTAAGCTGCTCGAGCACTTTTTTGGATCCATCCGCAGATTCCAACCAGTCTTCGCCGATTGCGGGAAGGTTGAAGTTGGCCAGAATGACTCTGGCCAGAAACTCGCTGGGGGAGTCGGGAGTGAGCACAAACCGGGTGTCGCTTTTATCAAGCGATTGGATGGAATCAAACACCGACTCATGAGCCACCACGGCATCCCCTCCCTGGGTTTCATCGAGGACCGTCACGATCGATCCAGGGAAGGTTCCTTTTTCGGCTCCTGCACTCAAATAAGAATCAATGGTGAAAACAGCAAAATCGGTTTCCTCGTCTTCCATGCGATCGACTCGGCTGGGAATGTCGGCGCCGTCATCGATGACATTGAGTTTGATTTCACGCTTGGAGAGCCAATTCCTCAGGTAAGGAGATCGCAATATGGCGTAGCCGCTGAATGAATCGGCCGTCAGTGTGATCTCGCGCGTGTATCGACTGTCCGAACCGGTGGCATCTGTCAGTTTCTCGCTGAAGTAAGGCGCCACCAGAAATTTGTAGGCGACGCCAAGGATCAGGAGAATGACACACCACGCCACTGCCGCGACGAGACAACCTGCTTTCTTGGCCTTGGTCATTTCTTAGAGACTGCCTTCAAAACGACCAGCGCCACCAGTCCAAAAATCGCAAGCATGGCAATCATTGGAGTGGATCCCTGGCCCTTACCATGACCTGAGTCGGGGCCTTGAGGCATGGAAGTCGACCGATTTGGGTTGCCGATCGGTTGAAAGACTTTGTTTGGATCCGAGCCGATGGGGTGATTGCCTGATTCACACAATGCCTGGATGGCTGCGGAGGCTGTCTGCGAAGGAATTCCCTGAAGTAGAGCGAAGGCATCCTCCTCGGTGGCTCCTTCATCCTGGGTGGTGACTTCGGCAAAAACCTCGGCGATGGCCTGCTTGAGGGTGGCTGCATCATTGGCCCTGCGGTAGGTATGCACCATGGTGGCCAGGGTGTGATCCTGGTCCATCGCCACGCCAATCACATCCACTCGAATGCCGCGAGCCAGGACGTCGGGCGTGTAGGTATCCACCAGATCCGCATCGCTGGCTTCTCCGTCCGTCACCACAAGCAACCGGAAGGTGCCATAGCCAAAACGGCTGTCGCGCGCTTCCAGAAGTCGATCGGCCCCGATCTTGATGTATTCTCCCAATGGGGTGCCTCGGCTTGGATCGATCGATCGGATGGCAGGCAAAAGCCGATTATCGTCGCGCGGCCCCAGAGGGTAGGCCCAGTCGTCCTGCAGGTTGGAGGCACTGAAAACCAGCAAACCCACGTGAGTGGTTTGTGGGATGTTGCTGAGCACGTCGATCAGGGCCTCCTTGGCGGCGTCCATTTTGGTCTGCACCTGGCTTCCCGGCATGTTCTGTTTCATCGAACCTGAGGCGTCCAGAACAATGACGACTTGATCAATGGACTCCTGGGCATGCAGTAAGACCGGTCCATGGGTCCACAAGGAAAGGCAGAGGGCCATGAACATGAAAGGTCCCAGACAGGCGTTGCCCGTCATCGCAGATGGCATGTTGGTGTGTTGCTTCATGGAGTGATGCATGTGCTCTTTTTGCCGCCCTTGAAGGGCATGGGTTTCTAAAAATCAAAGTCTGAAGCATTGGTGGCTTCAGCTGGAACACGGATGATTCTGAATTCCACCCGCATGTTTTGTTTGGCCTCATTCAGGTTGCTCGGCTTGGCGACAAAGGGTTCGCGAATGCCGACCCCGACGGGTTGGATTTGGCTGGCATCCATCTCCACCCCTTTGCTGGATGCGTAGTCGGTGATGGCCTTTAGAACCTCCACCGATCGTTGCTTGGACAAATTCAGCGCTGCCTGCATGGTCTCCCGTGGGTTGTGGTCACTGGCACCGTCAAAGGATCCTGCCTCGATGAGAGAGACCAGATCGCGGGTGGCCTCAAGATCCAGGGGCCGCCCCCTGAGCGAATAACGATAGTTTCCACTGGATCCGGAGCGTTTCAGGATGCCTTTCTGGGAACCGGCCTTGACCAGATCCAAGAGGGTCTTGGTGGGGTCCGAATGCCCGCGAATGGCAATCACCGCATTGCCAAAGCGTTGTGAAGATTCGATCACACGCTGGAATTCAGCACCATACTGGACGGCGCTGAAGGCGGTTTGGTTGGGCTCGAAATTGATGGTAAAACTGAGGATGGTCTTGTCATCCAGCTCGCCCCCTGAACTGAGCAGTTCGATTTCCTCCAAGACCGCTTCAGCACGAAATCGCTCTCCGCGCTCCATTTTGGTTTTCGTGAGATAATTGAGGAAGCGGTCAGACTGATAATCAAGCCCTGAAGGGAGCAGCCCCATCTTTGTCTTGGCGTAGCCTTGACTGACCGCCAGCTCAAGGGCGGATTCCTGAAAGTTTTCAAACCCGGTCAAGTTCCCCTGTTGGGTAAAGAAGTTCACGTTGCCCGGATACAGCGCGAAGGTACAATCCGAGATCAGGCCGTGGCCCTCCTCCAAGACAGGGATGACCTCTTTTCCATAAATATCCTGAGCCATGGTGAGGAGACTCTCGTAGGGCGCTGATCCGCCCTCCTCATAGGCGTGCTTCAGATCCAGAAGCTCTTCGCAACCTTTGAGGTAGCCGGCTACAAACTTGTCGACAAGCTCGCGATTGGCATCGAAAAAGTCCTTGCGGCAGACATAGACATCGGCAATCGAGCGGGATAGTTCAGCGGTTGAAACCAGGACGTGGGCCCCTTCGACCGTTCCCTCGGCACCCGTGCCTGTCGAATCGACCCCGCCGCAGAGCCCGAGCATGTCGGGTGTGATCGCGAAGCAGGCATCGACCTTTGGATTGTTACGAAGCATTTCCGCAGGCGAGTCGGGGCTTCCGGTAAGATCCTTCGCCCAAATGATCTGGATGTCGTTCCAGCTCAGCTGCGCGGTCTTGAGGATGTCGTCGAGCATGCCGACATGGGGCCCACCTTGTTGAATGGCAATGGTTTTGCCTTTCAGGTCGGAGAGGGTGCGAAGCCCCTTCTTGGCG
Source organism: Pedosphaera sp. (assembly GCA_002686885.1). Lineage (GTDB taxonomy): Bacteria > Verrucomicrobiota > Verrucomicrobiia > Limisphaerales > AAA164-E04 > UBA7971. Next base: position 14,386 of record NYYT01000119.1, read on the forward strand.
ACCATGTGATCGCCGGCAGACCAGGTCATCTGCAGGATGACCACTCCTTTGGTGCGAGGGTCCTTGCCAATGATCTCCGAGGCCAGTCCCATCATACGGAAGGTGCCGCGTAGGAAGGGCGACTTGCCGGACATGTAGTCCTTGATCTGTTGGGAAAAGTCATCGCCCGCCTTCATGTCAAAGGAAAGCCCTTGTTTCTGGAAAATGGAACCGCTGGAGGTTTTGAGGCCTCCATTGGCGTGGAAAGTGGCCACGTCGCCCCCCCAGGTGATGTAGGGCAATTGCAGGGTGTTGCCTTTGGCCACCGGGCCGATGGGGGGATTACCAATGGCAGCCCTGAAGTCCTGACCCTGGGCATGAAGTTTCTCCGAAGAACCTGCGAGCCAGGTGAGAGCCAGCAAGCAATGAAAAACGGCTTTCAATGATAAGAATTTTTTCGTCATAGGATGGTCCGCTATATCCGTTAATAAGTTAAAACGATGCTGGGGGATATTTTTGGTCATTTTTTTTTATCATGCAATTACAAGAATGAGTTTGTTTTGTAACCCTTCCTGTCTGGGGAGCCGTGCTGCTTGAGGTCAGCGGTCGCTGCCAGCCATTGACCTTGGCCAGGTTTTTACCCATGCTTGGGCCATGGGTAATGCGTTCGGTCAGTTATTCCGAATTTCCACCTGGGGAGAATCTCACGGTGGGGGAGTCGGCGTGGTCTTGGATGGTTGTCCACCTTGCGTGCGCATAACGGCCGAAGAGATTCAGGTGGAGCTGGATCGCCGTCGCCCGGGTCAATCCAAGATCGTCACTCCAAGACAAGAGGCTGATCAGGTTGAAATTCTCTCCGGTGTTTTTGAGGGCAAGACATTGGGCACACCGATCATGATGTGGGTGCGCAACAAGGATGCCCGTCCAGAAGCTTACGCGGAAATGGCTGTCAAATTTCGCCCCTCTCATGCCGATTTTACCTACGAAACCAAATATGGGATCCGTGATCCCCATGGGGGAGGGCGCAGCAGTGCCCGGGAAACGGTGGGGCGAGTGGCGGCCGGAGCCATCGCTCGAAAGATTCTCCAGGAGTCCTACGGGGTCGAAATCGTCGCCTACGTCAAACAAATTCAGGAAATCATCGCGGAGATTTCCATCGACATTGTCCAGCGGGAAGCGGTCGAAGCCAACATCGTACGCTGCCCGGATGCCGCCGCTGCCGAGTCCATGATCGAGCGCGTCGAATCCATTCGATCTGCGGGAGACAGTGTTGGGGGTATTGTGGAATGCGTGGTGCGGGGGGCGCCGGTGGGCTGGGGAAGTCCGGTGTTTGATCGGCTGGAGGCCGATCTGGCCAAGGCCATGTTGAGCCTTCCTGCGTGCAAGGGGTTTGATGTGGGCTCAGGGTTCGAAAGTGTTTCCCTGACCGGTTTGCAACACAACGACGCCTTCCGGTCCGATGAGGAAGGACAGGTGCGCACGACGACCAATCGATCAGGAGGTGTGCAGGGCGGGATCTCCAATGGCATGCCTATTTATTTCAGGACGGTGTTCAAGCCCACTGCGACGGTCATGCATGAGCAGGAAACGGTCAATCAGGACTTTGAAAACACCTCGCTCAAGGGCAGAGGGCGTCACGACCCCTGTGTGCTCCCCAGGGCTGTGCCGATCGTGGAAGCCATGACCGCTCTGGTCCTCATGGATCATGCAATGCGTGATTCAGCCCAATGCGGTGGCTGATCAGCCCAGTGGCTTGTAGAGTATTTTCGACTTTCTACCGCTCTGCTCGTAAAGCGCTCGCCTACTCTCGGGTAGATGCTCGACGGTGCCTTCAAGATAGCCGCCCTGGCTCTGGAAATAGGCATAGGCCTGAGTGGAAAGGAGAAACAGCTGCTCGAGTTGCAGCTTGGTGGCCTTTTCTTCCACAAACTGGATGAGCTTCTTGCCGATGCCTTCGTTTTCGTGAGATGGGTTGACATAGAGGAAGGCAAGTTCGCCAGACTTGTGGTCTTCGTAACGATGCAGGGCGACGCAACCGATGGGGTGATGGTCGGTCTCGAAAATATAGTAATCGGAAATGTGTTTTTCGATCGAGGCACGCGTGCGTCGCAGCAATTCCTCCTTGGCCACCGAAGCACGGGTCATCGCAAAAAGGGTTGCCACATCCTTTTTCTTTGCCGGTCGGATCTGCTGGTATTCGTTGGCATAGATGAGCGTGCCAATCCCTTCGTTGGAGAAGACCTCGGCCAGGAGACCCTCATCGATGCTCCCGTTGATAATGTGGGCTCTGGGAACATGCCAGCGACAGGCCTCTGCGGCATGCAGGGCCTTGGAGAGACTTTCCTCATCGAAGAGATCCCGTTGCTGCCTCAGGCGTTCGTCGAGATTGTTGACGGCCATTTCCCGGATGAGTTCTCCGTCAAACATCAAGCCATCCTGGGCGGTGATGAAAATCAACTTGGCGGCCTTGAGTGCTTTGGCAACCGCCAGGGCGACGGCGTCGGAGTTGACTCGAAAAGTGCGCCCTTCACCATCATACCCCAGAGGTTGGATGATGGGGACGATTCCCTCCTTGATGAGCGTTTCCAGCAGTCCATGATCGACGCGCTCGACCTTCCCTGTGAACAAATGATCCACGCCTTTGAGGATGCCCTTGGGGTGAGCCACGATGGCATTGGTGACTGCGGCCTTGAGATCAGCCCCGGAAAGCCCCTGCAACAGCGTATGGGTGACCCGATGGGATGCCTGAATGGCGACCTGGAGTGTGTCCGCGTCCGTGATGCCGTGGCCACAGGTGTCACTGGGTTGAAAGCCTTTTTCGGAAGCCGATCGTGCGATTTGAAGGGCCGCTCCATGAAGGATCACCGGCTGAATGTTGAGTGATCGCAGCAAGGCAATATCCAGCAGCAGGTTGCCAATGTTTTCACCTTCGACCACGGCCCCATCAAGGCTGATCACGAAAACCTTGTCGCGGAATCGCGGGATGTACTGAAGGATGCCTCTTAAATCGGTCAGTTTCACCTTGGGTGGTCGTTTGTGTGTGATGCGTCTGGAGAGCCTTTGGTCCCCTTTTCGACAAGTAGAAGGATCCTCCGGCCGTCTGCATGCATAAGCCTCTTTCGGGGACAACTCAATGTCTAATTTGGCGATCGATGAGGCAAAGCGATCGAAACCGGGTGATGGTTGCCCATCGGTCCAGGCAAAAGCCTGGACCGTGCAAGGGCACCTGATTAGCATTCCACCATGCCTGTCTTCTGTTCGCGAGATGCCATCCTTTGGTTCGCCCTGACCTTGCTCTGCCTGAAGCCTTTCCCTGCCGAAGGTCAAATGTCACGCCTCGAAGCGGTGCATATGGCAGAAATCCTCACGGGAGGTGTAGTGCAGGCATGTGAGCGGGTGGAAGATGCTCCGGACAGGCCCTATCAGCTACACGGAGAAGCTCAAGGCTCGAGCTTCCGCATGAGAGTGCATGCCACTCATGGAAGAGTGCTTTCGATTGATCGCCAGATCGCATCACGCTGGCAGAAGGCCTACCAATGGCCGGGGATCCAGGTCGTGGCTCATCGAGGGGGGGCGCTCCTGGGCCCCCCTGAGAACAC
>NYYT01000120.1 GCA_002686885.1 Pedosphaera sp.
AAGAATTTGGTGGAGCCGAGGGGAGTCGAACCCCTGACCCCCACAATGCCATTGTGGTGCTCTACCAACTGAGCTACGACCCCACGCAAATGAGCGCTCTTTATGAAGCAGGGGTCCGGGCTTGTCAAAGCCAAAATCCCATTATCTTGAAGGCTCTTCCACCGACACTTCCTTGGTCTAGTGAAGCTTCGTTCGATCGATTACCTCGCTCAGGAAGAGGAGGGTGGTGCCGGTTCCATCGGCCAGGCTTTGATGATGGAATTGATCAATGTGGCCAAGGGTATGGCGAAGAAGACACCCCAGAAGCCCCAGAGACCTCCAAAGATCAGAATCGCAACAATCACTGCGATGGGATGCAGACTGGTAGCCTCTGACATGAGGATGGGAGCTAGTAGATTGCCATCGAGAATTTGGATGATGGAGTAGGCAATAATGAGCCAGACAAACGTGGAGCTCGCCCCAAACTGATAAAAGCCAATGATGGCGATGGGTAAATACATGACTGTGGCACCGACGTAAGGAACCAGGACACTGAGGCCCACAAACAGGGAGATCAGAAGGGTGGCTCTCAACCCAAAAAGTGAAAAAGTCAGGAAGGTGACACCCCAGACAATCATGACCTCCCAGAACTTGCCGCGCACGTAATTGCTGGTCTGAAGATTGACCTCGTGCCAGACCTTGCTGGTGAGACCGCGCTCTTGAGGGAGAAACTGGGCAAACCAGGCCATCAGGCGTTCTTTGTCTTTGAGGATAAAGAACACCATGACGGGTACCAGAACCAGATAAAGAATCCATACGACGACGCTTTTGAGGGAGGTAATCGACAGGGTGAGGGCCGTCCGTCCCAGTTCCGTCAATTCGGCTTCGATGCTCTCGGTTAAACGCTCGACATTGAGGGAACCTTCGCTCTGGCCTTGCCCGCTTGAGGAGGGTGCCTGCGACGAAAGGGGGGGCTCGGATTCCGCTTCCTTGTCATCCGGGTTCAGAGCAGGGCTGGTGGGTGTATTGATGAAGTTGGAGAGGCGCTCTGTTTTGAAGGTTTCGTATTTTGTGTAGGCGTCGCGAATGTCTTGCGAGGCATTCTGAACGATTCCCGGAACGTCGCGGCGCACAAATTTGTCCAATTCTGCCACCAGGCTAGGAATGACCACAAAAAAGAGCATGAAGACGGCCAACAGGAAAAGAACATAGACGCCACAAACCGCTGCCAAACGCGGGGCCCCCCGCCTCTGGATGCGCAGGATGATGCCATCCAAAAGATAGGCGATGACAAGAGCTGCAAAAACTGGAGCGAGGATATCCCCCAGAAAAAAGATGGTCAGGAAGACGCCAAGCAGGATGCCAGCAAGCATAACTATCTGGGGATTAGATAGTTGCCTGCGTATCCACTGCTTGATCAGGTCCATGGTTCAAGATTAGTTATTTTCGGCAGGGCTCAGCAAGGATTAAGCAGCAGGTTTGTGAGTTGATTTATGACCTGACGAAGCTAGGGTGTTTTTAATCTTTTATGCTATGAAAATGATTACACGCATCTTTTTTACCTGCTGCGCTGTTGTGGGAGCTTTGAGCCTCCATGCGGCGGAGGGAGAGCCTCAGAAAAAACCGGACTATCCTCCGTATGCCAAGGTCTTTGAGGGCTACAAGCAAGTCATCTCGACCATTGATCAGAGTCCTAGTTTGTTTGGGCTCTTTCACGATGCCAAGGACAACCAACTTCTGGCAGCTTTCCCCAAAAAATATGTCTCCAAGAAATTCTTCATTGCCCTGACGGTGGCCAGCGGCGAGCAGTATGCCGGATTGCAGCAAGCGGACATGTATGTCTACTGGAAGCAGATCGGCAAAAGAATGGTGCTGATTCAGCCCAACATTGAAATTCGTTCGAGCGGAGATGCGGAATCCAAGAGCTCCATTCAGCGCCTGTTTACCGACCGAGTGTTGGCAGACGTGCCGATCGTCACCATGCATCCTCAATGGGGCCCCGTGATTGATCTTGATGCCTTTTTGTTGGGAGACGGTGCCAAGTTTTTTGGGTCCAGCGCGGTTGGACTGAAAAAGCAGTTGGCCACGGTCAAGACGGCTCGAGCCTTCCCTGAGAACATTGAGGTCGCTTTTGAGGTGCCTGTTTCCAGCGGTTTGCTCAAAACCTTTCATTTTTCCATCAGTGAAATCAAACCCAACCCCTCCTACAAACCGCGCAAGGCTGACGAGCGTATCGGATATTTCACCACGGGTTACAGCGATTTTGGTAAATATGAGAACAGCGATGTGCGCACTCGCTATATCAATCGCTGGCACGTGGAGAAGGCGGACCCATCGCTCAAAGTCAGCCCAGTGAAAAACCCCATCATTTTTTACGTCGAACACACCACGCCCATTCGATACCGACGATGGGTGCGGGAGGGGGTCATGATGTGGAACAAAGCCTTTGAGAAAATAGGCCTGCTCAATGCCCTTGAGGTTCGCTATCAGGATCAAGCGACCAGAGCTCACATGGAGAAACACCCTGAAGACGTCCGTTACAATTTCATTCGTTGGCTCAACAATAATGTGGGTACGGCCATCGGCCCCAGCCGAGCCAATCCCATGACCGGAGAAATCCTGGATGCTGACATCATCTTGACCGATGGTTGGATTAGGCATTTCTGGAGGAAATTCAACCAGGAGCTTCCCAAATTAGCCATGGAAGGGTATTCGCCTGAAACCCTTTCCTGGTTGCAACAGAACCCCCAATGGGACCCTAGGGTTCGTCTGGCCCACCCTTCCAACCGTGCGTTCATGGCGAAAACAATCGCCGCTGGATACCACTCGTATGGTGGCCATCCTGTAGCTCACAATGATGCCTCACTCATCGGGGATCAGGAGTTTGACGGACTCATTGGTAGGACAAGCCAGGTCAATGGCTTTTGTCAGGCTGCCGATTTTCGTGCGCTGGACATGGCTGTGATGCGTTTTGCACTCGACCTGATGGGGAATCATCACGAGGGCGAAGAGGATGGCAACGATGGCGAGGAGCATGCTGAAAAGGAAGAAGAGAAGGCAGAAGAAGACATGCTCGATGGCATTCCCGATTGGTTTGTTGGCCCTCTTATTGCCGATCTGGTTGCGCATGAAGTGGGGCACACCATCGGATTGCGCCATAATTTCAAGGCATCAAGCATCTATGACTTTAAGGCGATCAACAGCGATGAGATCAAAGGCAAGAAACCCTTCGCGGGCTCTGTCATGGATTACCTGCCCGTGAACATGAACCTGGAGGGCTTCGGTGAAGAACAGGGAGACTACGGGATGATCGAAGTGGGTCCGTATGACTTGTGGGCTATCGAATACGGCTACTCCATCGTCAAGAAGGATGATGAGCTCAAGAGCATTCTCGCCAGAGTCAATGATCCCTTGCTGGCGTATGCCACCGATGAGGACACCTACGGGCCGGATCCCTTTGCGCGTCGCTATGATTTCGGGAAAGATCCCATCAACTATGCCAAGAGTCAGATCAAGCTGGCCAACGATCATCGAGCCAAAATTCTCGATGAATTCGTCAAGGATGGTGAGAGCTGGGCCAAGGCGCGCTACGGCTATGGATTGACCCTGAGTCTTCAAATGCGCTCGCTGAGCATGATGGCCAATTGGCTGGGAGGGGCGCTGATCAACCGATCCAAGAAGGGGGATCCGGATGCCGGTCCTCCCATTGAGGTGGTTTCGGCCAATCGCCAACGTGAGGCTTTGCAGTTTGTCATGGCTCATGCCTTTGAAGATAAAGCCTATGGGCTAACTCCTGAATTGCTCCGTCACCTCTCCATGGACAAATGGATCGATGATTTCAGCTCGGCGATTGAAGATAGTACCTGGCCTGTGCACGATCGCATCATGGGGATGCAGTCCTCGGCTCTGACGATGCTCATGAACCCCACCACGATGGGGCGGGTTTACGACAACGAGTTCTTAACCCCTGCCGATGAGGACATGATTACGCTGCCGGAAATCCTGGGAGACATTCGTTCGGCCGTGTGGTCGGAGGTTGAGAATGCCAAGGAAGGGGCTTTCACCGCCCGTAAACCGATGATCTCCAGCTTGCGTCGCAACTTGCAACGTGAACACCTGGAGCGTTTGATCGACCTGAGCATGGGTGGTGGGTTCTCCAGCGCCTCTCAGAAACCCATCTCCAACCTCGCGACCGCGCACTTGCGGGATCTCAAAAAGCAGGTGGATCAGGTTTTGGAAGACGAAGGTGTGACTCCCGATCCTTACAGCCAATCGCACCTCTCCGAGGCGTCCATCCGGATCGAAAAAGCATTGGATGCAGATTATATCTACAACGCCTCGAGTATGGGAGGTGGGGGTGGTTTTCTGAGATTCATGCGAGAGCCTCAGGATTGACCTCCGGTTGCACACGCTTTTGAGGTCAACAGACCTCAGCGAGGCGCGCCCCCTTCTTCGGAAGAGGGCGCGTTTTTGTGGATGCGCAAAAAAAACTCAGGTGACTTCAATCAGCGCCTTGATCACCCCTGTCTCTGGACGCGTGAAGGAATCAAACCGGGCAGGTGCCTCCTCAAAGGAAGTTCGATGGGTGATCCAGGGGTCGGTTTGAATGGTGCCATCGGCAATTAAACCGATGATACGCGTGAAATCTTCCGGAAGGGCGTTTCGGCTGGCCTTGAGGGTGATTTCAGCTCGATGAAGAGCAGGGTGAAGAAACTCAATGGTTTGCGTGGTGATCCCTACATAAACCAGCGTCCCCGTGTGTGCCACATACCTCAGGGCATCGGACATGGAGTGATGATTGCCTGTGGCATCGATCACCAGGCCATACCGATGGCCGTTGGTGAAAGCCAGGATTTGTTCCAATTCACTGTCATCGCCTTGGCTGTGAAGCGTATGGGCGACTCCGTAGGTCGTTCTGCAAAATTCAAGACGGCTGGCGACCCGGTCCATGACGGTCACCTTAGCCCCGGTCAAACGCACAAATTCCAGAGTCGCCAGACCAATGGGGCCTGCTCCAATAATGAGTGTCTGGGTCTCTTCTTCAGGTGCGCCCCGGTTGGTTGCATGACACCCAATGGCCAAGGTTTCCACCAATGCGAGTTGATCGTTACTCAAGGCATTTCCAGGGTGCAATTTATTGGCGCGAACCAGAAAGGTCTCGCGCATGCCACCATCCTCCATGACTCCGATAACTTTCAGGTTTTCGCAGCAATTGGTGGCTCCTCGCTGGCAGGGATAACACGCTCCACAATGCATGTAGGGTTCCACACTGCAACGATCTCCTGGTTGCACATGGGTGACCTGGCTGCCGACCTCGAGGACTTCAACGCCGAGCTCATGTCCGGGAATACGGGGATAGCTGAAAAAAGGCATTTTGCCCAGGTAGCCGGAAAGGTCCGTGCCGCATATCCCAATGCGATGTACCTTGACAAGTGCCTGATGGGCCTCGGGTGATCCGGGCGGTTCGATGTCAATGGATTCGAGTTGGTGAGGTTGGGTAAACTGCAGAGCTTTCATGATGTGTTTAACAAGGCTTGGTAACCAGAGGCGGATGCGATTCAGTTATTGATGGCCAGGCCTTCTACGTGGCCGATGTTCTTGACCGGTTGGAAAAGGTGAAGGATCTCTTCAAGGAGTGCTGCATCGATGGGTTCGGCTGCCCATTGCGCCCACTTTCGAATGTTCTCTGGATTGGCACTCCCCGCAATGGTTGTGGTGATTGCGGGGTTGGCGATGGAAAATTGGAGGGCACATTTGGCGATATCCGAGCCTCTCTCGCGACAAAGTAGAGAGACGTTCCTTGCCGCCTCCTTGACGCTTTCTGGTTCCTTGAGCCAGGCGGGCAGGGGGGCATCGGTGAGGAGACGGGCTGAAAACGGCCCTGCATTCATGACTCCAACGCCTTTGCTTTGGAGGTAAGGAACCGTTTCGTCCATGAATCGAGTGTTTTGAAGGGTGTATTGGTTGTAACTCAACACACAATCCACATCGATTTGGTCGATGATGAATTTGAAAATTTTCTGTGGGTAGCCACTGAATCCAATGTACCTGACCTTACCTTGCTTCTGCACTTCCTTGAGTGCCGGCAGGGTCTCATCCACAATCTGCTGCATGGGGACGAACTCGATATCATGGCACAGGGCAATGTCCAGATGATCGGTGCCCAGGCGGTGAAGACTCACATCCACGCTTTCCTTGACTCTGCGGGCTGAGAAGTCGAAATGATCGAGATCATACCTGCCGAGTTTGGTGCAGAGAAGGTAGCTCTCTCGAGGGACGTCTCTCAACGCAAGACCCAAAAGAACTTCACTCATGCCGCGGCCATAAAAAGGAGAGGTGTCTATCAGGTTCATACCGTGCTCAAGGGCTACGTGAACACTGCGCAGGGCCTCGTCGAGTTGCACTGGACGAAATTCCTGCCCCAGGGATGAAGCTCCAAAGGAGACGATGGGAAGCTGCAAGTCGGTTTTGCCAAGCTGTCTGGTTTGCATGGGCTTTCAGTATGGGGTGTAAACGCCGAAAAGAAAACACCCGTCTGTGCCGTTGGCATAGACGGGTGCAATGGAAAGGATCAGGTCTTCAGCTCGTGACCTTGGCATCTTGCTTGCCGGCTTCCTGGGTGAAAGCCAGGTGATCTTCCTCGACGATCACTTGGATGGGAGTCTGTTCCTGGAAAGTGCCCTTGAGGATTTCCTCTGCCAGGGGGTCTTCGAGATGCCGTTCCACCGCTCGACGCATGGGGCGTGCTCCGTAGGCAGGGTCGAAACCCTTGTCCACCAGGAAGTCCTTCGCGGCATCGGTGAGGTGAAGATCGATTTGTTTGTGCTTCAGTCGGTCCATCACCTTGGCGATCTCCAATTCCAGAATGGTAATGAGGTCGGGTTTGGATAGGGAACGGAAGACGATGACGTCATCCAGACGATTCAAGAATTCTGGTTTGAAGGCTCGTTTGGCCTCCTCCAGAATCTTGCCTTTCATGGTCTCGTAATCGCCTTCCTCCGATGACGGAGTGAACCCAATGTTGGGTTGAGAAGCGGTTTGAGCACCGACATTGGAGGTCAACAGGATGATGGTGTTTCGGAAGTCTACCACGCGCCCGATGTTGTCGGTCAGTTTGCCTTCTTCCAGAATTTGGAGAAGCATGTTCATGACATCAGGATGCGCCTTCTCAATTTCGTCAAAGAGCACCACGGAGTAGGGCTTTCGGCGAACTTGCTCCGTCAACTGTCCACCCTCCTCATAACCGACGTAGCCTGGAGGCGAGCCCACCAGACGTGATACGGTGAACTTCTCCATGTATTCACTCATGTCGAGCTGGATGAGGGATTTCTCATCTCCGAACATGTGGGCGGCAACGGTTTTGGCAAGTAGGGTTTTGCCCACCCCGGTGGGACCGAGTAAGGCAAAGGTACCGATGGGACGACGAGGATCCTTCAAGTCGGCTCGAGAGCGACGAAGGGCCTTGCACAGAGCGGTGACGCCCTCTTTCTGGGAAATAACGATGCGTGAGAGTTCATTCTCCATGTCCAGTAGGCGTTGGATTTCGCCCGCTTCCATGCGCTTGAGGGGGATGCCGGTCCACTTGGCCACGACCTGCATCATGTCTTCATCGGTGACCGTCATCCGCTTCTCCTCACGAGAGGCTTTCCAGGCTGTCAGGATGGACTCCAGATTTTCTTTTGACTGCTTTTCCTTGTCCCGCATCGAGGCGGCTTTTTCGAAATCTTGATCCTTGATCGCTTTTTCCTTCTCCGTGCGAATGGACTCTATTTCAGTTTCGAGGTCTTTGACATCGGGCGGGCGGGTCATGGAGGCAATGCGCGCTCGTGACCCCGCTTCATCCATCACATCAATGGCCTTGTCCGGCAGGAAGCGTCCGGTGATGTAGCGATCTGAGAGCTCAACAGCGGCCGAGATGGCTTCGTCGGTCAGCTGAATGTTGTGGTGATCTTCGTATTTCACCTTGAGGCCTTGTAGAATCAGCACCGCATCTTCCAGAGAGGGGGCTTCTACCTTGACGCTTTGGAAGCGGCGCTCCAGCGCGGCATCCTTTTCAATGTACTTGCGGTATTCGTTGAGCGTGGTGGCTCCGATGCACTGCATTTCGCCCCGACTCAAGGCTGGTTTGATGATGTTGGAGGCATCCATGGTGCCTTCTGCCGAGCCAGCACCCACGATGGTATGCAATTCATCAATGAAGAGGATGATATTTTGATTGCGACGGATTTCATCCATGATGGCCTTGATGCGTTCCTCAAACTGGCCACGGTATTTGGTGCCGGCGACCATCAGGGCTAAGTCCAGGGTAATTACGCGCTTGTCGCGAAGAATTTCAGGCACATTGCCTTTTGAGATTTCTTGAGCCAAACCCTCGACGATGGCGGTCTTCCCAACGCCAGCCTCTCCCAGAAGCACCGGGTTGTTTTTGGTGCGTCGGCAAAGGACTTGGATGACGCGCTCAATTTCATCTTTCCGGCCGATCACCGGATCCATATCCCCCTTGAGGGCGATTTCCGTAAGGTCTCTGCCGAAAGCCTTGAGAGCGGGAGTTTTGCTTTGAGCTTTCTTTTCAGCTTTCTCACCGTCCTCGGCTGAGGCGGCATACTCCTCAGACTCCTGAAAGTTCGGGTCGACCTCCTTGAGAATCTCCTGACGGGTCTGATCCAAATCAATATCCAGGCCTCGCAGCACCTTGGCGGCGACTCCATTGCCTTCCCGAAGAAGCCCCAGCAAGATGTGCTCGGTTCCCACGTAGGTGTGCGAAAGTTGTTTGGCTTCCTTGGCTGCCAAGTCGAGCACCTTCTTAACGCGAGGTGTGTAGGGAATGGTCCCGGCCACCTTGTGGTCCGGACCTGGAGGTACGTGTTTTTCTACTTCCATTTGAACGGTTTCGAGGTCCAGCCCCATTTTTTTGAGGACATTGACCGCAACACCCTGATCCAGCTTGATCAGGCCCAGGAGCAGATGTTCGGTGCCGACATAGTTGTGATTGAACCGATCGGCCTCCTTACGTGCCAGAGCCAGGACTTGTTGAGCCCTTGGCGTGAAATTGTTGAATGCTTCTTCGCTCATGATATTGGGTTGTTGAACGGCTGCGGTGACAGCCGTTGCCTGTGTCATTCATGCCAGCCAGGTTGTCTTTCAACGAATTGAAAGGAAATCAGAACGACTTGACACGCGCGAAACAGGGACCTTCGGGTGGTCTGTTTTGGCCCATCTGACTTGCCTGTCCCAACCTAGATGATTTTGACTCAAAAACCAGTTTTTTTAGCCTCCAAGGCGAAAAAACTCCCATCGATATTATCGGTCTAAAGGATTCCGGGCTTAAGCCTGGGTAGCCTGCTTCCTCAGCAATGAGGCCCCGATATGGAGAGCACGTGGATGATGGAAGGCGCTTTTCCAGAGGTTGCCCTTGACTTGGTTCGACACAGTGCCGTCTCGGTGCAGGTACCCGAACCATTCGCCATGTTGGGTGTCTTGAAAATGACTGAAGGCCCAGTGGTGCACCTGCTCGTGCATTTTGGCATAACGTGGTTCTCGAGTCTGTTGGTAAGCGTAGATTGTCGCAATGAGGGCTTCGTTGTGAGGCCACCAGAACTTCATGTCATGCCAATATTCCTGCACCGGCAGTCCGTTGAGAGAGGTGTAATAAAGGAGACCTCCATGAACGGGGTCCCAAGCTCGCTGGAACATCCAATCCAGCATGTGGCAGCCTGCATCCACCCAAGTAGTTTCGCCGCGCATCGCACCTTCATGGATCACAAACCAGGCCGCCTCGATGGCGTGGCCTGGATTCAGTGTCTGGCCCTCCAGGTGGGGGGAAACGTTGCCATCCGGGGTGGCTTCCTCCAAAACACAACTGAGTTCAGGGTGAACGAAAAGTTTGAGAATGGATTCGATCATCTGATCCACGATCGGGTTGAAAAACGCCTCGTTCCCAAGGGCGTCGCGTAACTCCTGTGCCGTGACCAAGGCAATCATATAGGGACCTAATGCCACGGTGGGGCGCACTCCAGTACCCTTGGACTCAAAGGCGCTGGTGGGATCCAGATGCCAGTGCATGAAATGCTTCAACAACGCCATGCTGCGATCCGCTGAGGCTGCGTTCTGGGTGGCCTTGGCATGAAGCGCATAGGCAATCGCGGCAAAGGACTCACTGAAGGCGTAGCGCCTTTTCCTCAAGGCTTTCCCCTGGCGATCGAGGAGGAAAAACATGCGCCCATCAGAGTCAAACCCGTGCCGATCCAAAAACTCGATGCCATGACAGGCCCAGTGGAGCCATTCAGGATTCTGATGGCGATCCAGATAAAGGCGCAGCAACATCCAGCTCATACGGCCTTGCGCCCATACTGACTTGTCCGTTTCGTAAACCTTGCCGCCTTGATCGAGGCAGGAAAAAAAGCCTCCAGACGCTTCGTCCACACAGGAGGGGAACCAGAACGGCAGGACATCATCGAGCAGGATGTGCTCATAAAGCTGAGCGATCGAGTCTCGCCCTTCCGACTGATCGATCCTCGCTTCACCAAGCCCTTCTTGGATCGAGCTTCGCCATTGGTTTGCTGCCCCAGGTTCCTTCATGGCCGAAAATCCAGTGCGGGTTCCGGGAGTTGTCGTTGGATATCCTCCAAACGATAACCCAAGCCAGGCCCTTCCAAGGTGGAGAGTTCAAGGCAGCCTCCCTTCCGCTGATAGAGCCCGGGATGCACGGTTGCTTCTGGTCCACTGGCATCTGGGTAAAATTGCATGGCGTTGGTTTCAACTCCCATGATGGTGCCCACGCGGGCAGCAAGCTGGACGTGCGGAATTTGGGCCAACATCGGATTGGTGAGATCTTGCACCATGAGCCCCATGCCATGTGCCTTGGCCCAGCAGGCACTGAGCAAGGCCCCTGTCTGGGTCTTGCAAGTCTTGAGGGCGACCCCACTCCAGCCCAGTTCTCTGCCTCGGGCAACCCATTTCCAATCGTGGGCACTTTCGTCAAGATAAAGCGGTTTGCGTGCCGATACGCTGTGGACATCAATGGGATGTTCCGCCAGTTCGTAGGGGAAGGGTTGCTCAACGTAAAGCAACATCCCGTAAATGCGGGGATGCGAATCGCGTAGTCGATCCAGAATCAGGTTCACATAATCCGGGTCGGTGACCGTGCAGTTGAAATCAGCGGTAAGCCAGCGTACGCCATGGTGGATGGAGATCTGCCCCACTCGGATGCAACGATCATAATCCCACTCGGCGTCATTGCCGCGAAGCTTGATCTTCAGGCATTGCAGCTGATCTCGCTGGATCCAGTCTTTCAGAAGGATGGGATGCCCATCCTCGGGCTCGTTTCCGGTGAGGTCCTCTGCTTCAAGTGGGTCCAGGCCTCCGACCAAATGCCATGCAACGAGGGTGCGAGGCGCCGCTTTGAGAAGGAAATCCGCAGGAAAGGTTTCAGTGAATGGGGAGTCGGCGAATGAAGGGGCCCGTTGCAGGTATCGACTCAAGTCATGGCTGAGATGCTGAGGGGAGTAGCACTCATAGGTGGGGAGATGGTTGCAGTGGCCGAAGGCATCATGCAAGGCGATGTCAAACAATGAGAGGCAGATCAAGCCAGCCAGCCAGGGCATGGGTTCCAAACCCTGGCGCTGGGAGCGGTTGAAATGTTCCCACAGGGGTTTGAGGCGATGCTCCTGAAACTGCCATCCCAATTCCAAAGCGTCACCGCTTTCCTCCACTTTCAGCCACTCCTCGGCCAGCATGTGACAGAAGGACTGCATGGCCTGCAATCGTTCCTGATTGGGCAAGGTGCCGGGCCAGGTCCATTGAACACTCAAGGGGGTTTCACCCCATCCTTCATGCATCTCTCCCTGGGCGTTTGAGACCCACAATCGCGCCCTGGCTACAACGACTTCGGTGAGCACTTCCGTACCAAATTTCAAAGGCATTCGGGTCTCAATGGGGAGGTAATATAAACTGACTCCACGAATGCGCATGCCGTTGGATGGTCCCATGAAGGGAGGATGCTCCATGCCCTTTGGTTTGGGCAAGGCCGACTTTTTCTTTTTGATTGGGCTAGCGTTTGGTGGGCAGGGAGCTCTCGAGAAAAGGCGCGCGCAAGCGTTGATAAACCCAAGCTTCCAAGGGCCGAATCAGGGGCATCCAGCGGCGCAATGGAGAATAAAGCAGGCGGACGCGCAAGATGGACAGGAACATGGTCAAGGAGGACCGGAACAAGGTTTGTGTGACTTTCGAACCCAGCTTGTCGGTCCATTCAGTGGGCGTTTCAACGATCTGATAGCCATGGCGTTTGAGCAGATAGAGCAAATTGACGTCAAACGCCAGGTCGGCAATCATCAAGTCAGGCTGAATTCTCTGCACCGCCTCTTTGCGCATGACCTTGGCCGGGCATTGGGTATCCTTGATCCCCAGCTGGAACAGGCCTTGGACGATCGCATGAAAGACGCGGCTGGCAAATCTTCGAGTCAAGGTTTGTGCCTGGTGGAGTTTCGCGCCTGGAAGCCAGCGTGATCCGATCACCGCTGCAGTCTGAAGATGGGTGGCACAGATTTTCAGTAAGTGGAGCATCGCGGCAGGAGGGGTCGCTCCATCCGCATCTGTGTAGCCTATAAAATCTGACTCCGATTCGAGGCGTAGCCCTTGGATCAAGGCGCCTCCCTTTCCGATGGGAGCCTTGAATTCCAGAGCGCGGATCCTGGGTTCCATGCGGGCATGGTGCTGAACCACTTCCAGGGTGGCATCGCGGCACCCATTCAGGATGACGATGATCTTCCACCGACCCCCATGGTGCTGGGAAAAATACTGGGCATAAGTGGTCAGGGTCTCGCCAATGCGGTCCTGTTCATTGTAAGCAGGTATCAACAAGGTCAAGCTCGGTAAGGACCGATCGACGGGGAGATGGTCTTGAGGTGTTGAGCTCATCCTTGGAACCAATAAAAGGGGTTATCGATGCACACCGGCGAGTACGTCTCGCGGTTTCATGGGGATGTCCATGGGTTCCAGTGTCATAGGATCGGAGTGGTTCAGAAAGCCTCGGCAAGTATCAAAGAAATGTTGTTCCGAGCGTGATTGACGTATGGCATGCAGGAAATGCCCCTGAGGATCGATGCCCAGTCCTATGAAATTAAGATATTTCTTCAGACGGGTGATGTGGGCTTCGTCTGAAACCGTTTTGTATCGCAAAGTATCATAAAGATCCTGAATGTAAGCCAAAACATCCTGACCCGTCGGATACACGATGGCCTCTCCACTTTGCTCTTGTCTGATCTGGTCAAAAATCCAGGGGTTGCGTATGGCACCACGCCCGATCATCCATCCCGCTCCCTGAATGTCTTTCTGAATCGTCAAGGCATGTTTCGCAGAGTGAATGTTCCCATTCATCAATACCGGAAAGGGCAGGTTTGCAGCTGCCATTCTGATGGATCGATAATCGACTGCAGAGCGATACATCTGCTTCACGGTTCGTCCATGAAGGGTGAGCAAGTCCAGATCATGACGGGCAAACACTTTCATCAGCTCGGGGAATTCATCTGCGGTATCAAAACCCAGACGGGTTTTGACCGAAAAGGGAAGATCGATGGCTTGACGAAGTGCTCCCAGAATGGCGTCGATGCGTTCAGGCTCGCGTAAGAGCCCGCCACCGGCGCATTTTTTGTAAACAATGGGAGCCGGGCATCCCAGGTTGAGATCAATGCCAGCAATCGGGTGATGGGCCAATTCCTTCGCTGTAGCAACGAGGCAGGGGATATCGTTGCCGATCATCTGAGCGATGACGGGTTTTCCTGTTTCGTTTTCATCGATCGAACGCAGAATGAATCGGTCCAGTCGAGAGGTGCTGTGCACACGAAAATATTCTGTGAAGTAAAGGTCCGGGCCGCCTCTGCGATGCATGACCTGCCAGTATTCCAGTGAGGAAACCGCCTGCATGGGTGCCAGAGCCGATACCGGGCGATGGCCACCGATGGCCGATCGATAAACATCAGCAGGGTTTTGGATTCTTGGTTCCGGTGGAGATGGCAGCATGCTTGGCTCCTTAGCGCGTCTGGCGGATGAAATAAAGCGAACATCCACCAAAAACAAGATTGGGAAACCAGGCCGCAAGCATCGGTGGAAGCGCTCCCCGGGTTCCCAGGGCCAAGCCCAGTCGCATGAGGATGAAATAGCCAAAACAGATAAAGATGCTACTGGCGACCCCTGCAAACACATTGCGCCTGCCTGAGCCAGCTCCAAATGGGATGGCAATCAATACGACGACCAGGCAGGTGAAGGACCATGCGATACGACCATGATATTGGGTCTGGAGTCTTGGGCGCATCTCGGGCGGAATCACTTCGTGGAGATCATAGTAATCGTGGATCTCAGCGAGTGAAATCTGGGCCTCCTTGGCCATCCTCACACTGCTCATTTGGGCGATCTTGAGCTCTGTTTTGAATTGTCGCGGCGTTTCTGTGAATTCCGGTTGCGGCAGCACCTCATGAAACCGGTTTTGTAGAACCTCTCCTTGAGGAGTGGTGACCATGAATTGTTCTCGCGCCCGATGAAAGGTCCAGACGCCATTCGTGTGCCAAGCGGACTCAGCCTCAATACGGTGTCCTTGCTTTTGCGAATGTTCCAGAATGACATAAGGGGAGACCATCTCGGTCGTTTGCGCGTTGTAGCGCTTGATGACCCATTTGCGCCCGTCACGGTGGTTGTGAAAGAATGCTTGATCGTGCCATGCTTCATACGATGCGGGCTTGCCTTCAGTGCCTTTCTCGTAGGCAGCTAGCAGCGCAGCTGAATGTTCAGCACTACGTGCCCCCCATGTTTCATTGAGGAAAAGGAGGGCCAGGCTCAGAAAAACCCCCCAGAAAAAATAGGGCGCGCACAAGCGCCACCAGCTGACGCCGGCCGCCCGGATGGCCACCAATTCGTGATGTCTGGATAAATCGGTCAGGGTGTAAAGAAGGGCAAGGAGCAAGGCAATGGGGAAGGTGGTGCTGATGAACTCTGGTAGTTTGATCCAGTAATAATAAATGCAAGCCGTCAATTTCATGCCGGCATCCCGGAAGTCCTCAGCCATGGCCAACCAATCAAAGGAGACCCAGAAAATCAGAAAACCCACCAGGCAGTAGGCAAGGGGGATCATCAACTCACGGGTCAGGTAGCGATCAAGCAGACGCATAAATCAGACAGGTTTTATTGGATCATAAAGCGGGCCGCCACTCAAGCCCCAGCGGGTTGATGCAATAAACGTTTATGGTGTGCATTCATGGTCGAACCGATATCATGGAACCATGCGCAATGATGAGGGTGAGTGGAAAGGTGTTTTTACCAGAATTCATCGTTATGTCCGATCACGCGTCGAATGGCTGGGCCTGGTTTTGCTGGCAGTCGCTGTCGCTGAGGCGTCCGAGGATACCTTTCTGGACGATTTGCAGGAGCGGACCTTGCGGTGGTTTCTGGACTTTTCTGCACCTCCATATGGACTGACTCTGGATCGCGCCCCCCATGAAAATGGCTTCTCCAGTGTTGCCGCTGTCGGATTTGCACTGACAAGCTATGCTGTTGGCGTTGAAAGGGGGTGGCTGTCTCGAGCCAGCGCTGTTGAACGCACTCTGACCACGCTACGATTTTTTGATCGGTCCCCTCAGAGTGAGCATCGTTCAAACACCACGGGTTATCGCGGTTTTTATTATCACTTTATCGACCCTGAGACCGGCTTTCGTTATCGACAGGTGGAACTATCGACCATCGATACCGCGTTGTTGATGGCTGGCGTCCTGTTTGCGGGGGAATATTATCAGTCCAGCGATCCGGAGGAGCAGGAAATCCGCCAATTGGCCGAACGCCTTTACCGAAGGGTTGATTGGCAGTGGATGCAGCAGGATCAAGGCTTGATCGGCCATGGATGGAAACCCGAATCGGGGAGCCTCCAACATGGGTATGGAGGTTACAATGAGGCGATGTTGCTTTATGTGTTAGCGCTGGGAAGTCCCACGTATCCCGTCACGGAAAACGCCTGGGATCAATTCATGAGCACTTGCCAGTGGGGGTCTTTTCAAGGTCAGGACTTTGTTCAGTTTTCACCCCTCTTCGGTCATCAGTATTCCCATGTCTGGATTGATTTCCGCCAAATAACGGATGACTACATGCGGGAAAAGGGGGTGGATTGGTTTGAAAATGCGCGACGTGCGACCCTTGCCCAGGCCTCCTACGGTCGCGAAAATCCCCAAAAGTGGAGGGATTATGGGAAGTATGTCTGGGGCTGGACGGCTTGTGATGGACCTTTCAATGGGTCCTTCACCTATCTCGGCGAGAAACGTCGATTTTGGACCTACATGGCTCGGGGAGTTTCGGCCTTGGAGCTCCGTGACGACGGAACCGTGGCTCCTACCGCTGCGGGTGGGAGCCTGCCCTTTGCCCCGGATCGGGTCATCCCCACTCTTGAGTATATGAAGTGGCACTATGGTGAGGACCTTTACACCCCGTATGGATTTGTGGATGCCTTCAACCCGTCACTGGATGTGGATGGGCTTGAGTTTCAACATGGCCGCAGGGTGCCCGGCAAAGGCTGGTTTGATGATGAGCACTTGGGAATCGATCAAGGCCCCATATTGCTCATGGCTGAAAATCATCGTAGTGAACTCATCTGGAAAGTCATGAAACGGAGTCCCTATATTCGTAGAGGGCTGAGACGAGCCGGTTTCACTGGTGGATGGCTTGAAGATGTGCAAGAGCCAGCCCTTTGATCCTCAGGGATACTGGAAGCATCCGAAATCACTGAGCGGCACATTGATCATGTAAAGACTGTGGCCAGTTCTTTGTCAGGAAGCGAAAGACCCATTTTTGACTCGATTTGAGGCGGTGGTAAGCCTTGTGAATATCCAAAATCATGGTGATACGGCGATTGGGGCAATTGAGTTCTCCCACATTATGAGTGGCCACCGGTTCAAAACCCATCACGCGGGTATGAAAGTCATAGGGGCTGTGTTTTTCGCCCTCGAAAATATCGGTCACGTAATGCGAATAGCCTCGTTCGATCGTATCCCGGCTGGCTGCGCGCATGAGCGCTGCGACCACCAACATCATGGAGCGATAGGCAGGGATCACCGCAAAGCGCCCAATTTCTGCAATTTTGTGATCCTTGACAAAAGATTCAACATCGAGCCCATTGTCCAACTTTTCAAAGCCGTATTCCTTGTAAAGTTCCAAGGGTGGATTGTAGAGAACGCGCAGGACACCCACAGGGACATCGTCCACCTGCGTGATAAACCAGGAAATGTCCTCCCTACTGAGGTCCGCTAACGGAAAAAATGCTTCAGCACTCCCGATCCAGTTTTTTTCCTCAGCATAGGTCTCCTTCAGAACCTTGACGGCCGCCTCACGTTGCTCGGGCTGGGTGATGCGCGCCACCTGAATGTTTTTGGAAAGAGCAGGTTTCATGGGCGACGTGGTTCCGAGGCAGTCCAGGTTTTTTGGGATAAACTAGCAAGGCGTTGCATGATGGAAGCGTGATGTTGGTGAATATCCTTCAAGCCTATGTCATGGGGCAAGCGGGGCGGCTGTATGGGAGCAGAAAACTCGACTGAAAAGGGTACCCCTTCGGGAATTTTCTTATAACCTTCCTTGGATGGGAAGGTCAATCCAGCGGTCACGACGGGAATTCCCGTTTTCAGAGACAACTGGGCGGCCCCCGTATAGCCTTTGAGTAATTTTGTGGGGTGTCGATTGGTAGTACCTTCAGGGAAAATTCCGATGGATTTTCCGGCTTCGAGTGTTTTTCTCGCTTGAGATACGCTACTTTGTCGACTGGTGAAAAGGGGTTTGAATACGTTGAGAAATTTCGGTTTGGCAGGTTTTCGCGAGACGGTAATGACCTGTCCGTAGTGGTAGAAGAACCAAACTCCAGGTACCAGGCAGAAGTTCCAATCTGCTAAAAAATGGACCACCCGGCCGCCGCGCAGGTAATAGAGCAATGCAGGGATGTAGATCGCCTCGAGTTTTTGGCTGTGATTGAGCACCAGGATAAAAGGATCGTGATCGGGTTGGATGTGCTCGACCCCCTGGCAAGAAACCAATTTGCGACCCGCAAGGCTCAAAGTGCTTCGGATCAGAAAGCGCAAAGGCCCACTCGGGCTTTGATGCAGAGGCGCTTTCCAAATGCTTTTCAGGGAAAGGGGCCCTCGAATGGAATGAATATCCATATTCAAGCGTTTTTTACTGCATGGGCAGCTCAATCTTGATGGGTTTTTGTTCGCGATAGGATTGTTGGGCTGCATCGCAAAGTTGGTGGCTCGTGCACACATCCTGCTCCGTGATGGGGCATTGGGAAGGTACTTGGAGCGTCCTTGCAAAAGCCCTCAGCTCCTCCACATAGGCCTCACGGTAACGACTCGGGAAAGAGTGTTCGATTTTTGGGCGTCCGACACCTTCCGCATTGGAGAGCACGGTTGAGGCCGCACTACGATTTTCAGCCTGCAGCATACCTTTGTCTCCAAAGGCTTCGATGCGCTGATCGTATCCGTACGTTGCCAAACGGTTGACGTCTATGGTGGCAAGCAAACCACTTTTGTATTTTAACGTCACAAGCACATTGTCG
Organism: Pedosphaera sp.; assembly: GCA_002686885.1. Lineage (GTDB taxonomy): Bacteria > Verrucomicrobiota > Verrucomicrobiia > Limisphaerales > AAA164-E04 > UBA7971. Next base: position 18,554 of record NYYT01000120.1, read on the forward strand.
AGGTCGTTGATGGCCTGGATCTCGGGCACAAAGTTGCTACCCACCGCATAAACCTCGACAGGGTCCTCGCGTGTGATGAATCTGAGCATGTCCAGGTCGTGGACAATGCAATCGTGGAAAATTCCATGAGATGTCTTGAGGTATTCCAGCGTTGGTAGAGGAGAATCGCGTGATGTGATTCTTACCAGCATGGGCCGGCCAATAGAGCCGGCCACCACTTGGGCTGCAAGGCTTGAAAAGGTTGGGTCAAAGCGGCGGTTGAAGCCAACCATCAACGGGCGCTCAACCTTTTCGGCCAGTGCGTAGCATTCGCGAATCTGTTTCAGGGTTTCCCCCAGTGGCTTTTCGGTGAAAACAGCCTTGCCTGCTTCAAGGGCCTGAAGGATTTGGGAATAATGCGCACCTGTTGGTGTGGCAATGATCACCCCATGAAGGGTGGGATCACTCAAAGCCAGGGAGAAGTCGTTTGAACCCGGGCAGCCATGGGCCGTGGCGGTCTGTGCCGCAAGGCCTTGGTCCGCATCGATCACATAACCCAGCTCGAGTTGAGCAAGCTGACGAATGCTCTGAAGGTGAAATTGTCCAGCCCTGCCCAAGCCAACCAATGCGAGGCGAAAGTGATCCATGACAATAGATTTAGCAGATCGGGCCCCTTATGCCACACTATAGCGAGAGAAAAACCTCGTGAAGAGGCTTTCTGAAAAATCTAAGGGCAAAAGGTGCTAGGGCGTGGAAGGCTCGATGACTTGATCTGGCTTTGCGTCTTTATATTCGAGATGATCCATCAAGATGATTTGGCCATTCTCGCGCTGACTGAGGAATAAGGATTCTCCCCGAGAAGACAGTTTGAAATTGGCGTGAAGCCCACTGGGAGCTTTCCCATCCTCATCGGCCCATATCATGAGTTTCTCGCCGGGTGCGAGCGTCTTGCCTGCAGGAAAAGCCCATTTCAATGGCCGCTGGCCATCGTCACTGAGAAAGATGTTGGACAAATCCACCGTGGTTGATCCGAGGTTTGCGCATTCGATCCAATCGTCATAGTCACCCTGTGGATCTGCTTTGAACGTACGGTTGATGGCCATGAGGCGCGTGATGGAAAGTCCACGCCCCCGAGGCTTGGATGGAGGCAGAGCCGTCATGCTCAAAGGTTGAAAAGAAGCGGTTTGAGGGAAAAACATGGATCCGCTCTGGTTAGGCTTCCCGCGGGCTTCGAGATAGTAATACACGCTCTGGCCTGGGTTCAGGTTTTCAAGTTGTGCCTCGAATCGACCCTGACCAATCGATTGCATGGGTTGATCTTTAAATGGCTCTAAAGGTTCGTTCTTGGTGTAAAGCACCAATTGGTCCAAGTGATCGTCGCTGGATGTCAGGGTGGCGGTCAGCTTGGTTCGGAGCAGAAGGCGACCCAAGGGATTGGGCTGCACTGTTACCGGAGCGATTTGTACCGTCTCAAACTCTGGAGTTGGCAGATTGGTTTCCGGATGGTTTCGGAGGTAAGCGCCACGCTCTTCAATGAATTCTTTCAAACCGGGGGCCCCACCACCAGGGCCTTCACCCCTGACCGATTGAGTCAAACCTTGGAGGAATTGCTCAAAGGTTTCTCCGCCGGGTTGCCTGGTTTCACGCTGAATGTCCTGATCAATCAATTTTCGGTATTGCTCTACCAACGGTTCGAATTTGCTCCAGGTCAACCATTCCTGGGTAATCGTACGGACATGGGCAAGATACCTCATACGCAAGTTGGGGTTTTTCAGTAATCGCAACAAGGGCTTGTTACTGTCCTCTACACCAAAGAGTGGATCCAGTTCAACCCCACGTACATTGCCTCTGAAGCCAGGTCCTCCAGGCAGGCGAAAGGTTTCGTTGTTGTCGTGCGCAATCATGTGAAAACGGCCCCGCGGATCCTGGTAAAAATTGAAATCACTGGCTCGAACCCAGTAGCCATCGGCATCGATCAACACATTTTCAAGGGCCAAAAACCAAAGAGCACCATCCACGTTCAGAAAGGACTCCAAGGTTTTGTCCAAGGTCTCAATGGGCGCCTCTGCCAAAGCCTTTGCAAAGCGAATGTAGTGATTCCATGCAGGTAATGGATCTTCTAAATCTGTCTTGAGTTCATAGAAACCGCTGTAATCTGTCGGGCGGTCGCCAAGGTAGGCCATGCCGTTGCCTGCTTTGGGATCGGCTGGTTTTTTCCAGCGCGTACCTTTGGATGTATCAAAGGCCTCCTTGAGGAAAAGGGTATCAAATTGTTGGGAGTTGACATAAATACCCCACAATTCGCCGTTGATGACAACGCGTACATGATGGGCCTTGAGCGTGGGTTGATAGTCCTTCGAGACGTGGCTGAAGAGGATCTCCCTCATCACGGTTGGATCGGTGTGTGCATTCAGTAGATTCAGGGTCTTGTATCCCTGAAGGGTCTGTTTGCTGTCTGAGTAATTGATACTGATGTTGAGAGATTTTTTTCTCCCAGGGGCCACCATGCTGGTGGAAGTGTTGCCCCGGTAGCGTACGCCAACTTCTGGAATCGTCCATTCGTCCAACTGAAGGCGTGCCGGAATTTCGACATCGGTGCGGTAAAATGCACTCAGTTCGGCTTCCCAGTCATCGGAATCAAATTCCAGGAAAAGAGTTTTCAGGACACTGTTGTCATAAAGAGACTTGTCGCCATGATGCTCAACTTTTTCTGGTAGGATTTGCATACCTGCTTGAGGCGGCGGCTCTGTGCCATGGGTGCGTCGTCGAGGGCCGCGCACCGGTCGAGGATTGGCTCGAAGCTCCTGGCGGGCAGCTGTTCGCTCGTCCTTGTCGAGCTTTCCATCGCCATCCAGGTCAAATTGGCGTGTGAGGGATCCTGGCTCCTCGGGAAGGGCAGGTGAAATGCCTCCGGGTCCAAAACCATTGGGGCCACCCAATCCGGGCGCTAACGTTGGAGGGGCCTCCTCTCTATTCTCGCTCCTTTCCTTGGCGCCGGAACGTTCGGATACAGCTTGTATCATGCTGACCCGCTCCTCAGTTGACAATTTGCCATCACCATCTTTGTCGAACTCCTTAATGAGCTCCGCTTGTTGACCCCATAACCGCAGTCCGGAGGCTAGGAGGATTCCGAGGATTGAGTAGGCCATGCGTGGCACGTGCATGATCGATGGTGGGTGATGGGAGGATGGGTTGGATAGGAGCATGCGCAAGGGGACCATGGTTCTTCTTCCAAGCCTTTGCCTGGACGGGAGCATAGACGCCCAAAACATCCTGGAAGTTACAGAAAACTCCCAGTAATCGATCACTTTGATTGTCTCCTGAAGACGTTCATGCGAGAAACCATGCGTTTGTTCCCGGTTGGTAACCTTGTTTCAGCAAATGAGCCAGGATCTTTTCCCGAGCACCTTGGGCCCCGACGGCGATAAGGAGACACTCGGGTGGCGTTGAGAGAGCTTTGAGATAAGTGGGATCACTCACGGAAATGCCATGAAGTCGCTGACCAATTTTTCGGGGGTCCACATCAATAATACAGTCGATCGAACGATTCTGGCTCAGGAGCCACCTTATCCATGGTTTTCCGGTCTGGCCAGCTCCCCAGAATACGACGCGATTTTGGTTCTTTAGAGGTCCACGGAGAAGATGGTGTCGTTTGCATGCGTCAAAGGAAGAGACCTCATAGCGCTGATCGGTACGGGTGGCACGTTCGGGATGATCGCGCCAGAACAAAATGGTTTCGTCAACTTTACCGGTTTTGAGTGAGGGATCCTGGGCGACATTGAGGAAAAAGTCGTAATCTTCGGGGAAGGGGCCTTGAACACATCCTCGCTCGAACCATTTCCGGTGGCCGAACAGCGTGGGGTTGACAATGGGCAGTTCGACAAAGCGCTGGGCCATGATGGCGGCATGGTCATTGAGGTGATTGAGCCAGTCTTGGTAACGCTTCATGCTTTTCACCGGTGTGCCTTCCATATCTACGATCGAGACACCTCCACCGATGAGGCCGCAGCCCTGCTCTTGTAAAAAGCGCCATTGAGTGGAAAGTCGGTTCGGTGTCGCAATGTCATCGGCATCCATGCGGGCCAGCCAAGTGCCTCGTGCTTCGCGGACGGCCCGATTGTGAGCGTGGGCAACACCCTGATGGGCCTGCTGGATGATTCGGAGTCTGGAATCTTGGATGCTCTTGGCAGCGCGGAAGGTGTCGTCTTCTGATCCATCATCTACGACGATGCATTCCAGGTTGGGGTAATCCCCATCAAGAATCGAGCGTATGGCTGGTAGGATGGTCGATGCTGCATTGAAGGCCGGTAGAAGGACTGAGACGAGGGGCGAAAAAGTCATTTCCAATGCAGACATAGGGATCTATGGCCAGGAGGCCCGCTAAAAGCGGGGCGTCATTGGAATTTTGGAATGTCGGTTTCTGGGAAGCGCTCCTTAATGGTTTGTCTGATCCGCTGAGCATCCTGGGGTTGAAGAAGTCGGCGATGAACGCGTCGATCCACCCCATCCATGAGACACAGCCAATCATCCAACGAAGGGCGCAGGATTCTTTCCCAGGAATCGAAACGCTTTTCGCGGTCGTAAAAGCGCCATTGGTTTCCGACCTTCTTGGCATAGGCCTGTCGACGCCTTCCATCTTCGAACGTTCCTTTCCAGCTGATCTCTCCTTTTGCCATGCAGAAGAAGAGCTTAGCCTTGAATCCCCAGAATTCCAACCATGATTCAGTATTTGTCTTTTGACTCAGGATCCCAGTTCAACCAACCTGTTTGCATGAACGATAAGTGGATCAGGGGCCGATGTTGGAAGGGGGTTATGGTGGTAATCATCAGTTGGCTGTGGGGTGCTGGGTGCACTCAGGAAACTCAAAATCAGTGGAGCCGAGCCGTTCAGAATTGGACGGGTACCGATGGTGTGCTTGAAATATACGCAGGAGAGGTCCTGGTAAGAAGGTTCATTCACATCGATAAGCTCAGTACGGCTCAATCCACTCAAGGGACTGTTGTTCAGAGACCCTATCGTTATGGCTATGGTGTTTTGGATGCTAATTTGAATTTCAGCGCAGACGCGGGTGAGAAAAAGGTTTACTTCGAATTCAGTGACTATTCGACCAGCTATGTGTTTTTTGAAAATCCACAGCCATGAGGGAAGTGAAAAACTTTCTTTCCCAACCCGTTCCAGAGCTTTAACCTCCTCGCTTTTGACAAGGATAGACGTCAACGACTGAAGTTTACAACCATATGGGAGCTGAGATTACTGATGCCAAACCGCTGGATGCCCCAGCCTTAAAACCCTTGAAACTGGCCAACCGACTTGCTGGTCGGCCGGAACGCCCTCCAACTTATGGAACTACCATTCAGAGTTCCGATGGTCAGGAGGTCGTTCTGGGAGATCCTCGTGCGACCCGAGCTTTGGTGGCGCTCATGAACGTTCATGCTGTCAACGGAGGAGCTGCCTGCCACTGGGGAGGGCCCGCCGCTTTGGCCGAAATCATGTCCGCGACCCATGGTCTGATGTTTGCCCAGCAAGACCGTCCCTGGTATGAGGCTTTTCACTTTGTCAACGATGCGGGGCACACGGAAAACGGCGTTTATGCCCTGAGAGCCAATCTTGGGTTTGATCAAATGACCTTCGAGGATTTGAAGGGTTTTCGTTCCATTGAAAGCAAGCTTACCGGGCACGGGGAGTCTCACTTGAATCCTGAGGGCGTCTTGCTTAGCAACGGCCCGCTTAGCTCGGCTGTCGGTCAGAGCCAGGGACTGGCCATGGCGGACAAAACGGCTGGGAACGACCGTGTCACCCTTTTGGTGCTCTCCGATGGGGCCTCCATGGAAGGGGAAGCTAAGGAAGCGTTTTCTGCCATTCCAGGCCTGGCAGCCAAGGGCAAGGTGAATCCGTTTGTGATGATCCTTTCGGACAATCAAACCAAGCTCTCTGGTCGTATCCCCGATGATTCCTTTGATATGGCTCCCACCTTCAATGCCATGGAAACCTTGGGCTGGCAGGTAATCGACGTTCCGGAAGGCCACGACTTACAATCCGTTTATCGAGCCATTGAACAAGCAATAGCCACGGTTCGCGGAAACGACCATCAACCCGTGTTGGTGCGCGTCAGAACGGTCAAGGGTTACGGCGTCAAGGCCACGGAGGAAAACGCCAGCGGCGGTCATGGTTTTCCTCTCAAAGGTGGGGAAAAAATCGTTGAATTCGTGAGTGAAATCTGTGGAGGCGAAGTGCCTGAGGCCTTGATGAACTGGGCCCAGGAATTGCGCAGCCAGTGGGAAGCCCAGGAGGCTGCCAAGGCTGCTGCCAAAGGCACCTCTCCATCGGTCAAAAAGGATAAGATTCAGAGTGGGCTTGCTCAGGCAGCCATTCAGGCAGCTCAGGAAGGGTATCCAGTCTTTTCGGTTTCAAGTGATGTCCAGGGATCGACAGGTATTGCTTCCTTCCAGAAAAGCTTTCCCGATCGTTTTGTCGAAGTGGGGATTGCTGAGTCCAACATGGTCTCTGTTGGAGCCGGTTATGCCAAAATAGGTTTTATTCCGATCGTTGATACTTTTGGGCAATTTGGTGTGACCAAGGGAAACCTCCCTCTCACCATGGCAGTTCTTTCGCAAGCTCCTGTGATTGCCATCTTTTCCCATGTTGGATTTCAGGATGCCGCGGATGGTGCGAGCCATCAGGCAACCACTTATTTTGCGGCCATCAGCTCCATCCCTCACACGGTGGTCATTGCGCCTTCCTGCTCCGGTGAGGCTCATGCCTTAATGCACGCAGCGATCAAGAGGTATGCCGAAGATCGCCAAGCAGGCAGGGATGGCGAATCTTATGTATTTTTTGTGGGTCGGGAAAACTATCCGATCCATTGGATTGATGGCGCCACCTATCCATGGGGACGTAGTCAGGTGATTCGCGAAGGCGCTGACGTGGTGCTGGTAGGGTGTGGGCCTTTGTTGAGCAAAGCCGTTCAGGCAGGTGAATTGCTCGCAGAGAAGGGCGTCTCGGCAACGGTTATCAGTAATCCGTTCGTTAATCGTGTCGATCTGGAAACGATCACTCCATGGGTAGAAAAAGCCCAAGGGCGTGTGGTGACCATCGAAGATCATCAAGTGGTATGCGGCATGGGCGCGCAATTGTCGCATGCCCTTTCTGATCAGGGCACTCGCCATCAGGTCACCACCCTTGGTATTGGAGGTGGTTTCGGGCAATCCGCCTACATGGCTGAACATTTGTATGAGCGCCACGGCTTGACCGCAAAGGATATGGCAGATGCGGCTCAAAAACTCCTTGATTGACTTCCTCTCATGGAAGGGTAGGTAATCAACGCGTCTCCGATTACATCATTATGAACTTATCTAAAGGTTATTTCATCGGTTTATATCTTGGCACTGTGCTGAGTCTTTGGTCGGCGGATCTAGAATATCCACCGGAATCTGCTTTCAAACGAGTCGTCCTGGCAGACAATCCTGACAAGGATCCCAACGGCATCGTCGACCCCATGGAATTGTCAATTGCCAAGGACGGACGGGTGTTCTTTGCTGAGCGCCGAGGAAAAATCAAATATTGGAGCCCCGAAACTGGCAAGGTGCACTGGGTTGGGGATGTTCCAGTTTTCACAGGGCTTGAGGATGGTCTGCTGGGTATGACCTTGGATCCCAATTTTACCGATAATGGATGGATTTATCTGTTTCATTCTCCACCGGATCTTGAAGAGAATCACGTTTCACGATTCACGATCGTGGACGACAAATTGGATCTTTCCAGTGTTAAAACCTTGATTCGAATCAAAACGCAGCGCAAGGAGTGTTGCCATTCAGGTGGCTCTCTCAATTTTGATGCGGCGGGTCATCTATATGCTTCCGTCGGGGATAATACCAACCCCTTTGCCTCCGATGGATTCAGCCCAAGTGATGAACAGGAAGGACGCTCTCCTTGGGATGCTCAAAAGAGTTCTGCCAACATGAATGATTTGCGCGGGAAGATCCTGAGAGTGACGCCTCTGGCCGATGGGAGTGTTGCCATTCCTGATGGTAATTTGTTTCCCAAGGATGGGAGTCAGGGTCGCCCGGAAATCTACGTCATGGGCAACCGCAACCCTTACCGTATTTCTATCGATCCGCGCACTGGCTATCTTTACTGGGGAGAAGTCGGGCCAGACGCCGGGAACCTTAATGCAAAGAGAGGGCCAGCCGGTTTTGATGAAATCAATCAAGCGCGTCAGGCGGGGTTTTTTGGGTGGCCTTATTTCATTGCCAATAACAAAGCTTATGTGCGCTACGATTTTGGTGGTAAGGAATCCTTGGAGCCCTGGGACGCTGCCCAGCCTGTGAATCTGTCCCCCAACAACACAGGTGGCAAGCATTTGCCGGCTGCCCAGTCTGCTTTCATCTACTACCCACATTCTCTCTCTGCACGCTTCCCGGCGGTGAATGCTGGCGGGGGTCGCACGGCGATGGCGGGTCCGGTATATTATTATGACGAGGAACAGAAATCGCCTCATCGCTTGCCATCTGTCTACGACCACCACTTGTTTATCTATGAGTGGTCTCGCAATTGGATCATTGCCGTTCGATTGAACGAAGATGAAAAAATTGCCAATCCGCGAAAAGATCTTCATCGTTTTCTGCCGGGCATGACTTTCAAACGCCCCATGGACATGGAGTTGGGCCCGGATGGTTGTCTTTATCTTATCCAGTGGGGAACCCAATGGGGGGATAATAACGATACCCAGTTGATCCGCCTGGAGTTTCACGGCAACGCTAACGCTGGCTAGTCTCTGCTACCGCTTCTTCATGGCGCAGGGTTTCGATCATTTGCTCGATGCTACCATCACTCACCTCGAGGCGTTGAAGGCTGAGGGTGCGCGCAGCGTATCCTTCTCCAATGAAAGCGTTCAGATCCTGCGCGAAATGCTTCAGGAACGGCGAGAGCGTGCTGAACCAGCCCAATCCAACCGACCATTCGCTCAGAAGCCCATAGCTCGTGAAACCGTTTCGCGCAGAGAGAGCTCGGTCGCTACTGATGCAGGTAAAGCCCAAGCTGCTGATTTGGTGGGTAGGGTCGCTGATTGGCCGGTGCTGAATGCTGAAGAAAAATTAACGGCCATGCGAGATTTGGCGTCCCGGGCAGGCGCTTGCACAAAGTGCTCTCACCTCGTCAAAAGTCGTTCGCAGGTCGTTTTTGGAGTCGGGTCTCTGGATGCCGAAATCATGTATGTCGGTGAAGCTCCCGGGCTGGATGAAGATCGACAAGGGGAGCCGTTTGTTGGAAAAGCGGGCCAATTGTTGACCAAAATCATCCAGACGATGGGCTTGAGTCGTGAAAAGGTTTACATTGCCAATGTGCTCAAATGTCGGCCAGATACCCCCGGCCAAACCTATGGAAATCGCAAGCCCACTCCACTGGAAATGCAGACTTGTTGGCCGTATTTGCTGGAGCAAATCAAATGCATTCGCCCCAAAGTCATCGTAGCTCTCGGGACGACAGCTGTGGAAGGTCTGTTAGGAAAAAAAACACTGGGGATCACTCGGCTACGCGGAAAGTTCGACGACTTCAGGGGGATCCCCCTCATGCCGACCTACCACCCCTCCTATGTGCTGCGGAATCCAGCCAATCGAATCAAGCGGCAAATATGGGAAGACATGCTTTCTGTGATGCGGCTGCTCAATCATCCTGTCACATCACAGCAGGAGAATTACTTTACATCTTAATTTCTGACACTCATGGCACGTATCCGTTCTCTTAGAGCTTCGCAACTCATGCATTCATGTTCCGCCAAGGAACTCCCTTTTCGAACGACGGATGAGCTCAAACCAATCAAGGGTTTGGTGGGGCAGTCTCAGGCGACCGAAGCGCTTCAGTTTGGGGTCGATATTCATTCGGAAGGTTACAATTTATTTGTCCTTGGGCCTGCCGGCTATGGTCGTCATTCAGGGGTGAAGGACTACTTGGATACCCTTGCGAAGAAAAAGCCGGTTCCTCCCGATCTGTGTTACGTCAACCATTTCAAGGATACCTACAAACCGTGCCTGCTGAGGTTGCCCGCTGGCATGGGGCATCGACTGGTTGAGGCGATGGATCGGCTGGTGGAGGATTTTCGCAACAGCGTGCCTGCTGCTTTTGAGAATGATAAGTATCGGATGCGCCGCCAGGAGATTGAACACGAAGTCGCCGAGCAGCAGGACAAGGCGCTGGAAGCGATCAAGCAGCGAGCCAAAAAGCGTCATATTAATTTGATTCAAACTCCCAGTGGGATCGCATTGTCTCCCACCAAGAATGGGGAAATTCTGGATCAGGACGCTTTTCGGAAACTCCCGGACAAAGAGCGCAAGAAGATTCAGCGAGACATGGTCGTATTGCAAGCTGACATCGAAAAAATCATCCATCAGGTGCCCCGTATTCGGCGGGCGATTCAGCGTAAAGTCAAAGACCTCAATCAAAGTGTCACTCGAGCCGCGGTCATCGGTTTGGTGGAGGATGTTAAGAGTGATTTTCAGGACCAGCCTGCGGTTCTGGATTATCTGAACCGAGTCTTGGAAGACGTGGTGGAATATGCCGAGGAGTTGTTTCTTTCCAAAGAAGCATCAGGTGGGGTTCAAGGGGGTGGGCAGGTGGACGAGGCTCCAGCTTTCAACCTGACGCGTTACCGAGTCAATCTTCTGGTTGATCATCGTTCATCCAAGGGGTGCCCCGTGTTGTATGAGGACAATCCTTGCTACAATAATCTTTTGGGGAGAGTCGAGCACCTTTCCCATATGGGGACCTTGCTGACCGATTTTACTCTGATCAAACCGGGGATGTTGCACCAAGCCAACGGGGGTTATCTGGTGATCGATGCGATGCAACTACTGCAGCAGCCTTTTGCGTGGGATTCTCTCAAGCGGTGCCTGCGGTCGCGTGAAATTCGGATTGAGTCCTTGGGGCAGTCTCTGAGTTTGGTCAGTACGGTATCCCTGGAGCCTGAGCCCATACCGTTGGATATCAAAATCGTTTTGGTGGGTGATCGTATGCTCTATTACCTGCTTCATGATCTGGACCCAGAGTTTTCAAAGTTTTTCAAGGTGGCTGTCGATTTTTCCGATCAGATGGATCGTACGACCAAAAATATCGGACTCTACGCGCGTCTCATTGCTACCCTGATTCAGAAAAAGGAGTTGCTGGCCTTTGATCGATCTGCGGTAGCCCGGGTGGTGGAGGAGAGTTCCAGAATGGTGGAGGATGCAGAAAAATTGAGCATGGAAATTCGGTGTATCGCTGATTTGCTTCAAGAGTCGCATCACTGGGCCAAAAACAAGGGCTCGAGATTGGTCCGCGCCAGCCATGTGGACCAGGCCATAGCCCATCAGCAGCGTCGTCTGGGACGTGTTCCAGATCGTTGGCGAGAGGAGACGCTCCGCGGATCTTTCCACATCGCCACCACTGGCACCTGTGTTGGGCAGATCAATGGTCTCTCGGTCATTCAGCTCGGGGGGCATGCTTTTGGGCATCCGGGTCGCATCACAGCCCAAGTGCGCATGGGAGGAGGTGAAGTGGTGGATATTGAGCGTGAGGTGGATCTTGGAGGCCCCTTGCATTCCAAGGGGATGATGATTCTTTCCGGTTATCTCATGGGGCAATATGTTCCCGATCAGCCTCTCTCTCTAGCTGCAAGTATTGTTTTTGAGCAATCCTATCATGGAGTGGATGGGGACAGCGCTTCTTCTGCCGAACTCTATGCCTTGCTTTCAGCCCTTGCCCAGGTGCCCATACGGCAATCCCTTGCCGTCACCGGTGCGCTGAGTCAGCTCGGAGAGGTGCAGGCTATTGGTGGCGTCAATGAGAAGATTGAGGGTTTCTTTGAACTCTGCGACGCGAGGGGGCTGACGGGCGAACAAGGGGTGCTGATTCCCGAAAGTAATGTGAAGAATCTCATGTTGCGCCAATCGGTCGTCGATGCCGTGCGTCAGGGAAAATTCCACATTTACCCGATTCAGAATGTGCATCAGGGCATCGAGTGCCTGACGGGCCTGCGCGCTGGTCAGCGAGGTGCCAATGGAAGGTTTCCAAAGAATACCCTTAACGGACTGGTGGAACAGCGGTTGATTGATTTTGCGGAAAAGTCTCGATCGTTTCATGCCAATGATGGGAAGGAGGACAAGAAATGAGTCTCGAACGATTCCTGCTGGTCGCTCTGGACACCTCTTCCCAAAGCCTTGCGGCGCTGGAAATGGCCGTGGAATGTGCCACCATGGGTGGCTACGGTCTCAAGGGTATCTATGTGGAGGAATCGCATCTTTCCCAAGCCAGTGCGGCTTCGGTCTCCCTTGAGGTGGAACTTTCAACGACTCACAGTCGTCCTTTCTCCAGCGAGCGACTTGAGAGCGTGCATCGAGCTCAGTCGGCGCATGCACGGCAAGCCCTTGAAATGGCCGCTGATCGGCGGCGCATCGAATGGGAGTTTGATGTGATTGCTGGCAATGCAGCGCAGGTCATCCAGGCTGAGGGCGCTGGAGCGGACATGATCCTTATGGGCGATCGCAGTGCTAATTGGGCCAACCAACCTGGCTTCGGTACAACTTCTTGGCATTTGATGACTCGGCATAAGCATAGTTTGTTCATTGCCAGAAAAGCCAAGTCGCTGGTGTTTCCCCTGACCGTTGTTTGCCAAGGCTTTGAATCAAGCAAGGATGTGATTGAGCATGCCTTTCTTTTGGGGCAAATGTGTCATCACTATGTTCATGTGGTCTATCTGCCGGGGAAACATGCGGACGAGGAGATGGCTTTACGCCATTGGCTTACACAGATCAGCGAAGCCAAAGGGGTGATTTTTAGAGTGCATGTGATTTCTCCAGTCAGCCGAATGCATTTGGTGGGTTTTCTCGAGGCCTTCAAACCAGGCACTCTCATCCTTCCTGACTTGGCCTGGTTCCGGCAAAAAATGTTTCTCAAATCGGTTCAGCACTTGGACAGTTCCATTCTGTTTTTCCGTCCTCAACGCGGGGAGGAACCCAGCTCAGCTAGAGAGCAAGCCCAGATGGCTACGACAACCCATTCAGAGGCTTGATGATGGCGCTCTGGGCTCAATAAGCGTTGCCCTGGCCGTGATTTGGGGCTAGTTTAAATACGTAATGTATCCCGGTTCCAAGCCTCTCAATATATTACGTCATCGCAAGCACACATGCCTTGCCTGGTCTTTGGTATGCGTCATTTGTTTCCACCTCTCCATCCTTGGTGGTGAAGCGTCTCATGAACCCGCTCTCACCTTCGAGCGAGATGTCCGCCCCATCTTCAAGGCCATGTGTTTCCACTGTCACGGCGAGGACGATCACAGGGAAGGGGGGCTGGATCTAAGGTTGGTCAGACTCATGAAAGTAGGAGGCGATGAGGGGCCAGCCATCGTGCCTGGAAGTGCCGATACAAGCCTCTTGTGGCAGCGCATTTCCGAGGATGAAATGCCCGAGGGCGAGACGAAACTCACACCAGCCGAAAAATCCGTGATCCATGATTGGATCAACGCTGGAGCCATAACGGCTCGACCTGAGCCTGACAATGTCGAAGATGCCAGGTTTACGGAAGAAGAAATCAACCACTGGTCGTTCAAGAAACTTGCCCATCAACCGGTTCCCGAAAGGGTGGAAGGGTTTGCATCCGATAGCCCTATCGATTCCTTCATCCATGAAAAACTGACCGACTATCAACTCACTCCGGCCCAGATGGCAGATCGTGCGACGCTGATAAGGCGTTTGAGTTTTGATTTGCGTGGCTTGCCCCCATCGGAAGAGGACCTCCGCGCTTTCACTGAGGACACCCGACAGGACCCTTGGTCACCTTTGGTAGATCAAATGCTTGCCTCTCCCCATTTTGGGGAGCGTTGGGGCGGGCACTGGCTGGATCTTGCGGGTTTTGCTGAAAGTGATGGTGGCTCTCTGAATGATCCGGAAAGACCCTATGCATGGCGCTATCGCGACTATGTCGTGGAGAGTCTCAATGCCAATCTGCCCATCGATCGGTTTTTCCAGGAGCAACTCGCCGGAGATGAAATGATTCAGGGATCAGTGGATCCTGTGAACGCCGAGCATCAAAGGTTGCTTTCGGCCACCGGCTTTCTATTGATGGCACCCGATGCCACGCGCGTTTCCAATACTTTGGAAGATCGCAACAATGCGGCTGCCGAAGTGGTCAAGGTGGTGAGTTCCTCCATGCTGGGTCTGACAGTGGGTTGCGCACAGTGCCATGACCACAAATATGACCCTATTGGGATCGATGATTACTATCGTTTTCGAGCGGTTTTTGACCCGATCCTCCCTTTGGAATCCTGGAAGACCCACGATCGTCGACTGTTCGATTTTACCCCAGCCACTGTTCGCTCACGCATTGAGTCCATCGAGGCTGAGGCCAAGGCTCTGGAGGATACCATCAAGGGCAGACGCGATGTTGTGGCCCTGAGGATCCAGGAGGAACGTTTGGCACTGGTGCCCGAGGACGTTCGAGACGTGTTGCGGGACGCGGTGGTTCATCCTTCCAAGGAACGTACCGAGCAGCAGAAGGAACTCCTGGAGGCCTATCCCATGGTCAAGCCACTTCCAACCATCATCGGCCTGCTGGTGGAATACGAGCCAACGACCTATCGGGAATTTGAAAAAGAGTTTGCCAAGGTCTCGGAGATACGGGGTCGCAAGCCGGATCTGCATCAGGTCATGACACCTCTCGAGGACGGAAAGACTCTGCCGGTCAGTCGGATCTTCTTCAGAGGTAATCCAGAAAGCCCCAAAGAAGAGGTGGAGCCTTCCGAACTCAGGGTGCTACAGCTCAACGGCACAGATGCCGACCTGCCAATGAATGATACCGATCTGTTGACAAGTGGTCGCCGCCTGGCCTACGCAAGGCATTTGACCAGCGGGGATCACCCTTTGACTGCGAGGGTGTTTGTCAATCGTGTCTGGATGCACCTGATGGGAAGTGCCTTGGTCCGCTCCACGGGTGATTTTGGCATTGCGGGAGAAATGCCCTCCCATCCTGAACTGCTTGATTGGCTGTCTTTGGATTTTGTGGCGCATCAGTGGGACCTGAAGCATCTGATCCGCCGCATCGTTCTCTCTCATACTTATCGGCAGTCTTCCAGGCGCGAAGCGGAGGCAGATAGCAAAGATCCGGTCAATCAATGGTATGCTCGAGCCAATCTCAAACGCATGGATGCGGAATCTTTGCGCGATGCCATCCTTGTGGCGAGCGGGTTGCTGGATTCATCACTGGGTGGGGCAAGTCTTCCCGTGACAGAAAATGCAGAAGGCAAGACCGTGATCGGCGTTCGTAAAATCAAGGATGGGCTGAAGGCAGGCGTGGACGCTGCTGGAGGGCATTCCCATCGCCGCAGCCTCTATGTGCAGCGCCAGCGCAACAAGCCGTTGGATATGCTTGCGACCTTTGATTTGCCAGTGATGACGCCCAATTGTGAGGTGCGCAAACAAACCACCGTAGCAACGCAGTCGCTGTATTTTCTCAATGATGAGTCCATTTCACAGTATGTCGAAAGTCTCCTGCATGACACTGCCGCTGAAACCAGGCCGCTGGATCAGTGGGTGGGGGCACTGTATCAAAAGCTTTTTGCCGCTCGACCGACCTCGCAGGAGTTGCAACATGCAGAGACTTTTATCACAGGCATGGAAGGCGTTTTTGCCCAGGCCGACAAAGATGCAGCCCAGGATGAGGCGGGGCAAGTTTCGTCTCGTCATCAGGCTTTGGCCTTGTATGCGCAGACGCTGTTTGCATCCAATCGGTTTTTATACATCGACTAGTCATTCAACACGCTACCCTCAAGATGAAAATCACACGTGTATGCTCCAGACGGCACTTCATCGGCTCTTCGGCATTTTCCCTGAGCGCCGTTGCGGCACCATGGCTCATGAAGAACGACGGGCTGCTGGGCGCCACCAGTGAAGGACCACAAAAGCCTGTACTGAAGCCCTTGACGCATGATCTTTTGCCTAAAGTGCCGCCAGCACCTGTTCAAGCAAAAGCCATGATTTCGATGTTCATGCTGGGTGGCCCCAGTCAAATCGATCTATTCGATCCCAAACCAGCTCTTTACAAGTGGCACGGCAAGTCCTTCGAAGGGGATATAAAATTCGACAATGCGGCTCAGGCCAGTCGAGAGATCATGGCACCGCTGTGGAAGTATCGGAACCACGGTCAATGTGGGATGGAGCTATCAGAACTTTTACCCCACCTGGGTGGAATCGCTGATGACATTACCTTGATCCGATCCATGCATACCGGTGTGAACAACCATCTGCCTTCCAATTATGCCATGACAACAGGACAGCACCGTGGTGGTCGTGCCGTTCTTGGCAGTTGGTTGCTGCACGCTCTTGGGAGTGAGACTCAGGAGCTGCCTGCCTATGTAGCCCTGACAGACCCTCGAGGTTTGCCTCTTTTGGGGGGCGAAAACTGGTCCAATGGACCTTTGCCATCGATCTATCAGGGCACTCTGGTGAGACCGAAGACGCCTCGCATCTTCAATTTGGAGCCTGCGCCACACTTGAGGGGCGAAGCGCAGAAGCGGCAATTGAGTTTCCTCCGGGATCTCAACCAATCCCACCTGGAAACGCATCCAGGAGAAGCGGACCTGGAGGCTCGTCTGGCAAGTTATGGACTGGCTGCCAACATGCAGACAGCCGCGAAAGAGGCGTTTGATATTTCCAGTGAGCCACAACACATCCGCCAGCTTTACGGTGTGGATCAAGATCGTACGCGAGATTATGGAACCCGGTGTCTAATTGCCCGAAGATTGGTAGAGCGCGGTGTCCGCTTTGTTCAAATCATGTGCAATGGTCAGATATGGGATCATCATGGTTCGATTCAGACGGCCCTGCCGGAGCGTTGCGCCGAAATCGATCAACCCGCTGCTGCATTGGTGAAAGACCTCAAGCAAAGAGGCTTATTGGATTCGACGCTGGTTCACTGGGGAGGGGAAATGGGGCGTCTTCCGGTCATCCAGTTTCGCGAAGGTCTCGACAAGCGTGACAAAGTTGGAAGGGATCACAACACCTATGGTTTCAGCATGTGGGTGGCAGGCGGGGGGATGAAAAAAGGCTACATCCATGGTCAAACCGACGAATTTTCCCACTATGCGGTGGAAGACGTCGTTCACCACTATGATTGGCTGGCTACCGTGCTACATCAGTTCGGGCTGAATCACCGCACACTGGAATACAAGTTAGGCCCACGCAATCATCGGCTCGTAGAGCAGGCCGATGCGCAGGTGATTCACAAACTGCTAGGTTAGCGCAGAATTTGGCGCAGCAAGCCTTTGAGGACATTCCCTGGTCCGATTTCCTCGAAGACCGCATCGGGTTCTTGATTCATCAGAGAAATGGATTCGACCCATCGAACTGGAGAAGTGATTTGTTCAGCCAGGAGTTGTTGAATGCTCCCAGGTGCGTAGGGTTTGGCCTCAACATTGGAAATAACCGGCAGTTCAGGATCCTTGAGGGCGACTTCGGCCAGAAAGGCCTCAAACGCACTTTTGGCGGGCTCCATGAATGGAGAGTGAAATGCGCCGCTTACCTTCAGTGGAATGTAGCGCTTGGCACCTGCTTCCTTAAAGGCATCCTGCAATGCAGGAATCATCTCCTGAGCCCCTGAGACCACAATCTGTGTGGGCGCATTGAGATTGGCCAACCCCACCTGACCTTGGCCTGCAGCATCCAGCACCTGAGCGACTTGATCGTGGGTGAGCCCAATCACGGCTGCCATCCCGCCTCCTTTCGCCTCAGCCATCAGAGCCCCCCGTTTTTGAACCAGGCGTAAACCGGTGGCGAAATCAAAGGCGTTGGCGGCAAACAAGGCATTGTATTCCCCCAAACTGTGTCCGGCTGTCATGGCTGGCTTTTCACCTGAAGTTTCCAAGGCTGCCAGATAACTCAGGGCACTGACGGTGAAAAGGGCAGGTTGGGTATATTGTGTTTGGCCTAATTTTTCATCTGGATCCTCCAGACAAAGTGCCTGGATATCGTAGCCAAGTATGTCACTTGCCTCCTCTGTGATATGGGGAAAACGCTCAAAAAGACCCTCCCCCATGCCTTTTGACTGGGAACCTTGTCCTGGAAAAAGATAAATCATGATCCGTTGGCTGTTGAGTGCATGGGCGGGCGCCAGCATCGCAGGCGCCATCGTCCGCTGAGCCTAAGGCTAGGTTTTAGTCTCCAATGGCTCAAGGTATTGTTGGCGTTCCCTTATCGAAAGGCAGGGTGGTCCGGTTGACCGCCACTGATGACATAGGCCACCAAGTCGAGGATTTCCGATTTGTTGAGTGCGGCCAAAAGACCTTCGGGCATCGGAGAAATTTTTGACACTTCGATGCTCTTGACTTTTCTGCGGTCCACGTTGACTCGCTGGTTCGGGTTGGTGAGATCGGTGTTCAGTGTGACCGAATCGCCATTGAGGTTGACCACAATGCCACTGACCGTATCGTCGTCCTCCATGGTGACGACGATTGGAGCGAATTGATCACTGATCTCCTTGCTTGGATGGAGAACATGGTCGATTAAATCATAAGCGCTGAAGCGGCCACCCGCACCGGTCAAGTCAGGCCCGTTCATGCCTCCTGCATTGCCGAAACGATGGCACGCCAGGCAGGCTGCAGCGGTGAACATGCGCTTGCCAGTGGCGAAATCTCTTTTCTTCATTTCGTTGCGGGCTGCAGGGCCCAATTCATCCAAAGTCCATTCCTTGGGTTCTCTCCCGGCAAAAATGGCACCCAGGTTTTCAATCACACTTTTATTTTCGGGCTCACGGGCAATGGCTTCAGCTAGGGCTTTGGTTTCAGCGTCGGTGAAGGAGGCCAAAGTATCCTGCTTGATGAAATCAATGAAACGTTCAAAACTCGCGCCTCCCCTGTAGTTGGCAGCCTTGAGGAACCAATCCAGCTGCCGCTTGCGTAAGTCATGATTCCAGCCTGCTTTCAGGAAACGCAAGCTACGGGCATATTGCATTTGCGGTTCCTGGCTTTCGGCGGCATCCATTAGGTCCAATGTTTTGCGAGCTGTATTGGGAGCCTGCAGATGAGCTAGGGTTTCGCATAGTAGCCAGTTGCTTTCAAAACTTTTGGCAGGAAAGAGTGGATCGAGTTTGGCGATACATGCCTCCGCAGAGTCCTTGCCGAGATCCCCAAAGCGCACCAGTACAATTTGCATGGCACGAACCATGGCTTGGAGCTCACGCTCAGGAAGGGAATCTGTATTGATTGAAAGGAGAGCCTGGAGCATTTGACTCCCCAATGCTGAATCGGTGACGTGACCGGACTCTGGGCGGTGACTAGGACTGATGCCTGTCACCCTTGCCAATGCCATGATGGCTTGGATCTTCTTGATTGGTTTGGATTCTTTCAATGCCCGCTCTTGCCACTTCGCGTGGGGTTGATGCTCCAAGGCCACGCGAGCAGCAAACTGAATGAAACGATCGTTATGATCCAGGTAACGCCATGCTGTGCGGATGGCCTTGGGGTCCTGTTTTCCGTGAAACGCCTCAAGAGATTTTCGAATGGAACGCTGGCGGTTACGCTTGGCCTTGACGGTAACTGGGCGAGTGTCTTCGGTGCCTTCATAGGTGACACGATAAAGGCCTGACTGAACCCTCCTGCCTCCAATGGTAAAATACATGGCCCGGTCTTGCGGGTGGATGATGATGTCTGTCACGGGAAGGGGGGCGCCGGTAATGAATTCTTCCTTGGTAGCTCGATAGGAAGATCCGTCCTCTTCAAGATGAACGGCGTAGATTTTGCCCCAGCTCCAATCCAGCACATAAAAGGCCTCTTGATAGTTTTTAGGAAACTGAGCTCCATATCCAAAGCGTGCTCCAGTTGGGCTCCCGGGACCTATGTTCAAAGTGGCAGGCAAGGTGTCGGCATAGAATTCTGGATACTTTCCTGCGCCATTTCGCCAGCCATATTCCGCACCACTGACGACATGATTGACGCGGGTGGGGCGGTACCATGGCGTATTGAAGTCATATTCCATGTCGGCATCGTAGGTGAAGAGCTCTCCATCCTTATTGAGGCCACCTCCATAGATATTGCGGAATCCAGAGGCAAAAATCTCATAGTCTTTACCGTCCCGAGATACACGATAAACCACACCCCCTGGAGCCAGGACGCCGCGGTTATGGCCGCGTCCGTCTGGCATGCTGGGTAGCAGGTGGTCATCACCCCAGACTTTTGCTACCTGAGAGGAGGCGCTTGAACCCTCCTTATAGCCGGGCTCGATCATCGCATTGTTGCCGGTGATTAAATAAAAGTAACGTCCATCAGGGGTTGGCACGACCGCGTGAACCCCGTGATCACCGCTCGATTTGAATCCCTGCAGAAGCTCGACCTGATCCAACTCACGATCGCCATTGCTGTCACTGATGCGGTAAAATCCACTTTGAATCTTACGCTCATAATCATTGACCCCCGCATAGAGGGCTCCATCGGCAAACACCATCCCGTTGATGGCCCGGATGTCCACGGGCACCTTTTCGATTTGGCTAGGCTCCAGGGTTTCTCCAGGTGCCGGAGCTTTGAATTTGTAGAGGCCACCATATTGGTCACAAGCGTAGATACGTCCCTGGTCATCCGCCGCCAGAGCCACCCACGAACCCTGTTCCTGATTCGGGACCGAATAGAGTAACTCCACCTTGAAGCCCTCAGCTGCCTTGATCCGATCTACAGGAGTTGCCTTGTTTTCCCCCATGGCTTTACCCCGGTCGGGATCGGGTTGTTTTTGCCGGCGTTGGGCCTGCAGTGTGGAGTCCTGGGTGCTCAGGAAGAAAATGAGGGCCAAGCAGGTGGTGGAACAAGCGAGTGCCTTCCTGTGGATAGAATGGTAGATAAGTCTCATGATGACCTGGTTTTGTGTGTTGAAAGATTGATTGAGGCACCTTATCAGCACCTTTTCATGATGGCAATGCAGCATTCCAGTGAGGCGGTAGGGACAACCCATGTGCCTGGGTCAACCCCATGTTTCGGAGTTTGACCGTATCCTAGGATTGGATTTAACTTTTGGCATGCACCACACTCCCGTATTGCAGCGTCTCTGCCTTGGGGCCTTGATCTGGATGGTTTTTCATCTCACGACAGGCTTGGAGGCTGCCTCTGTTTTGCGCTCCTCTTCGGCCGTGCGGGCCGGAATGTCCCAGGAACGTCTCTCGCGCATCGATCAAATGCTTGATGATGCCGTTCAATCCAATGAGATACCGGGAGCTGTGGCCCTTATCGCACGACGAGGTAAGGTTGTTCTTCATAAGGCATACGGTACGGCAGACCCAGAGACCGGAGTTCCGATGCAAAGCGACAGCATCTTTCGGATCGCCTCCCAAACCAAAGCCATCACTTCCACTGCTGTCATGATGCTCTGGGAAGAAGGGCATTTTCAACTCGATGACCCCATCGAGCGCTGGATACCAGCCTTCAAATCAACCGGGGTGCTAAAAAGTTACGACGAGACCACAGGTCACTGGACAACCGAACCCGTCAAACAGCCCATAACGATACGCCACCTTCTGACACACACTTCTGGTCTTGGCTATGGGGTGATTGACGGCGATGAGAGGATGAAAAAAATCTACCAACAACTCGGTGTGACGGATTTGTTCACCACCGAGCCTGTGACCATCAAACAAAGCGTCATGAAGTTGGCCAAATGCCCGCTACATCATCACCCAGGCGAACGTTTCACCTATAGCGAGGGGCTCGATGTGTTGGGTTACTTTGTGGAAATCATCAGCGGTATGAGCTTTGCAGACTTTCTTCATGAACGAATTTTTGAACCTCTCGGCATGAAGGATACGGGTTTTTATCTCCCGACTTCAAAGAACGAGCGCCTGGTCAAGGTGCAGACTAAAAAAGACGATCAATGGGTCCGTTACCCAGTGACCTTCTATGATCCGGATTATCCCATCAAGGGGGCAAGGAGTTTTTATTCAGGAGGCGCAGGTCTTTCCAGTACCGCCAAGGACTATGCGATCTTTTTACAAATGTATCTCAATGGTGGCTCCTACAATGGTCAGCGCATTCTGAGTCGCTCTACCATTGCGACCATCATGCAAAACCAGACCGGTCGACTCTTTGGCGGCGAAGAGAAATTTCATGGGTTGGCTTTCGGGGTGCTTCGTGAAGGAGGGGTGGCCAAGGGTGGCTTGGGTAGTGTCGGTACTTTCGACTGGGGTGGGTATTTCAATACCCAGTATTTTGCGGATCCTCAGGAAGAAATCGTGGGCGTACTCATGAAACAAACCCAGGGTATTTCTGAAGAAACAGCCTGGAAATACCGCTTGCTGATCCATCAGGCCATCGACGACTGAGCGTTGACTTTAAAGGGGCAGACTTGGGTTGACCTTCTGCCACCGGATCAGTGCACGCTGCATGGAAGGGAAGGCGAGCTGAGCCGGATCAAAATGCCATGGATCCTGCCATTCCACATGGGACACCTCTTCTCTGTCACAGACCAAGGACTCAGCCGGTGAGCACTCCTTGGCGGTGAAAAACAGATCGAGCACAGGATACGCAATGGACTTATATGTGTAGGTGTTTGGATAGCAAGCAAGGTAGCTAGGAGTGTCAATGGTGATTCCGACCTCCTCCTGGCACTCACGCTTTAATGCCTTTTCGGGCGATTCCCCGCAGTCTACAAAGCCTCCGACCAATGCCCATCGTCCTTTGGCCGGACTTTTTCCACGGACGATGAAAAGCATTTGATTTTTTTCATTGAGAATCAGACCGGCTGCAGCGACCGCAGGATTGAGATAAAAGAGATAATCGCACGCCTCGCATGCGATGGAGTATTCCAGCATCGTTTTTCGAGGATGGCCACAATTCGGACAATGATGAAAGGTGAGGGATGGGTGCATGGACGGAGTTTCAGTGACTGTCATAGAACTACATCTTGCAAGCGTCCGGCAAATTACCATTGATTTCAAGGAGGGAAGAAGATTAGGTCATCCCATCCATGAAATGGGTACATGGCATCATTTTGTTCGCCGCTGGCTGCATGCTTTGGGTGATCGCACTGGGAATCCCCGATTATCTCCGAGCGATGTCGCCCGAGGTTCTGGCCATGGCCAAAAGCGAACCTGGCCTTGAAAGTGAGTCCTCCTCACTTTTAAGCCTCCATCAGCCAGGGGTCTCCCAAATATTGATTCGCGCTGCACAGATAGCCCGCACCCCAGATGTGGAGCGGCTGGTGGTCAGCTTTGAGCGCTACGAGGTGAGCTATCCGAGCCATGTGCGCCAGGGCCATGCTCAAGGGGTCTTTGAACCGGTTTTGACAGAGCTGCCAGGGGAAATCGACAATGTCATGGAGTGGATGATGCGTCGATCGGTGCGTCGAACCCTTGGAAGCGTCCATGGTTCAGGTGACCCAGGACTGCAATTCTCACTGCGAGTAGGGAGCCATCCTTGGAATTTCCAATGGTTCGAAGCTCCTGGGAAGCCGGGGGGGCAAGTGATGGAAAGCCTTTTAATCCTCTGGGATCTTCTGGAACAAGGCGGGCACCTTTCGGATTCTCTGAAAGATTACTTGCGTCAGTGCTTACTGGATCTGAACGAAGCACCCAACCTTGCCTCCTTTGAATCGGCTTGCGCGGATTTACTCAGTTTGGCAAGACGCATGAATTGGGGGCAGCTTTCGGCTTTCATGGGCAAGATTTCAGGCCCAAAAGTACTGCAAGCCCTGGCAGCTGAGGCTGCTGTGGATTCCGATCGAATGGCGGTTTTTGCTGCATCCTTGTGGTTTGCCGAGGAGCCCGAGCGTCTAGCCGAATACTATCAACGCTTTCCCGAAACGGCCTTTTTGGATCTGGGATGCGCACTTCGATATGGGCAAGGAGGGGTGAGTTATCTCTTGGAGCGGTTTAAACCGTTGGTTCCATCAAAAAGTCTACACGGGCAACTGGGTGGATACTGCTCTGCCATGCTGGGGAATCTGGGGGCTCGCGTTGCCTTCGTTGCCCATCCGTATCCCATCCTTTTGCGCTGGCTTTGCATGGCAATGGGCCTTCTTTGTTGGTTGCGTTGCCTTAACTTACTTCCAATCCTTTCACCATGGGGCCAATCAGATAAAGCCATTGATTGGAGGCGCACGGTCACATGGACGGCCATGACAACGTTACTGGCGATTGTTTGCGCCGAACCTTTTCTTGCGCAGGACTCTGAAAGTAGTCAGAATTTTACTACCTGGTCCTTTCCTGTTTTGGTGGATCATGAAGACCAGGCATTCGGCCCAATGATGGATACCCAATTTTCACAAGTGACCTTTTTGGCTTTAGGTGTTTTTTTTCTGATACAGGTCGGGATCTATGTGCTCTGTTTGATCAAGCTGAAGGAAATCCAGAAGCAGTCGCTGGATTCCCAATTGAAGCTCAGATTGCTCGACAATGAGGACAACATGTTTGATGCAGGTCTTTATGTGGGTCTTGCCGGAACGGTACTTTCACTTGTTTGTCTGGCTTTGGGGATTATCAAGCCTGGTCTCATGGCTGCCTACGCATCGACACTCTTTGGGATCATTTTCGTCTCAGTCCTCAAAATTCTGCATGTCAGGCCTTATCGAAGACAACTGATTCTCGAAGAGGCCGCTCCTCCTGCATGAATCGCCCGCTACTCATCATTATATGCGATTTTCTGCTGATCAGCCTTCTCTCGTTGGCAAAGTTCGAGCCTGCCTCCACTAATGGAAACCAAACGCTATCCAATAGCCTCTCGCCGCAGCGCACCAATGATATGGTGGCCGTACTCAAGACGGCATTGGCCTCCGAGCAGCAAGTCCGCGAGACGCTAAGCAGTCAGTTGGATAGCGCTCAGGAATCGTTGGAAAATTCCGAACAAGCCCTGGTCGCCAAAGATTCTAAAATCGCCCTGATCGAAAAGGATCTGGAAGAAGTCGAAGGCCGTGCTCAACAATTGCAAAATGAAAGAGTTCTTTTGCAGCAGCAGTACACGGACACCCAAAAAAGCGTTTCCTTTCTTCAGGACCAGTTCCTAGAGGCTTCCAGCGAGGCCAAGCGGCTTCAAAATGACCTGAATCGTTCTGAGCAATCAGCCGTAGCCGCCAAGACAAAATTGCAGATGATCGAAAGTGAACTGAACCTTCGTCGGAGTGAAGTATTGGCCATGCAAGCCAAGATGGAATCACTGGAAGCAGAAAGGCAAGATGCTGAGCAGCAAAAATTTCAACTGGCGCTTGAACTCAAGCAATCCCAAACGACGGAAATCATCGTGCGCGAGCAGTTTGATGCTGCCAAAGACGAGATCCGCGAAGCCAGGCAGGATGTGGCCTACTCTCGAGAACAAGTTTCCATTGCCCAAAGTGAAACTTCCTTGGTCCGGGAAGAGGCTTCTTCAGCTCTTCTGGGGAAGGAGCGTGCTGATGAACGGGCAGGTCAGCTGGCAGAAGGAATCGCGGAGTTGGTTCAACGCAACGAGGCAATGGCCGAGCAATTACAGGCCCCGCGCAGCATGACACCCAGCGCCATTTACGCACGTTTTTTGGACCAGCGATTGCTCACCCGCTTCCAGGCTTCACGGAGTGGAACCTTTGGAAACACGATTACCCAAGAAAAAAACAGTTACAGTATCGTGGTATCCAATGGCAGCGAACTCGTTGCCCTTTACCATACCGATCAGACCCCCATTCAGTTATGGAGTGGATCCTCTGAGTGGGAGCAAATGGCCGGGCGAGTGGAGCGAGAGCAAAAGGCCTACTCCTGTCCAAAAATCTGTTTCATCGATGCGGATCCTCGTGTGCTTTCCATGCCCGTAGGGGCTCGACAGGCTCAGGTTCTGGGCCTGAGGCCATTTGAACTGGCAGAGGACCCTCTCGCACATGACCAAGTCATTCTGGTGGATCCATCCCTGGATGGAGACGCCTACGGAGCGTTTGATATCAGGCTTTCCGCCAACTACTCCAATTACCTGGAAGTGAGTCTTCCGGCCTTGGAACGCCTCAGCCAGTCCCTGGTGCCTTCCCCGGGACATTTGGTGTTTAATCCCGTGGGAGAACTTGTAGGGATCATGGTCAATGATTCCCATTGTCTCGTCATCGATGGTATCACTGAGTCAGGGGATATTCCCTTTGGTTATCAAACAGCCAGGTCGATGACCGACGATACGTTTTCCCGCCAGGCGGAACGCCTTGCGGCGTTGCCCAGGGTGTTGCGATAGGAGTGCTGGAGGTGAAGCCACTCCGTAAAGACGGTTTGAAACCATACGCATGAATCGCCAGTGTTCCCATTCCTTGTGGCTGCGACTGGGCCCTGGAGCCATCATTGCCTCGTTAACCATTGGCTCAGGCGAATTGATTTTTTCCACTCGTGCTGGTGCTCTCTTTGGGCCAAAAGTTGTTTGGTTTTTCTGCCTGGTATGCCTTTTGAAGTGGGTGCTGCTCTACACCACAGGGCGGCAGATGATCCTTCGAGGAATTCACCCTATGGAGAGCTGGACTCGACTGCCGGGGCCCAGGGGATGGTTGCCCGTAAGTTTCCTCTTACTTGGAATTCCATGCTTTCCCATATGGGTCGCTTTTCACGCCAACACGACGGCTTCCTTGCTGCCGGGTGGTTTCGTGATGGGCTGGCATGCTGGCATGCTATGGCCTTATCTACTCCTGCTCTTATGTGCCGTTTTGAGCATTGCTGGTCAATACAAGTGGCTGGAGAAAATCCAACTCCTTCTTGTCTCTCTGCTTCTTGGAATCGCGATGGTGGCTCTTTTCCTGGTATCCCCTCAGTTTATGGACTGGGGGCGGCTGGCCATCCCTTGGGGTGATTGGGTTTATCCTGAATGGATCGAAAGCTACCCGAGCTTTACTCAGCGACCTGTTTGGGTCGAATTGTCGACCTATGTGGGAATTATCGGTGGGTCCAGTTACGACTATCTGTGCTATGTCTCATTTCTGCGTGAAAAAGGTTGGGGAAGAGCTGGCTTTGATGCGTGGGAAATCAACCCTAGAGGTGCTGTCTCAAGAGCGAAAGTTTCTCCCCAGGTTTCTGCAAGCGATATGGCCGACGCAATGACCTCGCTTAGATGGGACACGTGCATGAGTTTCTTGAGCGTCTTTTTTTTCAGTGTGGTCTTCGTGGTTCTTGGCCACGAGGTTCTTGCTCCCAAGGGTCAAGTGCCGGTGGACGGTCAGCTGCTTTCGATGCAGGCTTACTTTGTTTCCGATCAATGGCCGGTGATGCGAAAAATTTTTCAGGTGGGAGCGTTCGCGGCCATGCTTGGAACGCTTTACGGTACGCTTGAAGTAGGGCCCAGGATTTTTGTGGAAGCTGCACGTGCCATGGGGTGGCAGCGCTGGACTGCCAAGCGTCATCAGAGTCACAAAAAATGGGTTCTTGCGATTGCTGTAGGGTCCATGCTGGTGGTTGCCTCCACCCAATGGGCTGCCGACAGTGGCAAGACCTTTTCCTTTATCTGGCTTTTGACGCCGGCAAATTTATTTACGGGAGTCTTTGGCTGTGGCGTGGTGTTATGGGCGACTTTGTGGATCGCCTTTCGTCCTCCCGAAGGTATGTCTGGATTTCTTGCCCGGTTCTGGAAGTGGCTTATGATTCCTGCCGGCCTGATTTTCCTTTTGCTCGGTATCAAGGGATACCTCGATTTCGGGGGTGGGGGAGCGCTCCTGATCTTGGCGGGTTCCTTTGGCTTGGGAATGGCCTGGGCCCGTTGGGTGGACCAGCGGCGAGGTTTCCTTTAGACCGACTCCAAAACCATATTCCCGTAGGCCGTCGTATCACCCGTGCGAATGAGGCCAATGGCTGAAGGAACACGTTTTTTGAAGGTTAGATGAGGCTCGAACTGCCGACGGATCCCGCGACAACACCTCTCGAAGGTTTCCTGAACCTCCTCAGGGTTGGTGCTTAGGAACTCCTCCGCCATCCAAATATCCCCACATTTCCAGTTGGGTAAGAGAGCGTCGAGGACCTGCGGAATGGTAGGAACGCCTCGTACCAAGGTGAGGTCTACGGTTTCGATCATGTTCCAAAAAGGAAAGGCAGCGTCTGCGATGACCAGGGTGTTGGTGTGCCTGATTCTGGAAATGAGTGAAAGAAGCTGAGGATTGATGATGCCATTGATGAGCATGCAGCGAATCTAGGCATTTTAGGTGGGAAAATCAATGCCTCCTGTCCAAGAGTTGGAACCTTATGTCCCTTCTGATCTTTCTTGGAGGGATCTTTTGATCGGCAGAATGACTGAAATGGTTGTCCCTTCGTGGGAAGTGGATGTGAGTTTGAGTTGTCCCGAATGACTCTCGATAATACGTCTGATGACCATAAGCCCAAGCCCTGTGCCTTCTTGCTTTTCCGAGTGTAGAAGGCCCTCCTTGGATTCAAAGAGTTTGGCATCCATTCCCTTGCCAGTATCTGCAAATTGCAATTCGATGTTCTTGCATGCTTNGNGGGAAGGGTGACGATGCGCATGAAGGGTCAAGGAGCCNCCCTCAGGCATGGCTTGAATNGCGTTGAGTGTCAGGTTGAGCAAGGCTTGCTCGAGTTGACCAGGGTCGGCTTCAATCAGTGGAAGGTCGGAGGCGATATGCATTTCGAACGCGACGGACTGTTGGCGCATTTTATGCCGTGTCAGAGCATGCAGGCTATGGAGCAATCGCTCGAGATTGACCGACTCGACACGAGGCTCATCATGGCGGGCAAATGCCAAGACGCGCTCTACAATCTCATTGAGCTGGTCCATCTTCCGCCCAAGCAGAGAGGCATCTTCATGGCGGGGATCCTCCTCTGGGAACTGCAGGTTCATGGCATGATACACCATTTTCATGACGGTGAGAGGATTGCGAATTTCATGAGCAACCTCTGCGGCGAGGAGTCCCAGGGCAGAGAGTTTTTCACGGCTTCTGAGTGCCTCCTCCATCTGACGAATTTCACGGTTGAGAGTGGCTCGTTCAATTGCCATGGCGGACACATTGGCAAATGCTTTTAAAACATTGAGTTCATCGATCGAGAAATGATGAGGCTGGTCGGTATAAATACTCAAGACTCCCAGCATGTGGTTTTCGGTGCTGAGGGGCACACACAGCATGCTGACCAAACCCTCCTGTTCTGCCAACTCGGTATTGTGATACAAGCTTGAGTGGCGCACGTCCTTGAGTTGAATGGGGTGGCCACGGCGAACGACGGTGCCCGCAAACGATTCGTCAATGTGTAATCGGGGTTTAGCCTGGTAGTTTTCACCCGCACCGTAGGCAGCTTTCAGGTCCAGCCATTGACCCGATTCATCCAATAACAGCACCGAACCCATCGTGGCGTTCATCAGCCCGCAAGCCTCGCGGGTGATCGATTCGAGGCCTTCATCGATACCCAGGGTCTGTTGAATGGTTTCGTTGATGCTCGACAGCGACTCCAACATGGCTGCCTTGCTTTGCAGTTGCTGAAACAACCAGGTGTTTCCAATCACAGTGGACGCCTGAATGGCCAGAGCGCTGAGCATCGCTTGGTCGGCTTCTTTAAAATTGCCAACCTGGGTGGAGTCCACGTTCAGGACGCCACGAATTTGGTCCTGCACATCAAAAGGAACTGCCAATTCGGACCGCACGTCACCCCATACGGAAAGGTAACGAGGATCTTCCTGGACATTTGGGACCAGGGCAGGGGAGTCATGTTTGGCCACCCATCCGGTGATGCCATGACCCAAGGCAAGCTGGTAATCCTGGGTCAGCGATTCTGGTAAACCGCGTGAAGCTTCAAGCTCAAGAAGCGCAGTGCTTGGATTGACCAGTGAAATGCTGGCGGAGTCAGCCCCTGTCAATTCGATGGCGTACTCCAAGATAAGATTGAGAGCCGTTTTAGACTCAAGAGTCGCATGGATTTTCTGTCCTACATCGTAGAGCTTTGCCAACTGGACCCGATCCAGCTGAGCCGCTTCAAAGGTTTCATCCATTGATCCCATTGGTGGGTTGTACCACGAAAGGCTTCGGTAAACAACTGAGGCTTGAGGGCGCCTATACAATGGAATAACGTCACCCACATGGAAAACGCTGATTCCAATGCAGAAAGGTATGATCAGGCCATGTTTCTTTTTTCACAGGAAGCCTACGATCAAGCGTCTGAACTTTTGGAGCAAGTACTTTCCGAGGAACCCACTCATGTCGATGCCTTGGTAGCGCTCAGCATGGTGTGCTATCGCAAGGGTGATCTCGAGCAAGCGATTACGCTAGGACATCGTGTGGAAGAGATGGAGCCAGAACACCCGCTAATCCATACCAACCTTTCTTTGTTTTACGTCAAAACGGGAAACAAGGAGATGGCCGAACATCATGGGCTCAAGGCAAAGATTGCCTCATGGAAAGCACAACCGGATGTTTCCAACCAAGCGGCCGAAGACGATCTTGCGGTCAATCGGCAACAGCCTGAGGGATACAAGACACCCACTCGTTTCCCTGACCAGCCTTGGAAAAACCCTCCAAGCACCTCTTAAAGGAACTAAGGGGAGGCTTGAGCACCATCTGACGGGCTTTTAGCAGGTG
>NYYT01000121.1 GCA_002686885.1 Pedosphaera sp.
AAGGCATCTTCAAGAGCTTCGATGAAAGCCGACCGTTTCATCCCTGTCAAGTGGATGAGCTGGCGTGAAGCATCAGATTTGGCTAGGGCTCACAACTACCGGATAATTGGGATTGAAGATTCGGGAGACGTAGAGCCATGGGATGCCGACTTGAAAGGCCGGTGTATGCTCGTGATAGGCGGGGAACGACATGGAATCTCGGCAGACCTGCTTCAAGAGTGTGATTCNATAGTGAAAATTCCGATGCGGGGTTTTGTGCCGTCATACAATCTTCAAGCCCCGCTGGCGGTCGTNGCAGCCGANGCTTTGCGACAAAGACGCAANAACGTTTGAATCGTTGATGCTGCAGGGNNGGGCATGGGNAAACTATCGAAGGTNTTCTCAGTCATACTAATCCTGATAGGAGGGATATTGCTTCTTGCTTGGGCAGGCAGCGGTTATGCAATTGGTCTCTATGAAGAGGGGATTGAAGAAAACTGCGATACGNCCGTTGGGACAATAGCTCAAATTACCGATTGGGACGAAGGTAGATGCGATGATGCAAGAGAGAATATGCAGAAATTAGAAGATTACAGGCCGTTCATACTTGCTTCCGGGGCGTCCGTTTCAGTACTGGGGTTGATGGTGTTATTCAGGTCTTAGATTAACGCCTCATTTCCTCCATCATTCTCTTCTTTGTAGCGGCCCATCCACAAATCATGCAATTCGACAGATCATGCCTCCTTGCGGGGCAGTGGTCCCTGCCGAAGAAGATTATTTGCAAGTGTCTTTTGTTCCACGTAGACTTCGGAAAAATGGCTTTCAGGTCATATTCAGTTCGTTCGACTGTAGTGCCTCTGGATAAACCCCATCTAGCAGCCAAGCGGTGTATGTGAGTGTCAACAGGAAATGCCGGTATCCCAAAGGCTTGGGCCATTACGACGCTGGCAGTCTTGTGGCCGACACCAGGGAGGGATTCCAGGTAGTCCCAATTTGGCTCAATTATCCCNCCTCTATCGACGATAATCTCGGCCATTTTCTTGAGGTTTTTTGCCTTAGTTGGAGCCAATCCTACTTGTCGTATTGCTGATTGTATATCCTCCACATCCAGAGCGGCCATTGCAGAGGGTTTTGATGCGAGTTCAAAAAGTCCGGGAGTGACCTCGTTCACTTTCTTATCAGTTGTCTGTGCAGAAAGCATNACTGCTACTAGCAGAGTATATGGNTCCGTGTGATCAAGTGGTATAGGTGTGTCAGGATACAGATTTTCGAGGATTTCGCTGATTCTCCGGGCCTTGTCAATTCGCCTCATTGCTCTACCTCTCTAGACCCTCTATACCCCANTATGAATGCAGACGNAATTAGCGCCCCGGGAACTGCATAGCAAGTCANATACTGCCAATCTTGCCACGACTCACTGCCTCCAAAAAGAATCCACGCGGCCAACCCGGCCACGAATGCAGGNAATACCATAACAGATGCAAAAACNAGTGCTCGNCCGAGTCCCATTGTGTGTTGACAGNAGAGGTGGGATAAGAGGATTCGTTATGCTCCAAGAATCTCATCNAGCTCATCNCCGGATCTNGTNTTGAGGACGTCTTCTGCNCACAGCCANCCCTTGCGTGCTATATCTACACCATATGAGAGATCGGAAAGGCCTTCTGCACTGTGTGCGTCCGGGTTAATCACGATGGGGACNNCATTNTCTTTAGCGACCTTNCAGAGCCTCCAATCGAGATCAAGACGNAATGGAGATGCGTTGATTTCTATAGCCTTGAGNGTGCCGTTTGAGTTGATNTCGCCCATCTTTTCGATAATCTGTATCATNTCAATGGGNAATCCGTCTCTNGCTTGAAGGATACGTCCCGTCGGGTGNCCCAGTATTGTGAANGTTGGATCTTCCACTGCTTTGATTATCGCATCNGTATTGTCNTGTTCNTCTCTTGATTTCCANGANCCGATNGCATGTACTGAACCTATCACATGATGGAATTGGTTTCTAACATCTGGCGAATAATCCAACTTTCCATCNGGNAGNATNTCGCATTCAGTGCCGTGGAATATNCTGAATTTTTCNNCCTCATCTTTCCATTTCTCATTTAACGCNCGAATCAGATCGCCNTGAATTGATACCTCAACCGGGTCNACCCCTATGCTTCGACCTCCGATATTCAGCGCAGGGGAATGTTCCGCNATTCCAAGNTACTCCCAACCNAGATTCATTGCTGCCGATGCCATTTCCTCCAGAGTACAAGATCCNTCAGATGCAACTGTNTGGTTATGGAGTGCGCCTCTAATCATATTCGATTCAATGAGGTGCGGNATCCCATTCATCGAAGCTGCTTCAATCTCCCCCATATCTTCTCTAAGTTCAGGAGANACCCATTGAAGNCCAAGCNTGGAATATATGTCTGCTTCATTTTTACATGGAAGTGTGTGTATNGCCGCATCTATGCCTTTCAAATCGCCAGCGAGTTGCTCGGGGATCANTCCGAATTCANTGAGTCTTAATCCGTTATCTATTGCAATTTGTCTCATACGTATATTGTGCTCTTTTGAGCCAGTAAAGTATGCCAATGTNAATGGGAACGTCTCAGGTGAGACGACTCTGACCTGGGCGTCTATGGTTGCATCTTCGGAGCGATCAAGAATGGCCTCATTGAGGGCATTNTCGAGGCTNCCAGTNGGGAANGAGGAATTCAAAACGCTCTGTTCGAGGATGAGGCTNATCTTCGACTCCCCGTAGCCTTTGATATCTGCGATNCCGGGCAANTCGAGTATCGATTGAATTACTGAATTACGATTCTCNNGGCTGGTCGCNACNACTATATCGAGATCTCCGATTGTCTCTCTCCTACGTCTTGCGCTTCCCGCGAGTTGTGCCTTNTCAACTCCATGAATNTCCGAAATTCTCTTTTCTAGAGCNAGGCCGAATCTCAAACCCACATCCAATCTAGTTCTGCCNTGATTTCTGCGGAAAAGCTCGATGCCCTCGAGNTATCTCTGTTGGCTTTTCTCTCCGAAACCTTGCAAGGAGGCCACCAGATTGTTCTCACATGCAGATTTTAGAGATTCTATTGATGAGACATCAAGTTCCTTGGACAATATCCTGGCCCTCTTTGGCCCCAAACCCGGGATGCCCACCATCTCAACTAAACCAGGCGGGACCCTATCGTAGAGGGATTGTAGATCCCCCCACTCACCAGTCATCACAACGTCCGCTATTAGGGATGAGAGTCCTTTTCCTATTCCTTTGATTTCAGTTAAGGCATTTGATTCGATGACGTCCATCAAATGACGGTTCATCTGTCCGAGGGCTCTGCTTGCATTCTGATATGCCCTCACCCTGAATGGATTTGCTCCATCGAGTTCTAGCAGAATTGCCACTTGATCGAAAACTGTCACAATCTGACTCTTTGTAAAATAAGGAGGAGCTTCGCGACGGGTGTTTGGCAAACCCCACCCTCTGACGCGCGCCATGAGCGTCTGTTGAGGAGGTCGTCTATCGTTGTGTGGATTGGATCCATCCCGGAAAGTTTCACAGACGTGTTGTTTGAGGGGGCGTCATGAGCCTGGTCGGTATACTCGAGACTCTGTCAGTGAGCCTGTGTGGGATCGCTGTGATATTGTGGATGAGTATTGGCACTATCGCACGTTCTAAGAAAGCGGAAATAATAGGCCAGCGTACCATAATGACATTCTGCATACTGGCAAGTATTCTTCTATTCTTGCTCCACTACCTTGGGGGTGATCTGTGGGGTTCCCGCAATGCGGCGAGGCCCATGGCGGTCTTCTCACTGGTTCTGGCCGCTGCTTCCGGCCTCAATCTAAAGGGGAAAGAAGTACAGGGAGAGGTTAACCCCCATCAAATTCGTCGTCTTCGGGCAGAGGATCGTGATGAGTGAATCAGTCTCATTGTGCTTTGGATATTGATGAATGCACTACTGTTCGATACCAAGTTTCTGATTGATGAATGACCTCATGTAAGCAGGGAGTTCGCCATTTACGAAGATCACGTCATTGACTTGATCGAGTTTCATTAAGGAGTAGTATATCTGCATTGCAGTCATTGGAGTTGAGGAGCATCCGGTGCATCCGCCCTCCAAAGAGATGGTGATGACTCCACCGGATGTGTCCATGACGTTAACTATCCCGTCATGAGCATCCAAGATTGTCTGAACCGGGCCTACAGAATCGAGAATCATCTGGGGGTCTACGTCCGCCATGCTATCCATTGGAAGAGGGGTTGGCTATGAAACAATTGAGGTATTGTGGCGATTAATTTGTCTGCTAGTGGATATCGGCTTAAATACCGAACCTAGGTCGGAATCTCAACCTAACTGGTGATATTATGGACGGAGAACAAATTGGAATCATGGGGATGGGGGCAGGAATATTAGGTCTGCTCATAGCTTTCATGTTATATCGAAAGGTAGATTCAATCGAGATTGAAAACAAAACAGTAGCCACCATCACTGGAAGGATTCAAGATGGGGCAATGGCTTTCCTCATGGCTGAATATAAGATGCTATCAATATTCATCGTTGTTGTTGCCGCACTGTTATTCGCAGGTGGCGCGGACAACGGCCTTGGCATGGAAACCATGGTCGCTTTCATCATCGGTGCGCTATGTAGTGTAGCAGCTGGATTCAGCGGAATGCAATCTGCCACCAGCGCGAATGGACGGACGGCACAGGCCGCTGCTAACGGCGGTCAAGCGGCCGCTCTTACCACTTCATACAACGGTGGAGCAGTGATGGGGCTGGCAGTAGGGGGGTTGGGCCTATTCGGTATCTCCCTGATGTACTACCTTACGGATCCAGTTGGCGGGGAGGGTTTCCTTTCTGTTGAGAACGTTGCAGGATTCGGAATGGGCGCATCCTCTATCGCACTTTTCGCTCGTGTCGGGGGCGGCATTTACACCAAGGCTGCGGATGTTGGTGCAGACCTCGTTGGCAAGGTAGAAGCCGGTATTCCCGAGGATGATCCTCGTAACCCTGGCGTAATTGCCGACAATGTCGGTGACAACGTTGGTGACGTTGCTGGGATGGGTGCTGACATTTTCGAGTCGTTCGTAGGCTCAATCATCGCTGCGATGGTTATCGCACAGGCCAGCGATGATCTGGGTGCAAGTTACCTAATGATACCAATCGCTTTGGCTGTTGTCGGGTACATCTCTTCAATCATCGGAGTGTTCTCGATTAGCGGGATGAAAAATATGCACCCCGGTGCCGCTTTGCGAAATACCACATTCATTGGTGCGGTGTTATTCATCGGAGGAGGATACCTTACTCTCAGTTACTTGGAATTGGACACAACTGTGATTCAAGCAGTGGCGATCGGATCGCTAGTTGGCATTCTAATTGGACTAGTTACTGAATACTACACAGGAATCGAACCTGTCTTTGGAATCAAAGTACGAGCCATACCCTACATCGGAGAGGCATCTAAGACTGGAAGTGCAACAAATGCAATTGCAGGTCTAGCCGTAGGTATGCAATCGGTTTTCATCCCAGTTCTTCTGATGGCTGGAGGCATTTACTTCGCTAACGATGTAATGGGCGGCGGGGATGCTGGTCTTTACGGGATTGCGATGGCCGCTATGGGCATGCTGGGCACGGTTGGCGTTACCATGACGGTGGACGCTTACGGGCCGGTTGCTGACAACGCGGGGGGAATCGCAGAGATGTCGGGACTGGGGAAGGAAGTCAGAGAAATCACTGATGGCCTAGACTCAATAGGAAACTCTACCGCTGCAATAGGAAAGGGATTCGCAATAGGGAGTGCAGCACTAACTGCTCTGGCACTATTTGCTGCGTACAAGACCAGTGCAGGACTCGAGGCAGCAGACCTTTCCCTAACCAATCCAGAAGTTGTGATTGGTCTACTAATCGGTGGTGCTCTACCATTCCTTGTAGCTGCTATGACAATGAAGTCAGTGGGGCGCGCAGCGGAAGATATGATCACTGAAATCCGTCGACAATTCAGGGAGATTGACGGTCTATTGGAGGGTCGCGAGGGTGTTGAGCCAGACAGTGCGACATGCGTCGATATTTCTACACAGGCAGCTCTACGTGAGATGATTATGCCCGGATTAGTTGCAATTGGAAGCCCTGTTGCAATAGGGTATGTGCTCGGGCCCGAAGCTCTTGGAGGCACTCTTGCTGGCGCAACAGCAACTGGCGTACTGATGGCTCTATTCATGGCAAACGCTGGAGGAGCATGGGACAACGCCAAGAAGGCTATCGAGCAAGGCGAGATTCCCGGTGCTGAGAAAGGCGATGATGCCCACTCCGCTGCGGTTGTGGGAGATACCATTGGCGACCCATTCAAGGATACCAGTGGGCCTTCGCTGAACATCCTGATCAAGTTGATGTCAATCGTATCGGTTGTTATCGCCGGCCTTATCGCGTGAACGGGAAGAGTAGGCTTTTCTTCTGCCGAGTACGGGAAATCGCTTTCCGGCATACGCCCTC
>NYYT01000122.1 GCA_002686885.1 Pedosphaera sp.
GCTAACCTTCGTGTGATGGCTGGTGGCGATGATATCCCAGGTGCTATTCTGTATGGTGCTGCCGATGTGGCTGCGGCTTCGATTGCTGCTTCTTCCGCAGCTGAGGAGGTTGGAGACGCTGGTCTGCATGCGGCCTACTGGACGACTGGTCCTAAGGGAATGCAATTCGGTGAAGACGGCCAAGGGCCCATCTTCAGCTTTGTTCCTGGTGATGACCATGGTCTTGGATTGATGGAAACCAACCCTCAGGGTCGTTTCATCTCCACCAACGTCAACTACTCGGGCACGGACATTTCACCCATTCTGGAATGGTTGGGTGACGATGCCGGGTCCTTCGTTGGAACTGAAGGGGAGCTGAACGACGGTTTGATTCAGTTCAAGGGCTACGTTGCGATCGACGAAGCTGGTTTGCATACCTTCCGCAGCGCATCTGATGATGGTTCTGTGGTGTTTGTTGGCAACCAAGTGGTGGTCAACAACGATGGTGGACATGGTGCCCCTGGCCCTGCGCCAGACGGAAGCGCCTTCTTCCCAGCCGCAGGCCTGTATCCGATCGAAGTGGCTTGGTTCAACGGTAACTGGACTAATGACGCAGGTGATCATGGTGGTGCCAACATTGATCTGACCATGGACGGCGAAAGCATCGCTGGATCGATCTTCCAGCCTGTGGGTGGTCTACCAGCTGTTTCTGCTGGTGGTATCAGCTCCGTGGCCCTCTCCGAGGGTAACGTGGTCATCGAATACAGCGGAACGCTCAAGAGCGCCGAGGTAGTGACCGGTCCTTACAGTGCAGTGGATGGTGCTTCCTCACCTTACTCTGTGCCAGCTGCCAAGGCTGCTGAGTTCTTCATCGCTGAATAAGCGATTTAAAACTCACTGAAAATCACAAGGCCGGGTTCTTCGGAACCCGGCCTTCTTTTTGAATCATGGGTTTTCAATTCACCTCCCGACAAACCCCGACAAACAGGCCATATACCTGTTCGTACGATGAAGTAAGTGGTGAACAATTTAGATCTATCGTTTCACAGAGTTTTGTGTCAATCTGTGCATTAATGACTTGTAGTCTTTCTTATCGTGGAAGTGACTCATGTTTGATTTGATAAGATCCATATTTTCCTACTCCATCCAGCCCAGGTTGTGGATGATCTGCGTCCTATGGACTTNNTGTCAGGACATGATGGCGGAGCTTCAATGGGATCTCACGACCCTGAAAACTGAGGCAGCCCATGGGAGTCAGCAGGCCGCAATGACCTTTACTTTTTCCAATCCCACAGCGGCTTCGATAGATATCGAGTCCTTCGAGATACATTGCGGTTGTGTGAAGGTCAGACACCCTGAATTACCCTGGACNNTCCCTCCAGGCACGATGCACTCCTTANCNGTGGACCTGAANATTCGAGGCAAAAAGGGACTTTTCCATCAGGATTTCGTTGTCATGACTTCTGCAGGAAAGGTTGCGCTTATCGTGGAGGTGGATATTGAAGACCCGGTGCGTCGTCCGATGAGCNAAGAAGAACGACTACGCAACAAGCAATCTTCCATNGAAGATGCCCGGGCTATTTTCAAAGGGGAATGTGCTTCGTGTCATGCCTTGCCCACCAAAGGTCAATACGGGCCGACACTCTATGATGCTGCCTGCGGCATCTGTCACGATTCTTCGAAACGGGACCCGGCAGTACCGGATCTCAAAGATAAAATCAAAAAGGAGAGCCGCGAATATTGGCACCAGTGGATTGTCAACGGCAAGAAAGGTTCCCTCATGCCGGGTTTCGAGAAATCACAGGGAGGGCCCTTGAGCGGTTCACAGATTTCCACTTTGTTGCACTNCCTGTCCGCTTCTTCCTCNGCGAAAGTTCCGTGATGGCCAGCTGCAAACGTATGCCNAAAAGGGTCCCAGCTGGTCGATTGCCATTGCCATCCTGCTGGTTTGTGATCTTNAGTGTGTTTGTCTACATCGATGCTCAAGCTGCGGTTCTCTCCACACCGCTTCAGCATCCGAGGCCAGGCCCGTCGGCTTTTACCCCTGTTGATTTGGNNTCCTCCGGTATNGTGTTTACNAACNCATTGGANGAATTTAAGGGCGCCTCCAACCGAGTGCTTTTCAACGGNAGTGGGCTCGCTCTGGGAGACGTGGATGGTGATGGATGGGTGGATGTTTTTTTCTGCGGGATTGATGCTCCCAATGAGCTTTACCGAAATTTGGGTGGCTGGCGTTTTGAAAAGAAACCT
The DNA here is from genome assembly GCA_002686885.1 of Pedosphaera sp. Taxonomy (GTDB): domain Bacteria; phylum Verrucomicrobiota; class Verrucomicrobiia; order Limisphaerales; family AAA164-E04; genus UBA7971. Next base: position 2,230 of record NYYT01000122.1, read on the forward strand.
CTGCCCGAAGCCTTGGCNCTTCCAGGGTTTCCCAGTCGAGGGGCTTGTTGGGTCGATATCAACGAGGATGCTCGCCTCGATTTGCTGCTCACGACCGTAGGGGGNGGCACTCACGCTTTCATTCAGCAGGATGGCTGGCAATGGATACCGGCACCAGACAATGCAGGGCTCTCGCTCGAAGGGGGAGCTGGTTCCATGGCTTTGGCGGACGTAGACGGGGACGGAGATGTGGATCTTTACGTGGCCTATAATCGTTCGGATGACATTCGTGACAGGGGNCGAGTCAACCTTCAGCGCGTGGGTGGCCAATTGAAGCCCTCTGCAGACTTGCAGGATCGAATTCTGGTACATCAAGGTCAAGTTCACGAATATGGNGAAGTGGACATNCTTTATGAGAATGTNGGNAANGGACGTTTCCAAGCNGTCTCNTGGACCGATGGNAACTTTCGNGTTGCAGGCAAACCGCTGGTGTCACTGCCCAGGGATTGGGGGCTGAGTGTCACCTTTCGGGACGTGAACGGTGATCTGGCGCCTGANCTCTATGTCTGCAACGATTATTGGACACCGGATCGTCTATGGATCAANGATCGAAAAGGCGGNTTTGATGCCGTNGATGATCTCAGCTGGCGTGTGAGTTCTGCCAGCTCCATGGGGGTTGACATGGCAGATGTCAATGGAGATGGCATGCTCGATTTCTTTGTGGTCGACATGCTNAGTCGTTCGCCGTCCTTGCGCAAGCGACAGCAACCAGCTTTCAACGCTCTTTTTGGCCAACCTCAATTCAGTGGTANTCGACAACAGGTCATGCACAACACCCTCCTGATGCAGGNTGAGAGTGAATNTTTTGTGGAGGCATCGCANGCTCATGGCCTNCAAGCTTCGGATTGGTCATGGGGNCCGATNTTCATGGATGTCGACCTGGATGGAGATNNGGATCTCATTGTTTCAGCTGGCTATCCCCANGATGTTCAAGATCTCGATGCCATCGCNAAAATAGCTCAGTTGCAGCATTCNTGGGAGCGTTATNAGGACCCAGTGGCACTCAAACGCGCCTTTGCCACNGAACTCATGGANCANTACCGANTCTACCCTCGATTNAATTTGCCAATGATCGCCTTTGAAAACCAAGGCAACGGACGGTTTGTGGAACAGACTCAATCCTGGGGCCTGGGGGTTGAGGCGATTCACCAGGGTTTTGCAATTGCCGATATGGATGGCGATGGGGATCAGGATCTGGTGGTCAATGATCTCAACGGGCCTCCATCCCTATTTGAGAACCATGCTCAAGGCCATCGCATTGCCGTCCGGCTCATAGGCCAAAAGGGAAACCCTCAGGGCATTGGAGCCAAAATCCAGCTCAGCGGAAACGGGCTCCCGACTCAGGAGCACGAAGTGGTGGGAGGCGGCAGGTATCTCTCCGGAGGAGATCCCATGGTGGTGTTTGGTATTTCCGAAAGGGCCAGTAAACTCGTCCTGAGGGTGCAATGGCGTGAGGGCGGCATTCAAACCATCGGGAACATTCAGCCCGGATTCCTCTATCAAGTCAGTCCCGAGGAGACAGATGGAGTGTCTCCTGCTCTCAACGAAGCCCCGAACCATCCCTGGCAGTGGGTCTCCAGTTTCGATACCGGAGTCAGAAGTCTTCCTCAAGACCCATCTTTGCGACAACCTCTGCTCCCCGTAAAAAAGAATCGAGTGGGGACCCTGATGCAGAAGGTGGCCGGGGATGCACCTGGTCGATCGATGAATCTGATGGGGTTCGCTCATAAGGGAAATCACCTCACTCTTTACCGGGAAACCCATCCGGGAAACTGGCAAGGCGATCGGCTAGGTCATGTGCTCGAGGGACCTCTCTTGTCCATGCTGGCATTATCACCCAAGCAATGGCTTATTTATCGCGCCTCCAATGCCAATGGCAAAGGCTCTCAGCTGGAACGTTTGGCTTATTCCTCGGGGGAAAAGCTGGGGGGAAAAGCTGGCCCAGAGGTAGGGTCACTCCTTCGCGCTGGTCCTCTCAAGGGTGCTGAGGGGCTGAGCATTCTTGCCGGAGCTGGCTCTCGAATGGGGCATTGGCCCGGTGCTGAAACATCCATGATGTTTCAATGGAAAGGAGGTGAGCTGGAGGCGGCTCCGGCCAACCGGTCCATTATTGGTAGCCTGGGCTTGGTGCATGATGCTATCTGGAGTGACCTCAACGCAGATGGTTATCCAGAATTACTGGTGGCTTCACCTTGGAGTGATCTCAGGGTTTTTGAAAATCGTCGAGGTTCTCTTTTTGATGTGACCCAAGCATGGGGCTTTGGCGGCCGTAAGGGTTTTTGGTTGAGCGTGACCACCCTTGACATCAACGGAGACGGGAGGATGGATGTGATCGCCGGCAATCTTGGTCGCAACACGAGTTGGCAGGTGCCTGACAATTCACCCTTCCGGCTGGCCTATGGAACGTTTTCCAACCCAGCTCAGACCGACGTCATTGAATTAGCCTCCAAGGGTCATGGTGAGGTGTTTCCTTCAAGATTACTCGATGAGGTTGGCCAATACCTCCCTTTCTTTTTTCAACAGGTTCCCAATTATGCCGCCTATAGTGAAGCCAGTTTAAAGGAGCTCATGGGCGATCGTTTCCCACTCGTCAGAGAATTGACGGCGACCACTTTTGAGAGCCTTTGTTTCATCAATGAAGGTTCGGGTTCCTTTAAAGCGGCTGCTCTGCCGGAGGTCATGCAGTGGGGAGCTCTGACACAGCTCATGCCCATGGATCTGGATGCGGATGGATGTCGGGATCTGGCTTGGATACAGAATCAGCTGTGGACAAGACCCGGGTTGATGCCCGGCCCTCATCCCCGAATTGGGTTTTTGCGTGGATCTGCCGATGAGGGCTCTTTTGCCCTCGAGCCCTTGTTGGAACTTAAAGACATCAGTCCGGTAGACTGGATGCAAGCTGCTGACAGTGCAGGAGAGGGACCATCACAGCTCATTGTGGGGCATCGTAGTGGAAGGTGGCACCAATACCGACGACCCTTGAGCGGTCATCGCTATCAGATCCATTTTAAAGGACCCTCTTCCAATCCAGGTGCTCTGGGTACGCAATTTTGGTTTTCAGGAAGCAATCAGGAATCTTCAGCTCTCTATGAAGTCAATCACCCGGAACTCTGTCCTGGAGAGGATGGGTTTTCCATTTTCTGTCACATCGGTTTTTTGCCGAGCACCCTTCATGTAAGATGGCCCGGTGGAATGGAGCGAGTGATCGACCTCACAAATCGGAAGGGTTCCGAGTTGAGCATTTCATGGTGAGGATAGGCTCCTCCCGACGCGGCCCTGCCAAACGAATATTTTTCACATCGCATGCTTAACACATAGGTTGCAGGGACCATGAGAGGCGCCGCTTGCCCTGGCTTCCATGGGCAATGGCATTGACATGCAAGCAAACAAGATCGCACATTAATCCCAAATTTGTGAAACCGCCCGGTAAAACATCTCAATCATCCGACAGGTCTTCCACTCCTCCTCGCCCAATGAGCCCATCTCGCCGGCGATGGTTCAAGGGTGTGGCAGCACTGTTATCGGTGGTTTTCGGTATGGGCATTCTGGAGCTTTGCCTGCGGATGGCAGGGGTGGGCTATCCGACGACGTTCTTTGTCAAGACGCGACACGAAGGTGAGGATTACTGGATGGAGAACCCGGGGTTTCTCTATCGTTTCATGCCCAAAGCCCAAGCCCGCTCGCCGCGACCGGTCATGGTTCCTGTAGCTAAAAAGGACCATACCATACGCATCTTTGTTTTGGGGGAGTCCGCAGCCATGGGGGATCCTGAGCCTGCCTTTGGGATGCCGGAAATATTGCGAGTTTTGTTGGAGAGTCGCTATCCACAAACTCGCTTTGAGGTGGTCAACACCGCCCTGACGGCGATCAATTCTCATTTGATTCACCACATCGCCGCAGAATGTGTCCAAAAGGAGGCCGATTTTCTTGTCCTGTACATGGGTAACAATGAAGTCACGGGCCCCATGGGGCCGGGAACCGTTTTTGGGGATACCCGTTCGGACAGTTGGATGCTTCAGCTGGGGCTACAGCTCAAAAAATATCATCTCGGTCAGGCGATGGATGCGTTGCGAGAAAAACTATCCCGAAATTTGGGTGGAGAATCTCCCAAGGGTTGGGGGGGGATTGCCATGTTTGAGGGAAGGCATGTGCCCATGGATGATCCAAGGTTGATTCGTGTCCATGCTTCTTTTGAACATCATCTCGAAACCATTTTGAACTCAGCCCAAAAGCAGGGCGTACCGATTGTCATGAGCAGTCTGGCCTGCAATCTCAAAGACTCTGCCCCATTTGCTTCCTCATCCCTGAATCATCTGGAGGAGTCCCGGCGCCAGAGTTGGCAGGATGCCTACGATCAGGGTATCGCACTTCTTGAGGCAAGCTTGGCTGCGGACGCCTTGGGTGCCTTTCAAACAGCAGAATCCATCGACGCCAACCATGCCGACCTCCAATTTTCTCTTGGGACCAGTCTACTGGCATTGGGTGAGACTGCGGAGGCTCAGCCCTATTTCAAGCATGCACGTGATTTGGACTTTCTCCGATTCCGGCCCAGCGATGAGCTCAATGACATCATCAAGCGATCTTTCGATGAAAATCAGTCTCAGGGTGTTTACTTTTTCGACCTGGAGAAATCAATGGAGGCAATGAGCGAGGGAGGGCTCCCAGGGGATGTTTTTTTCTGGGATCATGTGCACTTCAAGTTCCAGGGTAACTATCTTTTGGCTCGAGGTTTTGCAGAACAGATTGCAGCAGGTCTTGATGAAAGCGGCAGACTTTCCTCCTTGAATGCTTCCGAGGCTGATTGGTTGGGAGCAGAAACATGCGCCTCCAAGCTCGGATTGACGCGCTGGGGCCAATATCAAATGGTTGAGGCGATGTTGAATCGACTCAATCAGTTTCCCTTTTCGCGGCAGTCCAACAGGCCGGTTCTCAACACCAAAATGCTCAAGGAACTTGAATTCCTGAAGTTGGATGTCACCCCAGAGGTTCTCAAATCCATGATGGACATCTATGCAAGGGCCATTGAAGGAGCTCCCCATAATTGGATGGTCCTGGATCAATACGCACGTTTTCTCAAAGACTCTGGCGAGCCCATGCAAGCTGTGGATCATTGGAAAAAGATCCTCGAAATCGTCCCTCATCATGTGATGGCGCGATTCGAATTGGGGCGTCTGCTTTCCCGAGATCCTGAAAAGGTAGCAGAAGCTGAGACCTATCTTCGTGAAGCTATCGACCTACGTCCTTACATTCCCGAAATCCACATGGAGCTGGGGCTTTGCCTTGGTCGGCAAAACAAGGCTGAAGAAGCTCTTTCTGCCTTCAGCCGAGCTGTTGAAATTCAACCCAATGCCATTCAAGCCCATATCAACTGGGCTTCTGCTCTGCGCTTGCTCGGAAGAAACCAAGAAGCGATTGAACGTTTGGAGCAGGCATTGACGATTTCTACCAATAGTGTCGCAGCACATCTGAAGATGGCTCGCTTTCAGACACCCGGGAAGAATTGGGAAAAAGTCATCTTTCACCTTCAGGAAGTCCTTCGTCTGGATCCAGATCATAAGGAAGCGACTGACGCGCTTTCTAAAGTGCAAACACTTCTGCTTCAAGAATCTAACTAGGGCTTCTGTATCCACGTTTCCTCTATCCATCGGCAGATGGGGTGCCAATTCTTCAGGAGATCCACCATTCACACAACGTTAACGTTATATCTTTTGAATGATCTATAGGGTGGGTTCAGATTTCAGGTGAATTTCGTTCTCATCGGCACGAAAGGCTGGAATTTAGTAAAAAAAGAAGGTTTTTGATTTTTGTCTTGTCTGAAGAGGGAAATTTATTAAGTTTCGGGTCCTTTTATAACTTTTTGCCTATCCAAATCAGAGATGAATCGAGGGGTTCATTCGGCATTTGCTAGGCAAATTCC